>NZ_CP132343.1:0-657142 GCF_040529065.1 Xanthomonas sacchari | reverse complement strand
CTGTGCGACACGCCGATCGCGCTGCTGTCGCTGCTGGACCGCGACCGCCAATGGTTCAAGGCACGGATCGGCCTGGAACTGCCGCAGACCGAGCGCAGCCAGGCGGTATGCGACCACGCCATCCGTGAGCCCGAGCACATGCTGGAAGTGCCCGACCTCGCCGACGACCCGCGCTTCGCCGACCTGCAGATGGTGCGCGGCGACACCGGCGCGCGCTTCTACGCCGGCATGCCGCTGGTCACCGAAGAAGGTGTCGCGCTGGGCACGGTCTGCGTGCTGGACACCGCGCCGCGCCAGCTCACCGAGACCCAGCGCGACGGTCTCCGCGCGCTGGCGCGCACCGCGATGCGCCTGCTCGATGAACGCCGCCGCGCCCTGCAGCGCGAACGCGAGGCGCTGCTGCAGGCGCATCCGGCCACCAGCGTGGACGCCGCCGCCGATGGCCGCTACCGGGTGGTGATCCTGGAAGTGCAGGAACTGGCCGCGCTGGCCGAGCGGCAGAGCGAACGCCTGCTGGGCAGCAGCCTGCAGCAGCTCGACCGCACCCTGGCCAGCTACGTGCACGATGGCGGCGCCGACACGGTGGACCGCGCCACCGAGCACGCCGAGTTCATCGTCATGCTGCACGGCGCCGATGCCGAGCAGAAACTGCGCGGCCTTCGTGAGATCGCCGCGCGGCAGCAGGCGCTCGGGCTGACCGTGCTGGTCGGCGACGCCCAGGCCACGCGGGCGGACGAGCCGATCGGGCAGGTGTTCCTGCGCGCCGAAGCCGCGCTCAGCGCCGAGAAGGATCGCCAGCCGCCGCGGGCGCCCTGACCGGCTGGCGGACCGCCGACCGGCGCGCGTGGCGCGCTGGCAGCCCTGATCGGCGCAGCGGGCGCGCACTCACGCGCGCCGGCCCTGGCCGCGCGCTGGACGACCCACAGCCCCGATCCGGCAGGCGACGCCCCCCACCGGCTGAAGAGACCTCCCGGCCGCCCCGGCGACGGACCACCACGCCCCGCCCCCAGCGGCCCCGTTCTTGCATCACCCCAGGCGTTGCGGTCCCTCACCGGTGCGAGCCGGGCGGCGCGCGGCCGCCAGGGCAGGATCGGCAGCCGCACCTCCGGGGACGGCCGCGCGCCCCGTCTCCGCTTCGGTCGTTTACCATGCCGCACGCATCCTGCTCTGGACCCGACATGAGCCATGCCGCTCCTCCCTGCTGCACCCCGCTGCTGAGCCTGTCACTCGGCCTGTTGCTCGGCAACGTCGACACTGCCATGGCCGAGGCCGGTCCCGCGACGACGCTGACCGCCCCGGTGCCGCCGCCGCAGACGCCCGACCTGGCCTACCCGGAACTGTTCCAGGCGGTGCAGCAGCAGGAACTGTTCGACGACCAGAAGCACTTCGTCGACGCGCTGCCGCTGCGCGACCCGGCGCTGATCAACGCCGACTATCTGGCGCAGCGCCAGCAGCCCGGTTTCGACCTGCGCCGTTTCGTCGCCGCCAACTTCGAGGAATCCGGCCCGGTGCAGACCGAGGCGATCCGCCAGGACACCGGCCTGCGCGAGCACATCGACGCGCTGTGGCCGCTGCTGGTGCGCCGCCAGGTCGACGTGCCGCCCTACAGCAGCCTGCTGTCGCTGCCGCACCCCTACGTGGTGCCGGGCGGGCGCTTCCGCGAGGTCTACTACTGGGATTCCTACTTCACCATGCTCGGCCTGGTGGAGAGCGGCGAGCACGAACGCAGCCGGCAGATGCTGGACAACTTCGCCTACCTGATCGACACCTACGGGCACATCCCCAACGGCAACCGCACCTACTACCTGAGCCGCTCGCAGCCGCCGTTCTTCTCGCACATGGTGCAGTTGCAGGCCAAGGTGGAAGGCGATGCCGCCTGGGCGCGCTACCTGCCGCAGTTGCAGAAGGAATACGCGTACTGGATGGAAGGCGCGCAGACCCTGGCCCCAGGCAGCGCGCATGCGCACGTGGTGCGCCTGGCCGACGGCAGCCTGCTCAACCGCTACTGGGACGCCCGCGACACGCCGCGCCCGGAAGCCTGGCTGCACGACGTGCGCACCGCCGCCGAGGCCAAGGACCGCCCCGCCGCCGAGGTCTACCGCGACCTGCGCGCCGGTGCCGAGAGCGGCTGGGACTATTCCAGCCGCTGGCTCGGCGACCGCAAGACCCTGGCCAGCATCCGCACCACCGCGATCGTCCCGGTCGACCTCAACAGCCTGCTCTACCACCTGGAGACCACCCTGGCCCTGGCCTGCGCCAAGAACCCGGGCGCGCCCGGCTGCGACACCGACTATGCCGCCCTGGCCAGCGCCCGCAAGACCGCGATCGACAAGCACCTGTGGAGCGATGCCGGCTACTACGCCGACTACGACTGGCAGCAGCGCCGGCTGCGCGAGCAGGTCACCGCCGCGGCGCTGTACCCGCTGTTCGTCGGCGTTGCCTCGCCGGCGCGGGCCAAGCGCACTGCCGACACCGTGCAGGCGCAGTTGCTGCGCCCCGGCGGCGTGGCGACCACGCGCCTGCACACCGGCCAGCAGTGGGACGAACCCAACGGCTGGGCGCCGCTGCAATGGATCGCCGTGGACGGCCTGCGCCGCTACGGCCAGGACACGCTGGCGCAGCGCATCGGCAGCCGTTTCCTGGCGCGGGTGCAGGCGCTGTTCGCGCAGCAGCACAAGCTGGTGGAGAAGTACGGCGTGGACGCGCAGGCCAAGGGCGGCGGCGGCGGCGAGTACGCGTTGCAGGACGGCTTCGGCTGGACCAACGGCGTCACCCTGCTGCTGATGGATCTGTACAACGCCCCGGCCGCAACCGCGCCCACCGCGCCGCAGCCGCGCACGCAGCCGGAACCGGAGCCGGCATTGCCCTGAGTCGCCCGGGGTCCACACCGCGCCCGGCCGGGGCACGCGCCTGGCGCCGAAGCCGCCGTGGGGCGTGGCGGCCTGCGCAGGGCAGGCAGGCGCGTGGGCGATGACCGCGACCGTCGCCCCCGACGTCGGCGACGTGGCCGACCAGGACGCGGCCGCACAGGCCGCCGTGCTGCGCGGCCTGCCGTCGCAGGCGCAGCTGTGGCACTGGATCGAACGCCTGAACGGGTTCGGCCCACGCCTGACCGGCAGCCCGGCGCACGCCGCGGCGATCGACTATCTGGCCTCCGAACTGCAGGCGCTGGGCCTGCAGGTCCAGCGCGACCACCTGCCGCTGCGTCGCTGGACGGCGCATGCCACGCACCTGGCCCTGGACGACGGCAGTGCGATCGCGGTCGCCGCGCCCCTGCCCTACTCCGGCGTCACCCCGCCCGACGGCCTCGCCGGCGAACTGGTCTGGTTCGACGGCCGCCCGCGCTCGTTCCGCAAGGCGCGCGGCAAGATCGCGGTGGTGGCCCTGCGCCGTCGCGACCTCGATCGAACCTTGCTGACGCTGGCGTTCAAGCGCAAGGCGCGGCTGCCTGACGGCGACGCCGACGTCGCATCGCCCATCACCACCCCGCTGCTGACCGGCCTGCAGGCGGTGGCGCTGGACAAGGCGCGTCGGCACGGCGTGCGCGCCGTGATCTGCGTGTTCGAGGGCGTTTCCGAGGCGCAACTGCACGGCCAGGTGCTGCCGTTCATCACGCCGTACCGCGACCTTCCGGCAGTGTGGGTGAGTGCACGCCACGCCGAGGCGCTGCGTGCCGCGGCCGCGCAGCGCAGGCAGGCGCGGCTGACCCTGCATGCCACGCTGCAGGACACCACCACCGACACGCTGCATGCGGTGCTGCCCGGCCGCGCCCAGGACGAGACGCTCATCGTCAACACCCATACCGATGGACCGAACGCCTGCGAGGAGAACGGTGCGGCCGGCGTGCTGGCGCTGGCCCACGCCTTCGCCGCGCTGCCACGCGCGGCGCGCCGCCGCACCCTGGTGTTCGTGCTGGTCACCGGCCATTTCCAGTTGCCGCAGATCGGCGTGCACGGACGCCAGGCGACCTCGGCGTGGCTGCAACGGCACCCGCAGCTGTGGGACGGCCGCGGCAGCCACGCGCGCGCGGTGGCCGGCATCACCATCGAGCACCTCGGCTGCACCGAATGGCGCGACGACCTGGCGGCCGGCGCGCCGGCACCGACCGGCAAGCTGGAACGGGACCTGGTGTACACGGCCACGCCGGCACTGGATGCGCTGTACCGGCAGGCGTGCGCCGGGCGCAGCAAGCTGCGCGCGCTGACCCTGTCGCCGCGCCTGGAGGTGGCGATGCTCGGCGAGGGCCAGCCGCTGTACCAGGCCGGCATCCCGGTCGTGGCCACCTGCCCGATCCCCGACTACCTGTGCCAGGTCCTGCCGGAGGGCGGCATCGCCCGCCTGGACCCGGCGTATGCGCAGCAGCAGGTGGAGACCTTCGCGCGGCTGCTGGCGCGGCTCGACCAGCGCGACGCCGCGCAGATCGGGCGCATTCCCTTCTCGCTGGGCAGGCTGCTGTCCCGCCTGATCGAGCGCCTGCGCTGACGCCGCGCTACTGCGCCGGCGTTTCCACGGCGATGCCCATCGCGGTGCGATAGCGCTGGTACAGCGCCATCACCTTGTCGATGTACTCGCGGGTCTCCGCGTACGGCGGCACGCCGCCGTAACGCGTCACCGTGCCGATGCCGGCGTTGTAGGCGGCTGCGGCCAGCACCCGATCGCCACCATAGCGACGCAGCAGCGCACGCATGTAGCGTGCGCCGCCGTCGATGGACTGGTCGGCCGCGAACGGATCGCGCACGCCGTATTCCTTGGCCACCTCCGGCAACAATTGCATGACCCCCTGCGCACCCTTGGGCGACACCGCGGCGGCGTCGAAGCCGCTCTCGGCATGCGCGATCGCGCGCAGCCACGGCTCGTCCACCCCGGTGGCGCGCGCCGCGGCGCGGAACTGTTTGGCATGCGCCTGCAGTTGCGGCGCCCCGAGCTTGCCCAGGCCGGGATGCGCGCTCTCCCCGGGCGGCGTCACCGCAGTGAAGCGCAGGTAGGGCCGCGAGCCCGGCAGGTTGCGCGTGGAGTAGACCAACCGCCCATCCTGCTCGCGCTCGTACAGGGTGCCGCTGAACACGCCCAGGTTGCCCCACAGGTTGGGTGTGGCGATCGCCGCATCGTCCAGCTCCTTCGGCGTGCAGCGCGAGCCCGGTTCCGGTGCGGTGGCCAGGCTGACCGTGCCATCGCGCACGCAGCGGTACACCGTGCGCGCGGACGCGCCGGCGGCGACGCCGCAGCACAGCAGCAGGCACAGCGCGGCACGGGCAAGCGACATCGGCGACACGCTCGGATGGGGCGGGCGCGCATCATCGCGCAGCGCATGTCGAGGCGGGTGATGGAGGGGTTCGGCGCGCTGTCCGACAGCGCACCCTCGTAGGAGCGGCTTCAGCCGCGATGCTTTATCGGGAAAGCCATCGCGGCTGAAGCCGCTCCTACAGACATCCGGCAAGCTGGCTGGGTGCACTGTGGGGGGGACTTCAGTCCCGACGGCTGCCAAGGTCGAATACACCGCATCCTCCGCCTGCGCGGCTGAAGAGCGCCTCCGACAACCCGAGGGCAGCACACCCGTAGGAGCGGCTTCAGCCGCGACGCTGCCAAGCTCGAATCACCGCCTACGGCGCACACGCCGCCAGTTTCTGGTCGGCATACCACAGCGCGCGCCGCGCCAGGTCGTAGGCGCTGTCGGCCGCGCGCGGCAGCAGTTGCTGCGCGCGGATCGGATCGGCGCCCTTGGCCATTGCGGTTTCCACGTGCAGCAACGCGTCCAGGTGCTCGCGCACCGGCGTCAGCAGGCGCTCGCGCTGTGCCGCCGGGCAGGCGCCGCGCCGTTGCTGCAGGTCGGCCAGGGCCTGGCGAATCCGCCGGCTGGCTTCGCCGTCCAGCCCGGGTGCCTTCTCGAACGCGATCGGGGCGGCCTTGTAGGCATCGCCAGTCGCCTCGCTGCCGAGGTCGCTGGGGCGTTCGTGCAGCGCCGGATTGAACCGCACGTCCGGCGGCGGCCGCGCCACCGCCGACTGGTGCGTGTTCTTGGGCAACAGTTGCTTGATCGCGCGGTTGATGCCCTGCACGGCAACGTCGCCGAGGGTGCCGTCGCTGGCCCAGTCCTTGTCGAAGCGGGTGGACCGATAGTCGATCGGATTGGGTCGCTCGAGCAGGCGCTTGGACTTGGCGACATCGCGCGGATTGAGCGTCCCCGGCGGCGTGCCCTGCGCCTGCGCGAACGGATCCACCGCCACCCCATCGGGCAGGCGCGGATGGCCATCGCCGGTGTAGAGCGTCGCCGCCATGCCGGTGGCAGCCGCAGCGGGCGCGGGCGGCGTCGACGAGGAAGTCGGCGCGGGAGCGGCGTGCGGTTGCCGCGCCGCGGCCGGCATCCGCGCGGCCGTCGCTGGCGCACGCGTGGAGGCCAGCGGCGGGACCGGCGCGCGACGCGCCGGCTGCCGCGGCAGGAACACCAGGCGCAGCGCATCCTCGGCCGCCGCGCGCGGCGGCGCCGACGGCGCGCCCCACAGCAGGCGCCCCAGCAAGGCCAGGATCATCGCGGTCGCCAGTGCCGCCCACAGCTGCAGCCAACGGTCTTGCGCAGGGAGGGCGGTCACGACGGTCGAGGATCCATGGGCAGGCGGCTGGGGCGAATGTGGGGGACGGACCGGTACAGCGTGCCGGGAGTTCCGTTGCCGGCGCGTGCCGCCGCGCGCGGCGGGCCGCGACACGCCGCCACCTGCCGCCGCTGCGGACACGCAAGGCCTTGTCGCGCCAGGGATTGCGTCGGCGCATGAGGAAACCGGCTAAGGTGACGCGCCCGGCCGGCGCGACAGCCGGCGTACAGCCAGCGGGCCCCGACGCCCGCCCTGCCGCAGGAGAACCGCATGACCCGACGCCTGGCCACCGCCCTGCTCGGCGCCGCGCTGGCGCTGGCGCTGCCCGCGTACGCCGCGCCCTCGCACCTGGACAGCGTCCTGCAACGCGGCGTGCTGCGCGTGTGCACCACCGGCGACTACGCGCCCTACAGCCGCCTGCGCAGCGACGGCACCTACGAAGGCATCGACATCGCCCTGGCGCAATCGCTGGCCGACAGCCTGGAGGTCACGCTGCAATGGGTACCGACGCGCTGGCCGACGCTGCTGCCGGACCTGCACGCCGACCGCTGCGACATCGCCGTCGGCGGCATCTCGGTCTCGCTGCCGCGGCAACGCCAGGCGTGGTTCAGTGCGGTGCTGGAGGTCGACGGCAAGATCCCGCTGGTGCGCTGCGTCGACCAGGCGCGCTACCGCGACATCGCCCAGATCGACCGCCCCGAGGTGCGGGTGATCGAACCGCGCGGCGGCACCAACGAGGCGTTCGCCCGCCGCGAACTGCCGCATGCGCAACTGCTGCTGTCCGACGACAACCCCGCCATCTTCCGCGACCTGCGCGAGGGCCGCGCCGACGTCATGATCACCGACGCCTCCGAGGCGCGCTTCCAGCAGCGCCAGGTGCCCGGTCTGTGCGCGGTGGCGCCGCAGCGGCCGCTGCAGTACAGCGAGAAGGCGTTCCTGCTGCCGCGCGACGACATGGCCTGGAAGGCCTACGTCGACCAGTGGCTGCACCTGAGCAAGGCCAGCGGCGCCTATGCACGGATCGTGGCGGCGTGGCTGGGCGATCCGGAACCAATCCCCTGAACCTACCGCCTGCCCGCGCGCAGCCGCTATGCTGCGCGGCCGGCGGCGTTCGCCCCGGCATGGAGACCCAACAAGGAGAGAGCATGAAACTGCAATGGAAAACGCTCGCGCTGCTGAGCGTGATGTTGCTGGCGACCGGCTGTGCGACCAACAGCGTGGTGCACCAGAGCTACAAGGCGACCACCGCCGAAACCTACTGGTACCAGCTCACCGGCAACGACGACACCGATGCCGAAAGTCTGGCCATGTTCCGCCGCCAGCTAGACGCGCAACTGGACGCGGCGCACCTGCACGGCACACAGGGCCAGGCCAATGCGCGCAAGATGACCATCGTCATCGATCACTACTACATGCGCAGCAATGGCGCGCGCTTCTGGGCCGGCATCATGGCCGGGCGCGACAAGATCAAGAGCCGCATCAGCGTCGCCGATGCCAACGGCAAGACCGCCGCGCAGTTCGATGTGGAGTCGACCAACAGCACCGCCTGGGGCACCTCCGAAGGCCTGATCGAGCGCCACGCGCAGGAGATCGTCGCGCGGCTCAAGCAACTGCAGTAGTGCTTACCGCCCGTGCAGGACCGCAGCGGTCCTGCGCGGGTACATAGGCAAAATGCCGCGCTGTCTGCAGCGCCCCTCGCATCATCCGATCCCACGACACGCACGCCGCATGCAGCTTGCTCCGTAGGAGCGGCTTCAGCCGCGACGGAGCGTTCCCGGTAAAGCCCGTCGCGGCTGAAGCCGCTCCTACGACACGCGCTTCGAATTGATGCGCGATGCGCTGTCGTCGATCACGCAGCGGCACGTCAGATGCGCAAGGCGGCCCGCGCAGTACCAGTAACGCTCAGCCAGCTAGGCCCAGCTGCTCGGCCAGGTCGCTGCGCGGCGAACGTCCGTACAGCCGGCTGTATTCGCGACTGAACTGCGATGGACTCTGGTAGCCGACGCGGTAGCCGGCGGCGCCCACGTCCATGCGTTCGACCACCATCAGCCGCCGCGCCTCGCGCAGACGCAACTGCTTCTGGTACTGCAACGGCGTCATCGCCGCGACCGCGCTGAAATGGTGATGCAGCGAGGACACGCTCATGTTGACCTGGCGCGCCAGGTCCTCGATCCGCAGCGGTTCGGCGTAGTGCTGGCGCAACCAGGCGATGGCCTTGGCGATGCGGTTGCTGGGGCTGTCCTCCTGGGCGATGCGCAGCAGGTTCGGCCCGCATGGTCCGACCAGCAGGCGATACAGGATCTCCTGTTCGATCAGCGGCGCCATCGCCGCGATGTCGGCCGGACGTTCCAGCAGCCGCAGCATGCGCAGCGTGGCGTCCAGCAGGTCCGGGCAGGCGGTGTTGACCGACACCCCGCGCGGGCGTTCGGCGCCGACCTGCGGCGGCAACGGAATCCGCTCGAGCAGTTCGCGCAGCCGGTCCGGCCGGATCGACATGCCCACGCCCAGCAGCGGCTGTTCCGGGCTGGCCTGGGTGATGCGCGAGACCACAGGCAGATCCAGCGTCACCAGCAGAAAGGTGCCGACGCCGTAGCGGTACTCCTCGTTGCCCAGGGTCAGGCACTTCTCGCCCTGCAATACCAGCGCGAAGACAGGCCACTGCGCGGTGTGCGTCTTCGGCGACGGCGCGGAGCGGTAGGAACAGAAGAAGCCCTCGATAGCGGTCTCGTGGTCGCCATCGGGCGTGGCCAATCGGGCAACCAGGGCGGCCATTTCCTGGTAGCGGTGGGCGAGCGCGGTCATCGGCAAAGGCGCCGTAGCGTGCGAAAGGAGGAAGGCAAGCTTGCACGATGCTGCGCCGGCGCGGACCACGGCGCGACGCGGCTTGCAGGATCGTACAAGAATTCCGTTGGATCGCGCTAACGCGCCCGCGGCGCGGGCCAGCATCCTATATCGGCCGGTTCCCCTACCGGCGCCGCTCCGGAACGCCCGCCCCCGCCCGCCTGTTCCAGCCGTACGGCCCTGTCCCTTCCCCATGCCCCTCGTCGCGCTGTCGCGTCGCCGCCAGCGTGCCATGCGGGCGACGCAGACCGCAGGAGAGACCGATGCATCCCCATACCGAAGCCCTGGAAATCGCCACCTTCCGCCTGCTCGACTGCACCTGGCGCACCTTCCTGCGCGCCAACGCAGAGGTCGATGCCTGGCTGCAGCGCCAGCCCGGCTTCCGCTCGCGGCGCATCGCCCGCCGCCGCGACGGCAGCGTGGTCGACATGGTGCTGTGGGACAGCGTGGCGCACGGCACCGCGTCGGCACGGCGGCTGATGCGCGAACTGCAGGGCGCGGCGATCCACGCCCTGATCGATCCGGACACGGTGTCGTGGGATATCGCCGCGGTGCAGCACGTCAGCGGCGAGGAAAGCGACCGGGAGGAGGACGCCGCCGAGGCCGACAGCCTGGCGGCGTGACCTGCACGGCCTGCGCCGTGCGCGGCTGGCTCAGACCCAGCCGCGCCGGCGGAACCAGGCCAGCGGCAACAGCATGCTCAGCGCGATCACGCCCAGCGCCCAGTAGTAGGCGTCGTGCCATTTCAGCTCGGGCATGTGCGCGAAGTTCATTCCCCAGATGCCGACCAGCACCGTCGGCGGGATGCCGACCACCGAGGCCACCGCCATCACCTTCATCACGTTGTTCTGGTCGACGTTGATCATGCCCAGCACGCTGTCGAGCAGGAACTCGATGCGGTCGTCCAGGTGCTGCTCGAATTCGATCAGGGTGGCCAGATCCTTGTGCAACAGACCGATGCGCTTGGCCGCGTCCTCGCCGAACCAGTCCGGCGCGGCGTCGTCCAGGTAGGTGGCCACGCGCAGCAGACCGTGGCCGGCGTTGTGCATGCCGCCCAGGCGCCGGCCCATGTCGCCGACGTCGTGCAGCATCCGCTCCAGGTGGCGCGACTTGTGCCGCGCATGCGGCTTGGCGAAGGCCGCGCGCGTGGTTTCGGTGATCTGCGCCTCCAGCGCTTCCAGGCGGTCGGCCAGGCGCCCGACCAGTTCGTCGAGCAGGCGCAGCAGCAGGTCGTCGCTGCTGCGGCAGGGGCTATGCTGCAGCTGCGCGGCCACCGCATCCAGCGAGGCCATCGGCTGCTCGCGCTGGGTCACCAGCACCCGCGGCGACACCGCGAACCCGAGCGGCGCGGTCGGCCCGTCCTCGTCCTGAAAGCGCGGCACGTTGAGGAACAGCACCTCGCCTTCCACCCGCACCCGGCTGCTGAACTCGATCTCGCCGATGGCCGCGCGCGTCGGCACCGCGAAACCGACCTTCTCGTCGACCTCGGCCAGCTCCGCCTCGCTCGGCCGGCACAGGTCCACCCAGCACACCGGCGTATCGGAGGTGCCGCCGAAGCGGTGGATGGTGATCATCGGGACGGGCTCGCGCAGGAAAGGCCGCGAGCATCCGTCAGCGCGCGCGGAGCGTCAACGACCGCCGCGCGCACCGGTTCAGGCACTACGGCGCTTCAACGCGTAGCCCACGCCCAGCAGCAGGAACCACACCGGGCTGGCGAACAGCGCCTGGCGGGTGTCGGCCTGCAGGGTCAGCAGCGCCAGCACGAAGGCGAAGAACGCCAGGCACACGTAGCACATGACCACGCCGCCGGGCATCTTGAACGCGGAGGCCGCATGCAGCTGCGGGCGCTTGCGCCGGTAGGCGATGTAGGCGCAGAGGATCAGCGACCAGACGAACATGAACAGCACCGCGGCCAGGGTGGTGACCAGGGTGAACGCGGTGACCAGGTTCGGGATCAGGTACATCAGCACGGTGCCGCCGAGCAGGCAGGCGCAGGAGAACAACAGCCCGCGCGCCGGCACCGCCGCACGCGAGAGCCGGGCGAAACCGCGCGGCGCGTGGCGCTCCTCGGCCAGGCCGTAGAGCATGCGGCTGGTGGAGAAGATGCCGCTGTTGGCCGAGGACGTGGCCGAGGTCAGCACCACGAAGTTGATCAGGCTGGCCGCGGCCGGCACGCCGGCCAGCACGAACAGCTCCACGAACGGGCTCTTGCCCGGCACCACCTCGCGCCACGGCGTCACCGCCATGATCGCGACCAGCGCCAGCACGTAGAACACCAGGATGCGCACCGGGATCGAGTTGATCGCCTTGGGCAGGTTACGGCGCGGGTCGGCGGTCTCGGCGGCGGTGGTGCCGACCAGCTCGATGCCGACGAAGGCGAACACCGCGATCTGGAAGCCGGCGAAGAACCCGCCCAGCCCCATCGGGAACATGCCGCCGTCGTTCCACAGGTTGGCCAGCGAGGCCACGTGCCCGGACGGCGACTGGAATCCCCAGGCGACCAGGCCGGCGCCGGTGAGGATCAGCGCGCAGATGGCCACGATCTTGATCAGCGCGAACCAGAATTCCATTTCGCCGAACAGCTTCACCGTCACCAGGTTCAGCCCCAGCAGCAACAGCACGCACAGCATCGCCGGGATCCACGGTGCCAGCGTCGGGAACCAGAACTGCGCGTAGGCGGCGATCGCGATCACGTCGGCGATGGCGGTGATGATCCAGCAGAACCAGTAGGTCCAACCGCAGAAGAACCCGGCCCAGGGCCCCAGCAGATCGGTGGAGAAGTCGATGAACGACTTGTACTCCAGGTTCGACAGCAGCAGCTCGCCCATCGCGCGCATCACAAAGAACAGCATCACGCCGATGATCAGGTACACGAACAGGATCGACGGCCCGGCCAGGCTGATGGTCTTGCCCGAGCCCATGAACAGGCCGGTGCCGATCGCCCCGCCGATCGCGATCAGCTGCAGGTGGCGGTTGGAGAGGCTGCGCTGCAGGTGGTCGGGCTGGGCGGACGGATCGGTCATGGGCGCAGGCCATCGCGGGGGATTAGCCTGCAAACATAGAAGATGGCGGCAGTGCGCGCCAGCCGCGCGTGCGCCGGGTGGCGCCCGCGTCGGCACGGACGGCGCCGCATGCCGTCCGCCCCGCCGCGGGGGCCGTCGCTCAGGCCAGCGCCCCGCCCTGCCCGATCGCCACGAAGCTGAAGTCGCGGTCGGACTGGTTGCCGCCGCCGTCGCCGGTCTTCAGCAGCACCTGGCCCGCATCCAGGCGGATGATCACCGCGTTGTCGCAGGTGCTGCCGTCGCCGGGATAGATCTGGGTCACCGAGACCCCGTCCAGCGCCTGGAACGGCGGCTGGAAGCTCACGAGGTAATGCCCGGTGCTGACGTGCGCCACCGTATATCCCGCGCCGTTGTGGACCGCACCGTCCGCGCCGACCACGCCTGCCACCACCCGCACGCCCGCATGGGTGGCGGCGTCGCGCAATTGTTCCATCGCATTGTTGATCATGCCGTTCTCCGATCTTGATAAGGAAAGTCCGATGGCGCGGCGACCGCTGCGCTCCGTCGCGGCCACGCGCCGCTGCCCTGCCTCGTCCGTGAGCCGGCAGCATCGCCGCGCTGCGTGCGCGGCCGTATCGGCGATTTCCTGATCGGCGCCAGTGTGGCGACCGAGATCGGCTCAGGCGGCCGCGCTCACACCAATTTGGTGCGCCGCCACCACCGCGTGACCTTCTCCTCGCGCACCAGGGTGAACAGCCCGGCGCCCAGGATCAGCGCGATGCCCACCGCCATCGGCCAGTCCAGGTGATCGTGGAACAGCCAGTAGCCGAAGCCGATTGCCCACAGCATCTGGCTGTACTGGGTCGGCGCCACCGCGCTGATCGGCGCCGACCGCGAGGCGTACATCATGAAGATCGCGGCCAGGCCGGCGAGCAGGCCGTAGCCGGCCAGCAGGATCCACTGCTGCCAAGTCGGCCAGACGAAGGTCGGCAGCATCAGCAGGCCGCCCATCAGCAGCGGGCCGAGCACGCCGGCGCCGTACAGGGTCAGGCGCTTCTCGCCGGGCCCGGCCATGCGCAGACTGATCACCGACACCGCCCCCACCAGGCCGCAGACGATCGCCGCGACATGGCCCTGCCCCAGGTGCCGGAAGCCCGGCCGCAGCACCACCAGCACCCCGATGAAGCCGACGATCACCGCCAGCCAGCGCCGCCAGCGCACCTCCTCCTTGAGCAGCAGCACCGACAGCACGGTGACGAAGATCGGCATCAGGAAGATCAGCGCGAACGCCTCGGCCATCGGCAGCAGGGTGAACGCAGTGACCGCGGACAGATTGCCGGCCGCGCCGGTGAACGCGCGCAGCAGCCAGATGCTGGGCCGCTGCGCCACCACCACCTCGCGCCAGCGATCGCCCGGCTTCTTCAGGAACGGCAGCGCCGACAGCATCAGCAGCGCCCCGAAGAACACCACCTCGTAGGCCGGCAGCGACCCCTCCAACCCCTTCACGAAGGCATCGCTGATCGAGTAGGCGGCGTAACAGGCGAAACCGAGCAGCACACCCTTGAGCATGGACGATCCTGGCCGGCAGCGGCGCTGCGACGGCGTACGTGGGGGGGATGGTCAGTATCCCTCTTTTGTCGTGGCGCTGCCGCCGCGCTGGCAATGAAAATGACGGGCTTTCGATCGCTGCAGCTTGCCGCCATGCGGCACGTACCTTCCCTTGGGAACAGGCAAGCGGCAATGCGCGCCGGCGATGCGGGTGCATGGAGCCATCGGTTACGATGCGCTCCCGCATCCGAGCCCCGCGCCGCGCCCTTGCCGCCGGCAGATCCCCCGTGACCCGCTATTCCGGCCCCCTGCTCACCCGTCCGCTCGCCACCGCATTGCTTGCCGCGCGCGATGCCGGCGCCGCCACCTGGTCCGGGTCGCTCGACCTGGAGCGCAGTCAGGGCCAGGCCCTGCTTGGCGCTGAAAGCTGGCAGTGGCAGGGATGCGACTATCCCTATCCGGGCAAGCTCAAGGACCGCACGCTCTACTATTGGGACGGCGAGGACTTCGCCGCGGTGTCGCGCTTCGGCGGTGCGTTGATCAAGCTGGTACCGACCGAGTGGGGCGCACCGACCTTCGAGATCGACGGCATCAAGATGTTGCCCAGCGCGCAGCTGTCGCCATTCGAGGACGCGCGGCGCAAGGTGGCGCTGGTGGAACCGCGCGGCAAGCAGGTGCTCGATACCTGCGGCGGCCTCGGCTATTTCGCCGCCTGCGCGCTGGAAGCCGGCGTGGCGCGCCTGCACTCGTTCGAGAAGAACGCCGACGTGCTGTGGCTGCGCACGCTCAATCCGTGGTCGCCGGATCCGGCCGCCAGCGATGGCCGCCTGCAGCTGACCCATGGCGATGTCGGCGCGGCCATCGGCGGCATCGCCGATGCGTCGATGGATGCGATCCTGCACGACCCGCCGCGCTTCGGCATCGCCGGCGAACTCTACGCGCAAACCTTCTACGACCAACTCGCGCGGTTGCTGCGCCGCGGCGGCCGGCTGTTCCACTACACCGGCAGTCCGAACAAGCTCACCAGCGGGCGCGACGTGCCGCGCGAGGTGGCCAAACGCCTGGAGAAGGCCGGCTTCGCCGCGCAACTGGCGCTGGACGGGGTGCTGGCCACGCGCCGCTGAGGCGATCGCCTCCGCCGCATCAGATCGACGCGAGAATGTGCTCGCGCAACCAACGGTGCGCCGGATCGCGGTGCACGCGCTCGTGCCAGAGCATGGCCATCTCGTAGCCGGGCAGTTCCAGCGGCGGCGCGCACACCCGCAGGCCGGGCTGGTCGCGCACCAGGCGCTCGGGCAGCATCGCCACCAGGTCGCTGCGCTGGAGCGCGGCAACGACGAACTGGAAGTGCGGCACCGACAGCACCACCCGGCGCTGCAGGCCGCGCGCGCGCAACGCCGCATCGGTGACGCCGCTGAAACCGCCACCATCGGGCGAGACGATGACATGCTCGAGCGCGCAGAACTGGGCCAGGCTCGGGCGACGTCGCAACCGCGGATGGCCGGCCCGACCGACCAGCACGTAGTGTTCGGCGAACAGCGTGCGCCGGCGCAGGCCGGGCGGCGCGTCGGCGACGGTGTGCAGGGCCAGGTCGATCTGGCCCTGTTCGGCCTGCTGTGCGATCGTCGGCGGCGCCAACTGCAATACCGCCAACGTTGTCCCCGGCGCCACCCGGCGCAAGGCGTCGATCGCCGGCAGCAGCACGGTGGAAGCACCATAGTCGCTGGCCGCCACCCGCCACAGCGTCTGCGCGCGCGCCGGATCGAACGGCGCGTCCGGCGCCACCGCCTGCTGCAGCGCCTGCAAGGCCTCGCGCAACGGGGCGCGCAGCGCTTCGGCGCGGGCGGTGGGGCGCATGCCGCGCGGCCCCGGCAGCAGCAACGGATCGCCCAGCGCCTCGCGCAGCTTGGCCAGGTGCACGCTGACCGACGGCTGCGACAGATGCAGGCGCGCCGCGGCGCGGGTCACGTTGTGCGTGTCGAGCAACGTGTCCAGGGTCAGCAGAAGATTGAGGTCCAGGCGCCGCAGATCAACCATGGCAATAGCGACTATCAAGGCAATTCATTTCCACTATAGCGAAGCGCGGCCTAGCGTGGAGACCTTCCCTCACCGAGAACCTGCATGAACGTCCTGCTGGTCTATGCCCATCCCGAACCCGCCTCGCTCAATGGCGCCCTCAAGCAGGCGGCGGTACAACGCCTGCACGACGCCGGCCATCGCGTGCAGGTGTCGGACCTGTATGCGATGGACTGGAAAACCACCGTCGACGCGCAGGACAGTCTGGACGGTGCCGCAGACGCGCGCTTCGATCCTTCGCGCGACTCGCAGCGCGCCTTCGCCAGCGGCCGCCAGCGCGCGGACATCGCCGCCGAGCAGGACAAGCTGCGCTGGGCCGACGCGCTGCTGCTGCAGTTCCCGCTGTGGTGGTTCTCGATGCCGGCCATCCTCAAGGGCTGGGTGGACCGGGTGTATGCCTGCGGCTTCGCCTACGGCGTCGGCGAACACTCCGACACGCACTGGGGCGATCGCTATGGCGAAGGCACGCTGGCCGGCAAGCGCGCGATGCTGATCGTCACCGCCGGCGGCTGGGAATCGCACTACGCGCCGCGCGGCATCAACGGGCCGATCGACGACCTGCTGTTCCCGATCCAGCACGGCATCCTGCATTACCCCGGGTTCGACGTGCTGCCGCCGTTCGTGGTCTACCGCAGCGGCCGCATGGATGCGGCGCGTTTCGCGCAGACAAGTGCTGCCCTGGGCGAACGCCTGGATACTTTGTTCAGCGCCGCGCCGATCGCCTTTCGCAAGCAGAATCACGGCGACTACGCGATTCCGGCGCTGACGCTGCGGGAGGAGTTCGCGCCCGGCCGCAGCGGCTTCGGCATCCATGTGCTCGACGCGGACGCGCAAGCGACAACGATATCCGACCACACAGCATCGACGCCGGCGACGTAGGCGCGGTGCCGACAGCGCACCTGTAGGATGCAGGCGACCGCCACTCCGTTGGAGCCGCCGCGCCGATGCCCACCGCCGTCTTCGTCCGCCTGCTGAC
Source organism: Xanthomonas sacchari (assembly GCF_040529065.1). Lineage (NCBI taxonomy): Bacteria > Pseudomonadati > Pseudomonadota > Gammaproteobacteria > Lysobacterales > Lysobacteraceae > Xanthomonas > Xanthomonas sacchari. The sequence goes on along the minus strand of NZ_CP132343.1, from coordinate 640,112 downwards.
CGTGTGCGCAGCCGCCCTGCTCGGCGCCTGCGCCACGCAGGCGCCACGCATGCCCGAGCGCACGCCCAGCGAGGTCAAGGCCGACATCGCCCGGCGTATCCCTGCCACGGTACCCGACCGCCGCGGCTGGGCCGACGACGTCTACGTGGCCCTGGCATCGCAGAGTCTGGGCACCAACGCCGAGAACATCTGTGCGGTGCTGGCGGTGATCGAACAGGAATCGACCTACCAGACCAACCCACCGGTGCCGGGACTGGGCAAGATCGCCCGGGCGGAACTGCAGCGGCGCGCAGCGGCGGTGCATGTGCCGGCGTTCGCGCTGGATGCGGCGCTCACGCTGCGCGGGCCGGATGGACGCAGCTATGCCGAGCGCCTGGCTGCCGCGCGTACCGAACAGGATCTCAGCACGATTTTCGAGGACATCGCCGGCAGCGTGCCGCTGGGCCAGCGCCTGTTCGGCGATCTCAACCCGGTGCACACGGCCGGGCCGATGCAGGTGAGCATCGCCTTTGCCGAAGCGCACACCGACGGCTACCCGTACCCGCTGAGCGACGGTGTGCGCCACGCGGTATTCACCCGCCGCGGTGGCATCTGGTTCGGCACCCGCCACCTGCTCGGCTACCCCAACGAGGCGGCGATGCTGTACCGCTTCGCCGACTTCAATGCCGGCTGGTACGCCAGCCGCAATGCCGCGTTCCAGGCCGCGCTGGCGCGTGCCAGCGGCATCTCGCTCGCCCTCGATGGCGATCTGCTGACGCCAGGCGCCGACCTCGACACGCCCGGCGCCACCGAGCGCGCCGCACGCAGCCTGAGCACGCAACTGGGCATGGACGCGCGCACCATCCGCCGCGAACTGCAACGCGGCGGCGAAGCGGATTTCGCCGACAGCGCGCTGTATCGCCAGGTGTTCGCGCTGGCCGACCGAGATGCCGACAAGCCACTGCCACGCGCGGTGCTGCCGGGCATCGCCCTGGAAAGTCCGAAGATCACCCGCAAGCTCACCACCGCCTGGTTCGCGCAGCGCGTGGCCGAGCGGTGGCAGCGCTGCCTGGCCAAGTGATCGCCGCGACACGCCGATGGCAGTGCACTACTTCGGTTTGCGCAGCGCTATCAGCGACCAGCCCGTGGCGCTGGCCAGCGCCAGCAACACGAGGCAGAGCACGCTGTCCCACGCGATCGAGAACCAATAGTCGCCTGGATCGGTCGCCAGCAGATAGATCCGTTTCGGCCCGGCTCTCGGTACGCCAATGTAGACGCCGCTCTGCAGCGCTTTCGCCAGCAGGTACAGCTTCATCGCGGCGCACGCCACCATGACCACGGCCATCAGCATCAACACCGGCCGTTCCAGACGCGCGACCAGCCGTTGCAGGCGCGTGGGTGTCGGCATTGGCGGGGGCGGTCGTCGTTGGCGTTTACCCATGGCCTCCTCGCCTGCACTAGGCACTGCAGTCTAGAGCGATGCCGGAGAACGCCGGCACAACGCGCCGCAGCGCACACCGCGACGTGCCTGCGCCGAAGCGCAGCACTAGGCAGCTGTGCGCTGCCCTGGCGTGCCGAGCAGGCCGATGCGGCGGAACCACAGTTCCAGCGGCACCGTGACCAGCGGCGGCAGCGCCGCCAGCAGGCTCAACGCCCACGCCCACCAGGGCCAACGCAACCGCAACGCCGCGAACAGACTGGCGACCACGTACAGCAGGAACGCCACGCCATGCAGACGGCCGAACAGCCACACGCCCAGCTCGGTGGTCTGGGTGCCGTACTTGAGCACCATACCGAGCAACAGGCCGGCCCAGGTCAGGCCTTCGAACACGGCGGCAGCGGCGAACAGCCGGCCCACCGGCGACAACGGACGGGAAGAAAACAAGGACACACGCGACTCCAGTGAGGAAACGAGGCCGCGACGCGATGGCGGCGGCGACGCCCGCTGGCAGTTGCATTGTAGAGCGTGTCCTTGCGCGTGGCGCACAGGCGCGACGCGGCCACGGCGAGCGCGGCATAGGTGCACCCACCGCACCGATCCATCACCGCGTGGCCGGCGGTGCGCCGCAGCGCACCGCGGCAGTCCTCAGCGACGCTGTTCCAGCACAGCCACGTCATCGGGTGCCAGCTGCACCGTGTCGTTGCTCGGCGCCGGACCCAGCAGCGCGCGCATCGACGCCGGCAGCCGCACGGTGTGCGCGGTGGCGCCGTGGTTGATCAGCACCACGATGCGGCGCGCGCCATCGCTGCGCACGCCCACTTCCACATCCTCCGGCACGTCGGCCAGCGGCGCCTGCACGTCGGCGTCGCGCAGCCAGTCGCCGGTGAGGCGATCCAGCGTGGCGTCGTCGAACCAGCCACCGACATAGCTGATGCGACCCTTGCCGACGCGCCGGGTCAGCAACGCCGGCGCACCGTCCAGCCAGCCGTTGGCCGTGCCGTAGTGCAGTGGCGCGGTGGTGTCGGCGGCAGTGGCCTGCAACTGTTCGGCCCAGATTTTGGCGCTGCCGTCGGCGCCCGCACCGACCAGCGGGATCGGCTTGTCCAGCGCATAGAACTGCTCCACGCGTCCGCCGAGCAACGCCGCCAGCGGACCGGGCTGGCGCTGCGGATGCAGGCCGTTGTCGATGTTCTTCATGCCGCTGCGCGGCCCCAGCACCAGATGCCCGCCGTGTTCGACATAGGCCTTCAGCCGCTGTGCCTGCGCCTCGGTCAGCACGTTCAGCGCCGGCGCTACCACCAGCTTGTAGCGCTCCAGCGGCGCCATCGTCGAGACCACGTCGACCACCTGTGCCTGCTGCCGCAGCGGACGGTAGAAGCTTTTCATCTGCACGACCGGATCGAAGTCGGCCGCGTGCTTCTGGAAGCCGATCGCCCAGCGGCTGTCGAAGTCGTTGATCAGCGCCACCTGCGCCTGCGGCGTGGTGCCGGCCAGCGCCGGCCCGGCCTTGGCGAACTCCGCGCCGACCTGCTGGATCTCCGCATACACCGGCACCGGCTCACCATCGGCGCCGACCAGGGTGCCGTGGTATTCCTCCTGCCCGTTGGGTGCGGCGCGCCACTGCCAGTACGACACCGCATCGGCGCCATGCGCCACCGCCTGCCACGCCATCGCGCGCACCTGGCCCTTGCGCAGCGCCACGTTGGTCGCGCGCCAGTTGACGAAGCCCGGCTGGGTCTCCATCACCCAGTAGTTGCGGTGCTTGTAGCCGCGGGTCAGATCGTGGCGCGCCGCATTGTCCACCCAGTCATAGCGCTCGCCGGCGACGTAGTCGTCCCAGGCGGCGATGTCGAGCACGCTGTGCACGGTGTAGGCGTCGAAGCCGGCGAACCAGCCCATGGTGTTGATGGTGATGAACTGGCGCGGATCGGCATGCGGGCGGATCGCGTCGATCTGGTTGCGCGAATAGTCGGCCCAGGTGTCGCTAACGAAGCGCTTCCACTCCAGCAGCAGCGCCGGATTCTCCTCGTCCTCGCGCACCGGGATCTGCGCGAAATCGTTGTAGGTCTGGCTCCAGTAGGCGGTGGCCCAGCGCTGGTTGAGCGCGTCGATGTTGACGTACTTGCGCTGCAGCCAGGCATGGAACTGCGCCTTGGCCTCGGGATCGAACGAGGACTGCGCGTACTCGTTGTCCAGTTGCCAGCCGACCACGTGCGGGTTGTGCCCGTAGCGCTGCGCCATCTGTTCGGCGATGGCATGCGCGAAGCGCCGGTAGCGTGCGCTGGCGAAGGAGAACTGCTGGCGGTTGCCGTGCTCGTCGCGCACGCCGTCCTGGCTGACCCGCAAGGTATCCGGATAGGCCTGGGTCAACCACGCCGGCGGCGCCGCGGTCGGCGTGCCCAGCACCACCACCATGCCGTGGCGCGCGGCCGCGGCGATGGCGCGATCCATCCAGTCGAAGTCGTACTGCCCCTCGCGCGGCTCCATCCGGCTCCAGGCGAACTCGCCGATCCGCACCACGCGCACGTGCGCCGCCTGCATCAGCGCCAGATCGCGCTCCCATTGCGCCTCCGGCCACTGCTCCGGATACCAGGCCACGCCCAGCAACAGCGGCGCGACGTCGCGATAACGGGTGGCCTGCGCCTGCGCGAGCATCGGCAGGCAGAGCAGGATCGACAGCATCGCAGCGAACAGGGCAACGCCGCAGCGTTGCGGAACACGGAACAGTGGCATGCGCAACACCTTCGCAAGAGGAAACGCCGGCACGCCCCCCTGCGCTGTGCCGGCGCCTGCATTGTGCGCAGTTTTGCCATGCGCGCACTTGTGCATCTTGCGGCGTTTGCACGCGCAACTGCGCACAATCCGCACGCCGTACCTCACGCCGCAGCCGGATGATGCACCGCGCTGCACGCATCGTGCAGCGCGACGCAGGCGCTGATGTGGATTGAGGAGACGTTAGCGCTTGGGGTGCGCCGCCGGTCTCACTTGCCGGCTTTGGACGACCGCGACATTGAAATGGTCATCTGCGCTGGCTAGCGTCACGCCTCCCCCAACCGCTGGAACCACCATGAAGACCCCTCGTTTGCTCGGCACCTTGCTCGCCGCAGCCGCCACGCTGTTCTCGGCCGGCACCGCCCTGGCACAGACCGTCACCGTGACCCCGAGCGAGGTCCACCAGACCATCCAGGGCTTCGGCGGCATGAACGGCGCCGGCTGGATCGCCGACCTCACGCCGGCCCAGGTCGACCTGGCCTTCGGCAGCGACACGGGGCAGATCGGCCTGTCGATCATGCGCATGCGCATCGATCCGTCCAGTTCCGGCTGGAGCCAGCAGGTGCCGTCGGCGGTGCGGGCCCGCGCGCACGGCGCGGTGCTGCTGGCCACGCCGTGGTCGGCGCCGGCCTACATGAAGTCCAACAACAGCCTCAACAACGGCGGCAAGCTGCTGTCGCAGTACTACGATGCCTATGCCAAGCACCTGCTGGATTTCACCGCCTACATGGACAGCAAGGGCGCGCCGATCTACGCCCTGTCGCTGCAGAACGAGCCGGACTGGCATCCGGACTACGAGTCGGGCGACTGGAACGGCACCGACTTCCTCAACTTCATCAGCGCCCAGGGCGCGAAGTTCGGCAAGTTCAAGCTGCTCGCCGCCGAGTCGCTGGGCTTCAACACCGCACTGACCGACCCGGTGCTCAACAGCAGTGCCGCCCAGTACCTGTCCATCGTCGGCGGGCACCTGTATGGCGTGCAGCCCAAGGACTACCCGCTGGCGCGCAGCAAGGGCAAGCAGCTGTGGATGACCGAGCACTACACCGACAACACCGACGGCAACGCCTGGCCGTCGGCGCTCGGCGTGGGCAGCGAACTGCACAACAGCATGCTCGCCAACTACAGCGGCTACATCTGGTGGTACATCCGGCGCAGCTACGGGCTGATCGCCGAGAACGGCACGGTGAGCAAGCGCGGTTATGTGATGTCGCAGTTCGCGCGGTTCGTGCGTCCGGGCTCGGTGCGCATCGGCGCCACCGCCGCGCCGTATAGCGATGTCGCGGTCAGCGCCTACAAGACCCCGGGTGGCAAGCTGGTCCTGGTGGCGGTCAACACCGGCACCCAGCATCGGCAGCTCACCGTGCGCGTGCCCACCGGCAGCGCCACCGCATTCACCAAGTACAGCACCTCGTCCACCCTCAACGTCGGCTACGGCGGCAAGTACAGCGTCGCCTCGGGCCAGACCGTGGTCTACGTCGATCCGCAGAGCGTGGCGACGCTGGTCGGCGAGTGATCTGCGCGATGGCTTGAGTCGGTCGGATCGACCCGCGGCAGCCGAGCGCTGCCGCGGGTTGGTTCTACCTGCTGCCTGGTTGCGCCGTCGCGGCACCGCGCCTTGCGCGTCGGCGCCGCGATACGGGCCAGCGATCAGCCCAGCTTGGCCAGGAACCCGAGCAGCGCCTGATTGAACTCCTCGGCATGGCTGGTGTTGCAGCCATGCGGCGCATCCTTCAGCAGCACCACGTCGCTGCCGGCGATGACGCGATGGGTGCGCTGGCCCGAGCCCTCGTACGGCACGGTCGCGTCGGCATCGCCGTGCAGCACCAAGGTCGGCACGTCGACCTTCTTGAGATCCTCGCGGAAGTCGGTGGTGCCGAACGCCCCCATGCAGCCCAGCGCCGCAGTCTGGTCGCTCTGCAGGCACAGCGCGATCGCTTCCTGGCGCTGCGCCTCACTCACCTTCAGCGTGCCGTGGGCGCTGAAGAAGCCGCGGGTGAAGTCGTCGAAGAAGGTCTCGCGCGAGGCTTTCAGCCCCTGCTCCATCTCCTGCGCCTGCTCCTTGCTCAGCGGCCCTTCCGGGTTGTCCTCTGTCTTGAGCATGTACGGCGGCACCGCGGAAGCGAACACCACGCCGGCAAGCTTGTCGGTGCCGTGCCGCGCCACGTAGCGCGCCACCTCGCCACCGCCCATCGAGAACCCGACCAGCACCGCGTCGCGCAGCTGCTTGTCCTCGATGATGCCGGCCAAGTCGTCGGCCAGGGTGTCGTACTCGTAGCCGTCGGCCGGCTTCTCGGAACGGCCGAAGCCGCGACGATCGTAGGCGATGACCCGGTAGCCGGCCTGCTGCAGCGGCCCGACCTGGTCCTTCCACGCCTCGGCCGACAGCGGCCAGCCGTGGATCAGGATCACCGGACGACCGGCACCGCCGGTATCTTCGACATGCAGACGGACGCGTGCGCTGGTGGCAGCCATGGGCAGGACCTCGTGGTGGGGAGTCGCGACAGCTTCCACTGCCGCATGTCCGGCCCGCGTGAGGGCGATGTGTCGGGTGATTTAACGCCGCGCGAAAGCGCTCAACCGATCCGCGACACGGCGCGCGTCAACTGCGCCAGCGCGTCCCGCGCAATGCTGTGGAAGGCCGCGGACACATGCACGTCCTCGATGACACGCTCCCAGAACGGCACCGCCATGCCGGCCGCTGCACGCCAGTCGTGGCGCTGGCCTGGGGTCGACAACGTGCAGGCTCTGCATCCACCAGGCTCAACCAGCCATTGCGCGGCAACTACGGCGCGAACAGCCACCAGTCAATGCGCCAGGCCGCATCCTCCCGGAACACGACACGGAGCCGCGCCAACGCGTACGTCGGGCCTCGCCTGCCTGCGATCGAATAGATGCATGAATAGATAATCGAATGGCACCGGGCAAGGTCTCGCCTGTTTTTCTGGGTCTTTTTGCATCCATGCGCCAATCCAGAGCGCCAGCCGTGAATAGATTGAAGAATAGATACTCGCGCCGACCGGTCGCTTCGATGCATCGAAGCGACCCGGTCGCGAGCGCCAGCTGACGCTCGCTCGATCAATCGATCAGCGCGGTCACGCAAGCGCGCCGGACATCACGTCCAGTTGTCGTTGCCGAAGTCGCCGTCGTCCTGGAAGTCCTGGCCCATGTCCTGCTGCGGCGTGTCGTCGTAGTAGTTGTTGGTGATGTTCTCGACCACCGTCTCCTGCGGCGCGCCGCCGCCGAACAGGCCGCCGCCGTGGTGACCGCCCAGCAGGCTTTCCACGCCCTCGAACAGGAACATGCCGCCAGCCACGCCGGCCGCCGTGGTGGCTGCGGTGCTAAGGAAGCTGGGGCCACGCGCGGCGGCCGGTGCCGGCGTCGGCTCCGCGGCCGCAGCGCCACCGCCGAACCATCGCTCGCGCCAGCCGGGCGCACCGGCGCCCGCGACGCCTGTGGCGGCGGGCGCCGGGGGCAACGGCGGCGGCGCCGCATTGAAGCCCTGGCCCAGGAAGCTGGCCGGCGGCGGTGGCGGCGCGGCCTGCTGCTGCAACTGCGCGATCTGCGCCTTGGCGGCCTCCAGCGCGTGCTCCAGCAGCAAGGTGCGCTGTACCAGCAGATACGCGGCATCGGGTTGATCGGCCAGGCGCGCGTGGATCAGCGCGTCGGCCTGCGGATCTTTGGCCACCCCGCCGGCGCTGCGCAGGCGCGCCAGGAAGTCTTCGAGAAGCTGCTGTTCTTGCGGAGTCATACCCGTACCTGGATGCGATGACCGGCCCAGTGCCGGCACGGCACGGTATGGGCATGGCCCGGCGCAGGCCAAGGGTGCGTCCGAGCTCCGGTGTATCGGCATTCATCAATCACGCGCGCCGGGAAAACCAGCCCGGCGGCCGCACTGGCGAACTCCGACATTCTTCCGACAACGCGCGCCAGGTACGCCACCACTCCAAGCGCAGACGCCCTGATTATTCCGCGTCGATGTCCGAACTGGAGGAGGACGTCGCATGCGGCAGCCGCGCCGCCCACATGTTGTCGACCAGATTCGGATACGGGCGGCCGTTCTCCTCGGCACGCTGCTTCGCCGCTTCCTTCTGCGACGGTGACAGCGGCTGGCTGCGCTGACCGCGCGGATTCGGTTTCTTCCATGGAGGCGTCTTGGACGAGGGCATGGGCGTCACGGTGGGCGGAGAGGAGCCATCGTGATCCGGCCATGCGTGCGTGCAGGGTGAAGGTGCCAGCGGTCGGCTGTGCCGACACTTAGCCGTTCAACATCTTGCCGGCGGAGGTGCGGCACTCCCCCCTTCGTCATTACATCAAACTCGCCAGACACCGGCTTGCTTGGCGATCCTCGCACTTCACGACGCGTAAGATTGCACCGCGCCAACTCGAGCCCACACCGCATCACCTCCACCATTGCCAGCCAACTGAGCGGAAGCCAATATCGGCGTCGCCGAGCGATGGTTGGAATTGTTTACTCACCAGAATGTATATGAGCAAGCAGCACACAGACATCAGCAAGTTCCTCAGCTTTGTGCTTCGCCACGAGCCACAGGCCGCTGGCATTACCCTCGACAGCGAAGGCTGGGCGGAGGTCGATGCGTTGATCGCAGGTGCTGCGCAAAGCGGCAGGACGCTCGACGCAGACCTCATTCGTGCCGTGGTGGACAGCAGCGACAAAAAACGTTTTGCGCTCTCGGAAGATGGCAGGCGCATCCGTGCCGTACAGGGCCATTCGACCGATAGCGTCGCCATCCAGTACGACGCCAAGGTGCCGCCGGAGTTCCTCTACCACGGCACCGCCACACGGTTTCTGGACGCGATCCTGGCCGAGGGCTTACGCGCGGGCCAACGGCATCATGTGCATCTGTCGCAAGACATCGCGACCGCGACCGCAGTCGGGCAACGTCATGGCAAGCCGGTTGTCCTGAAAGTCGAAGCCCTGCGAATGCACCAGCAGGGCTTTGCCTTCTTTCAGGCGGACAATGGCGTCTGGCTCACCCAGGCAGTTCCGAGCAGCTTTCTTTCGGAAATCTAGTTCCTGTGGCTATCTCGCTTGGGCACCCATACCGCGTGTGCGACTGGGCAGGAATGCCCAGGGCCGCATAATCCTTTGCTCCGATTTGGCAGGCGTTACAAGACGATCCCTGCATTACTCCGAATCCACCCCCGCCAGCGCGAACACCCAGCGCGGCACCACGGGTTCGCCGGCATAGAAGTCCTTCGGCTTGTCCTCGGCCATCGCCCAGCGGTGCAGCCAGCTGATCCCGCCAGGGCCGGTGTAGCCCTCGGCGTGGGTATAGGCGGGATCGCGCAATGCCTCCTCCAGGCCGATGAAGGCGTAGCCGCGGCGGCGCGTGGCCGCGACCAGCTCGGGGAAAGCAGCGGCGTTGAGTGCGTTGGCGTGCATCAGCCACACCTGCGGGATGCGGCGGCCGAACAGGGCCTGCGATTCGTGCTCGAAGAAATCCAGCTTGTTGAGCATGTACGGCACGTAGCCCTTGCGCAGGCGCAGCAGCATGGCGTCGCGCGCCGGGCCTGCCGGCTCGTCCAACACATGCGCGTAGGCGAACGCCCACACCCACTCGCCGCTGTCCACGGTGACCGGCGCGATGCGGTAGCCATGCGCGGCCAGGAACGCGTTGACCGCCTCGCGGTCGGCAACGCTGCGGCCGGTGGCCAGATACGGATGACGGAACCATTGCAGCGGCTGGCCACGTTCCGCGAGCAACGACCGCAACGTGCGCTCGCCACGCACGATCGCGTCTTCGTACGCCGGCACGCCCACCTGGTGTAGGTTCACGTGGCCGTAGGTGTGGTTGCCCAGCGCATAGCCGGCATCCAGCCAGTCGCGCAGCATCGCCACGCGTTGCGGCTGCACCTGGCCGTCCTGCTCAAGCTTGTCCTCGTTGACGAAGCCGACGATGGGCACCTGCGCCTGCCGCAGCGAGGCCATCAATTGCGCGTGCAGTGCCGGCAATTGCGCCGGCGGTATCTGCTCGATGCGCTGCCACGGCAGGTCGTCGATGGTCACCGCGATGCGGCGCGTGTCTTCCTGGGCCTGGGCGAGTGCTGTGACACACAGCAGGGCCGGCAACAGCAAGCGACGAAGGAATTTCATCGAATACCCCTGAGATTGGGTGGCCAGTCTATACGGACGGCAGCCGCATCCGGCGTGGCACCTGTACCACACGCGACATCCGGCCCGTTCAGTACTTCAACGCATCCGCCGTCGGCGCCAGTGGCGCGAAGCGCGCGTCGCTGAAATCGTGCAGCAACTGGAAGGCCTGCTCGCCCCGCTGCGCCACTTCGTGGAAGTCGCTCTTGCGCAGACGATAGAGCCTACCCTCGTGCGCGAACACCAAGTCGCCGCCATCCCAGTCGGCCCAGTCGCTGCCCGGCAGGTCGACCAGCACGGTGCCGTCGCGGTCCAGCACCCGGTGATCCTGGCCATACCAGGCATGGTTTTCCTGGCCGACCGCATGCAGCAGCGACTGCAGGCGGCGGCCATTGGCGCCGAGCTTCTCGCGCACGCGCGGGCGGCTGAAGCGGAACAATGCACCGCTGCGCAGTCCGCCATGTGCGCCCTCGCCGTCGTCGCGTAGCTGCCAACCATCGCGCTCGCGCAACACGCCATCGATCGGCTCGTCCTCGCCGCCGCCCGAATGCGTGCCGAACGGCCGCACCTGCAGATGGTGCGGCAAGTGGAAACCGGCCGGCATCGGAAAAGGATCCCGCCCCTCGCGTGGCCGGTGGTTCAACAACAAGGTCCGCTCGTCCTCGAACATCCCGCCGCCGCCCCAGCTATCGCCCTTCGGCCACAGCGCCAGCGCAGTGAAGAACGGCGGCCGCGACAGCGCGGTCCAGGTGCCGAAGTCGCCGCGCTGCTTGGAGGCGAAATGCACCAGCAGCCGCCCCGACGGCGACAGATCACAGCGCCGCTCGTAGATGCGGCCCTTGAACCACTGGCCGTGCACGAAGGTGTCCTCGCGCAGATCCCAGTGGATCAGCTGCACCTGCTTGCTCGGCCCGCGGCGGAAGATCACGCCGGTGCGGGCGTCGCGCGCCAGCAGGGCGAACAGGCGGGTCGCTGGCGGGCGCTGCGACATTGAGGATTGTGCGGACTCCATCTGCGGATCTCCTCGCAGGACACGGCTGTCACAGTGGCAGACCCGCGGCACGGCGACAATCGCTGCCGGCACGCCGCATCGGCGACGCGCATGGCGCAACCCATGTACGCAAACGGCGGGCCACCCGGGCCCGCCTCTACCGCGTCGCGCTACTTGGCGATCACCGACGTTCCCGACGGCACCATGTAGCAGGCCTGCGCCTTGGCACAGGCCTCGGCGTTGATCTCGGCGATCTGGCTGGCCAGGTACTGCTCCGGGGTCAGGCCCATGCGGTTGCGGTAGGCGTTGTCCGCATCGGCCTTGGCCACCTGCTCCTGCTCGCGCTGGCGCTCGGCGGTGGTGGCTTCCACCAGGGTCTTGACCCGCTGCTGCTGCGCCGCGGTGAGGTTCATCTGCTGCAGCACGTCGGGATTGGGACGGGCGCGGCCGAGGGTGATGTTCTGGATCTGAATCGGCAGGCCCTGCTCCTTGACCAGGGCGCGCACGTTCTCGGTGACCGAGTCATCGATCTTCCGTGCCGTGTCCGGGTAGCTCATCATCCGCGTCATGTCGTAGCGCTTGACCTGGTCGCGCACGATCGCCGCGTACTGGCTGGCGACGTTGTTCTTGAACCAGTCCTGGCCGAAGCCGGACAGCAGCCGCGCCGGCGCGGTGATGCGGTATTGGATCTGCGTGGAGAAGTCCAACAGGATGTTGTCGCTGGACGAGAAGTCGTCGAACGCCACCTGCACCGTCTGCGGCGTGGTGTCCACGTACACCGCCGACGTCGTCATCCACGTATAGGTGCGGCCGGGATCGCGCACGTCGTCCAGACGGATGCCACCCTTGCCGAACAGCAGCGGTTTATCCACCAGCACCGCCTGCTGCCCCGGATCGGGCGAGACCACGGTGCAGCCGCACAGCAAGGCCGCCACGGCGGCGGCCAGCAGGAAATGTTGCATCGATGTCCCCCTGAAGAGACGGCGCCGCGCGCCGTCGTGTGCGGGGGATGCTAGCGCATCGTGGGGGTGCAAGGCATCTGCTTGTTTGCCGACGCCAAGCAGGCGCCACTCCTCTCGCGCCGCGTCCTGCGCCCAAGGCTGACGCCGGCAGGCTGAAGCTCAGAAGACGTCAGCCTCAGTGTCTCGAACTGGCAGGCGCAATCGCGCGACACTGTGCGAGCAACGCCGCACCGGCGGGGCTTTCCCTCGTCATGGGAAGGTTGCCAAAGGCTTGGAGCACCTCGGTCCGCACACGTTCGGCGCTCTCGGATGAATCGACAAGATGCGGATCGTCCGACGCCACGCCGAAGCCCGGCAGCGCCGAAGGCTCCAGATGTCCCAATGCCACCAGTTGCCCGCACAGCCCGTAGTGGTAGGCGGCGTACTCGTCCCCAGCCAGCGGCACGTCGCCAGCGGCGAACATGCCCACGTGGAAGCCCTCATGCGCCACCAGATCGGCGACGTTGGCCAGCGTCGCCTCTTCGCTCTGCAGCACTGGGGCGACGAGGACGAGCTTCGGCCCTCTGCCCACCCTGTAGAAGGTCGCCTGGTAGTCCACCCGACTGGGCACGACGAGCAACGTGATGGCGATGTTCTGCACGTGCGACTGGGTGCTGACCAACACGAGCGCCTCGGAGGCGACGCGGCAGATCCGCTCAGGCGCGCGCTCCATTCCCTTGGCAAAGGCCACCTTGATGCGGCGATCGCTGCAGACGATGCGTTTTTCGAAGTGCACGGGCTGCGCGCGCCCCTGCGTCGCGACCTGAGAGCGTGTCAGGAACAAGCCCATCCCATTGATCGCACTGTGCTTGTTCATGCCCTCGACGGAGAGGCGTGGTACATCCGCCGCCAGCGCTTGCATGCAGATGGGTGCCATCCAGATGCATTGGAAGGCCAGCAGATGCGCCAAACTGCACCTGCGCACGATGTGCTGCAACCTCATGACCGAGTCAACTCGCATCGAAAGCCGTTCCCTGAGGCGCGTGGTCTAGAGGCCGTTGGTGCCCAGCAGCCTGTGGCACGAATGATCCAGCGGGAAGAAAGAGCATAGGCAACCTGTAGATTCGGCAGGACATCTACATCAGGTTCGAGTAATCGCCGATCTGATTGCAGATCTCCACAGGCGGCTCGGCCAACTCCACCAACCGGCGCTTGCGGGCCGCTGTGTCGCTCTTCGGTGACACGATGCGATACAGCAGATACAGGCGGCCCTGCACCTGCCAAAGACCAAACGTGGAGAGCTCTGAGAACTGGTATGCCGTGTCGTCCAGCCGATGTGCAGTGAAGTTGCATTCGGCATAGCTGCCCGACCCACAACTGGCATCGAGCGACCGCAAGCCGGCCCTTCCTCGCAGGTCGAAATGATAGGTAAGTCCCACCTCGCTCTCTATGATCGTTGGCGCGATCTGCTGCGCAGACAACGATCCACGACGATCCCAATCGGTGGCTTGCTTACAGATTGCGTCTCCAGAGCCTGCTGCCGCGGCTTCGCTGGTAGAGACGTTGGCGCATCCGACCAAGAAGAAGCCGGTCAGCCCCAGCCAACAGCTTAGTTTCGCCATCGCTCCCTCCCGCTCCGGCGCCAGTGAAATAGCAGGTCTGGTTGACCTCCCACCAAAACGTAGCCGAGCGCGTGGAGCACTGTCCATCTCCGCCAGCTTGACCTGGCCTACCAAGGGCCGCTTTTGGCTCACTCAAGGGCCGTCTGGCAGAAGTGCGCCATCGCTAGCCCCTCAGGTGCGTCTTTGGTCACCATCTCATCCCGCATGAATTGCATGAGGTCTTTCGTCACCGAAACGCCCGCAACGTTCGACGCCTTGACGCTGCCAGAAACGCCTTCGGCGTGCTGTGGAAACGCAACGGAAGGGAGCTCCTTGCTCCTCACCCATCCCAGTGCCTGCAGTTGCGCGCATGCACCCATCGTGTAAGCCAGGCGCTCTTCCTCTTGCATTTCGGATGTCGTGCCGCTGAGGCCACGCAGTAGGTGGAATGTTTCGTGTGCCGTCGTAGAGACGACATTCGCGGCGGCCAGATCACGTTCCTTGTCTAATGCGAATGCATAACGCGCGCTTGCGCTGGCCGCCGTTGCCAGCGACGATGTGCGGGCAATGAGTTGTTGACCGGGACTGATCAGATCCACAGTCAGCTTCAACTCCAGGTCGGGCAAGTCGGACGCAACGACGGCGTACTGAAGTGCCGCCAGCACTGCACCACAGGCCGGCACAGCATGGGGCTCTGCACTCTCCTGTCGTCGCAAGGCGACGTGCAGCGTTCCGCTGCGACACTCGTCAGTGACAGCGAACTTTTCGGCCGCGCGTGCGCTACCAGGCAACACGCTCACGGTTCTGACGACGAACACCGGCCCGATCCTGGTCACCGCCGTGGCGTGCGCGCCCTCTTTGGCAATCAGGTTGGCAGGTGGCACCTCGATCGAGGCGCAGGCTGGCAACAGCAAAAGCGCCGTGGCCAGTGCGATGGCGCAGACGTGCCACCGCACCGCACGCACGGCATCCCGTGTCAGCGTGAGGTCGATGGCCACTGCTGGCCCAGCGCCGCCACCGCGCGTTCGAGCACAGGGTCCTTGCCGTCGCGTAGGTCGGCGCGGGTCGGTGCGGCCACGATGTCCGGCAGCACGCCGACGCCGACGAAGTCGGTGCCGTCGGGGTAGCTGTCGCGTTTGACGCAGATCCGCGCCGAACCGCCGCCGGGCAGGGCCAGCAGCAGCGGTTGGCCGGTGCTCCCGCCGGTCGCCTGCCCCACCAATGGGCCGCGCCGCATCAGCCGGAACACCGCCGCCGTGTCCTCGCCCGCGGAGAACGTGCCCGCATCCACCAGCATCGCCACCGGGCCGGAATAGGCGTTCGGTTCGGGTGCCACCGGCTCTTGTTGCACCGGCCGCCACTCGATCAGCCTGGCCCCGCGTGCCTGCGCCAGCGACGAGCCGTTGTCGCGCTCGACAGAGCGCAGCGATGGCAACGGCGCCGCGGCGATGTAGCGCAGGATCTGCAAGCCGAACCACGTGTTGCCGCCACCATTGCCGCGCAGGTCCAGGACCAGTCCGCGCGCGGCACGCACGCGCGGCAGTGCCTGCTTGAGCGCCTGCAGGCTGGCATCGTTCTCCAACTGCGGCACACGCAGCACCGCCACGCCATCGCGGCGAATGCGCAGCAGCGGCGCCTCCGGCACCTTCATCGTGGCATAGCCGCTGCGCGCGGCACGCACCTCGCTGCGGCGCCCGTCGGCGTGCTCCACCGATAGCCGCACCGGGGTGGCGGCATCGCCGGCCAGCAAGGCGTAGGTATACATGCGCAGCTGCAGGTCTTGCGGGGTGGAACTGCTGAGCTGCGGACGCACCACCCGCTGCGCGTACTGCTCCACCGGCTCGCCATCGATCGCGAGGATGCGGTCACCGCGTGCCACCCCTTGGCGGCGCAGCGCGGCATCACTGACCGAGGTCACCACCACCTCCCCGTCCAGCCAGGCCGTCCGCAGCCCGGGACGGGCATACCAATGGTCCTCCAGCTCCTTGGGTGGCAGGATCCCGGTGTGTCCGTCGTGCAACTGCGCCAGGAACCGTGCCAGCACACGGTAGTAGGCGTCGGTATCCGCCGCGCGCTGGACCAGCGGCAGCGTCTCCAGGTACAGGAGGTCCCAGTCCAGGTTGGGCACATGGTCGAACCAGACGAAGCGATCGCGCGCGGCCATCCACACCTGCGACAACCCGGCCACGCGCTGGGCTTCGGTCAGCTGCGCGGCATAAGGCACCGCGATCGCGGGCGCCGTGGCGTCGCGCACCGCCAGCGCTTCGTGGCGCCGGACCTCGGCCAGGCGCGGATCGTCCAACAACGCCGCCGTCGCCGGGTCCTTGTCCACCACGAAGTCGATCAACCCCTCATGCCAGGACATCGCGTCCAGGGCGCGCCAAGCCGCCACCGCCGCGTCGCGGTCGCCGAGCCACACCTGCACCCGCACCAGATCGCCCAGCAGGTTCAGGCGGCGGAAGCGCAGCGTCTTGCTGCCCTCGGCGAGCGCTGCAACCGTCGGATCGTCCAGATACTGCAAGCCCTGCTGCAGGGCATCGCGTGCCTGCAGCAGGTCCTCACGCGTGCTCTTGGCGCCGTGCTCGCTGAGCTGACTGGCCCGGTCGCGGAACGCGGTGGCCCGTGCATAGGCCTGATCGGCCGGCGTTTCCGCCGCCCCCACCGACGGCAACAGCAGCAACCACAACAACGCACCCCATCCGTAGCTTCGCATCGCACCCTCGCGCTCGAGCGTTTGAATCGTAGGACGCAGTATCAGACATCTGCTGCACGCGAGCATCTGGACGACGCTGGGCCGCTGCGGCGACCAAGGGACACGAGCCTGTCATGAGCCGCGCTCCCCTTTGCCCGGCTCGTCGCCAGGGAGGGTTAACTGCGATCCACTAGCGGCATCGCGACCCTGGCGCATCCAGCGCCAAACGATTGAGCTCCTGATTCCTAATCGCAATCCTTGGATGCCGGCGCCACCTCGACCGGGGTCACTTGTCCATCCGGGTTCACGCGATTGACCGCCAGTACACAGACCGAATTGCGGAAATCGAGGTTCAACGCAACCTCATAGTCGGCACCCGCCTGCGGAACGAAGGTCGATGTCAACAAGGCGCCGCAGCTCCGTCCAAGATTGAATCCTGGCGCCTGGCTCCAGTGTGCAGGCGAACTGGCGCCAGCCTCGACGACAACGGGCTTGCCTGCTTCCAGCGCAAGCTCCTTGTAGAACGGCTTGGAGCCGATCATCTTGCGGTCCTGCAAATTCCTGGTGTTCTGTGTCTCCGGGATGCCAATCCCCTCGTTCTTCACTGAGCCGAACAGCGAACCGAACGCACTGCCAAGCGATCCGGATACGCGGATCTTTTCGCCATACTTGGCCGTACACACGGCATCCTTGTACAACACGATGCCAACACCATTTTGACCGAACAGGCGAATTCGCGCTCCGGCAGATGCCGCTTGCGGCGTAGGCTCCTGGCAGAAGGCAGGCATCGCATATGCGCTGGCGAGCATTGCCAGCAAAATCCCATTACGTACTTTCAAAGCATTCCCCTGTTGGGTCGATGGTTTCTCAGACAGCCACGCATAACGGCAGAAGCCAGCATTTCTTGACGCAGTTTTCCTAAAAAGTTCTTGTAATCGGACCCAGCGCACGCCAACTCAGTGAATCTCTCCCCTGGCTGCGCTGCTGGCTGCGCCAGCCGTACTGCGCATTCCACTTGTCGCCGGGCTGATCGGCTATCGGTGGCTCGGACCAGCGCAGCGCTAGTGCTTGACGCACGATCGCGTCGCCGGCTAAAGAGCGCTCATCGAAGTCATAGCTGACGAACCGACATGGCAACGACGTTTCCTGGGTCGAAGGGGTGGCTAGCCGGCGCCGGAATCGCGCTGCTGGCCACGGCCACCTGTTTGGCACAGCAACCGGCCGGTGCGGCCTGGCTTGCAGCCCACAATCAGCAGGCTATTGCCCCTACCACGCATTCCGCAGCCGATAGCCCCTTGCCGCCGGGCGAGTACATCACTGACAAGGGCTGGGGTCGCCTGCTGATCAAGCAGCAAAACGGAATATTGACCTTCTCCCTGGAAAGCACCACGGGGGAAGACGTGTGCGAGCTGAATGGCGCGATAGAGGGACACACCGGCGTCGCCAAGGGGAACAAGGGCCAACCCACCTGCCAGGTGAAGTTCGCCAGTACGCCGCAGGGCATTGACGTAGCGGCCGCCACGCCCACCGAATGCAAGACGTTCTGCGGCTACAACGGAGATTTCGAGGCGCCCTACCTGCGGGTCAAGGATGGCTGTGGCCGGGACGCGCTGGACCGCACACGGACGACCTTCCAGCGTCTCTATGATGCGAAAGACTACAAGGCGGCGCTCGCCACATTGTCGCCAGTCGTGCCGAGTTGCCTGCCGACGCTGGAATGGGAAGACGAAGGCGCCGTTCGTAACGATCTGGCCATCACCCAGTACAAAAATGGCCTGTATGCGCAGTGCCTGTCCACACTCGACAAGTATGCGGAGGACGCCGCCAAGGACGACGACGCGGCCGTGGAAGGATGGACGCCAGTGCTGGCGGACCGCTACCTGGCCATCGTGCGGGCAGCGAGAACCAACATCGGCTTGTGCCGCAAAGGCGTAATGAAGCGCTAGGCCTCAAAAGGAGTGGCGTAAGGAGGTAACCCCGCATCCGTCGCCATCGACAGCGACGGATGCGGGGCTACACTTATGCGGGTCACCCCAGTGACTGCCCCTGGCTTCTAGACACCTCGCGCTGCTGTGTCATCGCTTGCTCCTGAGCGATTACCTGGTTCGCCGCCATCAGCTTGGCATCTGACTGCTCGACCGGAGTCTGCATCGCCTGCTGCACTGGCACATGCGCGCGCAGGTGCGCAGGATCGTTCAATTCTCCTTGAACGGCGATAAGGCGTTCAGGCCCGGCGACAACATGATCCACCCTTGTCAGTGCATTGCCGGAGAGCGATGCACTGGAAGCATTCGGATACTGATCTCCGTTGTCCTTGCAGGCGGCGAGAAGGCTCCTGCACACACGCTCACTGTTCTCATCGAATGGCACGCCAGCCTGGCTCCCGAGCCGCTGCACTCCTTCTCTGATTTGCAGGAGCATTGCGTGATCAGGGTGCGCAGGATTGTCGGGGCCAGTTCGGCCACCGTGTTGCTGCGGAGCAGGCCGGAGTTCGGGTGCATGAGGGTCCACATGCAGCAGCCGTTGCGTCTGGCCTCCCTGCTGCAGGTTGAGATCGGTGGTGCCATCGTGGTTTCGGGCGCGTGTCAGATTCTCGCGCGCGACAGAACTCCACTCACCGTTCAAGAACGCATGGCCCTGTCCATGCTTGTTCCAGTTGACCAGATCATTGCCTGCGGCATAGAAGCCTGGCCCATTGAAGCGCTCCGGATGCGCGCGGTCCGTGGGGCCGTACTGATGCATCCCGCCTCTATCCAAGGCACCGATGAACTGCCCCGCGCGATCGTCATGGATGAACAAGTTCTTGATGACGGGGTACTCGTGCGGCAAGTTCTGATGCGCCCTATCTGCATTGAGAGCAGTTGGATTGACGAGTGGGTCCGCCAGGACACTTGCCCACGCAGTCGAGAGAGGGCTTTCTCGATTCGCGTTGCGCAGCAAGTTGACGACCGCCGCACCCCTCAAGGCGTCGTCACGGCCCAGCTCAAAATAGTCTTTCTGACCTGAGCGCTTAGGGAGAAAACCGTCAATGGCAGCACTGACCTCTGCCACAGAGTCATACTGGTTCCCCTCAAGCTTACGAATCATTGTTGCGGCACGTACTTCGTTCTGGTTGTATGCCTTGCCAACCATCGCCGCCAGTTTCACTTGGTCGTCAAGTGACGCGTTCTGATACAGGTTGCTTCGCTGCAGCGGCGCGATGGCGCGATCCATCAACTTATCGATCTGAGCGACATCGCGGTCGTGCACCCAGGTAATGCCGGCATCGGAGGCAAGAAACGCGTCCAACCGCGATTTGACATCCGCATCCAGCGGGCGTCCATGGTCGTTTCTGATCGCATCTCCATCACGACCAAGATCCGCGATCGCTCTTGCCGCCTGATCGTCGGTCAACACCGACTGCGGCTGATGCGCCCTCGCCCAGTCCTGGTATGCATTGATCAGGTCCCTCGGAACGTTCTCGCCGTTAGGATCATTGGGCTGGTAGTGCTGCCCCAGGTCCGTCTGGATGGTACCGATCGAGTAACCACTGCTGTCCGCTGGTTCGAGCGTTGGCGTTGAGGCCTTGTCGCCTGCGACAACCAGTCGATATGCATCGTATCGACTCTCGGAGGTGACACCCACAGCGAAGTACAGGGTTGCACGCAACTCCTTGTCTGTGAGCGTACTCATTGTGCGTCCTCCGGATCCGAACAATCCTTGTCATAAGGCACGTCTTTACCTGTGACATCCGGATAAAGCGCGACAGTGCGACGATAGCTGGAACCATACTTCTCATATCGAATGAGCTGCCCTTCTTCCAGCTTGAACTGATCCTCTCGCTCGGAGAACGCCGGGCAAGCGGAGTAGCTCTTTCCTCCGTCGTCGCTGCAGTAGCGAACATACAACGTGTCTCCACGCACCTCTCCCTGCAACTGCCCATCATTGCCGCGAACGTTGGTCCCCTCGCTCCAATCTCCCGTCACGCGATCGCCATGTTGCTGCAGATGCAGGCTCAGATAGTGGCCCAAGTCGCATTTCTTGGCATACGCCCACTCCCCAGAGAACGACGGAGATTTGCTCGCGGAAGCGGTGGTAGCACACGAGGTGATCAACGTCATCACCATCACTAGCGCGGCCACTGGAAAACGCGGGCTTGATCGCTCTTGCTCAGCCATCGGTCACTCCTTGGACGTGGGTTGCGGCTCGTATGTGCGGAAGATAGCAACTAGGCCCGGGACGTTCCACACGTCACCAAGCACGTTAATTTGCTGAATGTTCTTGCCTCAACAAGCTAGGATCAATGCAGCCACCCGCTTTCTCCAGGCGGCGCCTCAGAGTCCAGCGCATAGACAGCCCGCTCCTCTCGTACGCGGTTGGACGCCGGTTCGCGCAGCGGCTGGCGCTTGATTTGCAGCAGCAGTTCATGCACGTCGTTCGCCGCGGCACAGAGCGTGCTCCCCACTTCCGGCAGGGTCTGGCTGGCACGCTCGGTCGCATCGCCGGCCGCCACTATCCGGGCATTGGCGGAGACGGTCTCGGCCAGTTGAGTGAGCCTGTCGATCTGCTGCTGCGTCACGCGGAACGTGCCGCTGCCCGCGTCAGGAACTGCCTGGACAGTGGCGTCGGGCCAGGCGTCGCGCGTGGTGTCGATCCGGTGGGAGGGATAGGACAGCGCTCCCAGCACAAGGTCCACTTGCTCGGCCAACAGCTCCAGGCAGAGTGCCAGTTCGCCCATGCGCACCTTGGGTTCGGCGGCGCGCTCCTCGGCCTGCGTGCGCGGCTGTGCCAGCCGGACCAGGAAGCGCACGTGATCGCGCAGCTTCGCCAGGCGGAACTGGCTGTCCTCCGGCAGGAAATAGCCGGGCATGTCGTCGTCGTCCAACCGGTCGTGCGCCATCGTTGCCTCCTCGTTCCATGAAGGGGTCCGGCCGCCACGCATGGCGGACGGGAAGTCGGGAGGTTCGAAACCGCTCATAGACGGCGGGCGTATTTCCCCGAAGGGTGTTGTATTAGCCGCCCTCCCGACGCAGGCATCGCGTCGGCTTGCGCCCGAGCCTCGGGCACAAAAAACCCACCAGTTTGTCGGAGGTGGGTACCGCTATGAGGGGAGTTTCGACGCTCCTTCATAAAAAGAGTGCTACACGATGCGTGGCCTGTCAACAGCGATTTTTAGAATCTCTCATCAGGAAGCTGACTCGCTCTAGCGCCGCGCGTGGCTACCCATTGATGGCCAGATTGGCTATCGCGTCGAGCTCGCTACGCAGTTAAGTTCCCTAAACTCAAACTGCAAGACAAGAAACTGCGCTCTGACCCCAAAATCCCCGTCATTAAAACCAATATATAAAATCCATCGTGTTTGCGAGCGGATCAAGATGTTCACCCTCAGGTATCGCCTCAAGCTTTTCAAGGACATGTCCTGGGACACAAGAAAGCGCCTCGGGATTTTTGCAAAAAACAGGATTTGCAGCCACGCTAGACCAATAGGATCCGTAAGACATTAGTTCACCAAGGCCGAAAGGATGACTTAAAGCTTGGGATATCCGGCCAAGATGATCAGTGACCAACACACCTCCCACATGCGGGAATGTTACGACCTTATTATCGGCATCTCGAAAATAGCTTTCCTCGGTGAGCAAGCCAGTCGCAAGATTGCTTAAAGGCCCAACCGCTTCATATAAGCGCTCACTCCAGCAAATCACCAACAGCCCATAAGTTAGTTTCTTATCGCTGTTAAATTGCGAAAATTTTCCTTGAGCACTATTGATAAAATCCTTTATTTTATTATCCAATGGATAAACTATCCTATTGGAGAACTGAGCCAAAAGCTCGCGATCCCATCCTCTATATGGAATCTGCATAGACGAGCCTGTCGCAGATCTTTTATGGGCCAGAAGCGACGGAGCCTTTACCTCGACCAACAGTCTCCAGTCTTCGCATTCAACCATAAATTCAGGATTTTTTAATCCATTCTCAGTAGGCTCCCAAGTAAAACTGAAGCCCTCTTCCTTTTTATAGACATCGACAAACTTCTCTGCGATAACAATTTCGCATAGCGCCTGCAGCAATTGCTCGTAAAAATTCTCATTTTCACCCATTAATGCCCCGAGTCGCTTTGCAATTAATTCAATAAATCCCGGCACTACAATGTCGAGCTTAGCAGAGGCGGTAATTATTCGCCGCCAAGGCGGCGTGCAATTAGCTACATGAAAGTCTAAGAAGTGCCGCCGGCTGCCGTCTCCAAGGACAGCATCCCCTAAATACTGCGCCGCGCGCTTGTAGTTTCCTTCTAGGCCCTCCATATCTAACCAATCCTTATCTTTTGATGAGAACGCGTCACTACGGTGATATCCATTGAAGCAACACTCCCCAGCATGCGCACATCAAGCCTACTGGGTTTTACAAACCATCTCCTGCACACTGCCCTTTAGGCGTATTACTCTAAGTGATTGGGTTTACCTCACCCCAATTCTGCCGCCGTCTTACGAATTTATTCTATACATAAGCTCTTCCAACGATACCTGATCGACGTCTCTGTTGGTCCATGCAAGCGTACAGTTAGCCGTTTTCAACGAATCTATTAATTTTGATATAACGGCGGCATCTCCATTTGCATGAATATACAACTTCCTAAGCGTCTTATCTTTCGGTTTACTTCCAAGTGGTAATTTTTTTATCCCTAACAGATTTGTCTTATCTGCCTCATCAACAATATCCACAAGCTTAGAGCGAACGTTAGGCCACACCTCCCGGATTTTATCTATTTTACTTTGGAGAGGCAGTTGACTAGGTATTTGCCGGTTCATCTGCTCCAAGAATCGCTCAAAGATAAAGGTCTCTCCATCTCCATTCAACATAAGCTCATCAATGATCGCCCTTTTATCAGCGGCTTCAAAATATATTAGGAAATCTCCATTTCTATGACTCCCATAGACCTTGAGCTTTAGAAAAACCCTAGTATTCCTCAGCTGAACGAAAAGTCTATCTTTTGACTCCTCGTCCTCTTTCGAAAAGAACATCATGAAAACGAATCGTCCATTACCATGCACTACTTCGAAGGCAAGCATGGGTTCGGCTCGCCGCAGGGACTCATTATAAATCTCAGATAGCCCAGTAAGATTAAACTTGATACTCATAGTTTCCTATCTGCGTTATCGTAAACGGCGTTGCTGGGATAAAAATTGCACCTGTCCGGTCCAATCATATGTCCTGCCGACTTTAATGCCCTTAGGACGGGCGCATTGCTTTATCAAGGATGTGGGAAAGAAAAGGCGCCAGGGATCCTGAAACTATTGCACGACCGGAAGATGTAGCTGCTATCGAGCCTCGAACACCAGCCTTCAAAACTTCGTATTTGACGCTGTCAACACTAAAATTTCTTGATTTTAAGTCATCAAGCTCCTCTAGCGACATCCCTTGCCTAGATGCGAACTCCATTCTGGCGATGACACCATCTGCAACACGCACATTGGTTACTTTAAGACTGACCATTTTGCAGTCATCAAAATCACTAGAATTAAATCCCACGATTTGCTCTCCGTCCAAGGTTTTCATCGGACTTACGGAAAAACCAAACCCAAAGATTTCGGTTAGCGCCTCAATGAGGCGCTTCGCTCCCCGCCCGCTATCACTGATGCGAACGACCGATGCAAAAACGCCGCTGGTAATGGCGACATCTACAGAGGATACGAGCTCGATGACTTCATCGTTTATACCACCATGCACTCGCTCGACAAGAAACGAGTGTCGAAAGTTAAACCTGCCAAGCGCAGCCGCGCCATGAACTTGCTCAAATGAGAACCAAAAGTTTGCTTCACTTTCCGAGGCCGGCAAAGCTGCAATATCAGCTGTTGCGAGCGCGCGACCATTTAATGCTAGTGCATACCACCGGTACGATTTCATACCGCACCTCCTTCCTCCGCAGCTTCGGTGGATTTAGCAGCGCCTTGAGGCGCGACACCCTTTGCCACCTTTAAAGCCGCTAACAATTCCCTGGCTCGCGCCTCGATCGCCTTCGATAGCTGCTCAGTTTCTCCTTTGGTAGGTGATCTTCTAGCTCTGCGGAAGCCGCTCTTCTCATCGCGCTCATTTACTCCAAGCACTACATACGAAAGACCGGTGCAACCGACAGGATCGGCGAAAACAACCTCAATTGAGTATAGATGGCCGCGATCAAACATCCCAACTGCTTGCCAGCCCACTCGAACAGTATAATAACCCTCTGCTGCGAGGTCATTAAACAATTTTGTTTTACTGACTCCGCTTCCACGCAGTGCAACACGTTCGACCTGAGGGGAATCGACATCCACCTCCTCACTTAGAAAACCAGATTTTGGTTTATATACATAGACATCGGTAACATCACGGAACGAATATCCGGGCAGGCCTGAGAAAAGATCATAGAAGAAGCGAGATCTTATCTTTGGCTCAGGATAATCATAAAGAGACACATCAACGCGGGCGAGGTCAGTACTGACTTCTTTTTTCAAAGCCCCTATAAATGTGTCGCGAACACTATCAATATAGGAATTTTGAGTGCTGCGAATCGTAGCGGTTCCGTCAGACATTCTAATTTCAAGGAAACCATCTCGAACTTGAATCTGATTGAATTCGCTCCGCCTGTAATCAATTTTAGAGTATTGGATGGCCACAAGCATGCCGTCAGCAATTTTGCTAACAGAGATGGAATCCCCTGCGTCCTCGAAGCTCTCTTTAATTGCCTCCACCGCCCTCCTAACTTCATCAATGGCGATTTTTCCAAGAAGTTGCGTTGCGGTTACTCTTTCACGTCTAGGCACGACTCCTAAGCGCGAAGAAATTTTCTTGTGGTCATAATAGTCGTGCTGCAAACGTGAAAATCGCTTGGAAAGGTCGCTACGATTACTTTCCGAACTTACAATTGTATTTCGATCGAGAAAAAGCTCGATCACTGTTACTGAATCAACCTTGTGTTCGTTGAGTGCATCGAATATATTTTTGTCCGTGGCGAAATATATAGAAGGACCGAATTTTTGCTCACTCATGTCCGCCACCCGCAATCACCCGGATTGTAAGCGGAGACCACCGCTTGAACTCGGCTAATATTGATCTTCTTTAGATTTTTTGACCTTGTCTCATCAAACCCCCAAGACCTTAGGTATCTATTCACAGCAATGTCAAAGTTTGATTGATAATTTTCATCAACATCACGCGCGCCAACTCGAATTCTAACTGGAAGCTCCGCGTCCAGAATTTGGTGCCGAGAAAAGCAATCAATCAAATACTCGAATTCTTCGTATGTCCCCCCTGATCTATTGTAGTACACCAGATAACCTGCATCGTGCTGCTCGGCTTTCGCATGCTTGATAATAAAAAATGGGCCAGCAATAGTCTCAACCGTTGCCTGCTGCCCCCAAACCGAGCCCACCCTTCTTGTCATTACAAGATCAGGATAATAAAAGGTATATTCCCTCGGCAGCTCATCCTGAGCTATTAATCTAAGAATATCGTTAGCCACGATGAACAACCTTGATATATCGCCCGGCCCCAGGAAATGCAGCACCACTGATTCCCTGAGCTCTAGCGTCCGCAAATTGACTTTTCTGAGTTCCTCAACAAAATTCTTTTCATAACCCCCGTCGTGATTGTGCACAAAGAGCAGCCCACGAATCTCGTGCGGCTCATCGACGACTACAGCAAACTTCTGCCGCCACTCATCCGACTCTTGCGCACATTCAACAGACATGGCTAGCGACTGAAGCGCTGACCTAACTTTTGTATTGCTTATTGAATCCTTTTGATAGCTTTTGAGATCAGTCAAAAGGTGCACTCTGCGCCCCGTATAGGGATCCTGATAGCTGAAAACGACGTCTGTTGGATGGCTGTTCTTCTCTTTACCACCACGAGTCGTATGCGTTTCATCTAAACATTTGAAGTTATCGTCTTTCCTTGGATGAAGATGCCACCCAAACGCCTTGAAAATATCCTTAGCTATTTTTGATGCAACCTCAGCAATATTTATGGTCTCAGCCATGTCCCCTCCCTGATATAGCTTCCTGCCTTGAATACTATCCTACAAAATAAAAGCGGCCCGAAGGCCGCTTTTTGTAGACTTAGATAAGCAGTGTCAAACCCCAACCGGATTAGCCTTCTCCGGATCGATCTTGTACTGCTTGATCGCCCGAGCCACATCCTTCCCGGTCATCTTCCCATCCTTCGCCAACGCCGCAATGGCGGCATGCGCGATGTAGTACCGATCGACCTCGAAGAACCGGCGCAGGTTGGCACGCGTATCCGAACGGCCGAAACCATCGGTACCCAGCACGGTGTAGTGCATCGGCACGAAGGCGCGGATCTGGTCGGCGAAGGCGCGCACGTAGTCGGTGGCGGCGATGGCCGGGCCCTGGCGGCCTTCCAGCAGCTGGGTGACGAACGGCTTGCGCTGCTCGCCTTCCGGGTGCAGGCGGTTCCAGCGCTCGGCGTCGAAGCCGTCGCGGCGCAGTTCGTTGAAGCTGGGGCAGGACCAGATGTCGGCGGTGACGCCGAAGTCCTTGTCCAGCAGTTCTGCCGCGGCGATGGCTTCGCGCAGGATGGTGCCCGAGCCCAACAGCTGCACGCGCAGTTCGCCCTTCTTGGGCTTGCCGGCGTCCTTGAGCAGGTACATGCCCTTGATGATGCCGTCTTCCGCGCCCGCCGGCATTTCCGGGTGGGCGTAGTTCTCGTTCATCAGGGTGATGTAGTAGTACTCGTCCACCTGCTCCTGCATCATCCGCTGGATGCCGTACTGCATGACCACGGTGACTTCGTAGCCGAAGGTGGGGTCGTAGCTGCGCACGTTGGGGATGGAGCCGGCGATGACCTGGCTGAAGCCGTCTTCGTGCTGCAGGCCTTCACCGTTGAGCGTGGTGCGGCCGGCGGTGCCGCCGAGCAGGAAGCCGCGGGTGCGCATGTCCGCCGCCTGCCAGGCGATGTCGCCCACGCGCTGGAAGCCGAACATGGAGTAGTAGATGTAGAACGGCAGCATCGGCACGTTGCTGACCGAGTAGCTGGTGCCGGCGGCCATCCACGAGGAGATGGCGCCCGGCTCGCTGATGCCCTGCTGCAGCACCTGGCCGGACTGGTCCTCGCGGTAGAACATCAGCTGGTCGGCGTCCACCGGCTTGTACTTCTGGCCGAACGGGGCATAGATGCCGATCTGCCGGAACATGCCTTCCATGCCGAAGGTGCGCGCTTCGTCGGCCACGATCGGCACGATGCGCGGGCCCAGCTCCTTGTCGCGCAGGGCGATGTTGAGGCTCTGCACGAAGGCCATGGTGGTGGAGTAGGTGCGCTCACCGCTGTCCTTGAGCAGGCGCTCGAACTTGTCCAGGCCCGGGGCCGGGATGGACAGGTCAGCCTTGCGGCGGCGCTGCGGCAGGTAGCCGCCCATCGCGGCGCGACGCTCCTGCAGGTACTGCACTTCCGGCGAGTCCGGGCCGGGGTGGTAGAACGGCACCTGCTCGGCGTCGGCCAGCTGCTTGTCGCTGAGCGGGATGTTGAAGCGGTCGCGGAACGCGCGCACGGCGTCGTCGTCCAGCTTCTTGGTCTGGTGGGTGGGGTTCAGCGCTTCGCCGGCCGAGCCCATGCCGTAGCCCTTGACGGTCTTGGCCAGGATCACGGTGGGCATGCCCTTGGTGTTCACCGCCTGGTGGTAGGCGGCGTAGACCTTGTGCGGATCGTGGCCGCCGCGGTTCAGGCGCCAGATGTCGTCGTCGGACAGGCCGGCGACCATGGCCGCGGTCTCCGGGTACTTGCCGAAGAAGTTGGCGCGGGTGTAGGCGCCGCCGAAGGCCTTGCAGTTCTGGTACTCGCCGTCGACGGTTTCCATCATCAGCTTCTTGAGGACGCCGTTGGTGTCCTTGGCCAGCAGGGCATCCCAGTAGCCGCCCCACAGCAGCTTGATGACGTTCCAGCCGCCGCCGCGGAACACGCCTTCCAGCTCCTGGATGATCTTGCCGTTGCCGCGCACCGGGCCGTCCAGGCGCTGCAGGTTGCAGTTGACCACGAAGATCAGGTTATCCAGGCCTTCGCGGCCGGCCAGGGCGATGGCGCCCAGGGTCTCGGGCTCGTCGCTCTCGCCGTCGCCGATGAAGCACCACACCTTGCGGTCGGACTTCTCGATCAGGCCGCGGTGCTCCAGGTACTTCATGAACTGCGCCTGGTAGATGGCGCTGAGCGGGCCCAGGCCCATCGACACGGTGGGGGTCTGCCAGAAGTCCGGCATCAGCCACGGGTGCGGATAGGAGGAGATGCCCTGCCCGTCCACTTCCATGCGGAAGTTGTTGAGCTGGTCTTCGCTGATGCGGCCTTCCAGGAAGGCGCGGGCGTAGATGCCGGGGGAGCTGTGGCCCTGGATGTACAGCAGGTCGCCGGGGTGCTTGTCCGAGGGCGCGCGCCAGAAGTGGTTGAAGCCCACGTCGTACAGGGTGGCGCTGGAGGCGAAGGAGGCGATGTGGCCGCCCAGGTCGCCCGGCTTGCGGTTGGCGCGGACCACGGTGGCCATGGCGTTCCAGCGGATGATCGAGCGGATCTTCCACTCGATGGCCGCATCGCCCGGGCTCTTGGCCTCGTTGGCGGGGGCGATGGTGTTGACGTACTCGGTGGTCGGCGAGAACGGCAGGTAGGCGCCGGAACGACGGGTCAGCTCGACCATGTCCTCCAGCAGCTGATGCGCGCGCTCGGGGCCTGCGACATCGATGACGGCCTTGAGCGATTCGATCCACTCCTGGGTTTCAGTGGGATTCGGATCGTTCTGCAGCACCTCGTTCAACCAGTTCATAACGCTCCCGTAGGTCGCACGCACGCGCGCGATGGCATGTGTTTTCTCGAAGCCTGCAAGTGTAGCGCAACCGCCTCTCAGGACCTCGTACGCCAGCGTATGGAACGGACTGTCACATTGGCCCGGGACACCCCGCGGGACAGCCGCAAAGGCCGCTGCGCCGGGCGGCCGCGGCTGCGCTTATGATCGGGCTCCAGGCCCCCGTGGAGCGCCGCCATCGCCCTTGCCTCGTCAGCGCAGGACGCCTCCGCGGTCGCCTGGCGGCACAGCCTGCGCACGCGCCTGCTGCTGTGGGGCAGCCTGCTGCAGGTGGCGCTGCTGCTGGGCCTGGCCCTGCTGTTCTACGTGGGCGCGCGCGAGGTGATGGTGCGCAACGCCCGCGAGGAGGTGGCCGGGCTGACCCAGCAGACCGCGCGCAGCCTGGACGCCACGCTGGGCTCGGTGCAGGTGAGCGGGCGCACGCTGGCCGCCGCCGCGGCAGGGCTGGGCCGGCAGCCGTTCAACCTGCGCAATCTGCTGCAGGCCACGCTGCAGGGCGACCCGGACATCGCCGGTGCCCTGCTGGTGATCGAGCCGGGCGCCCTGAAGGACGACGGCCGCGGCTTCGCCTGGCACCTGCGGCGCATCGCTGGCGGCATGCAGGAACAGTCGGCCGAGACGCTGGGCTTCGACCTGCACAGCATGCCCTGGTACCGACGCACGCTGGCCGCACCGGCGCCGTGGTGGTCCGAGCCGTACAGCGACGCCAGCGCCGGCGGCGCCTACCTGACCACCTACAACCTGCCGCTGCGCCTGCCCGGCGACGGGCCGCAGGCGCCGGCGATCGGCATGGTCAGCGTGGACGTGCCGCTGCAGCGGCTGCAGGCCATCGTCGCCGAATTGCCGGCCAACAGCGGGCTGCAGCCGATGCTGCTGTCGCCGGACGGGCTGTTCGTGCTGCATCCGGACCCGGCGCTGCGCTTCCGCCGCACCCTGGAGGCGCACGTGGCGCGGGCGCGGCCGGACCTGTCGCCGCTGGCGCAGGCGGCCGACGCCCACACCGCGGTGCGGTTCGAGCACACCGCGCCGGACGGCACCCGCTACCTCACCCAGAGCGCGGCGGTGGGCGACACCGGCTGGACCTTCGCGCTAAGCGTGTCGGAGGACTACATCCTGGCCGGGCTGGACCGCATCGTGCTGTGGGGCGCGCTGGCCGGCGCCGCCGCGCTGGCGCTGTGGCTGTGGCTGCTGCACCGCTACACGGTGCGGCTGGTGCGGCCGATCGAGGACCTGACCGACTCGGCGCTGCACTTCAGCCAGGGCGCGTTCGACTATCCGCTGCGCCACGTCGAACGCGCGGACGAAGTGGGGGTGATGGCGCGTGCCTTCGACAGCGCGCGTGGTTCGATCAAGCGCCAACTGGACGAGATCGCCACGCTGGCGCAGGCGCGGCAGCGCATGCAGAGTGAGCTGTCGATCGCGCGCGACATCCAGTTGGCGATGCTGCCGGGCGGGCGCACCTTCGACAGCGCCCACAAGCATCTGGAGACGTATGCGCTGCTGGAACCGGCAGAGATGGTCGGCGGCGACTTCTACCAGTTCTTCGAGACCGAGCCGGGGCTGCTGTGGTTCGTGGTCGGCGACGTGTCCGACAAGGGTGTGCCGGCGGCGCTGTTCATGGCGCGGGCGATGACCGTGCTGGAGATCGCCGCGCGCCGGCACACGCGCCCGGACGCGATCCTGATCGCGGCCTCGCAGCGGCTGGTGGAAGGCAACGAACCGTGCATGTTCGCCACCGTGCTGTGCGGGCTGATCGACGTGCACAGCGGCGACTACTGGCTGTCCAGCGCCGGCCACGAGCCGCCGTTGCTGCTCGGCGCCGATGGCCACGCGGCACTGCTGCCGCTGGAATCGGGTCCACCGCTGGGGCTGGAGCCGCAGTCGCGCTACCCGGTGGTGCATGGGCGCCTGGCCGCCGGCGCCACCTTGCTGAGCTACACCGACGGCATCACCGAGGCGATGGATGCGCAGGACCGGCCCTACGGCGAGGCGCGGCTGCTGGCGGCGCTGCAGCCCGGCGCCGACGCGCAGGCGCAGTGCGCCGCGGTGCTGGCCGACGTGCAGGCGTTCACCGCGCCGGCACCGCAGTCCGACGACATTACGCTCCTGGCGATCCGGCTACGCCAGGATCCGGCACGGGAGGCGACGCGATGATGCTGCGATGGCAGATGGAACCGGCAATCGATGCACTGGCGCAGTTGAGCGACAGCGTGGAGGCGGCGCTACGGCGCCATGGCGTGAGCGGCGAGCAGGTCAGCCGCACCCGGCTGATCGTCGAGGAACTGGCTTGCAATACCCTGGAGCACGGCCACCTGCGCCGCGCCCCGCTGCCGGTGGACGTGATCGTGCACCTGCAGCCCGAAGCGCTGGTGCTGGAATTCCACGACAGCGGCCCGGCCTTCGACCCGCGCGATGCGCCGGTGCCGGACCTGGACGCGGACATCACCGAACGCCCGATCGGCGGCCTCGGCCTGCACCTGGTGCAGCAACTGGCCGACCGCCTGGACTACCGCCACGACGCCGGCCGTAATGTGGTGCGCATCGTGTTGCTGCAACCTGCCGATCCCCCTCTTCAGGAGTCGCCCGCATGACCACGTTGAGCCTGCAGATCGACCCGGCGCAGGACAAGCGCCAACGCCTCACCCTGAGTGGGCGGCTGGACACGCACACCTACCAGGCGCTGGACGAGGCGCTGGCGCCGCTGCTGGCCACGCCGATCACCACGTTAGTGCTGGACCTGTCGCACCTGGACTACATCAGCAGCGCCGGCATCCGCTCGATCTTCAAGGCGCGCAAGGTGCTGGCCGCGCGCGACGGGCGGGTGCTGGTGGTGAACCCGCAACCGCAGATCCGCAAGGTGTTCGACGTGGTCAAGGCGGTGCCGTTGAACGAGATCTTCACCTCGGTGCAGGAGCTGGACGAGTACCTGGACGAGATGCAGCGGCGGGTGTTGGAGCAGGAGCGCGGTGGCTGAGGTCAGGCGGCGTCTGTGCGGTACGCCCGCAACCACTGCCTTTTTGCTCCTCGTAGATACCGTCTTACCCCCTAGCAGGCAAGGCCCCTTTTCGGATCGAACGCGGTGCCCGATTTGAGAACCCCGTAGGCCAGGTGCAGGAGCTTGCGCATAGCGGCGCACACGATCTGCTTGCCGGCTTTGCCGCGTTCGCTCAGCCGCTGTTTCAGCGTCCGGATGATCGGGTTGTGGGTCATGGCCACCAGGGCCGGCATGAACAGGCCCGCGCGCAGGCGGGGCGAGCCGGTGCGCGAGATGCAGACGTGGCCTTTGCGCTCGCCCGACTCCTGCAGGCACGGATTCAGGCCCGCGAAGGCGGTAACCGCCGAGGCATCGGCGAAGCGCCTCACATCGCCAAGCTCGGCCAGCATCAAGGCCGCGCTGGTGTCGGCAATGCCCTGGATGCTCACCAGCAGCTCGCGCTGCCCACGCAAGGTCGGATCCTGGTCGATATGGTCATCGATGGCCTGCTCGATCTGGGCGATGTGGTGTTGCAGATCGGCCAGATGGACCTGGATCGAGTCCTTCACCTGGGCCGGAGCGACCTCCAGCCGGTTGCGCTCCATCTGCAGCATCTGTTGCAGATCCTGGCGCCGGCGCACCAGCGCTTTGAGCTGCTTGAGCGCCGGCGGATCAGGGTGCCAACGGCGCAACTGCTCGCGGTGACGCAGGGCATAACTGGCGATCAGCTTGGCATCGCTGCGATCGGTCTTGACCCGGCTAAGCTGGCTGCGTGCGTACGCGGCCGTCTGCGCCGGGTTGAGCACGCACACCCGATAGCCGCGTGCGTGGAGGAACTCGGCCAGCGCCTGGTGGTAGGTGCCGGTGGCCTCCATGGCGATCCAGCTATCGGGCTGCGCATGCGTCTGCAGCCATGCCTGCAGAGCCTGGAAGCCCTTGGCGTCGTTGGACAACTTGGCCTTGGTACGGTGCTTGCCATTGGTCAGATCGATGGCCACATCGAAACTGCGTTTGGCGACGTCGATGCCGATGACGGGAGACATACGCGATTCCTCCATCGTGTCAGGGTCATGATCGGCGCTGGGCCCGGTCCTGCCTTGTCGATGCGAGTTCACGCCCGGGGGCGGACTCTGGATACCGTTCGGACACACAAAGGCCAGCATGTGGAGGGCGGAGCCGATCTACGATGCAAGCTCGAAGCTTTAGGAGCGACTGGACCTCCCACACCTCCTCCGATGATCAGTCGGAAGACATGACGCCTGTCTAGGGGCGACATGTCCAGATACAAGGAGCGGCTTCAGCCGCGACAGGCGTCACCGGTAACGCCCATCGCGGCTGAAGCCGCTTGTGTCAAATAAGGGTCTATCGTTGTAGGTGAGAGCGGAGTGCGGCAGGCCGTTTAGCCGCAGTGCCAGCAAGCACGAGTAGGAGTCAGCGCCGCCGCACTCCGGTTCTCCTGCCTGACAAGCCCGAACAGTTGCCCGAGTGACGAGCTCGAACTCCACAAGCATGGGCATCGGCAGGAGCGCTCTCGTCCATGAGTCTACTGCGGAGAACGTCTATGCGGCGCCATGTCGGGATCGATGCATCCAAGGCTGAGCTGGTCATTCATGTCCTGCCGGACGAGCAGGCCTGGACCCAGCCCAATACGCCACAGGGGCAGCGTGCGCTGGCCCAACGTCTGGCTGGGATGGACTGCGAGCGGATCGTGCTGGAAGCCAGCGGTGGCTACGAACGTGCCGTGCTGCAAGTGTTGCGGCAGGCCGATCTGCCCGTGGTGCGGATGCCCGCCGATCGTCCGCGCAAGCTCGCCCAGGCCTTGGGCCTGCATGCCAAGACCGATGCCCTGGACGCGCGCCTGCTGGCCATCGCCGCCCAGCACATCCCGACCACCCCCACGCCCGTGGCGCCCGAGCACCAGCAGTCTCTTCGCGAACTGCTGGACCTGCGTGCCACCCTGGTGAGCCAGCGTGATGCCCATCGGCGGCGCCTGGAGCACATCACCAGCGCCAAGGTGCAACACCGCTGCCGAGAGGTGATCGCCCTGCTGAACCAGCAGATCCAGACGTTGACGCAGGAGATCGGGCAGCAGGGCAAGACCTGCTCGAGCCTACCCAAGGTGCCTGGGCTCGGCACGATCCTGCGCGCGGTTCTGGCCGCGCGGTTGCCAGAGCTGGGCACGCTGCCGCCACGCAAGCTCGCTGCCTTGGTCGGGCTGGCCCCGTTCAATCACGACAGCGGTTGCTGGAAAGGCCAGCGCCGCATCAAAGGCGGACGTGCCGACGTGCGGCGCGTGCTGTACATGGCCACCTGGGCCAGCATCCGCGCCAAATCCCCCTTGGCCAACACCTACGCACGTCTGCGCGCAGCGGGCAAGCCGGCCAAGGTCGCCATCGTCGCCTGCATGCACAAGTTCCTGCGCTGGCTCAATGCCATCGCGCGCGATCAGGCCCCGTACGCTCCTCCTGTCATCGCAGGTGCATGACAGTTGACTCCTACAGGGATGGGCTGGGCGTCCTTGTGGGAGGGACTTCAGTCCCGACGACGGAGTGTGTCAGTCGGCTTTCGGCTTCGCTTGGCGCAGCTGCATGACCGTTGATTCCCGCACGGGGCGCCGCTGACCCAGGCAACCGGAGCAACTCACGCCCACATAGATCCAAGCGCACCGAATGCATGCGCACGACGCAAACGCGCGCTGTCGCCCTGACTGAACCAAACCCCCCGCGCTCCAGCGCCCGGCCTGCCAGGCGCTTGCCGACCACACAACTTCGATATATCTTTTCCACACCTGATTCGACATATCGAAATGCCACGATCTCATGCCCCCGGCCCGCACCCCGCGCACCGCCTGTTCGAAGACGAGCGGGCCGGCCGCGGCCGTGGCGCACGCGGCCCCCGCCCACTCGGCCACGGCGACCTGCGGCTGTTGCTGCTGGCGATGATCGAGACCCAGCCGCGCCACGGCTACGAGCTGATCCGCGCGGTGGCCGAGCTGTTCCATGGCCTGTACACGCCCAGCGCCGGCACGGTCTACCCGACCCTGGCGCAACTGGAAGCGCAGGGCCTGGTGCAGGCCGACGCCGACGCCACGCGCAAGCGCTATGCGATCACCGCGGCCGGCCAGGCCTTCGTGCAGGCCGAGCGCGCGCAGGTGGAGGCGGCGCTGCACCGCACCCATCACAGTGCGCGGGCGCTGGTGCGCGCCAACGTGCCTGCGCCCGTGCGCGAGGCGATGCATCGCATCAAGCACGGCCTGCTGGCGCGGCACGGGCGCTGGGACCCGGACGAGATCGAACGCGTCGCCGCGCTGCTGCATGCCGCCGCCGACGGCATGGACGGCAGCAACTCCTGACTCCCTTCCAGCCAGCGCGCGGGTGCTTGCAAGGTTTCGCCCCGCGTCGCGCGCCAATCCCCTCCCCCACTTTCCGAGGATTCCCATGGCGACCCACGAACACCGCCTGCTGCGCCACCCGCTGCGCCTGCGTCATCTGCAGGTGCTGCGCACGCAACCGCTGACCCCGCACATGCGCCGCATCGTCGTCGGCGGCCCCGAGCTGGACGGCTTCGTCAGCGCCGGGCCGGACGACCACGTCAAGCTGTTCTTCCCCAACCCCGAAGGCGCGTTCGTGCTGCCGACGATGACCGAGCACGGCCCGGTGTACCCGGCCGACGCGCTGCCCTCGCCCGCCCGCGACTACACCCCGCGCCACTACGATGCCGACGCGCAGGAACTGACCCTGGACTTCGTGCTGCACGGTGATGGCCCGGCCTGCCGCTGGGCGGCGCAGGCCGACCCGGGCGATGCGCTGGTGGTCGGCGGGCCGCGCGGCTCGTTCGTGGCCGCCGACGATTTCGACGCCTATGTGCTGATCGGCGATGAGACGGCATTGCCGGCGATCGGCCGCTGGCTGGAGACCCTGCCGGCCGACGCGGAGGTGGACGCGCTGATCGAGATTCCCGGCTACGCCGACCGGCAGACGCTGGACTGCGATGCCGAGCTGCGCGTCACCTGGCTGGAGCGCAATGGCGTGGACGCACGCAGCAGCCAGCTGCTGGAAGGTGCGCTGCGCGATTTCGACCTGCCCGACGGCGATGCGTTCTACTGGATCGCCTGCGAATCGGCACGCGCGCGGATGATGCGCAAGTTCGTCGAAGGCCACCTCGGCGTGCCCAAGGAATGGATTCGCGCGACGGGGTATTGGAAGGCGGGCGGGGACGCGGCCGAAGACTAAGCGCGTTTCATAACGACAGGAAACACACGCGCAGGAGCGTCGGCGCCAGATCACGGCAACGCGGCGCAATAGCCCCTCTCCCACCGGGAGAGGGGTTGGGGTGAGGGTAAGGGACGCGCCTGGCACTTCGAGCGCATGTAGCTTCGCCCAGGGCATCACGGTAAAGCCATCGCGGCTGAAGCCGCTCCTTGTATCTGGACATGTCGCCCCTAGACAGGCGTCATGTCTTCCGACTGATCATCGGAGGAGGTGTGGCAGGTCCAGTCGCTCCTAAAGCTTCGAGCTTGCATCGTAGATCGGCTCCGCCCTCCACATGCTGGCCCTTGTGTGTCCGAACGGTATCCAGAGTCCGCTCCCGGGCGTGAACTCGCATCGACAAGGCAGGACCGGGCCCAGCGCCGATCATGACCCTGACACGATGGAGGAATCGCGTATGTCTCCCGTCATCGGCATCGACGTCGCCAAACGCAGTTTCGATGCGGCCATCGATCTGACCAATGGCAAGCACCGTACCAAGGCCAAGTTGTCCAACGATGCCAAGGGCTTCCAGGCCCTGCAGGCATGGCTGCAGACGCATGCGCAGCCCGATAGCTGGATCGCCATGGAGGCCACCGGCACATATCACCAGGCGCTGGCCGAGTTCCTCCACGCACGAGGCTATCAGGTGTGCGTGCTCAACCCTGCGCAGACGGCCGCGTACGCACGCAGCCAGCTCAGCCGGGTCAAGACCGATCGCAGCGATGCCAAGCTGATCGCCAGTTATGCCCTGCGTCACCGCGAGCAGTTACGCCGTTGGCACCCTGATCCGCCGGCGCTCAAGCAGCTCAAAGCGCTGGTGCGCCGGCGCCAGGATCTGCAACAGATGCTGCAGATGGAGCGCAACCGGCTGGACGTCGCTCCGGCCCAGGTGAAGGACTCGATCCAGGTCCATTTGGCCGATCTGCAACACCACATCGCCCAGATCGAGCAGGCCATCGATGACCACATCGACCAGGATCCGACCTTGCGTGGGCAGCGCGAGCTGCTGGTGAGCATCCAGGGGATTGCCGACACCAGCGCGGCCTTGATGCTGGCCGAGCTTGGCGATGTGAGGCGCTTCGCCGATGCCGCGGCGGTGACCGCCTTCGCGGGCCTGAATCCGTGCCTGCAGCAGTCGGGCGACCGCAAAGGCCACGTCTGCATCTCGCGCACCGGCTCGCCCCGCCTGCGTGCGGGCCTGTTCATGCCGGCCCTGGTGGCCATGACCCACAACCCGATCATCCGGACGCTGAAACAGCGGCTGAGCGAACGCGGCAAAGCCGGCAAGCAGATCGTGTGCGCCGCCATGCGCAAGCTCCTGCACCTGGCCTACGGGGTTCTCAAATCGGGTACGGCGTTCGATCCGAAAAGGGGACTTGCCTGCTAGGGGGTAAGACGGTATCTACGGTGGACCATTCGGCTCTGGTGAGGTTGCCGCCCGCAGTTTCATTGCACGGCACACAGCGAAATCCCAAAAACACAAACGCCCGCCGAATGGCGGGCGTTTGCATTGCGGCGAACGACGGCGCACGAAGCCCCGTCGCCGCGACGGCACGCAGGCTTACTTGGCCGCGTTCAAGGTCGCTTCGGTGGTGATGCGGATCTTCACTTCGTCGCTGACGTTCGGCACGTAGGCGCCCAGGCCGAAGTCGCTGCGCTTGATCGTGGTGGTGGCGTCGAAGCCCAGCGCCGGCACCTTCTTCATCGGGTGCGGACCGGCACCGTTGAGGGTCACCGCCAACACCACCGGCTTGGTCGTGCCCTTGATGGTCAGGTCGCCGGCGACGGTCAGCTTGTTGCCGCCGGCCGAGGTCACCTTGGTGCTCTTGAAGGTGGCGGTCGGGAACTTGGCGGCGTCAAAGAAGTCGCCGCTCTTCAGGTGCTCGTCGAACTTGGCGGTGAAGCTGTTGAGGCCGGACAGCGGCAGGGTCACGTTGACGCTGGACTTGCTCACGTCCTGCGCGTTGTAGACCAGGGTGCCGTCGACGTCGCCGAAGTGCGCGGACGGGTTGGAGAAGCCGAAGTGGCTCCACTGCACCAGCACGTCGGTGTGGGCCGGATCGAGCGTGTAGGTGCCGGACACGCCCTTGGCGGCGGCAGCGGCGGCGGCCGGCGCGGCGAAGGCGCTGGTGGCGGGCTGGGCGACGACGACGGCCAGGGCCATGGCGAGCGGGAGCAGCAGTTTGCGGGTCTTGGTCATGGTGGAACTCCTTGGAGGGGTGATGGGACGAAACTGCGGCAGGCGCGGGCCTGCGGTGGGACAGGGAAACGGAACGCGCGCGCTCACTCGATGCGCGCGGCCTCGTCGAAACTCAGCCGCGGCAGGCGCGGGAACAGGCCGCTGGGGTCGCCGTAGCCGAGGTTGACCAGGAAGTTGGATTTGATCGCAGTGCCTGCGAAGAACGCGGCATCGACCTTGGCGTTGTCGAAGCCGGACATGGGACCGGCATCCAGGCCCAGCGCACGCGCGGCCAGGATCAGGTAGGCGCCCTGCAGGGAGCCGTTGCGGAACGCGCCTTCGCTGCGGCCTTCGCGCGGGCCGTCGAACCAGCTCTTGGCGTCGGTGTGCGGGAACAGGTACGGCAGCTTCTCGTGGAAGTCCTCGTCGTGGGCGACGATCACCGTGACCGGCGCGGCCAGGGTCTTGGCCAGGTTGCCTTCGGACAGCGCCGGCTTGAGCTTTTCCTTGGCCTGCGGCGAGGTCACGAAGACGAAGCGCGCCGGGCTGCCGTTGGCCGCGGTCGGGCCCCACTTCACCAGGTCGTAGAGGGCACGCAGGGTGGCTTCGTCGACCGGCTTGTCCAGGAACGCGTTCTGGGTGCGCGCGGTGCGGAACAACTGGTCGAGGGCGGCGTCGTGCAAGGCGTCGGACATGGAGGAAGTTCCTTGATCGAGGGAAGCGCCAGGATGCCGGTGAGGCCGTCCCGATGCGAGGCGGCCAGTGTAGAGTGGCGCGATTGTCGCAACACCCGGCCGCGATGCAACGGATTACTACCAAACGTGAAACGATCGGACGCGACCTGGGCGATTAGCGATGGCCGCGCCGGCAACGCCCGCCAGGCCGAGGCGCTGGCCGCCGCGTTGGCGCTTCCGACCGCGACACCGATCCAGGCGCAGGTGTTGCAGCCGCACATGCCGTGGCGCTGGTTGGCGCCACGCTGGCTGCCCGGCGCACGGCATGCCTACGGCGCGACGTTCGCCGCAGCAGTGCGGCAGTCGCCGCCGCTCGCCGTGGGCTGCGGCCGCCAGGCGGCGCTGGCGACGCGGCTGCTGCGCGCGCGCGGCAGCAAGGTGGTGCAGATTCTGGATCCGCGGCTGGATCCGCGGCACTGGGACCTGGTGGTGGTGCCGGAACACGATCGCCTGCGTGGCAGCAACGTGCTGACCCTGCTCGGCAGCCTGCATCCGATCGACGACGCCTGGCTGGCCGCAGGACGCGCCACGTTTCCTGCGCTGGGCGCATTGCCCTCGCCGCGTGTCGGACTGTTGGTCGGTGGTCCGTCGAGCCTGGCACCGTGGAGCGAAGCGCAGGCACACACCGCCTTCGCCGACATCGCTGCGCAGTTGCGCATGCACGGCGGCAGCATTCTCGCCAGCGCATCGCGGCGCACGCCGCCCGCGGTGGCCGCAGTCCTGCGTCGTACGTTCGCCGACGTGCCGGGCATGGTGTGGTCCGGCGCGGACGATGGCACCAATCCCTACGCCGGCCTGCTCGGCTGGGCCGAGCGCCTTGCCTGTACGCCGGATTCGGTGAACCTGCTCTCGGAAGCCTGCGCGACGCGCGTGCCGGTGCAGGTGCTGATGCCGGAGACGGCGCGCGACCGCGCCCTGGATTTCCATTGTGCTTTGCAGGCGCGTGGACGCCTGCTCCCGGCGCAGGATGCCGGCGACGCGTACGCCGCCGGCATCGCACCGCTGCGCGAAACCGCGCGGGTGGCCGCGCTGATCCGCGACCGGTTGGCGCTGGCCTGATCGGCCGCCGCGCCGGCGTCGCTGCCACGACGCCGGCACGGCAACCGGGCTCAACGCGTCACATCACGCTGCGTCAGGGGTTGCTCGGCGAGCGCGGCACGCCCGCCGGCGCCGCATCCAGCGCGCCGATCAGCAACCGCACCACCGGCGTGCCCACGCCGACCGTGTAGTTGTACTTGCCCTTGATCGGCTGGTTGTTGTCGACCACGCCGTTGTAGCCGGGGACGCCGCGATGCAGCGCCTCCGGGCCATTGGCAGCCAGGCGGTACAGGTAGTCGTTGAGATTGCCCTGGCGACCCTGCTTCTCCACCAGCAGCGCGACCGCGCTGGCGAACTCCGGCGCGGCGACGCTGGTGCCGATCACCGCCGAGAGGTTGCCCTTGAAGTAGGTGGCCACCGAGCTGTCGCCGTCGCGGCAGGGCTGGGTCGCGATCGTCGGGCAGCCGCCGACAAGCATGCCGATGTCCGGCAGCGCGCGCATGGACGTGCGCGTGCCGCCGAGCGCACGCAACTGGTAGGCCGGGCGCTGGAACAGCGTGCTGACTCCGCCGCCGGCACCCCAGTAGCCGCCGGCCAGGTTCGCGCCGATGCCGTAGTAGTCGGCGGTCTCTAGCGGATCGCCGTAGGCGCTTTCGCTCTTGTAGCCCGATTCCAGGCTGCCCTTCTTGTAGGCGGTGAGCAGGTTGCCGCCGCCGACCGCGGTCACGTTCGGGCTGGCGGCCGGGTGTTCGACACCTGGAATGAAGTGGCCGTCCTTGCCGTCGACCAGGTACTGCGTGTCGGCGCAGCCCAGGCCGGCGTTGTCGCCGCTGGAGGCGACGAAGGTGATGCCCTGCGCATTGCCCTGCTTGAACACCGCTTCGTAGGGACGCAGCAGCGGGGTGAAATCCTTGCCGCCGTTGTAGGTCGCGGTGTAGTACAGCTCGCAGACGCCGAACGAGGCGCTGACAACGTCGGCCTGGTTGTCCTGCACGATCTGCCGGTAGCCGGCCAGCACGGAGGCGTCGCTCAGGTCGGGGATCACGTACAGCAGCACGTGCGCACCGGGCGCGCCGCCGAGCGCCATCTGCACGTCGAGCGCGGCCTCGCCGCCCGCGGCGTCGTTGCCGTCCTGCAGGCCCGGCTTGGCGCCGGCCACGTAGTGGCGCGCGTACAGGGCCGGGTCGGCATGGTTGGCGGCGTAGCGGCTGAAGTTTTCGTGGTCGAACATCGCCTTGATGTCCGAGTCCAGCACGTCGCTGCTGATCAGGATGGCGATGGTGCTGCCGGTGCCATCGAGCCGGCGTTGCCCGCCCGCCGCGCCGGTGGTGGCCTGGTAGGACGGATAGCCGTAGGCCTGCTTGAGGTCGTTGTACCAGTAGGTGGTGCCGCCGGCGCCGTAGCGGTTGGATGGATTCTTGACGGCCGAGCGCTGCCAGTTGACGTGCATCGCCGGCGCACCGCGGGTCAGGCCGGTCACCGTCGCCCCGGTGTCGCGCAGCGCGGCCGGCAACTGCAACGGCGCGGCTGCGGCGAGGCGGGCCTGGGTCCCCTGCTGCACCTCCGCGGTCAACGGCACCGCGAACAGCCGCTCGACGTTGTCCGCGCTCGCGCTGACATGCAGGGTGGCGCCCTGCTCGACGACGTTCATGTGCGCGGCCTGCAACGCGGCGCGCACCTGCGCGATCTGCGCCGGCGCCGGCGCGAAGCGGCGCTGGAACTCGGCCGGCGTCAGCCAGTGGTGGTACTGCGGCGAGACCGGATCCTGGATGTCGGCCAGCAGGGCGTCCAACCCGGCCTGGTCGCGCAACGGCAGGTGCACGTCGAAGGTGACCGGCGCGCTGCGCAGGGTGGCGGTCATCGCCGCGATG
Source organism: Xanthomonas sacchari (assembly GCF_040529065.1). Classification (NCBI taxonomy): domain Bacteria; kingdom Pseudomonadati; phylum Pseudomonadota; class Gammaproteobacteria; order Lysobacterales; family Lysobacteraceae; genus Xanthomonas; species Xanthomonas sacchari. Next base: position 597,723 of record NZ_CP132343.1, on the reverse strand, counting down.
GAGGCGTCGGGCGCGGCATTGGCGGTGCCGAGCGCGCACAGCAGGGAAGCGGACAACACGGCAGCCAGCAACGGCCGACGGCGGATGCGATCAAGCATGGGCGTCTCTCCGGGGGTAGAGCGAGTGGGACGAGGCCGTGGTGGCCTCGCGGTGGGAAATTGATGGCCCCTCTTCCCTCGGGAGAGAGGTTGGGGTGGGGGTGTGAAGCGCGAAGTGCGTGCACGATTCGTTGCTGCGAGGCTGCGCCCGTACCCTCATCCGCCCCTGCGGGGCACCTTCTCCCGAGGGGAGAAGGAAGATGCCGTGGCCCCTCTCCCACCGGGAGAGGGGCTGGGGTGAGGGTACGGCGCGCGAAGCGCACGCGTGGTTCATTGCTACAAGGCTTCGCCCGTACCCTCATCCGCCCCTGCGGGGCACCTTCTCCCGATGGGAGAAGGGAGAAGCCTGAGCCCCTCTCCCACCGGGAGAGGGGTTGGGGTGAGGGTACGGCGCGCGAAGCGCACGCGTGGTTCATTGCTGCGAGGCTGCGCCCGACCCTCATCCGCCCCTGCGGGGCACCTTCTCCCGAGGGGAGAAGGGAGAAGCCGTAGCCCCTCTCCCGCCGGGAGAGGGGTTGGGGTGAGGGTACGGCGCGCGTAGCGCATGCGTGATGCGTTGCTGCGAAGCTTCGCCCGACCCTCATCCGCCCCTGCGGGGCGCCTTCTCCCGAGGGGAGCAGGGAGAAGCCTGAGCCCCTCTCCCACCGGGAGAGGGGTTGGGGTGAGGGTACGGCGCGCGAAGCCCCCGCGCCGCCATCTCCATGCAAGGACCCAGCACGGCACGAAGACGGCGATCCGATAGCTGCGGGTGCACTGTGCTTCCTGCTCATGTCTGCACGCATCGGCATGCCACCGGGCCTGGACGAGGCGTGATGATTGAGGAGGATTGCGCTACAAAACCTTGACGGCGCGCGCCGTTTTTTACTTTGTAAACAGGCCATTTCAGCGCGTTGCCGACACATGCGCGTACATGTGTTCTCTACCCGCGATTCGTGGCACTTGATGTCACGGTGTAACGACTTGATGTCGATGCGCTCGCTTGCGGCCGCCGCGATGACGGAGCCGATCGCGCGGCCGTCTCCGCACCATCATTGCTCCCAATCACGGTGGCGCTCGTCCATGCCGCGCAGGCCACTACTCCACATCTGCACCCGCGCCACGACGCACGCCACCCGTGCCGTTGCATGACAAACGCAACGCCACTGACGCCAACCTGCAACGTCGCTGTCGCATCGTCTGCGCACTTCCTTTACGAATTCCCCCGCGCATGCCTCTCCATTCCCTGCTGAGCACGGCGATCCTCGCCGCCCTGTTGTCGCCTTTCGCCGCCACCGCCGCAGAACCCGCCGCCGAGGGCGCCGCGGCCGACGTGCAGCAACTCGATGCGGTGTCGGTGATCGGCCAGGGCGAAACCCGCCAGGTGCAGCGCATCACCGCCCAGGACGTGGCGGTGCTGCCGCCGGGCACCAGCATCCAGAAGCTGCTCAACCGCATTCCCGGCGTCAACGTGCAGTCCAACGACGCCTTCGGCGCCAACGAGGAATCGCAGACCATCAGCCTGCGCGGCTTCAACGGCGTGCGCCTGGGCTACACCCTCGACGGCCTGCCGCTGGGCGACAACGCCTACGGCAACTACAACGGCCTGAACATCAGCCGCGCGCTGATCGCCGAGAACTTCGGCGGCGTGGAACTGGCCTCGGGCATCGGCAGCCTGGGCACCGCCTCCACCAGCAACCTCGGCGGCACGGTGCAGTACTACTCCGACGATCCGTCCACCGAGGTCGGCGTGCGCCTGGCGCAGACCGTGGGCTCGGACAGCAACCGCCGCACCTACCTGCGCCTGGATACCGGCGAGCACAACGGCTTCTCCGCCTACCTGTCCGGCATCTACGCCGACGCCGACATGTGGGCCCCACCGGGCTCGCCAACCCACACCGCGCAGTTCAACGGCAAGGGCGTGTACCAGTTCGAGGGCGGCAAGATCACCGCGTTCGTCGACACCTCGCGCACCTCGCAGGCCGACTACGCCTACCTGTCCAAGAGCGGCCTGCACCGCGGCCTGGGCTGGGACTGGAACCTGTACGCGCCGGACTGGCAGCGCGCGCTGGCCGCGGCCTATTGCGCGCCGGCCACGCGCAACCCCAGCCGCTGCGGCTACAGCGGCGGCGTGGACAACATCGACGACGCCTACTACCAGAGCCGCGCGCTGCGCAACGACGACCTGTACTACCTGGCCGGCGACTTCCAGCCGTCCGATGCGGTGAGCGTGCACACGCAGGTCTACCACCACGAGAACGAAGGCCAGGGCCACTGGTGGTCGCCGGGCCAGCCGTCCTACCCCGGCACGCCGCAGGCGCTGCCGATCTCGATCCGCAGCACCAACTACACCATCAACCGCACCGGCGGCATCGCCTCGCTGGGCTGGGACATCGGCCCGCACCACCTGGAAGCGGGCGTGTGGTACGAGCGCAACAAGCACCACGTGGAGCGCAACTTCTACTGGATCGACGGCCCGATCGACGACGACATCTTCCTCAGCAACCCGAACCGCCGGCTGTTCTCGCAGGACTACGTCATCACCACCAAACAGGCCTATGTGCAGGGCACCTTCAAGTTGCTCGACGAGCGCCTGACCCTGGACATCGGCGCCAAGAGCCCGCACACCACGATGACCGCGCGCGAGACGCCGGGGATTGCGGTGGAGTCGCCGGTGGCCAATGGCGAACTGAAGGCCAGCAAGGCGCTGCTGCCGCAGGCCGGCCTGAGCTACCGCCTGGCCGAGGGCCAGGAAGTGTTCGCCTCCTACGCCGAGAACATCGCCGCGTTCCAGGGCGGCGGCGCCGGCGGCCCGCTGCTGGTGACGCAGGCCTCGTTCGACGCCAGCGTCGGTGCGCTGCAGCCGGAGAAGTCCAAGACCTTCGAAGCCGGCTACCGTCTGGTCCGCGACCAGTTCGAGGCCTCGCTGGTCGGCTACGACGTGACCTTCGACAACCGCCTGCTCTCGCTCAACCCGTGCCCGAGCATCCAGCAGGGCACCACCCCGGCGTGCACCACGCGCTTCTTCAACGTCGGCTCGGTGAGCAGCCGCGGCGGCGAGCTGACCTTCATCTGGAAGCCGACCGCGCACCTGCAGTGGTACAACTCGGCCTCGATCAACCGCTCCACCTACGACGACAACTACGTGCAGAACGGCGCGGTCATCCCCACCGCCGGCAAGTACACCGTGGACACGCCCAAGCGCATGTTCGCCAGCGAACTCAGCTGGACCTGGAACGGCTGGAACGCCAACCTGCGCGGCAAGTACACCGGCCAGCGCTACTACACCTACACCAACGACCAGGGCTTCGGCGGCTACACCTCCTTCGATGCCGGCGCCGGCTACGATTTCGGGGCGGTGTCGTTCCTGCGGGACCTGAAGCTGTCGTTGAACGTCACCAACCTCACCGACAAGCGCTACGCCTCCAATCTCACCGCCTTCAGCAACAGCGACCCGAACGGCCGCTCGCTGGCCTTCCACGCCAGCGCGCCGCGGCAGGCGTTCCTGACCCTGGACGCGCGCTTCTGAGCGCGTCCATCCTGTCCGTCCGCCCTCGAACCGGAACGCATGCGATGATCCGATCCACCTCCTGGTTGTTGGGATGCGCGATGGCCGTGTTGGCGACCACCGCGGCGGCCGCACCGGCCGCCGCCCCGGGTGAGAGCAAGCCGCTGGTGATCGGCCACCGCGGCGCCAGCGCGCTGCGCCCCGAGCACACCCTGGCGTCCTACGCCAAGGCCATCGCCGACGGCGCCGACTTCATCGAGCCGGACCTGGTCTCGACCAAGGACGGGGTGCTGGTGGCGCGCCACGAGAACGAGATCGGCGGCACCACCGACGTGGCCGCACATCCGGAGTTCGCCGCGCGCAAGACCGTCAAGCAGATCGACGGGCAGCGCGTGGAAGGCTGGTTCACCGAAGACTTCACCCTGGCCGAGCTGAAGACCCTGCGCGCACGCGAGCGCCTGCCGCAACTGCGCGGCACCGCCTTCGACGGGCAGTTCCAGGTGCCGACCATGGACGAGATCATCGACTTCACCGCGGCCGAGTCGGCCACGCGCGGGCGCCCGATCGGGCTGATTCCCGAGATCAAGCACGGCACCTACTTCCGCGGGCTCGGCCTGGCGATGGAAGACAAGCTGGTGGCCACCCTCGATGCGCATGCCTACACGCGCAAGGCGCCGGTGGTGATCCAGTCGTTCGAGATCGGCAACCTGGAATACCTGCACGGCAAGTTGGGCAGCACCCATCCGAACGTGCGCCTGGTGCAGTTGCTGGGCGATCCCAAGGACCGCCCGGGCGACCAGTTGCGCAATGGCCCGACCTACGCGCAGATGGGCAGCGCGCAGGGCCTGCGCGCGATCGCCAAGTACGCGCAACTGGTCAGCCCCAACCTGCGCGCGATCGTGCCGGTGAGCGCCGACGGCGCCCTGGCCGCGCCCACGTCGTTCGTTGCCGATGCGCATGCGGCGGGCCTGCAGGTGATTCCGTACACCTTCCGGCCGGAGAACTATTTCCTGCCCAAGCAGCTGCAAGACACGCGCGGCCCGGCTGCGGTGAATGCGGCCGGCAGCATCACCGAAATGCGCGCACTGATCGACGCCGGCATCGATGGCTTCTTCACCGACGACCCGGCCGTGGGCCGTGCGGCGGTGGATGGGACGGCGCCACCGGCGCGGTGAGGCCGGGAGTGGGGAATGGGGAATCGCAACAGCGGTTCCCAGCGCGGAGTTCCATTTGTAGGAGCGGCTTCAGCCGCGACGCGTGGAGCTTGGAGACACGTCGTGCGAAGCGGACGCATTGTCGGGTCGGGACTGAAGTCCCTCCCACAGTGCAGCCTCCGGCAGTGCCGGTGCGGTGAAGCTGGAATTGGGGAATCGCAACAGCGGTTTCAATCGTGGGGTTTGCCGCGGCAGGAGCGGCTTCAGCCGCGACCATGCGAGATCGGGAAACGCCCTGTCTCGGCTGAAGCCGCGCCTACGACGCACGTGTGCGTTGAGATCGTCCACACGCCCGGCATTGGTCATCGCGCGTCCGGGCCGCGATAATGCGCGCCCGCCGCCCCTGCCCCGATCGCCGTGCCGTCCGTTGCCGCTCCCTCGCCCACTTTCGCCGCGCTGACCCCGCGCGCGCTGCTGCTGTCCGTGCTGGCGATGGGCGCGGTGGTGCTGCTGTCGAACGTGCTGGTGCAGTTCCCGATCAACGACTGGTTGACCTGGGGCGCCTTCAGCTATCCGCTGGCGTTCCTGGTCAGCAACCTGATCAACCGCCGCTTCGGCCCGCGCGCGGCGCGGCGGGTGGCCTGGTGCGGGTTCGCGCTGGCGGTGCTGCTGTCGATCTGGATCGCCACCCCGCGCATCGCCGCGGCCTCGTGCCTGGCCTTCATCGCCGCGCAACTGCTGGACATCACCGTGTTCGACCGGCTGCGCCGCGGCCGCTGGTGGCGCGCGCCGATCGTCGCCACCACCTGCAGCGCGACGCTGGACACCACGATCTTCTGGTCGATCGCCTTCGCCGGCTCGACGCTGCCGTGGCTGAGCTGGGCCGCCGGCGACCTGGCGGTGAAGCTGGGCATCGGCGTGTGCCTGCTGGCGCCGTTCCGCGCGCTGCTGTGGCGGATGGCGCCGACGCGCTAGCGGCGGACAGGCGGGCGGCGCCGGCTTCACAAACGACTGCGACCAACGTTGAATGGTGATCGGCGGCGCGCCTCCCGTGCGCCGCGCCTGCGACGAGACCACGCCCATGCCGCACGACGTCACTCCCGCCCTCGCGCTGAGCGCGCTCAACGCCACTTTGGCGCAACTGCAGCCGGCCGGTACGGCGCTGGCCACGCTGACCACGCCGACGGTGTCCTGCCCGGAGTGGTCCTGCAACACCTTCGCCCCGCTGATGCTGGAGATGGTGCTGCTGCGTCGTGACCGGCCCCTGCGCACCCGGCTGTACCTGGCGGACGCGGCGCTGCCGACCTTCGGCGACGGCGACTTCGTCAACATCGTGCTGCTGGGCGATCCGTCGCAGTTGATCCACAACTTCAACATCCTGGTGGCCGGCGAGCGGGCTTACCTGTTCCAGTCCTACCTCGAGCAGGTCGTGGACGTAGTGCGGGTGTTCGAGTCAGTGACCTTCCATGCGCTGTGGCACGACCTGTGCGCCGGCCGCGCCGGCCTGTGGAAGCGCGCCTACCAGGGGCTGTTCGGGGTGGATCCCGACCAGGTGGTGGACACTGATCCCGACGCGGCCTGGTTCCAGACTCAGTACGTCAGCGTGTAGCAATCGCGCCACCGCGGCACGGAACGGCGTGCCGGTGCCCATCGCCGCGGCCAGGCGGCGTGTTTGCGTAGCAGCACGGCGGCATGCCTAGGCCCTCCGGCCGATTGCAGCCAGCGCCGACGGCGCGCTAGCGCGCCGCGTCGCCGTCCGCACGGCCATCGACGAACACCAGCTCCAGCGCGGCCGCGGCAGCGCGGATCGCCGCACGCGCCGCGGCGATGTCGGCGGTGGGCGCGGTCAGGCGCGGACGCCGGTCCAGCGTGCAGGCCAGACCGGCCTCCACCAGTGCGGCGTGGGCGGCATGCAGGCTGGCAGCGATGGAAGGCGACAGCCAGCCGCTGTGCGCCAGCGCGTCGAGCAGGGCCGGCGTGTCGCGCGGCACCAACAGTGCCGGCTGCTGCGCGGCGCCGAGCAGCACGCCGGCCTGCACCAGGAATTCCAGGTCGACCAGGCCGCCGGCGCCCTGCTTGAGATCGAAACGCGCCGCATCGCTGCGGTCCAGCTCGGCACGCATGCGCGCACGCATCTTGCGCACTTCCTCGCGCAGCGCTGCGGGCTCGCGCGGGCGTGCCAGGGTCTGCGCGCGCACCTGCTCGAACTGCTGCAGCAGCGACGCATCGCCGGCCACGCCGCGGGCGCGCACCAGCGCCTGGTGCTCCCAGGTCCAGGCGCGCTCGCGCTGGTACTCCCGGTAGCTGGCCAGCGACGACACCAGCGCGCCCTTGCCGCCGTCCGGGCGCAGGCGCACGTCGATGTCGTACAGGCGGCCGCCGCCGGTGACCGCGCCGAGCAACGCGATCACCTTCTGCGCCAGCCGCGCGAACCAGCGCCCGCTCTCCAGCGGCCGCGGTCCGGCCGACGCTTCGACGCCCGGCGGGTGGTCGTACAGGAACACCAGGTCCAGGTCCGAGCCGATGCCCAGTTCCACGCCGCCCAGGCTGCCGTAGCCGACGATGGCGAAACTGCCGCCAGGCACCTCGCCGTGCGCGGCGACCAGATCAGCACGCGCCAGGCGCAGCACGGTCACCACCACCGCCTCGGCCAATTGCGCGAGCTGGCGGGCGCTGTCGAGCGCGGGCTGGCGCCGGTCCAGCGTCGCCAAAGCGATGCGGAAACTCAGCGCCTGGCGCGCTTCGTTGAGGCCACGCAAGGCCGCCTCCGGATCGTCGCCGGCGGTGGCGACTGCGGCGTCGCACAGCCGCTGCATCGCCGCCAGGTCCGGCATCGGGCCGTCGACGCGGCTGTCGAGCAGTTCGTCCAGCAGCAGCGGGTGCGCAGCCAGCCGTTCGGAGAGGAAGGCACTGCGCGCCAGCACGTCGACCAGCCGCGCCAGCGCGCTGGGTTGTTCGTCGAGCAGGGCCAGATAGCTGGCCCGGCGCAGGATCGCCTGCAACAGGCCGAGTACGCGGTGCAGGGCGGCATCGGCCTGCGCCGAGCGCGCCGCGGCATGCAGCAGCGCCGGCAACACACGATCCAGGCGCGCGCGCGCGGCATCGGACAGGGTGCGCACGCCCAGCGACTGCACGAAACCGCGCAAGGCCTGGTCGGCGCCGTCGGCGTCGGCGAAGCCGGCGGCGCGCAACACCTGCGCCTGGCCGGCGTCAGGCAGGCCGCGCCAGTAGTCGGCCAGTGCATCGGGCGCCAGCGCGCGCTCGCGCGGCGCCAGCAGTTCGGCGAACTCGGCGGCGACGCGATCGCGCTGCACCTGCAGCGCTGCGTGCAGCGCGGACCAGTCGGCATAGCCGAGGCCGAACGCGATGCGCGCGCGATCCAGCGAGTCCTCCGGCAACGCGTGGGTCTGCGCGTCACGCAGCATCTGCAGGCGGTTCTCCACCTGGCGCAGGAAGCGATACGCCTGCGCCAGCGCCGCGCCATCCTCGGCGGCGACCTGGCCGGCGGCGACCAGCGCGTGCAGCGCCGGCAACAGGCGGCGTTCGCGCAGTGCGGGTTCGCGGCCGCCGCGGATCAACTGCAGCGACTGCACCAGGAACTCGATCTCGCGAATGCCACCGGCGCCGCGCTTGATGTCGTCCAGGCGGTCGTGGCGCGCGACTTCGGCGGTGATCGCCGCCTTCATCTCGCGCAGGCCGTCCAGCGCGGTGTAGTCGAGATAGCGCCGGTACACGAACGGGCGCAGCGCCTGCAGCCATTCCTCGCCGGCGGCGATGTCGCCGGCCACCGCGCGCGCCTTGAGCCAGGCGTAGCGTTCCCAATCGCGGCCTTCGCGCTGGAAATACTGGTCCATGCCGGCGAACGACAGCGCCACCCGGCCGGCCGTGCCGAACGGACGCAGGCGCAGATCCACGCGGTGCGCGAAGCCGTCGGCGGTGGTCTCGTCGAGCAGCCGCACCAGGCGCTGTCCGAGCCGCGCGAAGTATTCCTCGGCGGCCAGCGCACGCGCGCCGTCGGACTCGCCGCCCTGCGGGTAGGCGTAGACCAGGTCCACGTCGGAGGAGAAATTCAGTTCGCCGCCGCCGAGCTTGCCCAGGCCGAACACTACCAGCCGCTGCACGCTGCCGTCGGCAGCACGCACCACGCCATGGCGCGTGGCGAACTCGCCTTCCAGCGCCTGCAGCGCCAGCGCCAGGCAGTCCTCGGCCAACTGCGTGCTGCCGGCCAGGGTCGCATCGACCTCGTCCAGGCCCAGCACGTCGCGCCACACCAGCCGCGCCGAGGCGGCCGCGCGGTAGCGACGCAACTGCGCCGGCCATGCGGCGGGCTGCGCCGGATCCAGTTGCGGCAGCGGCAACGGCGGCGGGTCCGGCTGCGTCAGGTGCGCGAGCAATGACGGCTGCCGGCACAGCGTGTCGAGCAGGAAATCGCTGGCCAGCAGCGCACGCGCCAGCGCGTCCTCGAAACCGGGATGAGACGGCCACGGCTGCGCGGCCACGGCCTGGCGCAGGCGCGCCAGGCTGCGTTCGAGCGTGGGCTTGAGGACGTCGGGAACCACGAAGGGAGCAGAAGCCATCGGCCGATGATGGCATCCCGCGGCGACCGCGGACAGGACCGTGGCGTCGAGGCAATCACGCCACCACGGCGCACCGCACTGTGGGAGGGACGTCAGTCCCGACCCGACGGCGCATCCGACGCCGCAAGGCCGTTCCACCGTCGCACGTTACGACGGAGGCCATTCCCGCACGGCTCCAAAAATCCGCGCAGAACGCAGCTTTTCAGCACTTTTAGCAACGTTTCGCAGACCTTGCCGCCAGCCCCTTCACGACGATGGTGTATCATGGCCACTTCGACGGAGCACCTGTGCGCCCTGCGCCGCCCGCTCCGTCCTTCGATCCTGCAGCGCCGTGGAGTTGACGCGGCCATCCGGGATCGCCCCCGCAGACCAGTGCGGCGCCTGTTGCGCCCTGTCGTTCCGTCTTGCTTGCCTGCCGCGTGCAGGCTGGGGGTCATGACCTCACCGTTTCAGGACAGGAGAAGACATGTCGGAGTTCCACGCCCATTTCGGATGGTTCAAGCGCCGCCGCCAACTGCATGTGGAAGAAGTCACCGTCGTCGACAAACCCATGCTCAAGCGGGCCGTCGGCGCGGCGGCGCTGGGCAATGCGATGGAATGGTTCGACTTCGGCGTGTACGGCTACCTGGCCGTGACCCTGGGCCACGTGTTCTTTCCCAGCACCAACCCGACCGCACAGCTGATCGCCACGTTCGCGACCTTCACCGTGGCGTTCCTGGTGCGCCCGCTGGGCGGGCTGGTGTTCGGCCCGCTGGGCGACCGCTACGGCCGGCAGAAGGTGCTGGCCGCGACCATGATCCTGATGGCGCTGGGCACGTTCTCGATCGGCCTCATCCCCTCCTACGAGCGCATCGGCATCTGGGCGCCGATCCTGTTGCTGGTGGCGCGGCTGGTGCAGGGCTTTTCCACCGGCGGCGAATACGGCGGCGCGGCGACCTTCATCGCCGAGTACTCCACCGACCGCAACCGCGGCTTCATGAGCAGCTGGCTGGAGTTCGGCACGTTGGGCGGCTACATCGCCGGCGCCGCCACGGTGACCGCGCTGCACTTTGCGCTGAGCGATGCGCAGATGCACGATTGGGGCTGGCGCGTGCCGTTCCTGATCGCCGGCCCGCTGGGCCTGCTCGGCCTGTACATGCGCATGAAGCTGGAGGAAACCCCAGCGTTCCAGGCCTATGCCGAAGAGGCGGAAAAGCGCGAGCACGATGCGCCGGGCCTGGGCGCGCTGTTCCGCGTCCATTGGCCGCAGTTGCTCAAGTGCGTTGGCCTGGTGCTGGTGTTCAACGTCACCGACTACATGCTGCTGACCTACATGCCCAGCTATCTCAGCGTCACCATGGGCTATGCCGAGAGCAAGGGCCTGCTGCTGATCATCATCGTGATGCTGGTGATGATGCCGCTCAACGTGCTCGGCGGATTGTTCAGCGATCGCCTGGGCCGCAAGCCGATGGTGATCGGCGCCTGCATCGCGCTGCTGGTGCTGGCGGTGCCGTGCCTGCGGCTGGTCGGCACCGGCAACGACTGGCTGATCTTCCTCGGCCTGATGCTGCTGGGCGTGGCGCTGGTGTGTTTCACCAGCTCGATGCCATCGACCTTGCCGGCGCTGTTCTACACCCCGGTGCGCTACAGCGCGCTGTCGATCGCCTTCAACGTGTCGGTGTCGCTGTTCGGCGGCACCACGCCGCTGGTCACTGCGTGGCTGGTCGAACGCACCGGCGATCCGCTGGTGCCGGCCTACTACCTGATGGGCGCGGCGGTGGTCGGCATCGCGACCATGGTCTTCGTGCGCGAAACCGCCGGCCTGCCGCTGCGCGGTTCGCCGCCGGCGGTGGCCAGCGAAGCCGAGGCGCATGCGCTGCTGCGCAGCGACGAGCCGCTGACCGTGGACCCGACCCGCCCCGAACTGCCGCCGTCGCCGCACGCGACGTCGCAGGCGATGCCGACCTGACCCGAGCGCCGGCTGCGCGCGCTGCGGCGCAGACATCCACGGAACGCGACCCGCCAATGTCGCTGTCACGGATGCGTGTTATCGATACCTCACGTCAGGCCATCGCATCGCCTGCCGCGGCCAGTCCCGGAAACGGGCAATAAAAAAGCCCGCTGGCAGCGAACTGCTAGCGGGCCTTGCTCCCTCCCCCACGTCGGGATGCAGGGCGATCTTGGGCGTTTTTTTGAGACATTGCACGCTGCAGTGCAAAACGATACTGGGCGGTACATTCTGCGGCGTTGGGGGAATGGAGAAACGGGAAAAGGGAATGGGAAAAGCGGGCGGACGTGCACCCTGCGCGTGCCTGCACATTTCCAGCGCCGCGATGCATTGCCTACCTTGCCTACGCAGGAGCACGACGCGTTCGTCGTCGCATCAGGGCGATGCCGCCGGCGCCGGCGCCTCCGGCAGCCACGCCGGCTGCCGGTCGTACCACTCGCGCGCACCCAGCAGATGCCATTGCCGCTGTTCGCCGCGCAGCGCCACGCCCACGCCGAGCACGCCCCAGCGCGCGTACAGATCGCCCTGCGTGCCGGCATCGCCCACGCGCAGACGCGCGCGCAAGGCCACGCGTTCGTTTTCTGCCGCGACCCGATCCAGCCACAGCGCGTCCTTGCGCCAGCGCAGTTGCCCGCTGGCCTGCAGTTGCCCGGCGTCGGCCAGCTTCAGCAACCACGCCGGCGCATCGCTGTGCTGCGCGAACACCGCCAGCACCGGGCCGGCGTCGCGCATCTGCATCTGTACCTGCGCATCGGCCTGCACCGGCGCCGCTGCGGCGATACGGCCCTGCGGAATGCGCAGCGTCGCCCACCAGTCTCCCTGCCTGGGCTGGGTGCCGTAGCGCACGCCCTGCAGGCGCAGGGTGCTGCCGCTCAGATCGAAGCGCTTGTCCTGCAGCTCGGCGCGCCGCAGCCGCGCGTCCAGGTCGAGATTGCCGGCCAACTCCAAACCCGCGGTCTGCAGCCGCGCCTGGCGGCCGAGTACGCGTACGGTGCCCTGGCCGACCTGGCCGGACGCGTCCAGCTGCAGGTCGCCGCTGAGCCGGCCATCGCCGCCGAGCACGCGCACCTGCGCCGCCGGCAGGTAGCGGTTGTAGGCGCGCAGATCCGGCACGCGCGCGTCGGCAAAGCGCAGCCGCGCCTGCAACGAGTCGCGCAGGGTGGCCAGCGCGCCATCGCCCTGCAGATTCAGTTGCAGGTTCTCGCCTTCGACGAAGCTGGCCTTGGGCTCGGCCAGCGGCGCCAGCGCGAAGCGACGCATGCGCACGTCCAGTTGCGTGCGCGGCCGGTCGGCCGTGCCGACGATGCGCCCGGCCGCCTGCGCCTTGCCGCTCAGGCGTACGCGCATGATCTCCGCCACCGCCTGCACGTCGGGCACGTCGAGGCGGCTGCCCGGCTGCAACGCGCCCTGCCGCAGGTGCAGATCGGCGGCGACGTCGCCGCCGCCGTCGAGCTGGAACCACGGCTTGCGCACCAGCAGGTCGCTGATCCAGTTCAACGATTCGAAATGCCAGCGTCCCTGCACGCGGCCGGAGGTGCGCGGCAGCAGCGCCGCCGGGTCGTCGAACGGCACCTGGCGCCCGGCGATGTGCAGATCGGCATCGAGCATGCTGCGCGGATCGACCTGGCCGGGCAGGCGCGCACGCGCGCGGATGTCCTCGCCTTCCACGTCCAGCAGCAGCGTCAGCACGCCGCGATCGGTGGCGCCGACACCGGCATGCAGCGGCACCCGCCAGTTGAGCGTGCTGCCGGGCTGCAGCGCGCCGCGCAGCAGGTGCAGATCGGCCTGCACGTGGCCCAGACCGGGTTCGGTGCTCAGCTTGGTGGTGTCGCCTGCGGTGTCGATGCGCAGGGCCACGCTGCGTCCGTGCACGCGCAGCGCCAGGTCGGTGATGCCCAGCTTGCGCAACCCTGGCGCCTGCGCGCGGTAGTGGCGCGGGAACGAGAAGCGCGCGTCCAGCGTGGCCTGGTCGGCGATCTGGCGCTTGCCGTAGCGCACGCTGGCGTCCTCGAACACGATCTGCGAGGGGAACAGTTCCGAGGGGCCGCCACGCAACTGCTTGAGGAAACCGACGGTGCCGTGGCCCTTGCCCTCGACCGCAAAATCGCCGAAGCGCGCACGGCGCAGCGTGCCGCTGTGGATCGCGTCGAAGCGCAGCGTCCAGCCCTGGTCGCTGGGCGGCGGTGGCGGGATCATCTCCTCGACGCGGTCCATCTCGCCGATCACGTTCACCGCTTCCATCCACGGCAGGCGTACCTCGCGATGCAGCAGCGGCAGCAGCGCGATGCGCGCGCTGGCGCGGTGGGCGCGCACCTGCCAGACATTGCGCTGCACGTGGCCGCGCATGCGCACGTTCCAAGCGGTGATGAAGCCGGGCAGCACGGTGATCGCCGGCCCGGTGTGCATGCGGAACTTCTCCGGCTTGCGGTTGGTGGCCAGGTCGAACAGCGGCGTGTTGAGGAACACGTTGCCGGCCAGCAGATACAGCAGGTAGGCGATCAGCAGGCCGCGCAGGAGCAGGCGCCAGCCGCGCGGCAGACGCCGGTAGCGTGCGTGGACGGCGGTCAGCGGGCGGGCGAAAGGCGGCACCGCCGCACTATCGCCGCGGCGTGGCGTGGAGCGCGTGAAAGCGACGGTGGCAGACACCCGGTGTTGCGCCGACTGCATGCGCGTTGCGTCCTGCCGTCGCAAGCCAGAGCCCACCAGGAGAGCGGAGAAGCCAGCGCCCCTCTCCCACCGGGAGAGGGGTTGGGGTGAGGGTCCGGCGCGCGAAGCGCCGCACACATCGCACACGCCGTGGCGTACATCCTCATCGCTGCGTCCGTTGCGCCCGCATGCGCCGCCGCGCGGCAGGCGCAGAAAGTGGGGACGCACCCCAGCGCGAGCCCCGGCCCGATCCGCGATAATTGCCCTCCCCTTCCCACGCCCTGGTCGCCGCATGTCCGCCGAACGCATCCTCCATCCCCGCCTGCGCGAGCGCGTCGTCAGCGCCGAGGCCGCGGCGGCGTTGATCCAGCCCGGCGAGACGGTGGCGATGAGCGGCTTCACCGGCTCCGGCTATCCCAAGGCGGTGCCGATGGCGCTGGCGCAGCGCATCGAGGCGGCGCACCTGCAGGGCCAGTCGTTCAAGATCCAATTGCTGACCGGCGCCTCCACCGCGCCGGAACTGGACGGCGCGCTGGCCAAGGCCGACGGCATCGCCCTGCGCATGCCGTTCCAGTCCGACCCGGACGCGCGCCAGCGCATCAACGCCGGCACGCTGGACTACATCGACATCCACCTCAGCCACGTCGCCCAGCACGTGTGGTTCGGCTTCTACGGGCAGATCGACACCGCGGTGGTGGAAGTGGCCGGCATCCGCGAAGACGGCAGCCTGATCCCGTCGACCTCGGTCGGCAACAACAAGACCTGGCTGGACCTGGCCAAGAAGGTGATCGTCGAGGTCAACGACTGGCAGCCGGCCGGCATCGACGGCATGCACGACGTGTACTACGGCACCGCGTTGCCACCACACCGCAAGCCGATCCCGCTGCTGCACGCCGACGACCGCATCGGCGAGCCGTCGCTGCGCTGCGACCCGGACAAGATCGTGGCGGTGGTGCGCACCCACGGCCCCGACCGCAACAGCCCGTTCACTCCCGCCGATGCCACCAGCCAGCGCATCGCCGAACACCTGATCGCGTTCTTCCAGCACGAGGTCGGCAAGGGCCGGCTGCCGCCGAACCTGCTGCCGCTGCAGTCCGGCGTGGGCAACATTCCCAACGCGGTGCTGGCCGGGCTGGCCAGCAGCGGCTTCCGCGACCTCAGCGCATTCACCGAGGTGATCCAGGACGGCATGCTCGACCTGTTGCGCAGCGGCGTGTTGAAGGTCGCCTCGTGCACCGGCTTCGCGCTGAGCCCGGAAGCCAACGAGGAGTTCAAGCGCAACATCGACTTCTATCGCGAGCGCATCATCCTGCGCACGCAGGAAATCTCCAACCATCCGGAACTGGTGCGGCGGCTGGGCTGCATCGGCATGAACGGCATGATCGAGGCCGACCTGTACGGCAACGTCAACTCCACCCACGTGATGGGCAGCCGCATCATGAACGGCATCGGCGGCTCCGGCGACTTCGCGCGCAACGGTTTCCTGTCGATCTTCCTCAGCCCCAGCACGGCGAAGCATGGCAGCATCTCCTCGATCGTGCCGATGGTCAGCCACGTCGACCACACCGAGCACGACGTCTCCATCATCGTCACCGAGCACGGCCTGGCCGACCTGCGCGGCCTGCCGCCGCGGCAGCGCGCGCAACAGTTGCTCGCGCACTGCGTGGACCCGAGCTACCGCGCGCAATTGCAGGACTACTTCGACCGCGCCCTGCACGCCAGCTACGGCAAGCACACCCCGCACCTGCTGCCCGAGGCGCTGTCCTGGCACCAGCGCTGGCTGGATACCGGTACCATGCACGCCGGCGGCTGAGCGGCGCCGGCAGCGGGTATGCTGCGCCGATGCTGACCACCCTGGCGGTTTCCTCCTATCGCTCCCTGCGCGAGCTGGTGCTGCCGCTGGCGGGGCTGACCCTGATCACCGGCGCCAACGGCAGCGGCAAGTCCAACGTCTACCGGGCGCTGCGCCTGCTCGCCGACACCGCCCAGGGCGGAGTGATCGCCGCACTGGCCCGCGAAGGCGGCTTGCCGTCGGCGCTGTGGGCCGGCCCGGAGACGCTGAGCCGCGCGGTCCGGCGCGGCGAGCATCCGGTCGAGGGCACGGTGCGGCAGCAGGCCGTCGGCCTGAAATTGGGCTACGCCAGCGACGCATTCGGCTATGCCATCGACCTGGGCCTGCCGATGCCGTCGGCGTCGGCCTTCGGGCTGGATCCGCAGATCAAGCGCGAATGCATCTGGGCCGGCCCCTGGCTGCGCCAGTCCAACCTGCTGGTGGACCGCAACGGGCCGGCGGTGCGCCTGCGGACCCAGGACGACGGCTGGACCGATGCCGGCGCCGGCATCGCCAATTTCGACAGCGTGCTGGCGCAGTTTTCCGATCCGCGCGCGGCACCGGAGATGCATGAGGTACGCGAGAACATCCGCCGCTGGCGCTTCTACGACCACTTCCGCACCGATGCCGCGGCACCGGCTCGCATGGCGCAGATCGGCACGCACACGCCGGTGCTGAGCAACGACGGCGCCGACCTCGCCGCGGCCCTGCAGACCATCCTGGAGATCGGCGATGCCGACGGCCTGCATGCGGCGGTGGACGATGCCTTCCCCGGCGCACGGTTGACGATCGAGGTGCATGCCGGCCGCTTCGACCTGGCGATGCACCAGCATGGCCTGCTGCGGCCGCTGTCGGCGGCGGAGTTGTCCGATGGCACCTTGCGCTATCTGCTGTGGATCGCCGCCCTGCTGAGCCCGCGCCCGCCGGAACTGCTGGTGCTCAACGAACCGGAAGCGAGCCTGCATCCGGACCTGCTGCCGGCGCTGGCGCGGCTGATCGGCAGCGCCGCGCGGCAGGCGCAGATCATCGTGGTCTCGCATGCCAGCCGGCTGATCGCGGCGCTGGAGCAGCAGCCGGACTGTCTGCACCACCTGCTGATCAAGGAGCACGGCCGGACCGACGTCGCCGGCCTGCGTGCGCTCGATCGGCCGGCATGGCATTGGCCCAGCCGCTGAGGCGGGGTGTGCATCGGGTGTGTCTGCTGCGTACAGCGGCATTCCCGATGGGGCGATTGTCGCGTCGTTCGCGTCCGTCGCGTCGGGACTGAAGTCCCTCCCACAGTGCTGCCCTCTTGCATCCGAAGTCCGCGCGAATGTGCGGCATCGTCGTAGGAGCGGCTTCAGCCGCGACGGGCTTTACCGGTCACGCCTGTCGCGGCTGAAGCCGCTCCTAAACACCGCTGCGGATTCGGCTGTCGTTTGCAGGTTGTCGGCGCCAGGTGCGGGGTCGGGCGCGGCGAGGAAGGCGAGCTTGCGGCCGCGCGGCAAGCGCTTGAGTGCGTATTCGGCGCGCGAGGCGGCGGCGCGGTCGGGGTAGGCGCGACTGGCCAGCAGCCGTACCGGCGGGTTGGCGCGGGTGTACTTGGCGCCGGCGCCGCGCAGGTGCGCCTGGAAGCGCGCCTGCAGGTCCGGGGTGATGCCGGCGTAGTAGCTGCCGTTGCGGCATTCGAGCAGATACAGGAACCAGGGCGAGTCGGCGGCCATGCAGGCATTATCGACACGGTGGCCGGTTTCGCCAGCAGGCGATCGCCGCTGCGTTTCCATCGGCGGCAAATTGCGACGAACGCAGGCTCCGGCGCACCACTTCGACCTCCCGCGCTGAACCAGCGACAACAGCTCTTAACGCCGCGCCAACACCTTGCCAGCCGCTGCCACACACCGGCATACCGTGGTCACCGGATGGGCGGATAACGTCTTCACCGGCACGCAGCCGTCGATACCGAAGCTCTCTCCCTTCGCATTCGGCGGCGCGTCCGGCCCCTCTTCCGGGCCTCCCCCGCCCCCACGCACGCAGCCGGTCAGGCGGCGTGCGCTTCTCCATCCACCGAGCTCAGGCCGCCTGCGCCACGCGCGCCTGGCGCCGCGCGCGCACCGCCTGCGCCAGCCGCTCGAGCACCTGCACCGAGGTGTCCCAGTCGATGCAGCCGTCGGTGATGCTCTGGCCGTAGACCAGCGGCTGGCCCGCGACCAGCTCCTGGCGGCCACCACGCAGGTGGCTCTCCACCATCGCGCCGACGATGCGGGACTGCCCGGCCTCGAGCTGGCGCGCGATGTCCTCGATCACCTTGGGCTGGTTGTCCGGGTTCTTGCCGCTGTTGGCATGGCTGGCGTCGACCATCAGCCGCGCCGGCAGGCCGGCCTTCTCCAGTACCTGCGCCGCCGCGGCGACGCTGTCGGCGTCGTAGTTGGGCTGGGTGCCGCCGCGCAGGATCACGTGGCAGTCCGGGTTGCCGGCGGTGGCCGCCACGGCGGTCTGCCCGTCCTTGGTCACCGCCAGGAAATGGTGCGGATGCGAGGCCGCGCCGACCGCATCCACCGCGATCTTGACGTCGCCGCTGGTGCCGTTCTTGAAGCCCACCGGGCACGACAGGCCCGAGGCCATCTCGCGGTGCACCTGGCTCTCGGTGGTGCGCGCGCCGATCGCGCCCCAGGCCACCAGGTCGGCGATGTACTGCGGCGAGATGATGTCGAGGAACTCCACGCCGGCCGGCAGGCCCAGGCGATTGATGTCGCGCAGCAGGCCGCGCGCAAGGCGCAGGCCCTTGTTGATGTCGAAGCTGCCGTCGAGGTTGGGGTCGTTGATCAGGCCCTTCCAGCCGACCGTCGTGCGCGGCTTTTCGAAGTACACCCGCATCACGATCTCCAGCGCATCGCCGTAGGTCTCGCGCAGCGGGCGCAGGCGCTGCGCGTACTCCATCGCCGCGACCGGGTCGTGGATCGAGCAGGGGCCGATCACCACCGCCAGGCGGTCGTCGCGGCCGTGCAGGATCTCGTGCAGCGCCGCGCGCGCGGCGGTGACGGTCTGCGAGGCCTCCTCGTCGCAGGGCAGCAGCGCCTGCAGCTGGGAGGGCGGAGTCAGCGGTTCGATCTTGCGAATGCGCAGATCGTCGGTGTGCGGGGCCATGTGCGTGTCTCGTCGGGGGGCTGGGTGGGGGCCAGATCCGGCGGCATGAAAAAAGCCGCCAGGTTCGCTGGCGGCTTTCGGGATTGCGGCTGAAGTTTCCTTCAGGGTGAACGCGATCCTTCCTCCGCCAGCGGCATCGGAAAACCGTAATACCAAAAGTAAAAGCTGCGGCAGGACGCGTTCATGGGACGTAGTGATAGCACAGGGTTTGCGGCAGCGCCACAGTTGCATCAGCAACTTGTGGAGCAGGGAAAGGGGAACCGGGAATGGGGAATCGGGAAAGCGGTTCAACGCGGCGGTAGGGCCATGATGTCGCCGTCATCGCGTAGGAGCCTTTGACGCGTGGGTTCTTACGTGGCGCTGCGCGCTCCGGCCCCTCACCCCAACCCCTCTCCCGGAGGGAGAGGGGCTGAAGCGCGCTCCTGCCGCATGTTGCGCAGCACCTGGTCGACTTCAGCGCTGACCAAAACCAATCCCGAATCCCTACTCCCGAATCCCGGCCCCTCAGAAATCCAGCACATATTCCGCCGCCACCTCGCGGCCGATCGCGTCGTACAGGGTGGTGTTGTAGAACTGGTAGCCGTAGTAGCGCTCCTTGTTGTCGTAGCCGACGGTGTTGAGCACGTTGTTGATGTACAGGTTGACCTTCATCTTCGGGGCGATGCGGTAGCCGGCGGTGAGGTTCCAGTACAGCGCCGGGCCGACGCGGCCGAAGTAGCGGGTGGTGCTTTCGCCGAAATGGCGGTTGGCGCTGTCGGTGACGCGGCAGGCGTCGGAGGGGCTGGGCTGGTAGCCGTCGTCGAAGCGGGTGCAGGTGCCCCAGTTCACCGCCTGGGTGGAGCCGAAGCGCTTGGCGTACACGGTCAGGTCCAGCGGGCCGCCGTTCTCCCAGTGCACGCTGCCGCGCAGCTTGCTGCGGATCTTCTGGTCGCGCAGGTTCTTGTCGTCGTCGGTGCGGTAGGTCTGCTCGTGGTAGCCGATCAGGTTGTTGTAATCCAGGGCGAAACTGAAGTTACCCCAGCGCGCGGTGTTGAGCCGGTACTTCAGCGAGGCATCGACGCCGGACACGTGCATCTGCGCGATGTTGATCGGTCCCTGCTCGATGCCGGTAACGCGACCGTCGGCATCGCGCGCCACGCGCGAGAGGATGCGCGCGCAGTATTCGGCACCGCCGGGATTGACCCACACGCCGCCGGCGGTGGTCAGGCCGGTGCGGCAGCCGGCTTCGGCGCTGAGCACCTCGTCGCGGTTGAGGTCCTTGATCATGTCCTGCAGCCGGATCTTGTAGTAGTCCGCGGTCAGCGACAGGCCCTCGGCGATGTCCCAGACGAAGCCGGCAGTGACCGAGCGGCCATGCTCCGATTCCAGGTCCGGGGTGCCGCGGCGATTGACCTGCATCAGGTAGAACACGTCGCTGTTCTCGGCGCTGCAGCCGCCGGTGAGGTAGTAGCCCTTCTGGATGCAGCGGTACTGGTCGATCACGGTCTGCTGGGTGGAACTGGGCTCGCCGAGCACGTAGTGCATGTCAGGAGCGCGGAAGCTGGTGGCGACGCTGCCACGCAGCAGCAGCGTGCTAAGCGGCCGCCACTCCAGGCCGGCGCTCCAGGTGGTGTCGCGCTGGGTGCCGATCGCCGCGCCCAGGTCGCTGCCGTAGGCGCGGTAGTCGCCGTAGCGGTCGTGACGCGCGGCCAGGCTGGCGTTGAGCTTGGACAGCAGCGGCACGTCGAACTCGATGCCGCCGGAGTAGCGCAGGCGCTCGCCGCCGCCGTAGTCGACCACGTCCAGCGGATAGCAGGTGTTGGCGCAGGGATCGGGCGACAGCCGGTAGCCCTGCTTGGCCACTTCGCCGACCGCGGCGAACTTGATCGGCCCGGCCCAGCCCTGCAGCAGCTCGCCGGTGATGTTGGCGCTGGCCTGGTTGACCCAGGAATCGGCGCGGTTGTGCGCCTTCACCGCCAGGTCGTTGTACTGCGCGCCGGTCAGCGGCTGGTACCAGCGTTCCTCGTTGAGATCGTAGATCGGCGTGCCGTCGGCGGTGCTGCCCAGCTGCGGGCCGAGGAAATAGGCGGTGGCCTTCTGCGTGTCCACGGTACGCACGTATTCGTCCACGGTGTAGCGCGCGCGGCCCACCGCCACTTCCCAGTCGAAGCGATCGGCGAGGCGGCCCTTGAGGCCGGCGCTCAGGTCCCAGGACAGTTCCTTGGTGGTGTTGGCCAGGTTCTTCCAGCCGCCGGATTCGAAGCGGGTGAGCTGGCGGATCGCGTACAGGTCGCGGTCGCTGCCGGTGTCGTGGAACGGGCCGAGGTAGACGTAGGGTGGGTCGTAGGTCCAGTAGCCCAGGCTCTTGGTCGTGGACAGCGTGCTCCAGGCCTGCACGCCGTTGTCGAAGTCGAAGGTGCCGTACAGATAGGCCGAGCCGCTGTCGCCGCCGCTGGCGGCCAGCCAGTCGGCGTAGTCGTGGGCCATGCCGCAATAGCCGCCGAGGTTGCGCACGGTATCGCTGTTGTAGTCGTAGCTCAGCCGCTGCGCATCGATGAACTGGCCGCCGAAGCGTGCGCAGGTGCCGCTGGGCGGCGCCAGGCGCGTGTTGTTGCCGGCGTCGACCAGGCTCAGGCCGGTGAACGGATTGAAGCCGTACTTGCGCGCCTGCGCGGTCCAGTTGCTGTAGGACTCGTCGTCCTGGTCGTCCATCTTCGGCCGCTCGCCGACCGAGAGCGGATCGCGCCGGGTCCACTGCAGCGCGTAGGTCAGATTCCACTTGTCGCCGCTGCGCCCGCCGACCCAGGACAGGTCGACCACGTCGCGCCCGCCGGCGGTGGCAGTGCCGCCGCGCAGGCGCACCTGGTTGCCTTCGTAGCCCTGCTTGAGGATCACGTTGATGACGCCGGCGACCGCGTCCGAGCCATAGATCGCCGAGGCGCCGCCGGTGAGGATCTCGATGCGTTCCACCGCCGCGGACGGGATGTTGGCGTAGTTGGCGAAGTTGCTCTCGCCGGCGTAGGGCTGCGGGTAGTCGGCGACGCGGTGGCCGTTGACCAGCAGCAGCGTGCGTCCGGGACCGAGGTCGCGCAGGCTCACCGGCGAGGCATTGGGCGTGTGCGAGCCGTATTTGGTGTCGGCCTCGACGCTGCCCTGCTGGTTGAGCGTGCTGAGTACGTCGTAGACGGTGAGGAAGCCTTCCTGCTGGATCTGCTGCGCACTGATCGTCAGCACCGGTTCGGCGCCCTCCACTTCCGAGCGCTTGATCCGCGAGCCGGTGACCACGACCTGGCCCAGGTCGGTGGCGGCGGCCTTGGGCGCGGCGGTGTCGGCATCGGCGTCCTGCGCGTGCGCCTCGCTGGCGCCGTACAGCGCCAGCACGATGCCGAACGCGAGGGTGGTGAGTGGGCGACGTGGCATGCGGTGTCCTCTGCAGCGGATGGAAGCGACGCCGTGCACGCACGACGTCCGGCGTCCCCTTCGCTGCGCCGCGCCCACGACCGTGCGCGCATGCCGCAGGCACACGCCACCCTGCGCCGGTCGCGACGCACAGAAGAAGACGAACATGCGGGCGTGCAGATCCCCCTGGACGCCCGTGCGCCCTAACCTGCATGGCGCCGACACCCGCTGTCAACACGCCGCAACGCATCGTGCGTAGACGCTTGTCGGTTATGCGCGATTCGCCGCATCGCGCGCGGAATCGTGCCGCATCGCCGCGGCAGGGCACGGCGGCCCGCTCAGGCGGACGATGACCCCTGCGTGGCGTGGCGCCCGCTGGCATACGGACCATGCACGGCCAGCACCGTATCCGACTCGTCGCTGTTGTCGGTGACCACGATGCGGTACTGCGCGCCGCCCGGTGCGACCCGCACCACCACGTGGCCATTGGTGCTGGTCATCTCGCGGATGCGCTTGTTGGCGACGATATTCTCCGGCTTCATCGCGGTGGCGTAGATGTCGCGCGGACCCGGGTACAGGCGTTCGCTGAGCATGTTCTCCAGCGGCGACACCGACGGATGCGCCGAGTCGTTGGTGAGGATGACGAACGCACGCGGGCGCAATGCGCGCACGCAGGCCGGGCCCATCGCATCGGCATAGGCGTGATGGTTGGCCACCGCCACGTCGACCGCACCGGTCACCTGCGCCACCGGCGTTTCCACGTCGCGCCAGGGGTCCTCGTCGTAGTAGTTGATGCTGTTGGAGAGATCGCCGCCGCTGTAGTAGGTGAACGCGCCGTAGTGCAGGCGCAGCGCCGCCGAGCACTGGTTCTCCGTCGGCACGGCACCGGGCGGGAACAGGGCGCGCGTGCGCTCGCCATCGCCGGTCCAGACCTCGCCGTTGACCACCAGGTTGCGGATGGCGAAGCCAGGATAGGCCGCGGCGTCGCGCCGCAGCCGCAGTTGGTCGGCGGCACCGGCACGGAAGCGCTCGACCTGCGCGCCGCGGGCGCGCTCCTGCTGGATGAAGGCGCGGTAGTTGCGCTGGTTGGGATCGTCCAGCGCTTGCGGAAACGCATAGTCCGGGTAGCCGCGGTCCAGGTAGCGGCGGATCGGCAACAGTTGCGCCACGTCGGTCACGCCGGTCAGGGCGTAGTGCCCACCCGGCGCCAGCGGCGTGTCCGGCAGGCATTCGCCCATATGGTCGCGGTGGAAGTGGGTGAGGATGAAATCGTCGAGTTCGTGCCGCCCCGCCTGCGCCAGATGCCGGCGCGCGTAGCGTCCGACCCACTCGCCCGGACGCCGGCTGGCGTTGGGCAGCTCGTCGATCAGGTATTTGTCCAGGCCGTCGATGGCGCCGGCGTCGATCATCATCGCGGTGCCGTCGGGGCAGACGATCAGGGTGGCGTTGCCGCGGCCGGTGCCGATGTGGTGGATGTCGAGCATGCCGGGAACCCAGCCGCTGAGCGGTTCGCGGATGCGATCGACCAAGGCGGAAGCGGCGACCGGAGCGCGCTGCGCCCAGCCGGGGAGCGGCAGCATGCCGGCGGCGAGCGCCGTGCCGAGGCCGCCAAGGAAGCGGCGGCGGGTGAAATGCGGAAGCGTCATCGAAGGGTCCTGGCGATCAACGAAACATGCGCACGTGGCATCGCCGCGCGCTGGCGGCGACCCACGTGCGACTCAGGGCGTGTGTCACCACGCCCATTGCAGCGAGGCGACGTAGCTGCGGCCGAAGATCGGCCGGCCCACGGTCGCATCCGCCTGCACCAGGTCGCCGGACACGCCCGGCGCGCGCGCATTGCCTTCGGTGAGGCCGTGCGCATCGGTGACGTTGGTGCACAGCAGTTGCGCGCTGAGGTTGGCGTCGAGCTGCAGATGCAGTCCCAGGTCCAGGGTGCGATAGGCCGGCAGCACGCTGGCGTTGGTGAAGTCCTGGAAGCGCCGGCCGATGCCGAACCAGGTGGCGTAGGCGCGCGCATCCACCCCGCCGACCTGGAAGCGGTAGCTCGGTTGCAGCGACCAGCTGTACTTGGGCACGCGCGGAATCTCGTTGTCGACCAGCGCGGCACCGGACAGGCCGCTGAAGGTGTCGGCGCCGCTGATACGTGGATCCTGCAGGGTCACCGAGCCGGTCAGCTCGAACCCGCCCAGCGGCCGCCACGTGCCTTCGAACTCCACGCCCTTGGTGCGCGTGTCGATCAGCAGCGGCACGTTGACCAGCAGGCCGTTGGCGTTGGCGACATAGGTGCTCGAATTGAGTTTCCTGAAATCGCTGTAGAAGCCGATCAGCACCAGCTCCAGCGGCCGCGTGGCGTACTTCACGCCGAGCTCGGCCTGGCGGATCGGGGTCACCGGCGTGGCGCTGCCGTCGGGCATGCGCCCGCCGACGCCGTTGACCACGTTGCCCCATTGCTCGCTCAGCCGCGGGAAGCTGAAGCTCTCGGTATAGCGCGCGAAGACATTGACCGGTTCGGCGAGCTTGTACGAGGCGCCCAGCGTCCACGAAGTGCCGGCCATGTCCTTGCTGTAGGGCACGCTGCCGACCAGGCCGGTGACGGTGCGCGCGGCCAGCGGACCGCTCGTGGCGATGGTCTGGGTGCCGATCACGCCACGGTTGCCCTCTTCGCGGCGCCACACCCGACGCACGCCGGCATCCACTTCCAGCGCATCGTTGAGCTTCCATGTATCGGCGGCATACAGCGCGGTGGCGGTGCCGTGGCTATCGCCGATCAGGTCGCCGCTGCCGTAGCTGGTGAAGCCGTTCTCGGTGACGTTGCCGAGCACCTGCCCGGCCGCGTTCAGGGCCTGGATGTCGAGCGCGTCGGGATTGCTCTTGACGTCGGTCAGCAGCGCATTGCCGATCTGCTGCTGGCGCAAGGTGAAGTGGCTGAAACTCAGGCCCAGCGACACGTCGTGGCTGCTGCCGCCGGACATCTCGAACAGCCGTCCCAGGCGCAGGTCGTTGACGAAGTCGCTGTAGTGGGTCTGCGTGCTCGACCAGGTGTTGATCATGGTCAGGCCGGCAGTGGCGGCCGGATCGAATGGGGTGTTGGTGCCGGCCAGCACGTAACGCAGCGAGGCGGTGCCCGGGAACGCGGCGCGTGCGGCGGCCAGGCGGCTGCTGAGCACGCTGGCCGCGTCCACCGGAGACCCGTTGAACAGCGCGTTGAAGCCCACGTCGCCATCGACGTAGCGCGCCTTGTCGCTGAGCCGCCACCCGTTGGCGAATTCGGTGTCGCCGCCCACGGTCAGGGTGCGGGTGACCGGATGCACGCCATCGGCCAGGTCGCGCGTCTCCACGCGGTTGCCGCCGTTGCCGTCCAGCGTGCGGATACGCACGTTGCGGAAGCTGTCGCTGACGAGCGTGCCGGTGGACGGGTCGATCAGGTCGGCGAGCGAGTCGCCATTGCGCGGATCGGCCAGCGGGATCGCGCTGTAGAACACGCCGCGGTCGTTGAGGTATTTGAAGTCGGCGAAGAGCTTGCCGTAGTCGAACTTGTAGGTGCCGCCGACCTTGATCTGCCCACCCTGGTTGCCGTTGCCGAAACCCGGGTCGCGCAGGCCATCGCTCTGCCGGTAGAAGCCGCTGATGGCATAGAGCAGATTGTCGTTGCCCTGCACCGGACCGGAGGCGGTGGCATCCATGCGTGCCAGCGCGTTCGCCCCGCCGGTCAGCTTGACCGCGCCCTTGGCGGTGTCGGTGCCGTGGTTGGTGATGAAGTTGAGCACGCCGCCGGAGGCGTTGTTGCTGTAGATCGGCGCGGTGCCGCCGCGCACGATCTCCGCATCCTGGGTGCCCAGGTCCAGCCGGTACACCTCGTCGATCTGCAACTGGCGCTCATAGTTGGACTCGAACAGCGGCAGGCCGTCCTCGAGCACGTCGAGCAGGCGGAAGCCGGACCACGGCAGGCCGCGGATCACCACGTTCTCGCCGCCGGCTTCGCCACCGGAATTCTCCACGGTGACACCGGGCACCGAGCGCAGCATGTCGACCATGCTGCGCGGCGCCTGCCCGGCGATCGTCTCTGCGCTGACCGTGGAAATGGCGTACGGGGCGAGGAATTTCGGTCCCTGGGTGGCGGTACCGGTCACCACGATCCGATCCAGGTCGATGGCACCGGCGGCGGCCGGGGAGGCGGCGGCGCTGGTGGCGGGCACCGGGGCCGCCTGTACGATCACCGTGTCGCCGTCCAGGCGGAAGCCCAGATCGGTGCCTCGCAGCAGTCCGCTCAGCGCCTGCCGTGGATCGCCGGCGACGCTGCCGCCGGGGCTGCGCTTGTCGCGCAGCAGCGCCGGATCGGCGATCACCTGCAGGCCGGTAGCTCGTGAGAACGCGGCCAGGGTGGCGCCGAGATCGCCGGGCGGCAGGGTCGCGGCGGCCGGCGTCGCGGCGGCGGCCGACGGCGCGACGGCGGGCAGCGCCACCAGCGCGGCCAGGGCAACGGCCAGGGCAGTGGCGCGGGGAGAACGGAGGGCACAGCGGAGGGAGCGGCGGGGCGGCATGGGACGTCGTCATTGGGTCGCCAACGTGGCGTGGCAAAGGACAAAGACGCCGCACGGCGCCGATCCCGACAGGGGATTGCATGAATTTTTTGTGACGCGTCGCAGCACCGCACGGTCGCTTGGCCGGCGAACCGGCCGCGTGGACAGGCGCCGCGCGCCGTCGCGCGGCCGTTCGCTCCAGCGAGATCACTGATGCGCGATGGCGCCCGCCGGCCGCTCCACCGTCGCGTGCACCATCGCGTTGCCCTGACGCTGCCGGCGACGGCAGCCAGTCCCGGCAGGTCGCGCCTGCCCGCGCACGCAACGCCGCGACGGCGACGGCGACGGCGACTACTGTGGCGCGGCGGCGCGTTCCACGCGGATGCCGTCGGCGCGCCGCTGCAGTTGCAGCGGATACAGCTGCGCCAGGTGCATGAGGGTCTGCTCCGGCCGGTCCAGGCGGAAGCGTCCGGACACCTGCAGCGCACCCAGCGCCGGATCGGCGAGCACGATTGGCTGCGGCGAGCGCCGATTGAGTCGCTCGATCAGCCGCGCCAGCGGAATGCCAGCAGTCTGCAGCCAGCCCTCGCGCCAGTCGCCGGCCTGCGGATCGAAGCGTGCCAGCGCGCCCAGGCCGGTGCTGGCCGTGTCGATGCGCATGCCGGCCGCCAGCACCTGGCGGGCGGCGCCATTGACGATCTCCACCCGCCCCGAATACACCGACAACTCGCTGGTGGCACCGTCGCGCGCCAGGTTGAACACGGTGCCCAGCACCTGTACCCGTGCCGGGCCCAGGCGCACCTGGAACGGGCGCTGCGGATCGTGCGCAACGTCGAAGAACACTTCGCCGGCCTCCAGCGCCACCTCGCGGCGTTGCGCGCGCAGTTGCACCCGGACCCGACTGGCGCCGTTGAGGGTGAGCACGCTGCCATCGTCCAGGCGCAGCACCCGGGTCTGTCCGGGCGCAGTGGCAGCCACGATCGGCCCCGGGTCCGGGCGCAGCCGTGGCCACAGCAGCACGGCCAGCATCGCCAGGCCGGCGGCCAGCGCCGCCGCCAGCGGCCGCCAACTGCGGCGCGGACGTCGTGCGCCGCTTGCCGGCGCGATGGCTCCGGCGACGGCGGACGCGGCCGACTCGTGGACGGCAACGGCAGCCACCCCGGTCGCCTGCGCTGGCGCCTCGGCCTGCACGTCGTAGGCGGCCAGCGCCTCCAGCAGCGCCGCATCGTGGGCCAGCACCCACAGCGCATCGAAGGCAGCGCGATGCGCCGGATCGGCAGCCAGCCAAGCGGCCAGCCCGGGCGGATCGCCGCCCGTCGTAGCCAGCGCGCGCGCCACCCAGTCGGCCGCGGCGTCCTGCACCGCGTCGTCGGCGGTGTTGCTGTCCGGCCTCATGCCGCGTCCTCCGGGCCACGTCGGCGCGGCGTGGTGGCAAGTGGCGGCACCGCGTCGCCACGCGCCACCGTTTCCTGCAGCCAGCGCAGGCCGCGGCTGACGTGCTTCTCCACCGCCGCCTCGCTCAGCCCCAGCGCCTCGCCGATCTCGCGGTAGCTCTGCCCGCGCAGGCGGCTGCGCACGAACACCTCGCGACGCAGCGGCGGCATGCCCTGCAGCGCGCGGGCAAAGGTCTCCACGCGTTGCCGCTGCATCGCCGCCTCCTCCACACCCGGCGCCGGGCTGGGCACCTCATCGTCGATCGGCTCGGTACGCTGGCGCTGGCGGCGGCGCAGGTGGTCGTTGAGCAGGTTCAGCGCGATCGCGCGGGCCAGCGCGGCCAGGTCGGTGACCGCGTGGTCGCGCGCGTACACGACCACGCGCAGGAGGGTCTCCTGCACCAGGTCCTCGGCCAACGACCAGTCGCCGGTGCGGCGGAACAGGAAGCGCTGCAAGGCCGGCCGGTGCTGGTCCAGCCGATGCGGATCGAGTTGGCAGACCGGGGCGACCATGACCGCTCGCAGACGCTGGGCGAGCGCAGCTTATAGCGCATCGGCGTGCCACTGCGATGACGGTCACACAGTGAGGCAGCCCCCTGCACGTGCAGAAAAAAAGAGCCCCACATCGCTGCGGGGCTCCTTTCGACTGCGTGGAACGGGTCGGCCGAGGCCGGCTGGATCAGAAATCCATGCCGCCCATGCCGCCCATGCCGCCGCCCATGCCGCCCGGCGCGGCCGGCTCTTCCTTCTTCGGGGCCTCGGCCACCATCGCTTCGGTGGTGATCATCAGGCCGGCGATCGAGGCGGCGTTCTGCAGCGCCGAACGGGTCACCTTGGTCGGATCCAGGATGCCGAACTCGACCATGTCGCCGAACTCGCCGTTGGCGGCGTTGTAGCCGAAGTTGCCGCTGCCTTCCTTGACCTTGTTGAGGATCACGGACGGCTCTTCGCCGGCGTTGGTGACGATCTCGCGCAGCGGCGCTTCCATCGCGCGCAGCGCGATCTGGATGCCGTGGGTCTGATCTTCATTGGCGCCCTTCAGCTCGCCGATCGCGCTCAGCGCGCGCACCAGCGCCACGCCGCCGCCCGGGACCACGCCTTCTTCCACCGCCGCACGGGTCGCGTGCAGGGCGTCTTCGACGCGCGCCTTCTTTTCCTTCATCTCGATCTCGGTGGAGGCACCGACCTTGATCACCGCCACGCCGCCGGCCAGCTTGGCCACGCGCTCCTGCAGCTTCTCGCGGTCGTAATCCGACGAGGTCTCTTCGATCTGCGCCTTGATCTGCTTGATGCGCGATTCGATCGCCGAGGTGTCGCCAGCGCCGTCGATGATGGTGGTGTTCTCCTTGGAGACCTGCACCTTCTTGGCGCGGCCCAGGTCCTTGATGGTCGCCTTCTCCAGCGCCAGGCCCACTTCCTCGGAGATCACGGTGCCGCCGGTCAGCACGGCCATGTCTTCCAGCATCGCCTTGCGACGGTCGCCGAAGCCCGGGGCCTTGACCGCCACGACCTTGACGATGCCACGGATGGTGTTGACCACCAGGGTCGCCAGCGCCTCGCCTTCCACTTCCTCGGCAACGATCAGCAGCGGCTTGCCGGCCTTGGCCACGCCTTCCAGCACCGGCAGCAGGTCACGCACGTTGGAGATCTTCTTGTCGTGCAGCAGCACGAACGGGTCGTCCAGGTCGGCCTGCTGGCTCTGCTGGTTGTTGATGAAGTACGGCGACAGGTAGCCGCGATCGAACTGCATGCCCTCGACCACGTCCAGCTCGTTCTCCAGGCCCGAGCCTTCCTCGACGGTGATCACGCCTTCCTTGCCGACCTTCTTCATCGCGTCGGCGATGATGTTGCCGATCGACTCGTCGGAGTTGGCGGAGATGGTGCCGACCTGGGCGATGGCCTTGTCGTCGGCGGTGGGCTTGCTGATCTTCTTCAGCTCGGCCACGGCGGCCACGACGGCCTTGTCGATGCCGCGCTTGAGGTCCATCGGATTCATGCCGGCGGCTACCGCCTTGGAACCTTCGCGGATCAGCGCCTGCGCCAGCACGGTGGCGGTGGTGGTGCCGTCGCCGGCGTTGTCGGAGGTCTTGGACGCGACTTCCTTCACCATCTGCGCGCCCATGTTCTCGAACTTGTCGGCCAGCTCGATTTCCTTGGCAACGGAGACGCCGTCCTTGGTGATGGTCGGGGCGCCGAAGCTCTTCTCGAGCACGACGTTGCGGCCCTTCGGGCCCAGGGTGGCCTTGACGGCATTGGCGAGGATGTTGACGCCGCGCACCATGCGCGAACGGGCGTCTTCACCGAAACGGATATCTTTGGCAGCCATGTGTGTTGCTCCGGGATTCGTGATTGGGGATTAGGGATTCGCTAAAGCGGAATTCGGGCGGAGATGTCGGGTCGCGCGGCGCCTGGCGCCTTTGCCAATCCCGAATCCCGATTCCCGAATCCCGCGATCGGCGGCTTCAGCCGACGATCGCCAGAACGTCGTCTTCGCGCAGCACCTTGTACTCGACGCCTTCGGCCTTGTAGCTGGAACCGGCGTACTGGCCGTAGATGACCTTGTCGCCGACCTTCAGCGCCGGGGCGCGCACGCTGCCGTTGTCCAGCGGCTTGCCGGCGCCGACGGCCACGACTTCACCCTTGGTGGATTTTTCCTTGGCCGAATCCGGGATCACGATGCCGCCGGCGGAGATTTCGTCGGCTTCGATCGGCTTGACTACGACGCGGTCGTGAAGCGGCTTGATGCTCATTGAGTGAGACCTCTTAAGTGATTGATTGGTCTAGGAAAGGCCGGCGATGTTAGCACTCGCACATGACGACTGCCAGCAACGCTCGCGAAAAAACCCGGTAGCGCCGGGATGCGCCTGATGTAGTGCCGTGGCGGGGGCTTTCAAGGGCCGGGGGCAAAAATTTTTTGCCGAAGACGTGCGTTGCATGCCAAGCAGTGACCGAATCCCGTCACAGTGTCACAGAGTCGGGCTAGGCTGGGCGGACCCAGGGGGGGGATCCATCACCAAAAGGAGTTGTCGATGAAGCCATCCGCCGTTGCGCTGCCGCTGGCCTGCCTGCTCGCCCTTGCCGGGCCGGCCCAGGCCGCCGTATTCATCAACGAATTGCATTACGACGATGCCACCGCCGCCGGCGACACCGGCGAAGGCGTGGAGATCGTCGCCACCGCCGGGGAGAGCCTGAGCGGCTACCGCGTCTACCTGTACAACGGCAGCAACCCCGGCTCGGCCACCGTCTACGCCAACAGCGCGGTGCCGGCCGGCAACCTGGTCAGCTGCGGTGGGCAGGTACGTATCGCCACCGTCAGCTATGCCAGCAACGGCATCCAGAACGGTCCCAACGACGGCCTGGCGCTGGTCGACGGCAACGGCCAGGTGGTGCAGTTCCTCAGCTACGAGGGCGCCATCACCGGCGGCGGCGGCCCCGCCGCGGGCATGACCAGCCAGAACCTGCCGGTCAGCGAGAGCAACAGCACCGCGGCCGGCACCTCGCTGCAGCTGCGCGGCAACGGCAGCGCCGCGGCCGATTTCAGCTGGAGCGACAGCGCCACCAGCACCTTCGGTGCCTGCAACAACGGCCAGACCTTCGCCGGCGGGGGCGGCAGCAACGCCGCGCCGACGGTGACCGCCACCACCCCGACCCAGGGCGCCACCGACTTCCCCGCCGCCGGCGACCTGGCGGTGACCTTCAGCGAGGCGGTGAGCCTGGCCAGCGGCGCGTTCGGCCTGAGCTGCCAGCAGTCCGGCAGCGTGGCGCTGACCTATCCCAGCAGCGGCACCCAGTTCGCGCTGTCCACCAACACCGCGCTGAAGGCCGGCGAGAGCTGCACCCTGAGCATCGTCGCCGCACGCGTCAGCGATGCCGACGGCGCGCATCCGGCGCAGGACCGCAGCGTGGCCTTCACCGTGGCCAGCGGCTCGGGCGGCGGCAGCGGCGCCGGCACCTACTATTCGCACGTCAACACTTCCAGCCCCAGCCAGCTGCGCTGCTCGCTGCACGAGACGATCAAGGGCCACACCGTCTACCCGTACAGCAGCAGCTCCGGCACCGACACCTGGGCCATCCTGGAGATCGCCGACGAGGATCCCAACAACAGCCAGCGCGTGCTCGACGCCTACCGTAACCGCAGCTACGCCAAGGGCACCGACCGCGCCGGCAGCGGCAGCGGCCTGAAGTACAACCGCGAGCACAGCTGGCCGAACTCGCTGGGCTTCGGCACCGCCACCGGCAACAAGGGCCTGCCCTACGCGCCGTACACCGACACCCACATGCTGTACCTGACCGACGCCACCTGGAACGCCGACCGCGGCAACAAGCCCTACGCCAAGTGCGACAGCAACTGCGGCGAGCGCGCCACCGAGGCCAACGCCGGCTTCGGCGGCGGCAGCGGCCCCTATCCGGGCAACTCCAACTGGGTACGGACCCCGGACGGCAACAGCGGCACCTTCGAGGTGTGGGACCACCGCAAGGGCGACATGGCGCGTGCGGTGATGTACATGGCGATCCGCTATGAAGGCGGGGTCGATGCCAAGACCGGACAGTCCGAGCCGGACCTGGAGCTGACCGACGACCGCAGCAAGATCGTCAAGACCTCGTCCTCGCCGGCCTACATGGGCCTGCTGTCGACCCTGATCGCGTGGAGCCAGCAGGACCCGCCGGACGACGCCGAGCGCGCCCGCAACGAGGTGATCTACAGCTTCCAGGGCAACCGCAACCCGTTCATCGACCACCCGGAGTGGGCGACCTCGTCGCTGTTCACTTCCGCCAAGCCGGCCAGTTGCCAGTTGGTCAACTGAGCCGTTGTCTCGCCCGCTGCATTTGCAGCGGGCGGGATTCGGGATTCGGGATTCGGGATTGGGGATTCCGAGCGGCGCCGGCTTTCCCCACGGGCGCCGCCAAAGCGCGGCCGGCATCCCTATACTGTCGGCCGCATGTCCGCGCCCGCCCTCCGCTTGCTGCTCAGCACCTGCCCCGACCCGGCCAGCGCCGCGCGGATCGCCCAGGCGCTGGTCGACGAGCGTCTGGCCGCCTGCGTCAGCCGCCTGCCCGGCGTGCAGTCCACCTACCGCTGGCAAGGCGAGGTGGAACACGGCGAGGAAGTGCTGCTGCTGATCAAGACCGCCGCCGACCGCCTGCCCGCCCTGCGGCAGCGGCTGTGCGCGTTGCACCCCTACGAGGTCCCCGAACTGGTCGAACTCGAGGTCGCCGGCGGCCTGCCGGCCTACCTGCAATGGGTGCATGCCGAAACCCGTGAGGAACCGTAAGCCGATGACCCTGCTGCACCGCCTCGCCGCCCTGTGCCTGCTGGCCGTGGCCGCCTTCCCCGCCCTGGCGATCAGCGAAAAGGACTTGCTGCCGGTGGACCAGGCCTTCGCGCTCAGCGCGCAGGCGCCCGAACGTAGCCGCATCACGCTGCACTGGGACATCGCCAAGGGTTACTACCTGTACCGGCACCGCATCGCGGTCAAGGTCATCGGCGGCTTCAAGCCGAACCCGACCCTGCAGCTGCCGGCCGGCCACAAGAAGACCGATCCGTACTTCGGCGAGGTGGAGACCTACCGCGACGCGTTGAACGCGGTGCAGAGCGGCATCGCCGACCCCGGCACCGACCGCGTGCAGGTCGAGGTGCGCTACCAGGGCTGCGCCGATGCCGGCGTGTGCTACCCGCCGCAGAAGCGCCTGCTCGAGGTGACCCTGCCGGCCGCCACTGCCGCCGCCGCAGATGCCGCGCCGGCGTCGGCGCCGCCGCCGGCGGCGACGGGCGGGCTGCCGGGCAGCGGCCCGGGCGCGGGCAACGGGGCCAAGCCGCTGTTCGGTCCCGGCCCCGGCGCCGCTGCGGTGCAGGGTCTGCCGCTGCCGTCGGACCAGGCGTTCCATTTCGAAGCCATCGCCAACGACGGCAATACGCTGTTGCTGCGCTTCACCCCGGCACCCGGCTACTACCTCTACCGCGACCGCACCGCGCTGGCGCTGGAGGGCGCGCCCGGCATCCGCACCGGCATGCCGCGCTGGCCGCAGGGCAGCTCGCACCAGGACGAACACTTCGGCAAGGTGGTGGTGTACTTCGACCAGACCGAGGTCACCGTGCCGCTGCAGCGCCAGCGCGCCGATGCCGCCGCCGCGACCCTGGTGGCGACCTTCCAGGGCTGCCAGACCGACGGCATCTGCTACCCGCCGATGACCCGGCGGGTGAAGCTGGCACTGCCCAAGGGCACCATCACCCCGGCCGACCAGGCCGAGGTCAGCCCGCTGCTGGTGACGCCGCTGGACAGCCGCCAGGCCGACGCCAACGACGCGGCCGCCGCCACGGCCGCCGATGCCCCTCCGGCGACGCCGGACGCCTCGGCGCACAACGCCGCGCGCAGCGCCGCACCGCCGCCGGCCACGCAGAACCTGCTGTGGATCCTGCTGCTGGCGCTCGGCGGCGGCCTGCTGCTGAACCTGCTGCCGTGCGTGCTGCCGATCCTGTCGCTGAAGGTGCTGGGCCTGGCGCAGAGCGGCGAGAGCCGCGGCCGGGCCCGCAGCCATGCGCTGTGGTACACGCTGGGCGTGCTTGCCTCCTTCGCCGTGATCGGCGGCATCGCCGTGGCCGCGCGGCTGCTGTGGGGCTTCCAGTTGCAGCGCCCGGGCTTCGTCGCGGTGCTGGTGTACCTGATGTTCGTGGTCGGGCTGAGCCTGTCGGGCGTGTTCACCCTCAGCGCCAACCTGGGTGGCGTCGGCCAGTCGCTGTCCACGCGCAGCGGCCCGGTCGGTGACTTCTTCACCGGCGTGCTGGCCTGCGTGGTGTCCAGCGCCTGCATCGGCCCGTTCATGGGCCCGGCGCTGGGCTATGCGCTGACCGCGCCGGCGGCAGCGGCGATGCTGGTGTTCCTGACCCTGGGCCTGGGCCTGGCGCTGCCGTTCCTGCTGATCGGCTTCGTGCCGTCGCTGGCCAGACGCCTGCCCAAGCCGGGCGCGTGGATGGAGACGCTCAAGCAGGTGCTGGCGTTCCCGATGTACCTGAGCGCGATCTGGCTGCTGTGGGTGCTGGGCAAGCAGCGCGGCGTGGACGCGGTGGCGCTGCTGCTGATCGGCGCCACCCTGCTGGCGCTGGGCCTGTGGTGGTTCGAGCGCGCGCGCTGGCGCGACCACAAGACCGGCATGCGCTTGGCCGCCGTGCTGCTGCTGGCCGCCCTGCTGCCGGCCTGGGGCGTGACCCGGCTGCCGCCGCCAAGCGCCAGCGTCGAGCGCAATACCGTGGCCTATTCGCCGCAGATGCTCGACCGCCTGCGCACCGACAACCGCGTGGTGTTCGTCAACATGACCGCCGACTGGTGCGTCACCTGCAAGGCCAACGAGCGCAACGTGTTCGACAGCGACGCGTTCCGCGACACCATCAAGCGGGTGGACGCGGTGTACATGAAGGGCGACTGGACCAACGAGGATCCGCGCATCAGTGCCTTCCTCGCCGAGCACAAGGCGGTGGGCGTGCCGCTGTACGTGGTCTATGGCCCCGGCGCGCCGCCGACGGTGCTGCCGCCGGTGCTGAGCCAGGCGGTGGTCGAGGACGCCCTGCTGCGCGCGGCGCGATGACCCCCGCCAGCGCGCGCCTGCTGGCAGTCGTCGCGGTGGCGGCGGTGCTCGGCGTGGCGGCGGCGCACTGGTGGGAACGGCGGACGCCGGCGCTGGACCCGGCCGCGCCCGCCACGGCCAGCGGCCATGCGGCGGCGCCGGTCGCCGCGGCGCGCCCGGGCGATCCCGCCCCGGCGCTGCGCCTGCCCACGCTCGACGGCGGCCACCTGACCCTGGCCCAATTCCGCGGCCGGCCGCTGCTGGTCAACGTGTGGGCGAGCTGGTGCGAACCCTGCGTGCGCGAGATGCCGGAACTGGACCGGCTGGCGCGCGCGCAACCGAGCGACGGCCTGCAGGTGCTGGGCATCGCCCTGGACCGCGCCGAGGACGTGCGCGCCTTCCTGCAGCGTGTGCCGATCGGCTACCCGATCGCGCTGGAGACGCCGGGCCCGGCCGACGCCAGCGTGCGCCTGGGCGACACCCAGGGCCTGCTGCCGTACAGCGTGCTGATCGACGCCGACGGCCGCATCGTCAGGCAGAAGCTCGGCCCGTTCGCGCCGGGCGAGGTCGAGGGCTGGGTAAGCGGCGGCGCGCAGCCGACGCATTAGTCGGCAGAGCGCTGGACGCACTCGCGTAGGAGCGGCTTCAGCCGCGACCAGACATTACCGGCAAAGCCCGGTCGCGGCTGAAGCCGCTCCTACGCCAGCAGCGCGGGCAACGCGCGCGTGCGGATCCAGCATTAGAACGCCAGCCGCTGCGGCGCATCGCCACTGGCGCCACCATCGGCGGTCCGCGCCTGCGCCAGCGTCGCCAGCTCCTCGGCCAGGCGCTGCGCGGCGGTGCGCAGTTCCGGCACCGCAGTAATTTCCCACAGGCCGCCGCGCAGCAGCGGCCCCAGGCAGTACAGACCGGCGACCGGCTGGCCGCCGGCGTCGCGTACCCGCAGCCGCGGATCGACCACCACCCCCAGGCCCAGCGGATCGGCCTGCAGCAGGCCGGCCTCAAGCAGCGCCGCAACCAGCGGATGGCTGGTGCGGGCGACGTCGGTATCCAGCCCAGTGGCGCGGATCAGCACGTCGAACTGTTCGGTACGCGCGCCGCGGTCGGCGCGGTCGCGGATCACCGCCTCCACTGCGTCCTCGCCCAGGCGCGCGCGCAGCAGGCGCCCGGCGCGGATCCGCAGCTGGCCCTGCTGCTGCATCTGCGCCAGCGCGGTGGCCGCGGCCGGCGCCAGGCGGTGCCGCGCCACCTCCCAGTACGGCCGCAGGTGGCGCAGGAAACGCGCGCGCGCCGCCGGCGCCAGGCCGCTCCAGAACGGCTGCAGGTGCGGACGCAGCGCATCCACCACGCAGCGCCAGTCCTCCACCACCGTGGTCAGTTGCCGCAGGCTGCGCACCAGGCCACGCAGGTCGTGGCCGCGCAGCGCCTGCACCACGCTGGGCGGCAGGCTCACCGGCGCGCCCGGCTGCGGCAGATGCGCCTGCGGCGCCAGGCCGCGCCGCGACAGGGCGGTGATCGCGCCGCGGTGGCCGCGCCGGCGCAGGGTCAGGGCCACGTCGGCCATGGTCAGGCCGGTGCCGACCAGCAGCAGCCGCGCCTGCGGCGGCACCGTGTCGAGCACGCCGTCCTGCCATGGCCAGCCGATGTAGCGCCGGTGCACCGCCAGGCGCGGGCCCACGCCCGGCAGCGCCGCCGGCGGCAGTGCGCCGATCGCCAGCACCACCACGTCGCTGACGAAATCCTCGCCATTGGCCAGGAACACGCGGAAGCCGTGCGGATCGCGCTCCAGCGCCACCGCCTCCTGCGCCAGCGGCACCACCTCGGTCGCCGAGTCGGCCAGGGCGGCCGCCAGGTGCTGCTCCAGGTACTGGCCGTACTGCAGCCGTGGCAGGAACGCCATGCCCTGCGCCGCATCCAGGTGCAGCGCCGCGGCGAAGCCGCCGGGATCCTGCGGATCCACGCCCAGGTCCTTGGCGCGCACGTTCAGCAGGTGCTCCGGCCGCGCCGCGCCGTAGGCGACGCCGCGGCCGAAGGTGTCGGCCATGCCGACCAGGGTGATGCGGCTGGCGGTGCCCTGGCGTGCCAGCGCCGCGGCCAGCACGTTGCCGCAGAATCCTGCGCCGATGATCGCGATTCGCATGGCACGCACCTTGGCCGCTCGGGGCGTCCTTTGTGCCCCGGATGCGGCGCGCGGGTGTAAATCGCCGGTTAATGCGTGCGCTGCGCGGCATGGCGATCGGGCATCAGCACATGGGCGATGCCCATGAGCGAGCCGGGACACTGGCGCGCGGACCGCGCCGATCCGCCGCGGCTCGCGGTTTCGCTAGCGTGCCGGCGGGCGTTCCACCAGGCCGGGCGCATCGGCGATGAAGGTATCCAGCACGCCGTCGGCGACCTTGACCGGGCCGCCGAAGCGGGTCGCACCGGGAATGGAAGGAATCGCCGCCGCCTGGGCGGCGAGTTTCCCGGCCGCGGCGAAGGCCTGTTCGGCCGCCGGATCGCCCGCCAGCGCCTGGTTCAACCCGTCCACGCTCAGGCGCAGCGCGCGGCCCCACAGCGCGGTCGCATCCAGCCATGGCGCCGCCTCGGCCACGAACGCGCCGGTAGTGGTGCCGGCACGGATGCGCTGCGGTGCCGCGGCCAACTCGTCGGCGGCATGCCCGAGTGCAGTCAACGCCGCGCTGCGGGCCGCCGGATCGCCATCGGCCAACGCATCGCGGGTCGCATCGATCAACGCCTTGAGCCGCGGCGCCTGCGGCTGCCAGGGCAGATGGCCGAAGGTCGGCGCCAGGTGCTGGGTGTCGAAGAAGGTCAGCAGCGCGTCGGCGACCTGCGCATCGCCGCCGGCCAAGTCGCGCGCGGCCGCGCGCCAGGTGCGCGGCGCGTCGTAGCCGCGGTCGTTCCAGGCGAAGGCCAGCAGCCCGGCCACCGCCGGCCGGCTGGCCACTTCCTGGTTCATCGGGTTGGACACGATGCCGCTCAGCTCCGCCGACAGCCCGGCCTGGCGGCGGTCGTACGGCGCCAGCAGCAGGCGCCCAGCGGTCTCGGCAAAGTCGTTGACCGGATAGTTGTCCCACAGCAGGGTCTTGCGCCCGAACGCCTTGGTCGCGTTCTTCGCATCGCTCACCGAGATCGACGCCGGGACCACGTCGGTGCCGGTCCACTGCACCACCACGCGCGGATCCAGCGCCTTGCGCAGCGTCGCCTTGTACGGCGACTCGGTGACGTTGTAGTACTCGGTCGGCACCATGATCAGCGCGCCGTGGCCGGCCGCGGCGATGTCCGCCTGCACCGCGTTGAGCAGTTGCGCCTGCGCAGTGGCCGCGGCCTGCTCGCCGGCCGGGCCGAACGCGGCGGCATCGCCGGCACAGTTCCACTTGGTGTATTCGATGTCGTCGAAGGCGATGTAGAAGCTGCGCACGCCGCGCGCGCGCAGCGCGGCGAACTTGCGCCGGATCGCCTGCAGGTCGGCCGCGTCGCTGTAGCAGATCGACGGCCCCGGCGAGAGCGCGTAGACGAAGTTGATGTGCTCGCGGTTGGCGACCGCGGCCAGCTTGCCCAGCGCCGCCAGCGTGACCGCCGGGTACGGCGCGCGCCAGCGATCGCGCGCGAAGGCGTCGTCCTTCGGACTGTAGATGTAGGTGTTGGCCTTGAACCGCGCCAGGAACGCCAGGTGCGCGGCGCGCTCGTCCATGCTCCAGGGCTTGCCGTAAAAACCCTCGATCGTGCCGCGGACCGGCATCGCCGGCGCGTCGGTCACCGCCACCGAGGCGACGCGTCCGTGCGCGACCAATTGCCGGAAGGTCTGCGCCGCGTGGTACAGGCCGGCGTCGTCGCGGCCGGCCAGCACGATCCGCGTGCCGCCGCCGCTGGCCATGCTGCCCATGCTGCCCAGCGCATAGCCTTCCGCGCGTTCCGGCACGTCCAGGTCGACGGCGGCCAGCGCATCGCGCACCGGCGCCGCGTCGACGGTGCCGAGCACCACCGACACCGCCTGCGGGTCGTGCGGCAGTGTGCCGGCGCGGCGGATGCGGGAAACGCCGGCCTCGCGCAACACCGCACGCACCAGTGCGTCGGTAGCCGGGTCGGTCTTGCCGGCCTGGACCAGCACCACCGACGGCCCCAGCGGCAATTCCGGCCCGAGCAGACGCAGCGCAGTCGGCGCCGGGTACACCGCCGGCAGCGTCGCCGGCGGCGCCGCCAGCGCGGGCGCGGTCGCCCCGGCCAGCAGCGCGAACGCCAGGATGTGGCGGCCAAGGCCGCAACGGCCAATACGCTCGGTTCGCATGCGCCTACCCTCGACTGGTATTTCAGTGATTTTGAAATGGTATATACCACTTCCACCGGCGCGTCGACGCGCGGCGGCGATGGCGCTGCAATGTGGCCGTCCCATGCTGCAGCGACACTTGCATGGTCCGCGCAAGATGCGACATAACCGCAGGCAGTGGCGCGGCCCGTTGCTCGCCCGCCATGCCTGCGCTGACGCGACGCGAGCCGGCGAAAAATCAAACATTTGTTTAAAACACCCGCAACTTCGCCGAACTGGACAGCAATGCCGGCTTCGCGCAGACTGCCGCCCTTTCCGCTGCTTTGTTCCCGATGGCGCGACTGCTGCTGCTGCATGGCCCCAACCTCAACCTGCTCGGCACCCGCGAGCCGGGCGTGTACGGCCATGCCACCCTGGCGCAGATCGATGCGGCGCTGCAGGCCCAGGCCAGCGCCGCCGGTCACGCGCTGGAGAGCCTGCAGTCCAACGCCGAGCACGTGCTGGTGGAGCGGGTGCAGGCCGCGCGCGGCGACGGCACCGCCTTCATCCTGATCAACCCGGCCGCGTTCACCCATACCTCGGTGGCGCTGCGCGACGCGCTGGCGGCGGTGGCGATCCCGTTCATCGAGATCCACCTGTCCAACCCGCACAGCCGCGAGCCGTTCCGCCACCACAGCTATTTCAGCGACCACGCGGTCGGCGTGGTCTGCGGCTTCGGCGCCGACAGCTACCGCTATGCGATGGACGCGGCGCTGACCCGGCTGGGAGCGGCCGCATGAGCCGCGCCCACGCCGGACCGGCACCGCATCTCCCCGTCTGAGTCCCCGGGCCGCGCGCCCGGTCTTTTTCAAAAGTCACCTCACGAGGCCGTTATGGATCTCCGCAAAATCAAGAAACTGATCGACCTGCTGGAAGAATCGAATCTCGCCGAGATCGAGATCAAGGAAGGCGAGGAAAGCGTGCGCCTGGCGCGCACCCCCAAGGGCATGACCGCCAGCGCGCCGCAATACGTGGCCGCCGCCCCCGCGGCCGCGCCGGCCGCCGCTGCGCCGATGCCGATGAGCTCGCCCACCGAAGCCTCCACCGGCGGCAGCGCCAAGCCCGGCAACGCCCTGCCCGAGGGCCACGTGCTGCGCGCACCGATGGTCGGCACCTTCTACACCTCGCCGGCCCCGGACAAGCCGGCCTTCGTCAGCGTCGGCCAGGCGGTCAAGGCCGGCGAGACCCTGGCGATCATCGAGGCGATGAAGATGTTCAACCCGATCGAAGCCGACGTCTCCGGCACCATCGTCGCGATCCTGGGCGAAAGCGGCCAGCCGGTGGAGTTCGACCAGCCGTTGTTTGTGATTCAGTAGCCGGGATTGGGGATTCGTGATTCGGGATTCGCAACAGCGGCCGCACGAGCGCCTGGACGTCTGGCGCGACGCGATGACGCTGGTCGAATCGATCTACCGGATCACCGAACACTTCCCCGACTCCGAGCGTTTCGGACTCATCGCGCAGATGCGCCGAGCAGCCGTCAGTGTTCCCTCCAACATTGCCGAGGGGGCGGCCCGCAGATCCACCGCGGAGTACCTGCGCTTCCTGTCGATGGCCCGTGGCTCGCTGTCGGAACTGGATACCCAGACCCAACTCGCCGTGAGGCTTGGTTTCAGCGGCGCAGACGCCCCGCTGGCCGCGCTGCTCGATCGCGTTTTTTCCCGACTCAACGCCCTGATTCGTTCGCTGGACAACGCCCACTCCATCCGGGAGGACGTTGCCCCCTACGAATCCCCAATCCCGAATCCCGAATCCCATGCTCGATAAAGTCGTCATCGCCAATCGCGGCGAAATCGCGCTGCGCATCCTGCGCGCGTGCCATACGCTCGGCATCCGCACGGTCGCGGTGCATTCCACCGTGGACCGCAACCTCAAGCACGTGGCCATGGCCGACGAGTCGGTGTGCATCGGCCCGGCGCCCTCGTCGGAGAGCTACCTCAACATCCCGGCGCTGATCGCCGCGGCCGAGGTCACCGATGCCCAGGCCATCCACCCCGGCTACGGCTTCCTGTCGGAGAACGCCGACTTCGCCGAGCGCGTGGAGCAGTCCGGCTTCATCTTCATCGGGCCCAAGGCCGACACCATCCGCCTGATGGGCGACAAGGTCGAGGCGATCCGTGCGATGAAGGCCGCCGGCGTGCCGTGCGTGCCCGGCTCGGGCGGCCCGCTGGGCGAGGACATCGTCGCCAACACCAAGATCGCCCGCGAGATCGGCTACCCGGTGATCATCAAGGCCGCCGGCGGCGGCGGTGGCCGCGGCATGCGCGTGGTGCATTCGGAGGCCGCGCTGAAGGCCGCCATCGAGACCACCAAGTCCGAGGCCAAGGCCGCCTTCAGCAACGACCAGGTGTACATGGAGAAGTTCCTGGAGAATCCGCGCCACGTGGAGATCCAGGTACTGGCCGACGGCCAGGGCGGCGCCATCCACCTGGGCGAGCGCGACTGCTCGATGCAGCGCCGCCACCAGAAGGTGGTGGAGGAAGCG
The DNA here is from genome assembly GCF_040529065.1 of Xanthomonas sacchari. Taxonomy (NCBI): domain Bacteria; kingdom Pseudomonadati; phylum Pseudomonadota; class Gammaproteobacteria; order Lysobacterales; family Lysobacteraceae; genus Xanthomonas; species Xanthomonas sacchari. Next base: position 555,141 of record NZ_CP132343.1, on the reverse strand, counting down.
CCGGCACCGGGCATCACCGAGGAACTGCGCAACGAGATCGGCAAGGTCTGCGTGGACGCCTGCATCCGCATCGGCTACCGCGGCGCCGGCACCTTCGAGTTCCTGTTCGAGAACGGGCGCTTCTACTTCATCGAAATGAACACGCGCATCCAGGTGGAGCACCCGGTCACCGAGCGCATTACCGGCATCGACCTGGTCTGCGAGCAGCTGCGCATCGCCGCCGGGCACAAGCTCAGCATCAAGCAGAAGGACATCGTCCTGCGCGGCCATGCGATCGAGTGCCGCATCAACGCCGAGGACCCGGAAACCTTCATGCCCAACCCGGGCCTGATCACCGGCTTCCACCCGCCCGGCGGCCCCGGCGTGCGCGTGGACACGCACATCTACAGCGGCTACAAGGTGCCGCCGAACTACGACTCGATGATCGGCAAGCTGATCGTGCACGGCCCCGACCGCGAGACCGCGATCGCGCGCATGCGCGTGGCGCTGAGCGAGATGGTGGTGGATGGCATCAAGACCAACATCCCGCTGCAGCAGCGGATCATGCGCGACAAGGGCTTCCAGGCCGGCGGCCAGAACATCCACTACCTGGAAAAGCGCCTGGCCGAGCGCAAGAACAAGTCGATTGCCTTGTAGGAACGGCGGGATTCGGGATTCGGGATTCGGGATTCGGGATTCGGGATTCGGGATTCGGGATTCGGGATTCGGGATTCGGGATTCGGGATTCGGGATTCGCAAGAGGCTGCGCCGGCGCATGCCGGTGTCAAGCAAACTGACAAGAAAACGCCACTCCATCCGGAGTGGCGCGACCGGCGCATGCCGGCCGCGGCGTTGTAGGAGCGGCTTCAGCCGCGACCTGCCAGTGGTGACGCATCGCGGCTGAAGCCGCTCCTACGACCACCTGGCATCGCAGCGGGCTTGCACTCGCGCAGCCCGCCACTCCCGAATCCCCATTCCCCAATCCCGAATCCCGGCTACTTCGCCTGCGTCCCCGCCACCGGCTCCGCGCCCAGGCTCGAGGTCGGGCTGACGATCATCACCGTCTCGGTGGAGCCGTCCGGCCAGACGATCTGGAAGGTGCTGCCCGGGGCCAGGGTGGAGAACGGCATGCCGCTATTGGCGCGGTAGATCGCCGCCACCTGCGCGGCGCCGGCACGGCGCACGTCCGGCGCGGAATGCGCGGTGGTCAGCTCGACCTTGGACAGGCCGCGGTAGCGCTGCTCGGCGGTGTCGATCAGCAGCAGGCCCGCCGCCGCCGCCGAGTAGGCGACGAAGGCCAGGACCCAGAACCAGAACTTGGCGCCGTGCAGCCATCGCCGGTAATTCATGAGCCTGCTCCCGTGCTGTCCACCAGTCGATTGACCATGTCGTTCATCGTGTCCGTGCCTTGCCGCGGCACCGCGGCGTCGTAAACAAAACTGCTGAAGTCCTGGGTGGGGTCGCGCGAGCAGATCCCGCCGTTGGCGCAATAGCGGGTCATCAGCTCGCTGTCCGGGCCGCAATCCAATCCCAGCCTGCAGGCGGCCAACTGCCAGGCCAATTCGGAAAACTGGGTGCCGGCCACGCTGCCGCCCAGGCTGTCGTCGCCGCTGGCGGCCAGGCCCATCGCCGGCGCCAGCGCCACGTAGGCATCGGGGTCGCCGGAGGCGCGCACCCGCGCGACCAGGTCGCGCTTGTACTCGGCGCCGGCATGCAGCGGCTGGCCCAGCGCCAGCAGCGCCGCTTCGGCAGCCAGGTTGCCGCCACGCGCGGCCTGCACGCGCTGGGCCACGATGGCCTGGCGGGTCAGGCCATCGTCGGGCGCGAAGCCGGCACAGCGGCGGCCGACGCGGGCACGGGCCTGCACCATCTGCGCCGAGGTCGGCAGGCGCGCATCGGCGATCGCGCGGGTGTCGGCGCCGTAGCCGATCGGGTCCATCGCATAGCCGGCGCAATAGTCGTAGATGCGGCTGAGCCGCCAGGACGCCTCGGGGTCGCCGTGCGCGGCGGCGATCGACAGCTGCTGCGCGGCGCGGTAGAGGTCGGCGCCGTGTTCGCCCTCTGCATTCCCACGCGGGTGAATCGGCGTCGACGTCGGGATCGGCAGGCGAGTCGGCGCGGCGGGCGCAGGGACGGCGCCGGCCGCCACCGTGGTCGTTGCCGCGGGCACCGCCGGTGCCGCCGGCAGCGACAGCGCGCGATAGGCGACCACGCCCAGCAACAGCGCGGCGGGCGCCAGCAACAGCCAGGTTGGACGGGACACGACGGGCATGCGCGAGAGAGCCGGACAACGGGCAGAAGCGCAGCCGGACCCCCTGTCGCCCGGCCGCTGCGAGCCGGCAGTCTACCCCAGGCCGCGGCCGTGGCATGCGCCAAGTGCGTGCCACGGGCATCGGCGCACGGACGCGCGGAGCGGCGGCAGGGACGAACGGCACGGTCCGATGGGCGGCGCGGCACCCAGTCGCAGTGCGGGTCCTGGCCTCTCAGCGCCTAGTCGCCTTGTCGGGCCTTTTCCGCCGACCGCCGCGGCCCGGCTCCGCGTCGGTCCGGCCTCATCGCGCCGGTCGCCGCGATGCTCGGCGGCCCTTTCGACTGGGCGGCGCGACCCGCACGGCGATGCGGCCGGACCCGATGGCGATCGCGCACCCGCCGGTTCCCCATGCGAACGCCCGGCGCCAGCGCGACGCCACGCACCGCCGTCGTACGCCGCGCTCCGAACGCTGCCGGCTGGGCATGGGCGTTCGCCACCCGCTGAAATGCGCTCCCTGCCCTCCTACGCCGGCAGGCAATCTCCAGCGCAAGGCCCTCCGCCCGTCTAAGATGCGCGCTTCCCTCATTGCCCCACCGACCGATGCCGTTCCTCGAACTGACCCTGCGCTGCACCGACGCCACCCAGCCCCGCTACGAGACCGCGCTGGAGGATGTCGGCGCGCTGGCGGTGACCCTGCTCGATGCCGACGCCGACACCAGCAACGAACGCGCGATCCTGGAACCGGGCGTAGGCGAGACCCCGCTGTGGGGCACGCTGGTGCTGAGCGCGCTGTTCCCCGAGGAACAGGACGGGCTGATGCTGCTGGCCGCGCTGGAGGCGTTCGACCCCGGGCTGGACTGGGCCCAGGTCACTTTCCGCAAGGTCGACGACCAGGACTGGGAACGGGCCTGGCTGGACCAGTTCCAGCCGATGCGCTTCGGCGCGCGCACCTTCATCGTGCCGTGGAACCACGACCTGCCCGAGGACGCCCGCGGCGCCGACGCCGCGGTGGTGCGCCTGGACCCGGGCCTGGCGTTCGGCTCCGGCACCCACCCGACCACCGCGCTGTGCCTGCGCTGGCTGGACGCGCTGGCCGCCGACGGCGTGCTGGCGCAGGCGCGCGTGCTCGATTTCGGCTGCGGTTCGGGGATCCTGGCACTGGCCGCGCTGAAGCTGGGCGCCGCCGCCGCGGTGGGCGTGGACAACGACCCGCAGGCGCTGCTGGCCAGCCACGACAACGCCGAACGCAACGACGTGGGCGAGCGCCTGGCGGTATACCTACCGGCCGACGAACCGGCCGCGACCTATCCGGTGGTGGTGGCCAACATCCTGGCCTCGGCGCTGGACGCGCTGGCACCGACCCTGGCCGCGCGCGTGGCGCCGGGCGGGCACATCGCCCTGTCCGGCATCCTGCATGGCCAGGAGCAGGAGCTGCTGCAGCGCTACGCGCCGTGGTTCGCGCAGCTGCGTACCGAGCAGGACGGCGACTGGATGCGCATCGACGGCGTGCGCCGCCACTGAATCGGGGCGCGAACGCGCCCAGCGGCGCCGCAGCGCGGCATTCGCCACGCCAGGCATGGCCCGCGCCCAGGCCGGCCGGCCCAGTGAAGCGAAGACAGTATCGCTAACATTCTCTCGCTGGACAGCGCCACGAACCAACCGCATCGGCCGGCGCGGCTATATCTCGCCTCCCCTGCGGAGGTGCGTGTGAACAGCAAGCTGTACGAACGGGTGCGCGAAGCGCGCAAGCTCACCGGCCTCACTCAGGAGGCCCTGGCGCTGGACCTGGGCGTGACCCGCAGCGCCGTGGCGCAGTGGGAAATGGCCGAAGGCACGGCGCCGGCGCTGGAGCACCTGATCGCCCTGGCCCGCCGCAGCGGGCTGCACTTCGAATACCTGGCCACCGGCCGCGGCGAGCGCGTGTTCGGCGAACCGACGGCCGATGCCACTGCCATCGGCGAACTGCCCAGCCAGTACCAGTTCACCGACCAGCAACTGCGCCTGCTGGAGCGCTTCGAAGGCCTGAGCCCGCGCCAGCGCGCCGGCCTGCTCGACCTGCTCGACACCCGCAGGTCGCGCTGAGCGCGCCGCGGCGGGTTGCTTGAGTTGGGAATCGGGAATCGGGAATCGGGAATCGAATTCAGGTTCTCGGCCCCTGATCGCGCGGTGGCCGATCGGCGCGTCTGTCTGACGCCTGCAAGGCCGCAGTCCAGCCGCCAGCGCGCTGCAAATCCCGCCGGCGCGTGCTGAACATGCTTGAATAAGGGTCTCGCCGTCGTCGTCCGCGCGCATGCCCGATCGCACTCCGCCCCGCCCCAGCTTCGCCACGTTGCTGCGCCAGCCCGATCAGTCCGCCACGCCGGACGAGACCCCGGTTGCGCCAGCGGCGGACGAGGCGGCGTCGGCAGGCGCGGCGCCGCCGACCGACACCACACACCCCACGGCGCCGAGCGTCTCGCCAACGTTTGCGAACGCAACGTCGGTCGAGACCGAGAGCGAGGCCGACACATCCCGCGCGCCCATTCAGACGCATGACCTGGACGCGCCGCTGGCGGCGTCGGCGCCGGACCAGACACCAGCCACACCCCCGGCACTTGCGGCCACCGCCACTGCACCGGCATCCGCCGCCGCCCCGAGCTTCCTGCACGGGCCACGCGCACGGCGCCCGGTGCTGCGCGCCGCGCCGTGGCAGTGGATCGCGCTGGCCGGGCTGGGCCTGCTGCTGGCGCTGCAGATCCTCATCGCCGATCGCCAGCGCCTGGGCGCCGACCCGCGCTGGCGGCCGTGGGTGGCCGGAGTCTGCCAGGTCCTGCGCTGCAGCGTGCCGGCCTGGCGCGAGCCGGCCGCCTTCACCATGCTCAGCCGCGAGGTGCGGCCGCTGCCCGGCCATGCCGGCACCCTGCAGGTGCAGGCGACCTTCCGCAACGACGCGCGCTGGGCGCAGGCCTGGCCGCTGCTGCAGCTATCGCTGGCCGACGCCGACGGCCGCACCATCGGCAGCCGTGTGCTGCGCCCGCAGGAATACCTGGGCCGCGCGCGTCCGGACAGCGTCACGCTGGCACCGGGACAGAGCGCGCAGATCGCCTTCCAGGTGCGCGAACCGGCGGCCGAGACTGCGGCATTCAGTTTCGACTTCCACTGAGAACGCTGCGTTCGGGCACTGCGCCATGGCAGCGGCGCAGGCCACGCGCTAGACTCGTCCCCCCGCGCCGGCGCTCCTGCCGTCCGGTGCCGCTGTCATCCGGGGATCCGTCGAACTTGAACGCCGCCACCACTCGTCCTGACTCCAGTCGCGGCGCGCCGAAGCCGCCGCTGCGCGAACACGTGGCGCAATCGGTCCGCCGCTACCTGCGCGACCTCGACGGCTGCGATGCCGACGACGTGTACGAGATCGTGCTGCGCGAGATGGAGATCCCATTGTTCGTGGAAGTGCTCAACCATTGCGAAGGCAACCAGAGCCGCGCCGCCGCGCTGCTGGGCATCCACCGCGCGACCTTGCGCAAGAAGCTCAAGGAATATGGGTTGGCCTGAGGGAGGCCGGGATTGGGGATTCGGGATTCGGGATGACCAGCCTGCGGCTGGTGAAAGGCCGGGAATCGGGAATCGGGAATCGGGAATCGGGAATCGGGAATCGGGAATCGGATCGTGCCGTCCTGCATGACGTGAGTGTCAAGCGATCCGACACACATAGCGACCCAGCGTGTAGCGCCTGCACATCGCCCTCGTAGGAGCGGCTTCAGCCGCGACGCCTGAACCCCCAGGCAACCGAACGCACTACCGCAGCGAAGAAAACACCGAACGCCGAACCGCGCGCATCGCTACTGTGGGAGGGGCTTCAGCCCCGACGCGACATCGTCTGAAGATGCGGGTGCGGAAGCCATGCCGTCCTCCTGCGCGATCGGCCGCTATACGCTCTCGGTAAAGCATCGCGGCTGAAGCCGCTCCTACGCCCGCACAGGCGCAACGCGCACCGCGCGCCGCTCCAACCAATCCCCAATCCCTAATCACGACTCCCCGCCCCTCACACCCACCCATAGCGGATCAGGTGGAAGAATACCGGCGCCGCAAAACACACCGAATCCAATCGGTCGAGCACGCCGCCGTGGCCTTCGATCATGTGGCCCCAGTCCTTGATGCCGCGGTCGCGCTTGATCGCCGACATCACCAGGCCGCCGAAGAAGCCCATCAGGTTGGCCACCAGCGCCAGCGCGAATGCCTGCAGCGGCGAGAACGGGGTGATCCACCACAGCGCCGCGCCGAGCAGGCTTGCCGAGAGGATGCCGCCGACGAAGCCTTCCACGGTCTTGGACGGCGACAGCTTCGGCGCGATCAGGTGCCGGCCCAGCAGCTTGCCCCACACGTACTGCAGCACGTCCGAGGACTGCACCACGATCACCAGAAACGCGAACAGCAGCAGGTTGCGGTCCTCGTAGCCGGGGATGCGCAGGTTCAGCAGCGCCGGCACATGCGAGATGCAGAACACGCAGATCATCAGCCCCCATTGCACCTTGGCGGTACGTTCCAGGTAGCGCGTGGTGTCGCCGCCGATGGTCGCCAGGATCGGCAGCACCAGGAACGCGTAGACCGGGATCAGCAGCGTGTACAGGCCGTACCAGTCGCTCCACACCAGCCAGTACTGCCACGGCAGCACCACGTAGAACGCGGCCAGCAGCGCGTAGTAGTCGCCGCGCCGGGTCGGGGTGAGGGTGATGAACTCGCGCAGCGCGAACAGCGACACCAGCGCGAACAGCACGATCACGCCGAGCCGGCCGAAGGCGAACGCCAGCGCCACCACCCCGGCCATCACCCACCACGCGCGGATCCGCGCCACCAGGTTGTCCAGCACCGCGCTGGGCCGTCCGCGTGCGCGCCAGCGCAGGGTCTCGGCGATCAGCGTGGCCACCACCAGCACCGTGGCGATGCCAAGAAACAGCCACACCGTCTGTTGCCGCAGCGAGGATTGCTGCAGGTGTTCGCTCAGCGCGATCGGATTCATCGGGCCGCCTCCGCCTGCTCCGGCGCCAAGGCCAGCAAGGCCGCACGCGCGCGATCGAGGAAGGCCTGCTTGTCCTCGCCGGCGCCCAGTCGCAGCGGTTCGCCGAAGGTGGTGGTGCACAGCAACGGCAACGGCAACCACTTGCCCTTGGGCATCACCCGCTTGAGGTTGTCGATCCACACCGGCACGAACTCCAGTTCCGGACGCTGCCGCGCCAGGTGATAGAGCCCGCTCTTGAACGGCAGCAGGCCGTCCTCGGTGTTGCGGGTGCCTTCCGGAAACAGGATCAACGAGCCGCCGGCGTCGACCGCCTCGCACAGGCAGGCGATCGGATCGCGCTGGCGCTGCTGCGGGTCGCGCTCGATCAGCACGCCGTTGAACACCGCGTGGATCAGGTAGCGGCGCAGCGCATCGCGCTGCCAGTAGTCGGCCGCCGCCACCGGCCGCACCTCGCGTCGCAGCGGCGCCGGCAGCGACGACCAGATCAGCACGAAATCGCCGTGGCTGGCGTGGTTGCCGTAGTACACCCGGCGTTCGCTGGACGGCATGCAGCCGCGCCACAGCGCGCGTGCGCCGGTGAGCAGACGGATCGCGGCACTGCAGCCGCGGGCGATCAGGCGTTCGATCATTTCCACTCCAGTTCGCGCACGATGGCGCGCACGCGGATCACGATGGTCAGGGCGGCGGCGGCGATCAGCAACGCCAGCGCCACGGCAAGGATCGTGCGGGCCAGTACCACGTGTTGCAGCAGCAGCGCGGCCGCCGCCAGCAACGCGGCCAGCGACAACCAATGCATGCGCTGCGCGCGCGCCATCGGCCCCTGCAGCGGTTCGCGCACCGCGCAGGCCAGGCCGAGCATGCGCACATAGGCGGTGCCCACGCACAGCAGGGCGGCGGCCCAGCCCAGTTCCGCGCCGATGCCCAGCACCGGCTGCAGGCCATAGCCCACACCCAGGCACACCGCCACGTCCGACAGCCGGTCCGGCGCCTCGTTGTACACCGCGCCGGCGCGGCCGATCATCTGCGCCTGCTGCGCCATCAAGCCGTCCAGGCGGTTGCACAGCAGCCGCGCCTGCAGCGCCAGCGCCGCCAGCACCAGCAACGCGGCGGCGTTGGCCGGCGGCTCGCGCCAGGCCAGGGCGAACATCAGCGCCGCCAGCACCGCGCACGCCAGTCCGCTCCAGGACACGCCGTTGGGCGTGGCCCCGCGCGCGCGCAACGCCAGCGCCAGCCGCGCACGCCACTGCGCGCGCCGCGCCTGCCAGGTCGAACCGGCCATCAGTCGCCGCCTCCACAGCCGCCGCAGCCACCGCCGCCGCAACTGCTGCCGCCGTCGCTGCCGCCGCCGCCCCCACCGCAGTTGCTGGTCGAACAGCTGCCGCCGCGGCCGTTGGCTGCGGGCGCACGCAAGGCGTGATAGTCGGCCCAGGGCGTGGTCATCAGCACGCTGGTCCCGGCCAGGGCCAGGGCCAGGGCCAGCGGCAGCGCCAGGTGCGAACCGGGCGCCAGCGAGGGCGCGGCGACGCCATCGCGCCAGGCCGCCTCGCGGTCGGCCAGCAAGGCGTCGCCGGCGACGCTGCGCCGCGGCGGCGTGAGCAGGAAACCGAGCGCAACGACGCTGACCACCACCATCGCCGCCACCAGGAAGCCGACCGGACGCTGCAACTGCAGGCCGATCCGCAACTTCATCACGCCCAGGGTCCACAGCGCCAGCAACGGCGCGGCGCCGAACAGGCGCGCGCACAGCGCCTGCCCATGGCCCAGCCATAGCCCCTTGGCGACCAGTGCCCGGCGCAGCGGCGCGGCATCGCGCTGCAACGCGGCCAGCGCCTGCTGCAACTGCGGGTGCGCGCGCACGATCGCGAGCGCGCGTTGCAGCGCCGGTGGTACCGCGACCGTGGTGGGCTGCAGCCGCGCCTGGCGGCGCACGTGCGGCTCCGCGTGCAGACGTACAGCGCCGGCCGCGAGCAACAGGGCCAGTTGCTGGTCGGCGACGCGCTCGCTGCCGCCGGCCAGATAGGCCAGTTCGGTGGCGTCGAGCGGCGTGTCGAGCACGGCGCGGCGCAATCCGCGCACGGCCAGGCGCAGACGCGCGCCCAGGCTCCAGGCCAGGCCGATGCCGGCCAGGAACAGCAGCAGAAACGGCGGTCCGGGCCAGTGCAGCGGCGACAGCGGACCGTGGCGTTGCCAGAGCACCGCGAACAGCAGGGCAACACCCAGCATCCAGCCCCACACGGCGACGCCGGCACGCGCCGGCGCGCTGCGGCGCGCGCCGGCCTGGCGCGGTGCCGGCACGGATGGACGCGTGCCGGCCGGCGCCGGCCAGCACGCCGCCGGCGGCTCGCCGAAGTAGTGCCGGTACTGCGCCAGGGTGGCCGCGTACTGGGCCTGGAAACGCGCAGCGTCGGCCGGATCGCCGCGCCCGGGCTGGTGGTGCAGGGTGCGGCGCAGCACCTGCGGACAGAACCGCTGCCAGTATTCGCGGGTGTCGGTGAGGTGCGCATGCCAGGCCTGGTCGACCAGCGGACTCGGCGTGATCTCCTCGCCGGCGACGCAGGCCAGGAAGCAGAAGCGCCGGTATTCCTCGACCAGGTGCGCGGCCAGCGCCAGCGACACGCTGGCCTCCTCAGCGACGCGGCGCTCGAACGCCGGCAACGCCGCGTCGCCCTCGCCGAAGCCATCGGCCTGCAGGCGCTGCCACAGCGCCGCGTGATCGGGATCGACGCTGGCCGGCAGCAGCGGCGTCGGCGTTCGCGTCATCGCAGCGCTTCCCAGCCCGCTGGCGCCGTGCACAGCGCCAGCAGCAGTGACAGAACCTGCAGGGCGAAACACAGCAGCTGCCGCCGCAACAGGCGGCGCATGCCCTGCCAGCGCGCCAGCCAGTCGCGCGGCGGCGGCGGCGTGCGCAACAGGCTCAGCCGCTGCAGAGCCGCGTCCAGGTCGGCGCCGGCGCGCTGCAGGTCCGGTTCGGCCAGCACTGCCTCAAGCAACGCCACGTCCAGGCCGACCCGCGCCGCCCAGTAGCGCTGCAGCAGGCCGGCCAACGCGGCGACGCCACAGCAGGACACGGCGAGGACGGCACCGGTGCCGGCATACCACGCCGCCAGCAGCACGCTGACCGCGAGCAGCAGCAGCGACAGCCGATCCAGTGGCGCGGCCTGGCGCAACACCGCCGCCATCGTGCGCAGTTCCAGCGGCGTGCTCATGCCGGCAGCTCCTGCGCCTGCAGCAGCGCCGGTGATGTGGTGCAGGCGGCGGCGATGGCGGCACGCTGCGCCGGTCCCAGCACGATCCGTGGCGCGTGCGCTCGCAACAGCGCCAGCGCCTCGTCCACGCTGGTGGCGCGGCCGCTGCGCAGCAGCCAGGTAGCCACTGCTGCCGCGCTGCGCGAATAGCCCAGCGCGCAGCAGGCCAGCACGTGGCCGTGTGCGCGCGCCGCTTCGATCGCGTCGGCGGCCATGCGCAAGGCCGCGGCCGGCGGCGCCACCAGGTCCAGCATCGGCACCACGCGGTCGTGCGCCTGCGCCTCGCGCAACGACAGTTCCGCACTGACATCGACCACCGCGGCGAAACGCGTGCGCTCGCCGCGACCGGGCAGGCGCCCGAGCCAGACGCCGTCGACGATCGCGCGCGGCGCCGGATCGCGCCAGGTCCAGGCGCGCGAGTTGAGCCAGGCAGCGGCCAGGTACGGCGCATACAGCCAGCGGGCGGCCAGGCTCAGGCGGCCATCGTCACGTTTCTGCAGGCCCAGCGGGCCGAGCAGCGCATAACTGAGCGCGACCAGCAGCAGCGACAGCGCCGGCCACAGCAGCCACCAGCCGGCGCCACCGAGCGCGCGCGCGGCAGCCGCGCAGGCCGCGCTGCCGAGCAGGTACAGCGCAGCCAGGCGCCAGCGCCGCGGATCGCGCGCCGGCGCCGCGGCCCGCCACGGCGCGGCGATGCGCTCCGGCCACAGCCACACGCAGAGCCAGCCCGCGGCCAGGCCGGTGGGCACGTCGAGGAAGTGATGCTGGTAGGTGGTCAGCACCGATAACCCGATCAGCGCGAACCAGCCGTGCAGGGCCCACCGCGCCAGCCCGTGCAGGTGCTGCGCATAGCGCACCCACAGCACCACCAGCAGCACGATGTGCAGCGACGGCGCCTGGTTGAACGGCTTGTCGAAGCCGAGCAGCACCGCGAACAGCCAGCCGAACACGCCCTCGGTCGGCGGCCGTTCGAAGCCAAAGCGCAGCGGCCACAGCAGGAAGCAAGCCACCGCCAGCAGTTGCGCGGTGAGCAGGCGCCGCGCATGCGTGTCCAGCTCGGCGCGCGTGCGGCAGACGAAGAACGAGATCACGTAGAACAGGTCGATCGACCAGTACGGGACGATGGTCCACGGCCAGAACGGGATGTGGCTTTCCCAGGCGAACGGCAACGACGGCACCTCGGCACGGCGCGCGGCCAGGGTGTTGGCCAGGCCGTAGCTGAGGAAGAAGAACGGCCCCAGCAGCGCCAGCCAGGCCAGCGCACGCCGCCACGGCCGCGCGGCCGCCATGCTCATGGCGCGATCCGCTGCGCCAGCGACACGGTGAAGATGCCCCACTCGTCGATGCGCTGCTCCAGCTTGCGGAAGCCGGCCGTGCGCACCAGTTCATCCATCTCCTGCTGGGTGCGCCGGCGCATCACCCAGGCCGCACCGCCGCGGTGGCTGGTCAGCGCACGGGCGATGAATTCCAGCTGCGGATGCCAGGGCTGGCCGGTGTAGGCCAGGTAGCCGCCCGGCTCTACCGCCGCAGCCACGCCCTGCAGCGAGCGCAGCACCTGGTCGTTGTCCGGGAACAGCTCGTACAGACCCGACACCACGGCCAGCGTCGGCCGCGGCTGCAACGCCGCCAACGCGTCGCGGTCGAAGGCGTCGCCCTGCTCGAAGCGGGCGATATCGGTGGCGCCGAGTGCGGCAATCAGCGCGCGGCCCTGCTCCACGTTCAACGGGCTGAAATCGCGCAGCAGGATCGCATCGGCGCGCTGGCTGCCGCCGGCCAGCGCTTCCAGCACGTAGCGGCCGTGGCCGGCGGCGATGTCCAGCGCGCGCACCGGCAGGCCCGCGGCGCGCAGCCGCTGCATCGCCAGGCCCAACAGTTCGTGGAGATGCTGGCGGCGCACGCGGATGCCGCGCCAGCCGATCGCATCCAAGTAGTTGCGGTCGATCATCCGCCCCAGCGGGCCGCGCCCGGCCGCCTGGTCGCGGTAGATGTAGTCCAGCGTGCTGCCGGAATCGAAGCCGGTCTGCAGGCCGAGGGCAATGCCTTCGGAGAGCTGTCCGCCCAGGCGCAGCCCAGCGCGCACGCCGCGCCAGCGCAGGTCCTGCAGGCTGTAGCGCTGCGGCGGCCAGGCCAGGCGCTCGGCTTCCTCGAAGGTCGGCCCGCGGCGGTGCGCGTGGCGCAGGCTGGGCAGCGCCGGCACCTCGGCGAAGCGATCGCGCACGAAGCGGCGGATCTGCGCCAGCGCCGGTGCGCGGTCGCGCTCGCCCAGGGTGTCGTGGAAGAAACCGGGCAGCAGGTGGCGCTCCTTCACCGGCGAGGACAGGCGCTCGTAGAAGCGGTCCTGCGGCCCGCGGTGCACCACGAAATCGCTGCCGGACACCAGCAACTGCACCGGCACGGTGATCGCCTGCGCATCGCCGACCACGCGGTCGGCCGCCGCGTACAGGCCCAGCAGCACCCGCACCGAGATCGGCCGGGTGATCAGCGGATCAGTGCGGTAGCTCTCGACCCGCGCCGGGTCGTGGGTCAGCCACTGCGGCTTGACGTAGCTGTTGACGAAAAAATTGCCGCGCAGCGTCTGCATCAGGGCCAGCCCGGGCCGCGCGAACGGCACGTACAGCTTGACCTTGAACGCCGGCGAGGCCAGCACCAGCGCGCGCAGCGGCGGCGCGTAGTCGTGCACCCAGGTGCTGGCGACCACCGCCCCCACGCTCTGCGCGATCACCACAATGTCCTGCACGGCGACGCCGTGGACCTCGCCGATGTGCGCGACGAAGCGGTCCAGGTCGCGCACCAGCGCCGGGAAGCCGGGGGCATCGCCGCGCGCGCCGGGCGAGCGGCCGTTGCCGCGCGCATCCCACGCGAACACCGCGCAGTCGTCCAGGCCCAGTTCCTCGGCCAGATGCGCGACCCGCCCGGAATGTTCGTGGCCGCGATGCAGCAGCACGATCGCCCTGGGCGGTGCCACCGGCGCGGTGGCCGGCCAGTGCCGGTAGAACAACCGTGTGCCGTCGAAACTGACGAATTCGCTTTCGTTGACCTGCCGCATCCGTTGCCGATGTCCTGTCTGCCGTGAATCCACTGTGTCCCGCGGCCGCATCGGCCGCGCCCCCGCTCACGCGCGCGCAGCCGCCTCGCGCAATCCCGCCGCGACCCGGCGCAGCACGGTCGCCGCGCACAACAGCGCCACGGCCATGGCGATGGCCGTGACCGTGGCCGCGCCGATCCAGGCGCCGGCCAGCAGCACGCCGATCAGCCCGACGACGAAGGCACGGTCGCTCTTGCCCATCGGCCCATCGTAGCGACGGCTGGCGCCGACCATCAGCCCGAGCACGCCGGCATATTCGGTCAACGCCGCGGTCAGCGCCATCAGCCACAACCAGCCGGCACCGACGCCGGGCACGCCGAGCAGGCTCAGGTACAGCGCCGCATCGGCGACCACGTCGCACAGTTCGTTGAGGTAGGCGCCCAGCCGCGACTGCTGGCCGAACTCGCGCGCCAGCATGCCGTCCACCGCGTTCAAGGCCATCCGCAGCAGCATCCACAGCGGCAGCAGCGCGTACCACAGCGGCTGCGCCGCGCCTTGCGCATAGACCAGCGCGGCGACCAGCAGCGACACCAGCGCCGCGGCCGCGGTCACCTGATTGGCGGTGACGCCGAGCCGGTACAGCACCCGCACGCCGGGCCGCAGCAGGTCCTGGAAACGTCCTTTGAGGGCATAGATCGACACGCGCGTGGTCCTGGCGGCGAGGGCGGGGGCGGCGACAGCCTAATGCATCGCAGCGGCGGCGCGCGCGATGGCGCGCAACCCACGATGCCCAAGGCAGGCGGCGCGCGCAGCGGCACAGGCAACGGTGTGCGTCGTCGACGCGCGGCGGATTGTCGCGCAGCGTCTGCGGCGCCGAAGCGCTGCTACGCACGGGCGCTCGCCCTCGGCGCGATCGCCCCGACCGGGGCGCATCGGCACGATCCGCGCGTCCGGCACGCGCGCCGGCCGGGCGTCGCCGGGCCTCAGCGCCTACAATGGCGGCCCGTTCCGCTGCCCCCGCCCTGCCCCATGTCCTCCGATTTCCTGCCCGTGCGCCGGGCGTTGCTGTCCGTTTCCGACAAGACCGGCCTGATCGACCTGGCCCGCGCGCTGGCCGCGCGCAACGTCGAACTGCTGTCCACCGGCGGCACCGCCAAGGCGCTGCGCGAGGCCGGGCTGGCGGTGAAGGACGTGTCCGAACTGACCGGCTTCCCGGAAATGATGGACGGCCGGGTCAAGACCCTGCACCCGCTGGTGCACGGCGGGCTGCTCGGCCGCGCCGGCACCGATGATGCGGTGATGGCCGAACACGGCATCGCCGCGATCGACCTGCTGGTGCTCAACCTGTATCCGTTCGAGGCGGTCACCGCCAAGGCCGACTGCACGCTCGCCGACGCGGTGGAGAACATCGACATCGGCGGCCCGGCGATGCTGCGCTCGGCGGCCAAGAACTTCGCCCGCGTGGCCGTGGCCACCGACCCGGCGCAGTACGCCGAGCTGCTGGCCGAGCTGGAAGCCAATGACGGCCGGCTGTCGGCGGCCAAGCGCTTCGCCCTGGCGGTGGCCGCGTTCAACCGCGTGGCCCAGTACGATGCGGCGATCAGCAACTACCTGTCCGCTGTCACCGCCAGCGACGCCGCCGTGCCCACGCGCAGTCCGTTCCCGGCGCAGATGAACTCCAGCTTCGTCAAGGTGATGGAACTGCGCTACGGCGAGAACCCGCACCAGCAGGCCGCGTTCTACCGCGACCTGCAGCCCACGCCCGGCACCCTGGCCACCTTCACCCAGTTGCAGGGCAAGGAGCTGTCCTACAACAACATCGCCGACAGCGATGCGGCCTGGGAATGCGTGCGCCAGTTCGACGCGCCGGCCTGCGTCATCGTCAAGCACGCCAATCCCTGCGGCGTGGCGGTCGGCGCCGGCTGCGGCGACGCCTACGAACTGGCCTACGCCACCGACCCGACCAGCGCCTTCGGCGGCATCATCGCCTTCAACCGGCGGCTGGATGCGGCCACCGCGCAGGCGATCCTGGACCGCCAGTTCGTCGAGGTGCTGATCGCCCCCGACTACGACGACGCCGCGCTGGAGTACGCCAAGAAGAAGGCCAACGTGCGCGTGCTGCGCATCCCCGCCGGCGACGGCGCCTACGGCATCGACAGCAAGCGCGTCGGCTCCGGCATCCTGCTGCAGACCAGCGACGCGCACGTGGTGCCGCGCGACGCGTTGAAGGTGGTGACCCGACTGGCGCCGACCGAGGCGCAGTTCGACGACCTGCTGTTCGCGTGGAAGGTGGCCAAGTACGTCAAGTCCAACGCCATCGTCTACGCCAAGGACCACCGCACCATCGGCGTCGGCGCCGGGCAGATGAGCCGGGTGTACTCGGCGCGCATCGCCGGGATCAAGGCCACCGACGCCGGCCTGGCCGTGGAAGGCTCGGTGATGGCCTCCGATGCGTTCTTCCCGTTCCGCGACGGCATCGACGCCGCCGCCGCGGCCGGCATCAAGGCGGTGATCCAGCCGGGCGGTTCGATGCGCGACGCCGAGGTCATCGCCGCGGCCGACGAGCACGGCATCGCCATGGTGTTTACCGGCGTGCGCCACTTCCGGCACTGAGTCCCGGAGCGCTGCGCATGTCCGCTGTCGCGCCCCGTCCGCACGCCGTGCTGGCCCTGGCCGGCGTGCTCGTGCTCGGCGGCTGCAAGCCGGCCGCGACGCCCGCACCCAGCGCGGCACCTGCGCCCGCCAGCGCCGCAGCGCCGGCCCACGTCAGCCGCACCGCGCGGCTGCAGGCGTTCCTGCAGCAGCGCTACGGCAGCGCCGCCATGCTCGCCGGGCACTGGCCGGGACAGTGGACCCAGGATGGCGCGCGCCATGCGGTGGACTGGCAGGTCTGCGTCGAACAGCCGGTGGTCATCGGCGACGGCTGGCAGCAGTTGCTGGCGGTGTGCGGCACGCTGCGCGATGCAGGCCATCCGGAGCCGGGCACCATCGACTTCTACGTGCTGCGTCCCGAGGGCCAGGGCTTCGCCGTCGCCGCCGAGCGCACCGGCGGCACTTACGGCAGCAACGGCCAGCCGGGCGAGGTCGGCATCGTCCGCGCCGGCAGCGATTTCTACGGGTTCCGCGTCGAGGACGGCTGGTTTGGCCAGGGCTACGCGCTGCAATCGCAAACGCTGATCCTGCCCGGCCCCAAGGGCCTGGTCGATGCCGGCAGCCTGCGCAGCCACATCGACAACGGCGCCGCCGCCGACTGCGACGCCGCAGATGCGGCTGCGGACTGCAAGGCCGGCCAGTTCGACCTCGACTTCGCCCTGCGCTTCGACGACCGCGACCCCGCCGCCCGCGTCTGGCCGCTGCTGATCGAGGAAACCGGCGTGGATTGTGGCCAGCGTCAGGTCCAGCGCGAACACCGCTTCGTGCTGGACACGAAGACCTGGACCTACCATTTCCCCGAAGCGCTGCAACGCGAAGGCTGTGCATGAGGCACGCGCGCCCGGTGCAGCCGTTCCCCTTTCCCCTGCAATCTGGAATTCCGCGATGAAACTGCTCGTCATCGGCTCCGGCGGCCGCGAACACGCCCTGGCCTGGAAGCTGGCCCAGTCCCCCCGTGTCGACGAAGTGCTGGTGGCGCCCGGCAATGCCGGTACCGCCAGCGAGGCCAAGTGCCGCAACGTGGCGGTCAAGGTGAACGACCTCGACGGCCTGCTGGCGCTGGCCCAGGACGAAGGCGTCGCGCTGACCGTGGTTGGGCCGGAAGTGCCGCTGGTGCTGGGCGTGGTCGACCGCTTCCGCGCCGCGGGGCTGCGCATCTTCGGCCCCAGCGCCGCCGCCGCGCAGTTGGAAGGCAGCAAGGCCTACGCCAAGGATTTCCTGCAGCGCCACGGCATTCCCACCGCGTTCTACGCCGTGCATACCGAGGTCGAGGCCGCGCTGGCCTATGTCCGCGCCAAGGGCGCGCCGATCGTGATCAAGGCCGACGGCCTGGCCGCCGGCAAGGGCGTGATCGTGGCGATGTCGCTGGACGAGGCCGAGGCCGCGGTGCGCGACATGCTCTCCGGCAACGCCTTCGGCGACGCCGGCGCGCGCGTGGTGATCGAGGAATTCCTCGACGGCGAGGAAGCCAGCTTCATCTCCATGGTCGACGGCCACACCGCGTTGCCGATGGCCACCAGCCAGGACCACAAGCGCGTCGGCGACGGCGACACCGGCCCCAACACCGGCGGCATGGGCGCGTACTCGCCAGCGCCGGTGGTGACGCCCGAGGTGCACGCACGCGTGATGCGCGAAGTGGTGGAACCGACCGTGCGCGGCATGCGCGCCGACGGCGTGCCGTTCACCGGTTTCCTGTACGCCGGGCTGATGATCGACGCCAGCGGCGCGCCCAAGGTGATCGAATTCAACGTGCGTTTCGGCGACCCGGAAACCCAGCCGGTGATGCTGCGCCTGCAGTCGGACCTGCTCGACCTGCTCGACGCCGCGCTCGACGAGCGCCTGCACGCGACCGAAGCGCAGTGGGATCCGCGCCCGTCGCTGGGCGTGGTGCTGGCGGCGGCGCCGTATCCTGAGACCCCGGTCACCGGCGAAGCGATCACCGGCCTGGACGCGGTGCCGGCCAACGCCAAGGTGTTCCATGCCGGCACCACGCTGGACGCGCAGGGCCGCGTGCTCAGCGCCGGCGGCCGCGTGCTGTGCGTGGCGGCGCTGGGCGAGAGCGTGGCCGAAGCGCAGCGCCATGCCTACGCCGGCGTGGCGCAGATCCACTGGGCCAGCGAATTCCACCGCCACGACATCGGCTGGCGCGCGATCGCGCGCGAGCAGGGGGCGTAGCACGTCGCCACGTGTGGGAGCGGCTTCAGCCGCGACGAGCGAAGCCCAAAGCACAGCTGACAACGTCGCGCGTCGGGACTGAAGTCCCTCCCACAAGGATGCCCAGCCCGCTCCCTGTAGGAGCGGCTTGAGCCGCGACAGGGGTCTGACCGGGAGCGCCGGTCGCGGCTGAAGCCGCTCCTGCGAATGCGCCCACGCAATCTCCATCACCCCTGCGCTAGCTTTGATCCTCTACCGGTTCGCGCACGCCCCATGGCCCTCTCTCCCGCTCTCCGCACCCGCTTCCGCGCGCTCGCCGCGCAGACCGACGGCATCGACACCGCGGCCTACGCCGCCTGCGGCAAGGATCCGTTCGATCCCATCATCGGCCTGGGCCGCCGCGATGCGAAGGTGTGCATCCTCGGTCGCGACCCGGGCCGCAGCGAGGTGGAACACGGCGAACCCTTCGTCGGCAGCGGCGGCCAACTGGTGCGCAAGGCGCTGTACCGGCACCTGCACCACGGCGAGGAGATGCCCGACTTCGCCGCCGGGCTCAGGGCCGGCCGCGTCGCCTTCTGGCTCAACACCGTGCCGTACAAGCCGGTGGGCAACAAGGCGTGGTCGATGCCGGTGAAGCGGCGCTTCCACCCGCTGATGCGGCGCCTGCTGCTCGAGCAGTGGCGCGGCCACGCGATCCTCACCCTCGGCCGCGAGGCCTTCCTGTGGTTCGGCATCGACCAGCCGCGCGAGGTGCGTGCGGCGCTGGACGCGTTCTGGGCGCGCGAGGACCGCTTCCAGGCGCAGACCGAGGTGGAGCTGCGCAGCGAGGACGGCCGCCGCACCCGCCGCGTGACGCTGTACCCGCTGCCGCATCCCTCGCCGCTCAACCAGACCTGGTACAAGCGCTTCCCGGCGCTGCTGGACGCACGCCTGCGGCAACTCGCGGTCTGAGCCAACCTTTCAGAGGGGATCGCATACAGCGACGGTGCGCTATCGTGTCCCCGTGCCGACCCCCTCGATCGAAACCCGCCTGAGCCGCCTGTGGGCCCACGAAAAGGCCAGCTACGGGCTGCGCGTGTTCATCGCGCTGGCGGTGGCGATGGGCGTGTGCTGGCATCTGCAGCAACTGGAGGCGGTGCCGGCGATCTTCCTGGGCACCATCGCCAGCGCCATCGCCGAGACCGACGACAACTGGCTGGGCCGGATCAAGTCGGTGCTACTGTCGCTGCTGTGCTTCGCCGCCGCCGCCGCCGCGGTGGTGCTGCTGTTCCCGTATCCGTGGCCGTTCGCCGCCGGCCTGGCGCTGTCCACCTTTGCCCTGACCCTGCTCGGCGCGCTCGGCGAACGCTACGCTTCGATCGCCCAGGCCACGGTGGCGCTGGCCATCTACGCGATGATCGGCCTGGACCACGGCAACCAGAACGGCCATGTCGGCGGCGACGCCTGGCACGGCGTGGCGCTGCTGTTGCTGGGCGCCAGTTGGTACGGCGTGCTGTCGGTGCTGTGGACGGTGCTGTTCGCCAACCGGCCGGTACGCGAGCGGCTGTCGCGGCTGTACCTGGAATTGGGCCGCTACCTGCGGTGCAAGGCGGCCCTGTTCGAGCCGGTGCGGCAGAGCGACCTGCACGCGCGGCGGCTGGCGCTGGCCGAGCAGAACGCGCGGGTGGTGGCGGCGCTGAACGCGGCCAAGACCGCGATCATCAGCCGCTTCGGCCGCTCCGGCCGGCCCGGCGTGCAGTCGGGCCTGTATTTCCGCCTGTACTACATGGCGCAGGACTTCCACGAGCGCGCCAGTTCCTCGCACTACCCGTACGAGGCGCTGACCGACGCGTTCTTCCACAGCGACGTGCTGTACCGCTGCCAGCGCCTGCTGGCCCTGCAGGGCAAGGCCTGCGCGGCGCTGGGCGAGGCGATCCGGCTGCGGCAGCCGTTCGACTACGGCGAACAGACCCAGCAGGCCACCACCGACCTGCGCCAGTCGCTGGATTTCCTGCACGCCCGCGCCGATCCGCGGCAGGCGCGCCTGCTGGGCTCGCTGGAGCTGCTGGTGACCAACCTGCACAGCATCGAGCGGCGCCTGGCCGAGGCCGCGCAATCGGATACCACCAGCGATACCCTCGATACCCGCCTGCGCGACTCCTCGCCGCACACCCTGCGCGAGATGCTGCGGCGCCTCGGCCAGCAGCTCACGCCCGGCTCGGTGCTGTTCCGGCACGGCCTGCGCATGGCCATCGCGCTGGTGGTGGGCTACGTCGTCATGCAGTCGATCCATGCCAGCAACGGCTACTGGATCCTGCTGACCACCGCCTTCGTGTGCCGCCCCAACTACGGCGCCACCCGCCTGCGCCTGGTTCAGCGCATGGCCGGCACCCTGATCGGCCTGGGCGCGGCGTGGGCACTGATGCAGCTGTTCCCCGGCACCGAACTGCAGTTGCTGTTCGCCCTGCTCGGCACCCTGGTGTTCTTCGTCACCCGCACCGACCGCTACATGCTCGCCACCGCGGCGATCACGGTGATGGCGCTGTTCTGCTTCAACCTGATCGGCGACGGCTTCATGCTGATCTGGCCGCGCCTGCTCGACACCCTGATCGGCTGCGCGATCGCCGCCGCCGCCTCGTTCCTGATCCTGCCGGACTGGCAGGGCCGGCGCCTCCACCAGGTGCTGGCGACGGTGCTGTCCAGCAGCGCGCGCTACCTGGCGCAGGTGCTGGAGCAGTACCGCAGCGGCATGCGCGACGACCTGCCCTACCGCATCGCCCGCCGCGACATGCACAACGCCGACGCCGCGCTGTCGGTGGCGCTGTCGAACATGCTGCGCGAACCCGGCCGCTACCGCCGCAACCTGGATGCCGGCTTCCGCTTCCTGGCCCTGTCCAACACCCTGCTCGGCTACCTGTCGGCGCTGGGCGCGCACCGCGCCGCGCTGGCCGGCGAGACCGATCCGGACATCGCCCGCGCCGGCGACTACCTGCCGCAGGCGCTGGGCGCGTTGGCCGACGCACTGGCCGAGCGACGCACGCTACCGGCCGCCGACGAACCCGCCGAGATCGCCCTGGCCGAGGCGCTGGAGCGCGAGGACGGCATCGACGAGGCCAAGCGCCGGCTGGTGCGCAACCAGCTCGCGCTGACCCTGCGCCTGCTGCCCAAGCTGCGCGCCGCCGCGCAGGCGGTCAGTGCCGCACCGGTGCCGCCGGCGCCGGCGCTTGCCGCCCCGGCCGCACGCTGAGGCCCATCCACAGCAGCGCCGCCACCGCCAGCGCCGCACCACCGATCGCCACCCCGCGCCAGCCGGCGTAGGCATAGGCCGCGGTGCCGAGGCTGGAGCCGATCGCACCGCCGATGAAGTAGCAGGTGACGTAAGCCGAGGTGATGCGGTTGCGCGCGGCCGGATCCAGTTGGTAGATCACGCTCTGGTTGCCGATGTGCACGCCCTGCACCGCCACGTCCAGCAGCACCACCCCGGCGATCAGCAGCCACAGCGAGTGCGGCGCGCCGAGCAGCAGCAACCACGACAGCAGCAGCATGACCAGGCCACCCCAGCCGACCAGATGGCCGGCACCGCGGTCGGACAGCTTGCCGGACAGGTTGGCGGCGAACGCGCCGGCCGCACCGATCAACCCGAACAGACCGATGGTTGCGGTGCCGTAGCGGTAGTCCGGGCCGGACAGCAGGAACGCCAACGTGGTCCAGAACATGCTGAAACCGGCGAAGATCAGCCCACCCAGCACCGCCCGCGCGCGCAGCACCGGCTCGTCGCGCAGCAGCGCCAGCACCGAGCCGATCAGGTGCGGATAGGACAGCTGCGGATTGCCCGGATGCCGCGGCAGGCCGCGCCACAGCAGGCCCAACACCACCAGGATCAGCGCCGCCGCCACCCAGTACACGGTGTGCCAGCCGCCGATCCCGGCCAGCAGGCCGGACACCGTGCGCGCCAGCAGGATGCCCAGCAGCAGCCCGCTCATCACCGTGCCGATGACCCGGCCGCGCTCGTGCGGCGCGGCCAGCGTCGCGGCGAACGGCACCAGGATCTGCGCCGCCACCGAACTCAGGCCGGTGATCAGCGTGCCCAGCAGCAGCAGCGCGAAGCTGTGCGCCATCGCGCTGACCAGCAGGCCGACCGCGCTGAGCGCATACAGCCCGACGATCAGGCTGCGGCGCTCGAAGCGGTCGCCCAGCGGCACCAGGAACAGCAGGCCGGCGGCATAGGCCAGCTGCGCGGTGGTGACCACCGCGCCGGCATGGCGCACGTCGATGGCGAAGGTCTGCGCCAGTACCTCCAGCAGCGGCTGCGCGTAGTAGTTGCTGGCCACCGCCAGGCCGGTGGCGGTGGCCATCAGCAACACCAGGCCGCGGCGTATCGGCGGATGCGAGGTCGTGTCCATGGAAGGGAACCGGATCGAAGAGAGGGGCGCAGTCTGTGGCGGCGGCAGCGATCGTTCAAACGCATTTTTTTCACCACTGCCATCTGTTTTTGAGATAGCGTGAGCGCGGCCCGCGGCACCGCAGCTTCCGAGGAACCTACCCCATGCCCAGCACCGACATCGCCGAGGCGCTGCACCGGCACGGCTACGCCGTAGTCCGCGGCTTCCTGGGCGACGGCGACATTCCCGACGGCCTGCTGCGCTTCCTGGAAGGCGCCGAGAAGTTCCACGATGGCGTGATCGGCAACCTGCCGGCGGCGGACATGCAGCGGATCCAGGCGCGCATCGCCGCCACCGTGCCGGCGGTGGCCGCGGCCATGGGCCTGGCGATCGCCGCCGACCGCTTCGGCTACTGCGCCATCCGCATTCGCGAGAGCCATGCCGCGCCGAGCCTGCGCCTGCCGTTCGACCCGCACCGCGACCCGAAGACCGCGCCGGGCGGCGCGCTCAACTGGCACCTGGACCACTTCAGCTATTTCCTGCACGCCGACCACCGCAACTACCTGATCTGCTACATGCCGGTGTTCAAGCCCGACGCCGGCCTGGCCAACGTGGCGATCGTCGCCGACGACGTGGTCGCGCGCCTGGATCCGCACCTGCACCAGCGCATCCAGGGCCGCGGCGCGCTGCGCTTCCGCTGCGTGGAGGCCGACACGCTGGACTGGTTCCGGCTGCGCTTTCCCGGGCAGGCCATCACCATCGGCGACTGGTATGCGATCGAGGACCTGCACGACGCCAGCCCCGGCTGGAAGATCGGCTTCGACCTGGAAGCGCACAAGGTGGTGCCGCAGCTCGCCGTCGGCGACCTGCTGATCATGCGCGCCGACGTCATCCACCGCACCCACGACGCCGGCTGCGACCGCATCTCGGTGCGCTGCGACGCCCTGCCCGCGCAGGCGCCGCGGCTGGACACCCTGCGCGGCCTGCTCGGCATGAGCCTGCGCTACCCGTTCATGAGCCGCAAGCGCCGCTACAACATCCGCCTGTGGCTGCGCCAGCAATGGCGCAGGCGGCTGGGGCGCCCGGCATGAGGCGCGCGCCGCGACCACGGGCGACGCACGCCTGCGGCAGCAGTGCCGATCGGCTGCCACATCGGCGCGACGCACGCCAGGCGCCATCATGCTGACCTTGCGCCAGCTCGAATTCGCCGTCGCCGTCGCCGAGGAAGGCAGCTTCACCGCCGCCGCACGCCGCTGCCACACCGTGCAATCGGCGCTGAGTCACCAGATCGCCAAGATCGAGCAGGCGCTGGGCGCGCGGCTGTTCGAGCGCGGTGCGCGCCACGTGCGCGCCACCGCCGCCGGCGAGGTGTTCCTGCACAACGCCCGCGCCACCCTGCGCGCCGCCGAACGCCTGCACGAGGAGATGGCGCAGACCCTGGGCACGGTGCGCGGCCGCCTGCAGATCGGGCAGATCTCCTCGTTGAACGCGGTGCAGGTGCCGGCGGTGCTGCGCCAGTTCCGCGAGGCGCACAGCGCGGTGGACGTGCACCTGCGCACCGGCATGAGCGATGCGCTGCTGCTGGACCTGGGCGAAGGCCGGCTCGACGTGGCCCTGGTCGGGGTCGGCCCGCACGTAGCGCTGCCGCCGCAGCACCTGCTGCTGCACGAGGAGCCGCTGGCGCTGATCGCCGCGCCCGGCAACCGCTTCGCCGCGCGTCGCGAGGTGTCGCTACGCGACCTGGAAGATGCGCCGATGGCCGGGCTGACCCCCGGCGCCGGCGTGCGCGGCATCATCGACCGCGCCTTCGCCGCCGCCGGCCTGCGCCAGCGCCTGCAATACGAGGTCACCCATGCCGACCTGCAGCGGCAACTGGTGGCCGAGGACCTGGGCCTGGCGGTGGTGCCGCAGACCATGGCCACCGGCATGCACGGCGTGGCCACGGTGGCGCTGCGCGAGCGCTTCCGCTTCCTCACTTATGCCGTGTGGCGTCCGGACCCGACCCCGGCCGCACGCGCCTTCATCGCCCTGCTGCACGCGCGGCGCGACGCCATCCAGGCGGCGGCCGGCAGCGCCGGGGCGGGCCGCCGCGCGCCGCGCCTGCGCGCGCGGCGAACCTGCTAGGCTGCGCGCGTTCGCAAAGGAGCCTGCATGTCCGCCCACAGCCAGTTCGCCCTGCTGCGGCAACGCCGCTTTCTGCCGTTCTTCGTGGTCCAGTCGCTGGGCGCGTTCAACGACAACGTGTACCGGCAGGCGATCATCGGCCTGCTGTTCTACCTGGGCGTGACCCCGGAGCAGCGCACGCTGTACACCAACCTGGCGCCGGCACTGTTCATCCTGCCGTACTTCCTGTTCTCCTCGCTGGCCGGGCAGATCGCCGAGAAACTGGAGAAGTCGCGGCTGGTGGTCATCACCACCACGATGGAGATCGGCATCATGTCGCTGGCCGCGGTCGGCTTCCTGACCGAGAACATGGCGGTGCTGCTGGTGGCGCTGTTCTGCACCGGCCTGCAGTCCACCCTGTTCGGCCCGGTGAAGTATTCGATCCTGCCGTCGGTGCTCAAGCCGGAGGAACTGACCGGCGGCAACGGCCTGGTCGAGATGGGCACCTCGATCTCGATCCTGTGCGGCATGATCCTGGGCGGGCTGATCTTCCAGATCGCCGGCAGCCACGGGCCGGTGGCCGCGGCCACCGCGGTGGTGGCGCTGGCGGTCACCGGCAACCTGATGGCGCGCTGCATCCCCAAGGTCGACGCCGGTGCGCCCGAGCTGAAGATCAACTGGAACCCGCTGCCGGAATCGCTGGCGATCATGCGCCTGACCCGGCGCCAGCTGGCGGTGCGCAACGCCGTGCTCGGCGTGTCCTGGTTCTGGTTCGTCGGCACCGTGCTCACCGCGCAGTTGCCGACCTACGCCGAACTCAACCTGGGCGGCGCGCAGGACCTGTACATCTTCGCCCTGGCGCTGTTCTCCATCGGCACCGGCACCGGCTCGCTGCTGTGCGAGAAGCTGTCCGGGCGCACCGTGGAAATCGGCCTGGTGCCGCTGGGCGCGTTCGGCATCAGCGCCTTCATGCTCGACCTGTATTTCGCCCGGCCCGGCGCCGCGCTGCAGACCGGCCTGGGCATCGGCCAGTTCGTCCACCAGGCCGGCAGTTGGCGGATCATGCTCGACCTGGTCGGCATCGGCCTGTGCACCGGCCTGTTCGTGGTGCCGCTGTTCGCGCTGATCCAGAGCCGCACGCCGAAAGCGGAGCTGTCGCGCGTCATCGCCGGCCTCAACATCCAGAACTCGCTGTTCATCGTGCTGGCGGCGATGATCGGCATCGTCCTGCAGATGCAGGAACTGCACCTGTTCGGCACGCGCATCCCGATGCCCGGGCTGAGCATCCCGCAGGTGTTCCTGGCGCTGGCCATCGCCAACGCGGTGGTGGCGATCTGGATCTTCAGCATCGTCCCCGAATTCCTGATGCGCTTCCTCAGCTGGGTGATGGTGCGCACCCTGTACCGGCTGCGCCTGCACGGCATCGAGCGGCATGTACCCGAGGAGGGCGCGGCGCTGATCGTGTGCAACCACGTCAGCTACATGGACGCGCTGGTGCTGGCCGCGGCGATTCCGCGGCCGGTGCGCTTCGTCATGTACTACCGCATCTTCAACATTCCGGTGATGCGCTGGATCTTCCGCACCGCCAAGGCGATCCCGATCGCCGGCGCACGCGAGGATCCCGAACTGATGCAGCGCGCGTTCGACGCCATCGACGCGGCGCTGGCCGAGGGCGAACTGGTGTGCATCTTCCCCGAGGGTGCGCTGACCAAGGACGGCGAGATCGCCGCGTTCAAGTCCGGCGTGGAGAAGATCCTGGCCCGGCGCACGGTGCCGGTGGTGCCGATGGCCCTGCGCAACATGTGGACCAGCATGTGGAGCAAGCGCGACTCGCGATTGCGGCGCATGCGCGTGCCGCGGCGCTTCCGCGCGCATGTCGAGGTGATCGCCGACGCACCGGTTCCCGGCGCGCAGGCCAGCGCCGAGAGCCTGGAAGCGCAGGTGCGGCGCCTGCGCGGCGATGCCGCCTGAGTGCGGCGCAGGTGCCGCAGGCGCGCGCTTGGGGTAAATTAGCCGCAGGGGAGACGCCACAAGCGGTGGCGTCCATCACGAAGGACCGCGCGGAAAGTGAACCACGTCGCACCACCACCAGCGCCCAACGCGACGGGCGTGTATGTGCCCAACAATCTCGTCTGGGCGATCCTGTCCACGCTGTTCTGCTGCCTGCCGCTGGGCATCGTCTCCATCGTCTACGCCTCGCAGGTGGATGGCCGCCGCGCCGCGGGCGACATCGCCGGCGCCCGCGAGGCCTCGCGCAAGGCCGGCCTGTGGGCGCTGTGGTCCGCGTTCGCACTGCCGATCCTGATGGCGCTGTGGTTCCTGCTGTTCGGCGGCCTGGCCTTCCTCGGCAGCCTGACCAACCACTAGCGCCAAGCGTTTCCCGTTTCACCACCCAACCATCGGAGCAACACGGATGAATACCACCGCACCGCAAGTGTCCAACAATCTCGTCTGGGCGATCCTGACCACGCTGTTCTGCTGCCTGCCGCTGGGCATCGTGTCCATCGTCTACGCCGCGCAGGTCAACACCAAGCTCGCCGCGGGCGATGTGAACGGTGCGCGCGAGTCGGCGGACAAGGCCAAGAAGTGGGCGATCTACTCGGTCATCGGCGCTGTAGTGGCGTTGGTCATCTATCTGATCTTGATCTTCGCCCTGGGCGGTCTGGGCAGCATGATGCAGCAGTCGTCCATGTCCTGAGGACTGCGGCCGCCGTCGCCTGCGACGGCGGCCGACCACGCGATCCTCCGCCTGCCATGTCCCTTCAGCGCCTGCAGTCCCTGCCCCGCTGGCTGCCGCTGGCCGCACTGAGCGGCGCCGCTGTGGTCGCCACCGTCGTGCTGCGCCGCGTCGATCCCAATGTCCCCGGCAATCCACTACCGGGTTGCCCGTTCCGCGCCCTCACCGGCCTGTACTGCCCCGGCTGCGGCAGCACCCGCTGTCTGCATGCGCTGGTGCATTTCGATCTGGCCCACGCCTGGGCCAGCAATCCGTTGCTGGTGGTGGCGCTGCCGCTGCTGGCGATCATGGCGCTCAACGCCGCCGGCCTGCGCCTGCGTCCGCTGGCGCCGCTGCTGAAGATTCTCGCCGACCCACGCCTGTGGCTGTGGGTCCTGCTCGGCTACGCGCTGCTGCGCAACCTGCCCTGGTACCCCTTCACCCTGCTCGCGCCGCACTGACGGCGCGCCATGCCCGCACCGCAGCGACTCGTCTAGACTCAGCGGCTGCCGTGCACCACCCATCGAGGAGATCCACATGAGCACCGTCAGCCCCGTCACGCCCCCGCCCGCGCCCGTGCCCGCTCCGGTCCCCAACCACCTGGCCTGGGCGATCATCTCGACGGTGCTTGGCTTCTGCTTTTGCTGCCCGTCGTTGATCACCGGCATCGTCGCCATCGTGTTCTCCAGCAAGGTCAACGGCCTGCTCAACCAGGGCGACCTGGAGGGCGCGCGTCGCGCCTCCAACACCGCCAAGACCTGGTGCTGGGTGACCACCGCACTGGCCATCATCGGCGTGCTGATCAATGCCGTCATGGTCGCCACCGGCGGCATGCAGAGCTACATGCAGTACATCCAACAGATGCAGCACGCGAGCTGATCGGCATGCGCGCCTGGCAACAACGGGCGTGCCTGGGCGCCGCCGCCGCGTTCGCGGCCGGCGGCGCCACGCTGCTGTACCGCTTCGATCCCAATGCCGCGAACAATCCGTTCGCGCCGTGCATGTTCCATGCGCTCACCGGCTACTACTGTCCGGGCTGCGGCATGACCCGCGCCCTGCATGCGCTGGTGCACCTGGACCCGGTCGGGGCGTTCGCGATGAATCCCGGCGCGATGCTGGGCCTGGCCCTGCTGCCGGGCCTGATCGCCTGGAAGGCCGGCTGGCGCGCGGCCTGGTTCGCGCCGGTGGTCGGCGTGGTGTCGCGGCCGAACTTCTGGCTGATCGCACTGCCGGGCTACTGGATCGCACGCAATCTGCCGTGGTTCCCCTTCACTCTGCTGGCGCCGCACTAGCCGGCCTGACACGTCCGCCTCGTCGTGTCCGGTAGCAGGCTTGCACCACACGGCCGATGGGCGCCTCGCATCGCTTCGGGATGCGCCCTATAGGAGCGGCTTCAGCCGCGACAGGCGTTCCCGACAAATCCGTCGCGGCTGAAGCCGCTCCTACGCGACAACCTCATGCGTGGCGAAGCAGGTTGTCAGAGGTGCCCTGATGTCGAGAGCGGCCTCAGCTGACCCAGCCGGCGATCACCAGCAGCGCCAGCAGCACCAGCCACAGCAGCAGCACCCGCCAGACCTGGCTCATCGCATCGCGCAGTTCGGGCAGGCGCCGCAGCGCCGGCACCACCATGCCCGCGTCGCTGTAGTCGTGCGCCTCGGCATCGAGTTCGCCGCGCACGCTGGCGCAGGCCACCGGCCCGAGGAAGCCGACGTCCAACTGCCAGCGCTTGCTGCCGGCGGCGCGCCAGGCGCCGAACACCGCCTCAAAATTGCCGACCAGGGCCAGCGAGAAGGTCATCAGGTGCGCCACCGGCCATTCCAGCGCCGTCAGCAGCGCCCGCGCGCCGGCGGCAGTGGACGGCGGCAGCCGTGACGCGTACGGACCAACCGCGGCCAGCGCCAGCAAGCGGTAGCCCAGCGCACCGAACGGCCCCAACAGCAGGAACCAGAACAGCACCGCGAACCAGCGCCGCAGCGCGCTGACCGCCACCGCCTCGACCAACCCGGCCGGATCGGCGCGCAGCGGCCCGCCATCGGCCTGCAACCGCGCCACCGCCAGTTGCCGCGCCGCGGCATCGTCGGCGTCGATGATAGCCTCCACATCGGTGTCCAGGTCGCGCGGCCCCCAGCTGAAGGCCAGCACCGCGATCCCGAACAGCAGGGTCAGCAGGCCCAGGTGCGGCGCGGCCAGCAGCCACTGCAGCAGGCCGACCAGCAGCAGCGGCGGCAGCAGCGCCAGCGCGATACCGTAGCGGCCGCGCCAGGCACTGCCCTCGCCGGCATGCGTGTCCAGCCAGCTGAGCCAGTCGCCGAAGGCGTCGAAGCGGCGCAACGAGGCCACCATGCCGGGGGCGACATGGCCCAGCACCAGGGCGACGATCACAGCGACGAGGGTCGTGAACATGCAGGTCCTCCGGGACCATTCTGAAACGGATGCGCGCAGCGCGCCGGCGCGGTCAGGCCGGCGCGCCGTGCCGGTACCAGTCCTCGATCAGCGCGCGGGCGATGGAGATGCGCGGCGGCAGACGCAGGCCGTGGCCATCGTCGGCGCTGTCGCCGTGCGCGGCCAGGCGCGCCAGCGCGGCGCCGACTTCCTCGCGCTCGAACCAGCGCGCGTCTTCCAGCTCGCCGTCCACCTGCGGCGTGTCCGCCTCTGCCTGCGCGGTAAAGCCGAGCATCAGCGCGCCCGGGAACGGCCACGGCTGCGCGCCGAAGTAGCGGCAGCTGCCGGGCCGTACCCGCACCTGGGTCTCTTCGGCCACCTCGCGCGCCACCGTCTGCTCCAGCGATTCGCCCGGTTCGACGAAGCCGGCGATCACCGAATAGCGTCGCGCCGGCCAGCTCGCCTGGCGCCCCAGCAGCAGGCGCCGGCCGTCGCTGACCGCGACGATCACCGCCGGATCCACCCGTGGGTAATGTTCGCTGGCGCACTGGGTGCAGACGCCGAGGAAGCCGCCGCGCTGCAAGGCGATGGCGCCGCCGCAGACGCCGCAGAAGCGCGTCCGCGACTGCCAATGCAGCATTGCGCGGGCGTAGGCGAACAGTCCGGCCTCCCGCGCCGGCCACTCGGCGGCGGCGCGGCGCAGGTCGATGCGCTGCGGCGGCGACGGCAACTG
This sequence comes from Xanthomonas sacchari, assembly GCF_040529065.1. Taxonomy (NCBI): domain Bacteria; kingdom Pseudomonadati; phylum Pseudomonadota; class Gammaproteobacteria; order Lysobacterales; family Lysobacteraceae; genus Xanthomonas; species Xanthomonas sacchari. The sequence continues at coordinate 524,544 of NZ_CP132343.1, read as the reverse complement.
CGGCACCGCGTCGGTGGCCAGCGCAAACCAGGCCTGGCCGTGGTCCAGGCCGAGGAACAGCGCCTGCTCCACCAGGGCGCCAAGCGCGGCGCCGCTGGCGATCAGCGGGCGTCCGTCGGCCTCGGCATGCGCATGGCCATCGGCCTCCAGCACCAGCACCCGCGCCTGGTCCCAGGCCTGGCGCAGCGCGGCCGCGTCGTTGCGCACGGCATCGGCACGGTCGATCGCAGGACCGGCGAAGGCGAAGGAGTCAAGCGTCGGATCGGACATGCGCCGCAGGGTGCAGGCAAACCGGGCGTCCCGCAAGCCGCAGCGTGTCTACACGCTGAAGCTGCTGCCGCACCCGCAGGTGGTCTTGGCGTTGGGATTGCGGATCACGAACTGCGCGCCGTGCAGGCCCTCGCTGTAATCCACTTCCGCGCCCATCAGGTACTGCAGGCTGAGCGGGTCGACCAGCAGGGTGACCTGGTCGGTCTGCACCGCCAAGTCGTCCTCGGCGCGGTTCTCGTCGAACTCGAACCCGTACTGGAAGCCGGAACAGCCGCCGCCCTGGATGTACACGCGCAGCGCCAGCGCATCGTTGCCTTCCTCGCGGATCAGCTCGCGCACCTTGGCCGCGGCGGCCGCGGTGAAGTTCAACGGCCGATCCAGCGACTGGTAGTCGGGCGTGGGCGCGGCGCCTGGCAGGGATACGAGAGTGCTCATGGCGGCAGAATGGGGACGGCCGACGCCCGAATCAAGCCTCGGCGGTCAACGCGCGCGGCGGCTCGGCGTCGCCGGCGGCCTCGCGATGCGCTTCCGGCGGCGCCAGCGCAGCCAGGCTGCCGGCGTGGATCAGGCGCCCGGTCAGCTGCGCGCCGGCGTTCATCTCCACCACCTGGTAGTGCACGTTGCCCTGCACCCGCGCCTTGGACGCCAGTTCCACGCGCTCGGCGGCGTGCACGTCGCCGATCAGCTGGCCGTTGATGATGACCACCGGCGCGCGCACCTCGCCCTCGATGCTGCCGTGCTCGGACAGGGTCAGCGTGGCCGGCGCGCCGTCTTCGGCGATGACCTTGCCGAGGATGCGCCCTTCCACGTAGAGCCCGCCGCTGAACACCAGGTCGCCGCGGATCACCACCTGCGCGCCGATGAGCGTGTCGACCACGGTCTGGCCGCTGCTGCGGCTGTTCTTGTTCCCAAACATAGGTTGATTATTCCCCTTTGCCGTTACCGGCCAATGTCCAATCGAAGGTCTGGCTGACCGGCGCCCCCCCGCCGCTCAGCACCACCCGCACCCGTTGCGGAGTGAAGCCCTTGGGCAGGATCACGCTGCCATCCAGCTGCTGGAAGTAGCGGAACGAGTAGTCCTGCCCGGGCACACCGGTCTTCTGGTGCAATTCGTCCCAGCCCACGCTGGTCAGCTTGCCGCCGCGCACGCCTTCCACGGTCAGGCGCAGCTGGCCCTGGCTGATCGCGCCGCGGTTGAGGTTCTGGGTCAGCACCACGTTGTAGCGCCAGGTGCCGCCGGCCTCGGCGGAGAACTCCACCGAATGCACGCTCAGGCCCTTGCGCTGGCTGGTCGCGCCGACCAGGCGCTCGTAGAACGCCACGTCGGCGCGCAGCCCGGCGATCTCCTCGTCGCGCTCGGCCAGCGAACTCTGCACCTCGTTGTTGGCGGCGCGGCTGATCTGGTCGGAGCGGGCCAGGGTGGCCTGGCGCTGGTTGAGCGTCTCGATCTGCCGCTGCTGCGCCTGCAGATTGCGTTCGGCCTCGCGCAACTGCGCGCTGACCGCACTCAACCGCGGCGCGGCCTGGCGGCTGGCCAGCCACCAGGTCAGCGCCAGCGACAGCAGCCACAGCGCGGCCAGCAGCAGCCATAGCCCGCGGCCGCGGCGGGGCGCGGCGCCATTGGGCACGATCTGGAAACGGGGAACGGGTCGGTTCATGCGCACTGCCACGCCACCGAGGCGGCGCCGGCGTCGATCCTCGCGGGTCGGCCTGCTGGGCCACCTAGTGTAAGCCACCCTCCTGAGCGGCGCCGGACTGCACCGCATCCCACGCCCCGCCCCGCGGGCTGGCCTTCGCGGCAGGCATGGCCGATAGTGGCCGATACCCGTGCTTTGCAGGAGCGCCTGCCATGACCGACGCCCATCTCTTCGTAATCGGCATCCTGCTGGCCTGGCTGGCCGGCATCCGGGTGTACCTGACCGTGTTCGGCATCGGCCTGGCCGGCCTGCTCGGCTGGCTGGAGCTGCCGCCGGCGCTGCAGGCGACGCAGTCATGGTGGGTGCTCGGCACCTCCGGCGCGCTGGCGCTGGCGGAATTCTTCGCCGACAAGATCCCCGGCGTGGACTCGGTCTGGGACCTGCTGCAGACCCTGACCCGGATCCCGGCCGGTGCGTTCCTGGCCGCGGCCACGCTCTCGCCCGACGGCCAACTCGGCGCCGGCGCGCTGGCCACCGGCGCGGGCGTGGCGCTGACCAGCCATGCGCTCAAGGCCGGCACCCGCGCCCTGCTCAACACCTCCCCGGAACCGGCCAGCAACTGGATCGCCTCGCTGGCCGAGGACTCGGTGGTAATCGCCGCGCTGGCCCTGGCGCTGGCGCACCCGTGGCTGGCGCTGGCGGTGGTGCTGGCGGCGAGCGTGCTCGGCGCGCTGCTGGTGTGGTGGATCTGGCGCCTGCTGTGGCGGGGCATGCGCCGCCTGCTGGCCTCGCCCGCCCCCGCACCCGGCAACGCCACGCACACGGGCGCCCTGCCATCGTGAACTTCATCGCATAATTGGACGCGCCCCAGGAACCAGACGCGATGCCCGCCAACGACACCGCTCCGCTTTCCCCTCGCGAGGACACCCGCGCGCGTCACGTCCGCGCGGAGACGCCACCGCCGCACTACTGGCGCCGCTGGGTCGGCGATGCAGCGCGCGCCACCCCCGCCGATGTCGCCTCTGCTGCCGGCATCGCCGATCCTGCGTCCACCGCCGCGACCGCCGACGCCACGCCGCCGGCCGGCAACGAGCACGACGACGGCGCAGCCGACGCCAACGCGGCCGCCTTCGTGGTCGCCAACGCCACCGCCGATTCCTCCGCACAGGCTGCAGCCGCCGCGCCGTACCGCGTGTTGATCGTCGAGGACGACCGCGCGCAGGCGCTGTTCGCGCAGAGCGTGCTGCACGGGGCCGGCATGCACGCGCAGGTGCAGATGCAGGCCGAAGGCGTGCAGCAGGCCATCGCCGACTATCGGCCGGACCTGATCCTGATGGACCTGCACATGCCGGGCCTGGACGGCATGCGCCTGACCGCGCTGATCCGCCAGCAGCCGCAGCACCAGTTGCTGCCGATCGTGTTCCTGTCCGGCGACGCGGATCCGGAGCTGGAATACGAAGTGCTCGACAGCGGCGCCGACGATTTCCTGACCAAGCCGATCCGGCCGCGGCACCTGATCGCCGCGGTGTCCAACCGTATCCGCCGCGCCCGCCAGCAAGCCCAGCACGGCCACGCCGAGGCGGCGCCGCTGAACAATCCCGAGACCGGCCTGCCGACCCGCGCGCATGTGCTGCAGTTGCTGGACACGACGTTGCGCGCCCACCGCCCCGGCAGCCTGTACTTCATCGAGATCGCCAGCGCGCTCGGCCTGCGCGAACGCTACGGCTACGCCGCGTTCGAGCGACTGATGGTGCAGGCCGGGCGCCGCCTGGCCGGCGTCACCGCGCCGCAGCCGCTGGCGCGGCTCAACGACAACAGTTTCCTGCTGCTGGCCGAGGACGCCGAGGCCGACGCGCAGTTGCAGTGCGCGCAGCGCCTGCGCGACGCGCTGTCCGGCCACGCCTTCCCGCTGCGCGAGGACGAGGCACTGCACCTGCGCTGCGCGATCGGCTACGCCGACTTCGGCCATGGCTTCGAGGACGCCGGCAGCGCGCTGGAGGCGGTCGAGCGCACCGCGCTGCAGGCGCGGCTGCAGCCGCAGGGCATCGCCGCGTACGTGCCGCCGCGCGCGGACGAGGACCTGCAGCGCATCGCCATGCTGGAAGGACAGCTGGAACCGGCCTACCAGCCGATCGTCGCCGTCGCCGGCGGCGACATCGCCCAGTACCAGGTGCTGCTGCGCCTGCGCCAGCGCGACGGCAGCCTGCTCTCGGCCGGCCAGGTGCTGCCGGCCGCCGAGGCGGGCGGCCGCATCGCCGACCTCGACCAGCAGGTGCTCGATCACGCGCTGGGCCTGCTGCACCTGTACCAGCACGCCACGCCGCCGCTGCGCCTGTTCGTCTCGCAGTCATCGCGCACGCTGGCGCGTACCGCCTTCGCCGAGTGGCTGATCGACACCATCGGCCGCCGCGGCGTCACCGGCACCTCGCTGGTGATCGACCTGCGCCTGGACGACGCCCTGGTCCACACCGCCACGCTGCAGCAGTTCTGCGCGCGGCTGATGCCGCTGGGCGTGCAGTTCTGCGTCAGCCAGTTCGAACCGGGCGCGGAGGCCGAGGCGCTGCTCGCGCACCTTCCGCTGGGCTATCTGCGCCTGTCGGCGCGCTTCGCCGGCGCGCATGCCGATCCCGAGTTGCGCGACCAGTTGCGCGCCACCATCGATCTGGCGCACCGCGCCGGCCTGCTGATCATCGGCCAGCAGATCGAGCAGGCGCAGGCCGCGGCGGCGATGTGGATGGGCGGGGTCGACTTCATCCAGGGTAACCTGGTGCAATCGGTCGGCGACCAGTTGAACTTCGACTTCCAGAACGCGGTGCTCTAGCCATGTCCGTCCGTCGACGCCGGCCCGTCCCACGGCCGGCGGCCTTCGCCGCGGTGCTCGCCGTCGCCGGCACCCTGCTGGCGCTGCCGCCGCTGGCGCTGCCCTTGCCGGCGCCGTGGCACTGGCTGGCGCCGGTCTGCATGGCTGCCGCCGCGGCCCTTGCCACCCTCGCCGGCTGCCGCGCGCGCCAGCAGATCGAACGCCTGGATGCGGCGCTGGCGCGTGCCGCGCTGGCCGAGTCCGAACGCAACGCCCTGCAGCACGACGTGCATGCGCGCGAGCGGCTGGAACAGGAACTGCTGCAGGCCAAGCAGGCCGCCGAGGCCGCGGTGCTGGCCAAGGGCGAGTTCCTGGCGACGATGAGCCACGAGATCCGCACCCCGCTCAACGGCATCATCCCGATGCTGGAGCTGATCGGGCGCGGCCCGCTCGGCCTGGACCAGCGCGAGATGCTGCGCGCGGCCAGCACCTCCTCGCTGCAACTGCTGCGCATCGTCGACGACATCCTGGATTACTCCAAGCTGGAAGCGAACCGGCTGGAGCTGGAGATCACCACCTTCAACCTGCGCGAGCTGCTCGACGGCGTGCTGGAGCTGATGCAGCGCGCGGCCGAGGCCAAGGGCCTGCGCATGACGCTGCAGCTGGACCCGGCGGTGCGCCTGCCGGTGCGCGGCGATCCGGTGCGCCTGCGCCAGGTGCTGAGCAACCTGCTCGGCAACGCGGTCAAGTTCACCGCGCGCGGCGGCATCGACCTGGGCGTGCGCCGGCTCGGCGAGACCCCGGCGCAGCACCTGCTGCGCTTCGAGGTACGCGACACCGGCATCGGCATCAGCGCCGAACGCCAGGAACACCTGTTCCAGGCCTTCACCCAGGCCGACGCTTCCACCACGCGCCTGTACGGCGGCACCGGCCTGGGCCTGACCATCTGCAAGCGCATCGTCGAACTGATGGGCGGGCGCATCGGCGTGACCTCGCGGCAGGGCCAGGGCGCCACGTTCTGGTTCGAGATCCCGCTGCTGAAGGTGATCGGCGACCTGGCGCAGCACCCGGGCGGCCTGCCGCGACTACATGCGTTGCTGGTCGGCGCCGACCAGCGCCTGCAGCAGCGCCTGAGCGTGCTGCTGCCGAACTGGGGCGTGCAGGTCAGCAAGGTCGATTCGACCCAGGAGGCGCTGGAGCGGCTGCGCGGCAACGGCAACGGCAGCGGCGCGCGCGCGGCCTACGACCTGGTGATCGGCGACCTGGACGGCCTGCGGCAGAGCGCGCGCGCCCTGCAGCGCGCGGTGGCGCGGCTGCCGGCGCCGCAGACCACGCGGCTGATCTGGCTGTACGGCGAGGCCGACATTCCCGAGGAGATCCGCGCACACGGCGCCCTGCTGTCGCGGCAGGCCGCCGACATCGATCTGCGCAGCATGCTGGCGCTGGCACCGGCGACCCCGCACCTGGCCAGCGAGACGGTGGGCGCCAGCGACGACGCCGCGGATACGTTCTACCACGACGCCTTCGCGCAGGACGCCGCGGACAGCCCCACGTCCCCTCCCGCCGCGGACGCGGCGAGCGCGATCGCCGACGCCCCGCCGCCGCGCAGCGGCTACCGGCTGCTGCTGGTCGAGGACAATCCGGTCAACCTGATGGTGGCCCGGCGCCTGCTGGAATCGCTGGGCCACCACGCCGACAGCGTCGAGGACGGCGCCGCCGCACTGGCGCAGTTGGCGCGGCAGCCGTACGACCTGGTGCTGATGGACTGCCAGATGCCGGTGCTGGACGGCTACGCCGCCACCCGCCAATGGCGCCAGCGCGAGGCCGAGACGGCGCGCCCGCGCCTGCCGATCGTGGCGATGACCGCCAACGCGATGGCCGGCGACAGACAGCGCTGCCTCGATGCCGGCATGGACGACTACCTGTCCAAGCCGATCGACCGTGCGCGGCTGGAGACCTGCCTGCAGCGCTGGCTGCCGCTGCAGCCGGCGGCCTTGCCGGCCAGCGCGGCGTTCGCGCCGGAGCCGGATGCAGGCCCGGCAACGGCCGCCATCGCGAATGGAGCGGCCACGGAGGCGCTCGCCAGCGCGATGCACGTCGAACCGCAGCAGGCCCGCCACGCCGACATGCCCACGGCCGACGCCGCGGCGGCCACGCCTGCTACGGCATCCAGCCCCACCACCCTGTCGCCCGCCCCGATGCCATCGCTCGATCACGACATGCGCGAAGCTCCCCCAGCCGCGCCTGTGCTGGAACAGGACGTGGCGTCGCGCGGCACCACCGCGGCGTCGACGCCGCCGCCGCTCGCCTCGCCGGAGGCCGACGATCTGCAACCGCCATCGGCGGTGCCGGCGCCGGTGCTGGACATCGCGGTGCTGGACGAACTGCGCGACGTCATCGGCGCCGCCAGCGTGACCCAGATCGTCGAGCTGTTCCTGGCCGATGCGCCGCTGCTGATCCAGCGCCTGGAGCAGGCCGCGGCGACGGCGCAGAGCGACGCGCTGCGCGAAGCCGCGCACACGCTGAAATCCTCGGCCGCCAACCTCGGCGCGCTCGCGCTGTCGGCGGCGGCCCTGCGCATCGAGTCAGGCGTGCGCAGCGGCACGCTGGAGCGCCCGGTGGTCGCGGTCGCCCTGGTGATCGCCGAATTCGCGCGCGCACGCTTGGCGCTGAGCGGCTACCGCGCCAGCGTGCGCGATGCCGTCGAGGACAGCGCCGCGCCCTGAGGCGTCCGGAGATCTGAGGACGCTCCATGCGTTCCGCCGTCCACGCCCGCAGAGGATGACGGTCAAGTGGAGCGAAGCGCACGACCTGACGCATGCAGGTTGCCCGCGTAGCGAACGGCGCTTGTCGCTTTCCGGATCCGCCGCGGCTTCTGATGCCACGCGTCGCGGCTGAAGCCGCTCCTACAGCAAGAGCGACGCGGCGCTGACATGGGCGTCGCGATGCGCCTTCCTGACCTGCTCTCGTCGCACGATCGGGGTCTGTGATCGCACATGACTGAGGCAGCGCGATTCAGCCGCTTGTTCGATTTGTGTAGGAGCGGCTTCAGCCGCGACGCTTCACCGACACCGCATCGCGTCTGAAACCGTCCCTGTTCGTGCACGGCGGGATCGACGCAATCGCTGCCTGCAGCAGCGAACACGCTAGATCGCGGCGAGGCCTAGGCCAGCGCCGCGGCATCCTGCGCCGACGATTCAGTCGTCGATCTTGGTCAGCAGATAGTTCGGCTCGCCGATGCGGTCGATCAGGTCGAGCTGGGTTTCCAGCCAGTCGATGTGTTCTTCTTCCGATTCCAGGATGTCGGCCAGGAGCTGGCGGCTGACGTAGTCCTGGATCGATTCGGCGTAGGCGATGCCCTCGCGCAGCGTGACCGTGCCGTCCTGCTCCAGCGCCAGGTCGCACTCGAGGATTTCCTTGGGATTCTCGCCGATGCGCAGCTTGCCCAGCGCCTGGAAGTTGGGGAGCCCCTCGAGGAACAGGATGCGGTCCGCCAGCTTGTCGGCGTGCTTCATCTCGTCGATGGACTCCTTGTACTCGTGCTCGGCCAGTTCCTTCAGGCCCCAGTTCTTCAGCATCTTGGCGTGCAGGAAGTACTGGTTGATCGCGGTCAGCTCGTTGTAGAGGACCTTGTTGAGGAACTCGATGACTTTGCTGTCGCCCTTCATGCTGTCGCTCGCGTAAATCCGGAAAGCGCAGACTCTAGCGAATCGCGCCGCGACGTGAAGGAACGCGAATCGTGATCATCCCGCGCCGCAGCGCGGCAGACGCACTCAGGCGGCGCGGGCCAGGCCGCCCAGCACCGGCAAGGGCAGTTCGCGGCTCAGCGCGCGCTCGAGCAGCTCGCCGGCCATGTCCAGGCAGGAGCCGCAGGTGGCGCCGCAGCCCGTGCGCATGGTCAGTTCGGACACGCTGCGGCAGCCGGCTTCGGCGGCTTCGCGGATCTGGCGATCGGTGACCCCATTGCAGATGCAGACGTACACGGCAGTCTTGGCGGCAGACGGCGCGGACTGCGCCTGGCGCCCATTCAAACCAAAGTGAGAATGGTTGTCAATTCCGCCCGTTAATCGTTATTAATACGCGCTGCCCAAGGCCCGCCGCGCTTGCGCGGACGCTTGCGCGGGCGCTCGTGGCCGGCGGTATTGCCCGGCAACCAGGCCTCCTGGGCCAGGGTCGGCATGGCGCGGATGCCGGCGCCGGCGATGGTCTGCGCCAGCGGCGCCAGATGGCGCAGCGCCCGCGCGTAGACCCCGCGCTTGAACAGCACCACGTGCTCCACCGGGTACCAGAAATCGACCCAGCGCCAGTGGTCGAACTCCGGCGTCTCGGTCAGTTCCAGGTTCAGCTGGCTCTCGTCGCACTGCATCCGCAGCAGGAACCACACCTGCTTCTGGCCGATGCAGACCTGGCGCTCGTTGCGGCGGATGGCCCGGCTGGGCAGGCGATAGCGCAGCCAACCGGGGGTGGCGCCGAGCACTTCCACATGCTCGGGCAACAGCCCGGTTTCTTCGCGCAACTCGCGGTACATGGCCTCCACCGGGGTCTCGTCGGTGTTCATGCCGCCCTGCGGGAACTGCCAGCCGTCCCGGCGCACACGGCGTGCCCAGAACACCTGACCATCCGGCCGCATCAGCACGATGCCTACGTTCGGTCGATAGCCGTCCGGATCGATCACGATGCGGACTCCTGAAAAATCTACTGGCTCCGACTCTGCCATGGCTGCGGCCGGGCCACAAGCAGCGCAGAAACCCGTTGACAGCCGCCCGCTTCTCCATAAGAATTGGCGGTTCACCAGGGCTATGTAGCTCAGCCGGTTAGAGCACAGCACTCATAATGCTGGGGTCGGTGGTTCGAGTCCACCCATAGCCACCATGGTGTGTACGCCCAAGGCGTGCGATACTTGCAGTCCACATTGCCCCGTCGCCAAGCGGTAAGGCACCTGACTCTGACTCAGGCATTCGGTGGTTCGAATCCATCCGGGGCAGCCAAACAAAAAAAGAAGGCCGATCGAAAGATCGGCCTTCTTTTTTTGTTTGGCGCGGGGTTTGCGCAGGCGCTTCGCGCCTACGCCCCACCTCTTGCTGCGCAAGAGGTGGGCCCCAGCCCTTCCGCTTCCACATCCCCGCGCCTGTCGGCGCGCCCCCTTGGACTCCAAGGGGGCTACTCCACCAGATGGAATGCGGATCGTCGGAAGCAGGCGCGAGCCCAATGAACTTCATCGGAAGCATTTCGGCCGCAGGGGCGCGCGACCCCGTGCTTGATGCAGGAACTCCAAGCAACCTCGGATATCCAATCAGGCCGGCGATCGACCAAGTCCTGTGAGCAGATCCAACAAGGAAGAGCCTCGACAACCACCACTGCACCAGCCAGCACAAGCCACGCCCCAGAACGACAAAAGCCCGGCCGAAGCCGGGCTTTTGCGTGGTCCCAGCAGACTCCCGAAGGAGCCCACGCCAGGCGCGATGGATCAGCGCTTGGAGAACTGGGTGGCGCGACGGGCCTTGTGCAGACCGACCTTCTTACGCTCGACTTCGCGGGCGTCGCGGGTCATGAAGCCGGCCTTGCGCAGCTCGGTCTTCAGGGTTTCATCGTACTCGACCAGCGCGCGGGCGATGCCCAGGCGGATCGCACCGGCCTGGCCGGTGGTGCCGCCGCCGGTGGCGGTGACCAGGATGTCGAAGCTTTCGGTGTTCTTGGTCAGCTCCAGCGGCTGGCGCACGATCATGCGCGCGGTCTCGCGGCCGAAGAACTCGTCCAGCGGACGGCCGTTGACGGAGATGTTGCCGGTGCCCTTGCGCAGGAACACGCGGGCGGTGGAGGACTTGCGGCGGCCAGTGCCGTAGTTTTGCGAAATCGCCATGATTAGATATCCAGAACCTGCGGCTGCTGAGCGGCGTGCGGATGCTCCGCACCGGAATAGACCTTGAGCTTGCGGTACATCGCGCGGCCCAGCGGGCCCTTGGGCAGCATGCCCTTGACCGCGATTTCGATCACGCGCTCCGGGTGGCGCTCCAGCGCCTGCTCCAGGCTCTCGGTCTTCAGGTTGCCGATGTAGCCGGTGAAGCGGTGATACTTCTTGTCCTTGAGCTTGTTGCCGGTGACGACGATCTTCTCGGCGTTGATCACCACCAGGTAATCGCCGGTATCGACGTGCGGGGTGTAGACCGGCTTGTGCTTGCCGCGCAGGCGGCGGGCCAGTTCGGTGGAAAGCCGGCCCAGCGTTTTGCCGGCGGCGTCGACGAGATACCAGTCGCGCTGGACGGTCTCGGACTTAGCAGTGAAGGTGCTCATGATCAGACTCGGTTGGTCGGGCGGATTCCTGCAGCGAACGGCCGGAACTTTGCCACGCGTTGTGAATTGCAAAAACGCAAGAGGCGAAATTCTACGTGGCCCGGCCGGCCGGCGCAAGTCCACCCATTGACGGGCGGAGATCGGGCAGGCGGCGCTTGGCAGTGCGTCAGGCGGCGGCGAAAATCGGGCTCCCCACCGCTTCCGGGCTTGCCCATATGACGACCAGCCGCCAGCATTCCCCGCTCGATCGCGCCCTGGTCGAGGCCCAGCGCGCGCTGGAGACCGTATTCGGCGACCCGCCGGCGCAGCGCCCCTACCCGGCCGCGGCCACCGCCGATGTGGTGCTGGCGCCGGACGAGCGCCGCCATGCCGCCGGCCTGATGCGCATCAACCACGTCGGCGAGGTCTGCGCGCAGGGCCTGTATTTCGGCCAGGCCGCGGTCGCGCGCGATCCGGCCACCCGTGCGCACCTGCTGGAGGCGGCGCAGGAAGAGACCGACCACCTGGCCTGGTGCGCGGCGCGGCTGCGCGAGCTGGACAGCCGCCCCAGCCTGTTCAATCCGCTGTGGTACGCCGGCAGCTACGCGATCGGCACCCTGGCCGGCCTGCGTGGCGACGGCTGGAACCTGGGCTTCGTGGTCGAGACCGAGCGTCAGGTCGAGGCGCACCTGGACGAACACCTGCAGACCCTGCCGCCGGCCGACCTGCGCAGCCGCGACGTGCTGAAAGTGATGAAGGCCGACGAGGCCCGCCACGCCGAGCATGCCGAACAGGCCGGCGCACGGCGCCTGCCGCCGCCGATCCCCACGGTCATGGCGGCCGCCTCGCGACTGATGAAGGCCGTCGCCTATCGGCTGTAGCCGCCCGCCGGTCGGGCCGGCGATGCGCCGGCTGGCATTGCCGGCCAGATGGGGGTAAAGTGAACGAACGCTGACTGATTCCGCGTCGGCGCACGCCGTTTCGGCCGCAGCACCGCCATGTGCCGCAGCCACCGATGTACCCGTGCCGAGCCGCGTCCGCGTGCGCTCCGCCTGCCGACTGCCATGCCCGCATCCACGCTCCACCTGCCATCGCCCCGCACCCGCTGGTTGTCGCGCCTGCTGTTCGCGACCCTGTTCGCGATCGGCGGCGGCACCCTGTTGCACCACCTGCTCGGCGATTACCGCCAGGCCAGCGCGATCCTGCGCGACCATTCGGTGGCGACCGTGCCGGTGATCGCCGACGGCGCCTTCGGCGTGCAGACCGAGCCGCTGGTGCGCTACCGCTTCCACTATGTGTTCGAGAGCAGGGGCCGGCTGCACAGTGGCGCCTTCGAGGCCAGCGGCGCCGAGGCCGCGCCGCTGCTGCTGGACGGCGCCACCGTCGAGATCGCCTACGCCAACGCCGACCCCGCGCGCTTCGGGCGGCTGGACCAGTTGCAGCATGCCGGCAACCTCGGCAGCGTGTTCACCCGCGCGATGATCGCGCTGTCGATCGCCGCCCTGCTGGCGGTGGTGGCGCACCGGCTGCTGATCGGCCGGGTGCTGACCCGACGCCGCATCGCCGCCGCCTGAGGCCCGCGCTCGCGCGGACAGCGCTCAGTGCCCGACCAGTTTCAGGCCGATCACCCCGACCACGATCAGGCCGATGCAGGCCAGCCGCGCCGGCGAGGCGCTGTCGCCGAACAGGACCACGCCGAGCACGGCCGTGCCTAGCGCCCCGATGCCGGTCCAGATCGCATAGGCGGTGCCCAGCGGGATGTGCTTGAGCGCCTGGGTCAGCAGCCACAGGCTGAGGCCGGCACCGGCCATGGTCCCCAGGGACGGCCACAGCCGGGTGAAGCCTTCGCTGTACTTGAGGCCGAGGGCGAAGCCGATCTCGAACAGGCCGGCCAGCAACAGGTAGATCCAGGGCATTGTCTTTCTCCGTAGACAAATGAAAACGAAAACGGCCCGATGTCTGCACATCGGGCCGCCGTCGGCAGAGGTCGCAGCGCAGGCTGCGGGCGGGTCGTCCCGCCGGTGTGGAGGCTGCTTACTCGGACAGGTTGCGCCCGTGGAACAGCTCCTCGATCTCGCGCTTGAGCAGCGCCTCGATGCGCATGCGCTCCTTGAACGAGAGGTTCTTGGCCTTCTCCTCGAACAGGTACTGGTCCAGGTCGAAGTCCTTCAGGTGCATCTTGGTGTGGAAGATGTTCTCCTGATAGACGTTGACGTCGAACATCTCGTAGCGCGACTTGACGTTCTTGGCCAGGAAGTTCTGGATCGAGTTGATCTTGTGGTCGATGTAGTGCTTCTTGCCCTTCACGTCGCGGGTGAAGCCGCGCACGCGGTAATCCATGATCACGATGTCCGATTCCAGGCTCTCGATCAGGTAATTGAGAGCCTTCAGCGGCGAAATGACGCCGCAGGTGGCGACATCGATGTCGGCGCGGAACGTGGCGATACCGTGCTGCGGGTGGGTTTCCGGGTAGGTATGGACGGTGATGTGGCTCTTGTCCATGTGCGCGACCACGGCATCGGAAATGATCTCCTTGCCGGCGGCCTTCTTGTCGATGACCGGCTCTTCGGAGATCAGGATCGTCACCGAGGCGCCCTGCGGATCGTAGTCCTGGCGCGCGATGTTGAGGATGTTGGCGCCGATGATCTCGGCCACATCGGTGAGGATCTGGGTCAGGCGGTCGGCGTCGTACTGCTCGTCGATGTACTCGATGTAGCGCTGGCGCTCCTCTTCGGAGATCGCGTAGCAGACGTCGTAGATGTTGAAGCTCAACGCCTTGGTGAGGTTGTTGAAACCTTGCAGCCTCAGGCGAGGCAACGGCTTGACCACGGCGTGGATCCTCTGGAAGTGGGTGGGGAAAGACACTCAATTATGAGCCAAATGGCTCCGCTGCGAAACGTGGCGCCCGTCTCTTGTTTGCCGCCGCGAACGCGTCCCGTTAAGCTTCGGGAATTACGCCGTAGCGAAGCCGCCATGAGCCCCGGAAACACATCCACTGCAGCACCTGTGCGCATCGCTCCAAGTCCTCTGACGTTGGACACCGCCACCATCGACCGCTTCCTGGCCCACAGCCACCGTCGCCGCTATCCGGCGCGGACGGATGTGTTCAGGCCTGGCGACCCGGCCGGCACCCTGTACTACGTCGTCAGCGGCTCGGTCAGCATCATCGCCGAGGAAGATGACGACCGCGAGTTGGTGCTGGGCTATTTCGGCAGCGGCGAGTTCGTCGGCGAGATGGGCCTGTTCATCGAGTCCGACCAGCGCGAGGTGATCCTGCGCACCCGCACGCCCTGCGAACTGGCAGAGATCAGCTACGAGCGCCTGCACCAGCTGTTCCTGGGCTCGCTGTCGTCCGATGCGCCGCGGGTGCTGTACGCGATCGGCGTGCAGCTGTCCAAGCGCCTGCTGGACACCTCGCGCAAGGCCAGCCGCCTGGCGTTCCTGGACGTCACCGACCGCATCGTGCGCACCCTGCACGACCTGGCCCAGGAGCCGGAGGCGATGAGCCATCCGCAGGGCATGCAGTTGCGCGTGTCGCGGCAGGAACTGGCGCGGCTGGTCGGCTGCTCGCGCGAGATGGCCGGCCGGGTGCTGAAGAAGCTGCAGGTCGACGGCATCCTGCATGCCCGCGGCAAGACCGTGGTGCTGTACGGCGCGCGCTGACCGCCATGGGGCGATAGACCCGGCGCGATGCTGCTGAGCGAGACGTTCTATTGGTTCGTGCTGGTCGGCCTGGCCGCGCAACTGGTGGACGGCGCGCTGGGCATGGCCTTCGGCCTGGTCTCCTCGTCGGTCCTGCTGAGCCTGGGCCTGCCGCCGGCCGTGGTCAGCGCCAGCGTGCACAGCGCCGAAGTCTTCACCACCGGCGCCTCCGGCCTGTCGCACCTGGCCCTGGGCAACGTCGACAAGCGGCTGTTCCTGCGCCTGGCGCTGCCGGGCATGGTCGGCGGCATCGCCGGCGCCTACGTGCTGACGCAACTGCCGGGCGAACTGATCCGCCCCTTCGTCTATCTGTACCTGCTCGCCCTGGCGGTGCTGATCCTGCTGCGCGCGGCTGGCCGTGCGCTGCCGCGCCGCGAGGTGCGGCGGGTGCCGCTACTAGGTTTCGTCGCCGGCCTGCTGGACGCCAGCGGCGGTGGCGGCTGGGGCCCGGTGGCGACCTCGACCCTGCTCGCCCACGGCGGCCAGGCACGCACCACCATCGGCACGGTCAACGCCGCCGAGTTCCTGGTGACGCTGTCGATCTCGCTGACCTTCCTGCTGACCATGGGCGTGCAGCACCTGGACATCGTGCTCGGCCTGCTGGTCGGCGGCATGCTCGCCGCGCCGCTGGCGGCGTTGCTGGTCAAGCGGGTGCGCGAGCGCTGGGTGCTGGTGGCGGTGGGCCTGCTGGTGCTGGGCATCAGCCTGTATCAGGTGGGTGGGGCGCTGTATCGCTGGGTGGGCTGAAGGTGGGGAGTCGGGATTGGGGATTGGGGATTCGTAACGGCGGCGTTCGTGGCGTCTGAGGCACCTTCTCTGTTGAGCTGATCTGCGGTCAGGCCGCGTTCGCTTTTTCATGGGTGGACCGCGCGATGATCGCGGCCGGGACGCCGCCGCCGATGGCCGCGCGTCTCGCCACTCCCCTGCCCCGCGAGACCGCCATGCGTGCCATCCCATTGCTCCTGGCCTTGTTGTGTCTGGCGCTGCCTGCGCCGCGCGCACGGGCCGACGACGCCTTCGCCCGGCTCGGGCGCGGGGTCAACATCCTCGGCTACGACCCGCTGTGGAACGACCCGGCGAAGGCACGTTTCCGCCCGCCGCTGTACCGCACGATCCGCGACGGCGGCTTCCGCACGGTGCGGGTCAACCTGCAGGCGTTCGCGCACATGGACGCGGACAACCGGCTCGACCCGACCTGGCTGAAGACGCTGGACACGGTGGTCGACCAGGCCACCGCCGCGGGCCTGAACGTGATCCTGGACGAACACGACTTCCACCCCTGCGCGGCCGACGCGGCGATGTGCCGGACCAAGTTGCTGGCGTTCTGGAGCCAGATCGCCCCGCGCTACCGCCACGCGCCGCCGTCGGTGCTGTTCGAGATCCTCAACGAGCCCAACGGCCAGATGACCAGCGCGGTGTGGAACGATCTGCTGCGCGATGCGTTGCAGATCATCCGCCGCGACAATCCGACCCGCACGGTGGTGGTGGGCCCGGCCAGCAGCAATTCCTTCACCGCGCTCGACAGCCTGCGCCTGCCCGATGACGATGCGCACCTGCTGGTCACCGTGCACTACTACAACCCGTTCCGCTTCACCCACCAGGGCGCGCCGTGGGCCCCGGCGGACATCCGCGACCACACCGGCGTGACCTGGGGCAGTGCGGCCGACCGGACCAAGCTGTACGGCGAATTCGACCGCATCGCGGCCTGGGCCAAGGCGCACCATCGGCAGGTACTGCTGGGCGAGTTCGGTGCCTACGAGCAGGCGCCGCCGGCCGATCGCCTGGCCTGGACGGTGGCGGTGGTCAACGCCGCCGAGAAACGCCATTTCGCCTGGGCGTATTGGGAATTCGAGGGCAGCTTCGGCGCCTACGACATCGATCGCGGCCAGTGGGTCGCGCCGCTGCACCATGCGCTGGTGGGCAGCGACAGCGCCTACCGCGGGGCCGGCGGCTGACGCCGGCCTTCCCCGCCGCGGCGCGCCCTAACGGGAACCGACGGCGTCGCCGGCGCGGTCGCGGCAGCCCCAGTTGAGGATCGGCGTGCCGGACGGCAGCAGCCGGCGGAACACCGCCACCGCGCCGTGCTTGGGATTGACCACCACCGGCGCGGCCGCGGCCTGCAGCAGCGGCAGATCGGCGGTACTGTCGGAATAGGCCATGGCGATCTCGCCGTAACCCAGTTCGCGCAGCATGCGCATCTTTTCCTCGTTGTGGCAGTGGCGGGTGGCGGTGACCGCACCCAGGCGCGGGCCGATCAGGCTGCCGACCACCGGCACGTCCTGGTGCGCGACGAAGCCGAGGATGGCGCGCGCCAGTTCCGGCGGCGCGCCGGTGGCGACCACCACGCGATCGCCGGCGGCGCGGTGCCGGGCGAACACCTCCAGCGCCTGCGGCAGCAGCCGCTCGCGGATCTGCGCCTGATGCTGCAGCACGTACTGGTCGATGATGCGGTTGAACTCGCGGGCGCGGCGCAGGCCGAAGCTGGCGATCCAGACGTAGCCCGAGATGCCGGTGCGGCGGGTCGGCAGCATCGCCACCAGCGGCCCCAGCAACGGCGTGGCCAGCACCGCGGCGGCCAGGCGCAGCGGATTGCGCTTGATCAGCCAGGCGAACAGATGGCTGCCGGAGTCGCCGTCGTACAGGGTGTGGTCGAAATCGAACACCACCAGCGGCGCGTCGGCGCGCGGCAGCGGGTACGGGCTCGGCGCCTGCCCGCTCATGCCGCGAAGAACAGCTGGCGCAGCGCCTCGCCCGGCTCCTCGGCGCGCATGAACGCCTCGCCGACCAGGAACGCGTGCACGCCGGCGCCGCGCATGAGCGCCACGTCGTCCGGGCCGAGGATGCCGCTTTCGGTGACCAGCAGGCGGTCGCGCGGCACCGCGTTCTGCATCGACAGGGTGGTCTGCAGCGACACCTCGAAGGTGCGCAGGTTGCGGTTGTTGATGCCGATCAGCGGCGCCGGCACCTGCAGCGCGCGTTCCAGCTCGTCGATGTCGTGCACTTCCACCAGCACGTCCATGCCCAGCTGCAGCGCCAGCGACGACAGCTCGGCCAGTTGCAGGTCGTCCAGCGCGGCCACGATCAGCAGGATGCAGTCGGCGCCGAGCGTGCGCGCCTCGTACACCTGGTACGGATCGATGGTGAAATCCTTGCGCAGCACCGGCAGGGTGCAGGCGTCGCGCGCCTGCTGCAGATAGCGGTCGTGGCCCTGGAAGAAATCCTCGTCGGTCAGCACCGACAGGCAGGCGGCGCCGCCGAACTCGTAGCTGACCGCGATGTCGGCCGGGTGGAAGTCAGGGCGGATCACGCCCTTGGACGGGCTGGCCTTCTTGACCTCGGCGATCACCGCCGGGTCGCCGTTGGCGATGGCCGCCTGCAGCGCGCGGGCGAAGCCGCGGGTCGGCGGCATGGCCTCGGCGCGGGCGACCAGCTCGGCCAGCGGCACGCGCGCGCTGCGCTCGGCGATCTCGTCGGCCTTGCGCGCGAGGATGGTGCGGAGAATGTCGCTGCTCATGCGGTGGGAATCCTGGGGGATGGCCGGATTATCGGCGATGCAGGGTGTCGGGGGTGAGAACCGGGATCGGGCGCTGGCGAAGGCGGTTCAGTCCAGCCCGACCAGGCCGCGGGTGCAGGCCACGTAGGCCTCCAGCTTGGCCCGCGCGCGGCCGTCGGCGATGGCCGCGCGCGCCAGGGCGATGCCGGCACCGATGTCGGCAGCCAGGCCGGCCACGTACAGCGCGGCGCCGGCGTTGAAGGCGACGATGTCCAGCGCCGGGCCGGGCACGTTGTCGAGCACGGCGCGCAGCATCGCCATCGATTCGGCGGCGTCGGCGACCTTGAGGTTGCGGCTGGCCGACATGGCGATGCCGAAGTCCTCCGGGTGCACTTCGTACTCGCGGACCTGGCCGTCGCGCAGTTCGCCGACCAGGGTGCCGGCGCCGAGCGAGAGCTCGTCCATGTCGTCGCGACCCCACACCACCAGCGCGCGCTCGGCGCCCAGTTCCTGCAGCACGCGTGCCTGGATGCCGACCAGGTCGGGGTGGAACACGCCCATCAGGATGTTCGGCGCACCGGCCGGATTGGTCAGCGGACCGAGGATGTTGAAGATGGTGCGCACGCCCATCTCGCGCCGCACCGGCGCCACCACCTTCATCGCCGGATGGTGCACCGGCGCGAACATGAAGCCGATGCCAGTGGCCGCCAGCGCCTGCGCCACCTGCTCGGGCTGCAACTCGATCGCCGCGCCCAGCGCCTCCAGCGCGTCGGCGCTGCCGGACTTGGAGGAGACGCTGCGGTTGCCGTGCTTGGCGACCTTGGCACCGGCCGCCGCGGCGACGAACATCGCGCAGGTGGAGATATTGAAGGTGTGCGAGCCGTCGCCGCCGGTGCCGACGATGTCGACCATGTGGGTGCGGTCGGCAACCGGCACGGTGCGCGAGAACTCGCGCATCACCAGCGCCGCGCCGGCGATCTCGCCGACCGTTTCCTTCTTGACCCGCAAGCCGGTGAGGATGGCCGCGGTCATCATCGGCGAGACCTCGCCGCGCATGATCTGCCGCATCAGCCCGACCATCTCGTCGTGGAAGATCTCGCGGTGCTCGATGGTGCGTTGCAGGGCTTGCTGGGGGGTGATGGTCATGGCGAAGACGGTCTGCGGTTAGGCGAATGAGGAAAAGGCGGCGCGAGTCAGCGCGGAGGCGTCGGCCGCGGCATGCGCAGGCGCCCTTGCGCCAGCACCTCGAAGTAGTCGGCCGGGCCGCCGGCGCGCAGCAGGGTGGCGACCGCAGCCGGGTCGTAGATGCCGTCCTGCAGGGCATGCTCGGCGATGTGCACGCCGACCACCTCGCCCAGCACCAGCCATGTCTGGATCGGCTCGCCGCGTGCGCTCTGCAGCGGCAGTAACTGGCTGAGCCGGCATTCGAAGCTGACCGGGCTGGCGGCCACCCGCGGCGCCGCGATCAGGCGCGACGGCGCAGCAGTCAGGCCGGCCAGCGCGAACTCGTCCACCTCCGGCGCCACCGCGGCGGAACTGGCGTTCATCGCCTCGGCCAGCGGCCGCGTGGCCAGGTTCCAGGTGAACTCGCCCGTGGCCTCGATGTTACGCACGCTGTCCTTCCAGCCGATGCTGGCAAAGCCGACGATCGGCGGGACGTAGTTGAAGGCGTTGAAGAAACTGTAGGGCGCCAGGTTGGCGACGCCGTCGGCGCCGCGCGAACCGATCCAGCCGATCGGCCGCGGCCCGACGATGGCGTTGAACGGGTCGTGCGGCAAGCCGTGGCCATTGGCCGGTTCGTAGAAATGGAAGGCGTCGGTGCGCTCGTGCATCGGCAGGATCCGGCAGTGACGGGAAGTGGGCGACGCCGGCGCGGCGCGCTCAGCGCTCCAGGAAGTTCTTCAGCAGGGCGTGACCATGCTCGGTAAGGATGGACTCGGGATGGAACTGCACGCCCTCGACCGGGAACTGGCGATGGCGCAGACCCATGATCTCCTCCACCGTGCCGTCGTCGTGTTCGGTCCAGGCCGTCACTTCCAGGCAGTCGGGCAGCGTGGTCTTCTCCACCACCAGCGAGTGGTAGCGGGTGGCCTCGTAGCGGTCCGGCAGGCCGGCGAACACGCCGCGGCCTTCGTGGCGGATGCGCGAGGTCTTGCCGTGCATGATGGTGCCGGCACGCACCACCTGCCCGCCGTAGACCTGGCCGATGCTCTGGTGGCCCAGGCACACGCCCAGGATCGGCGTGCGCTCGCCCAGCCGCTCGATCAGTTGCAGCGACACCCCCGCCTCGTTCGGCGTGCACGGCCCCGGCGAGATGACGATGCGCTCGGGCGCCAGGCGCTCGATCTCGTCCACGCTGAGCGCATCGTTGCGCACCACCTTGACCTCGGCGCCGAGCGCCTGCAGGTACTGCACGAGGTTGTAGGTAAAGCTGTCGTAGTTATCCAGCATCAAGACGGTCATCGACTTAACTCATTGATTTTCATTGCATGTCTTGGAGAGAGAAAGCCGATCCGCGTGCAGCACTGACGCGCGATGGCTGGGTGCGGCGCAACCGCAGCATCGTTCGCGCCCGCCATCGTTGCCGCGCAGCACCCGCAACGACAGCACCAGGAGCGGTTCGGTCCTCACGCATGGATGCCACCGATCCGTGGCGGGAGGCGCCGGCTCCGCAGACGCGGGAAACCGGGCAGGCGCCGTGACGCGCGGCAGGCATGGGAGGCGTGGATCTGGTGGGGGACAAGACAACTCTCCTTCGTTGGGAGCCGCCATGCCGGGAGCCGAGGGAAGCCGCCACCGGTCAGGGCGGCGATCGTGCAGTCATGGACCGCAGGGGTGCGCCGCTTCTAGGAGAAGCGCCACCAATGCACCACGTTGAACGGGATGTTGCGGGTCATGCACTCGGCCACTTGATCGATGGAGGGTCCGGCCACCGCTGCAGGCAGCGGCGACAGGCCGATCCCGAGTGTAATGCCCATGTTCGACAGTGTCGATTGCGCGCCACGCCGGTCGTGTCGCCGCGGGCAGCGGACCACGCGAGCACCGCGGCGACGGCGAGCACGCCGCGCCTGCGGCCCGTTACCGCACTCCTCGACAGCAAGGCAGACCGGTCGATCTTCCGATCCGCCGGACGCCGCAGGCACGGCGCTCAAACGTCCAGCGCGTGCCCGGCAAAGGTGGCGACCGCCTCGCGGAAGGTGGCGACGATCGGACGCGCATCGTCGCTGCGCCAGACCAGATACAGCTTCACCCGCAGTCTCAGCCAAGGCAGATCGCGGAACACGATGCCGGCCGGCGCGCGCTCCTTCAACGCGGACTGGACCAGCGCCACACCGAGGCCGGCACTCACCAGATACAGCGAGGCCAGTGGATCGGAGGTCTCGTAGGCGATGTCCGGCGTGAAACCGGCATCCTGGCAGGCGGCGAGCAATGCTGGGCGAATCGTATCCACCGGCTGGCGCGTCACCGCGATCCAGGTCTGCCCGTCGAGCTGCGCCGGGGTGATGCTGCGCGAACGACACAACGGATGCCCCTTCGGGATCGCCAGCGTCAACGGCTCGTCCAGCACCAGTGCGCTGCTCAGGCCGGTATCGCGTTCCGGCATCCGGTAGGCGAGCCCCACGTCGAGCATGTGCCGGCGCAGGTAATCGAACTGCACCGCGGTCCCCAATCCCTGCAGCGACAGCAGCACCGACGGGCTGGCGATCCGGAACGCGCGTACGCTCGGGCTGACCACGTTCGCATACATCGCGCCCTCCACGTAGCCGATCGCCAGGCGCCCGGCACTGCCTGCACCGAGGCGCCGTGCGAAGGTCTCGACCCGATTGGCATTGGCGATCAGCGTCCGCACCTCGCCGAGCAGATCGCGCCCCTCCTGAGTGAGCCGAATGCGCTGCTTGCTGCGCTCGAACAACAGCACGCCCAACTGCTCCTCCAGTTGCTTGATCTGCC
Organism: Xanthomonas sacchari; assembly: GCF_040529065.1. NCBI lineage: Bacteria > Pseudomonadati > Pseudomonadota > Gammaproteobacteria > Lysobacterales > Lysobacteraceae > Xanthomonas > Xanthomonas sacchari. The sequence goes on along the minus strand of NZ_CP132343.1, from coordinate 502,421 downwards.
GGCTCAGCGGCGACTGCGAGATGTACAACTGCTCGGCCGCACGACCGACGTTCTCGGTTTCGGCCACCGCAACGAAATACCGAAGCTGGCGCAGGTCGAGCATTGGGGTGTGTCCTTTTGGGTCTCAACTTTCCCATATTCCGTCTTGGACGCCCAGCGACCGGGCGGCCATCCTCCGCATCGCCGAGCCGGCGCCCACGCGCAGCTTCACTCACCCAACAGCGGACAGAGCACCATGCACATCCTCCACCTCGATTCGAGCATCCTCGGCGATGCGTCGGCGTCCCGAGCGCTGACGGCATTGGTTGTCGCAGAGCTGCTGGCGCACGTACCAGCGGCACAGATCCGCTACCGCGACCTCGTCGCCGAAGCGATTCCGCATCTCGATGGCCCCGTCGCGGCCGGATTTCGCCCCTTGACCGCACCGGCGGACACGGCAAGCGTAGCCGCCGAGCACGCGCGATCCGAAGCGCTGGTCACCGAATTCCTGGCCAGCGACGTCGTGGTTGTCGGCGCACCGATGTACAACTTCTCGGTCGCCACGCAGTTGAAGGCGTGGATCGACCGGATCGTGCAGCCCGGCCGGACCTTCCGCTACACGCCCGACGGTCCGATAGGACTGGCCACTGGCAAGCGCGTGGTGATCGTGACCACGCGCGGCGGCGTCTACACGAGCGGCCCCCTCGCGCCACTGGACTTCCAGGAGCCGTATCTCAAGGCCACGCTGGGCTTCCTGGGCATCACCGATGTGCATGTCGTTCGCGCCGAACCCCTTTCGAAGGGCGATGTACTGGCCACGCAGGCCATGTCCGCCGCCCGCAGTGCCGCGGCCGACGTTGCGCGCCAGATCGCCCTGCACTGATCACCCGCACTTTCTCGAGGAATCCAGATGATCTACATCGTCGCGTTGTCCTACCTCCGCCCGCCCGAGTACATCCAGGCGCATCTCGATGCTCACCGCCGATGGCTGGCGAACCATATCCAGGCAGGCCGCATCCTGGCGGCGGGACCAAATTCGGACAAATCCGGCGGGATCGTGCTGGCGTCATGCACGAGCCGCGTCGAACTCGACGCCATGATGGCGGAGGATCCGTTCGTGACCCATGGGCTGGTCGCGGTGTCGGTACAAGGTTTCGAGCCGTCGATCCGCGCCGACGCACTGGCGGCACGCTGGGCAAGCGCCGCCGCCGTGGTCAGCGCCCAGCCCGCCTGAGCAAACGGCAAAGGAATTCTCATGGCGTTCCCCACCAAGCTTCTTGCGGGCCTTGCGGTCGCCGGCGTGCTCGCTGCCAGTGTGTTTCCGCGATCAAGCCGGGCCGAGACGCTCCGCGGTGCCGTGCCGAACATCGTGCTGGTGCACGGCGCATTCGTCGACGGATCGAGCTGGGCGGAGGTCGTACGGCGACTACAGCGCAAGGGCTACCACGTGACGGCCGTGCAGAACCCGCTGACCTCGCTGGCCGACGACGTCGCCGCAACCCGCCGCGTGCTGGCGCGGCAGCGCGGACCTGTTCTGCTCGTCGGGCACTCCTGGGCAGGCGCGGTCATCACCGAAGCCGGCAATGCCGACAACGTCCGCGGCCTGGTCTATCTGTCCGCCCTCGTGCCCGACAGCAACGAATCGGTCGCCGACCTGCTGACCCGGCTGCACGCACCCATGGACGGCCTGACGCCCGATGCGGACGGATGGCTGTGGCTCGACGCGCCGACCGCCTTTCGAACCGTCATGGCGGGCGATGTGCCGATGGACAAGGTGCGTGTGCTCGCCGCCACGCAGCAGCCCATCGCCGCGCGCGCCTTCGCCGACAGGGTGTCGCATGCGGCATGGCGCAGCAAGCCCAGTTGGTATCTGGTCACCGACAAGGATCACGCCCTGCCGCCGACGGTGCAGCGGCAACTGGCGCACGACATCGGTGCCCAGGTCCAGCATCTGGCGTCGAGCCACCTGTCGCTGGTGTCGCACCCGCAGGTGGTCGCCGATTTCATCGACCGCGCGGCACGCGACGTGGCGCGGTGAGCGACGGGCTCATGCCTGGGTGCCATCGCGCGCGCCGGGCGGATCAGCCGGCGAACTGCGTCGGTGTCCGCCGCGCACCGCATGGCGAAGGACTCATTGCGCGATCAGGAAGACCGCATAGACGTTTTCGGAGAGGGTGAGGCTGCCGGCTTCGAGGGATTCGGCGGCGGGCGATGCGGCATACCCAAATGCAGAAGGCGGGGCTGGCGCACTCACCAATTGCATCGAGACCGACTCGGACGGCCAGCGTCCGGCTTGGATGCCATACGCGAAGTTCGGTGCCACCTCGGAGATGGTGTACAGGCCGCCCAGACGCACGCCATAGGCCTTGGCCAGGGATTGCGCGGAGCTGCGGGTCTGCTCGGCCGCCTGGCGCTTGAGCTCGGCACGCAGCGCGGCTTCGCCGCTGTAACGCGGCGCGATCCCCGACACCTGCACTTCCTCGCTTGTGGCCAATGTGCCCAGCAAAGCGCGTACATCGCCCAATGCGGCGAAGTCGGCGGAGAGCGTGCGCTGCACGCGCGTGCCTTCGAACAGCTGCTTGCCTTCTTGGTAGCGACGCTCGGGTGCGATCGACAGCGTCGTGGCCTGCACGCTGCCTGCCAGCGCGTGGCGCTGTGCGAACGCGGCCAGCACCTTTTCGGCATTGGACTGCACACGCTTACGCGCCGCACCCGGGTCGGCATCCACGGCGCTTAGGGTGATTGTCAGACCGAAGCGATCCGGCACCACCTCGCGCTCAGCCTCCCCCTTCACCAACAGATGCGGCTGCGACGGCAGGCTGTTGACCTGCGCACCGGCGACGGCCGGCAAGGCCAGCGCTGCGGCAACGGCCCAGGCAACAAGCGTACGGATTTTCATCTTCCTCTCCTTGGGGGTATGTCAGCCGGCCGCACGCTGCGTGCCGGAGTGGAGCAGCGTGGCGAAATCCGCGATCAGTGCATCGACCGCCGCGTCCTGCGTCGCCCACGAAGTGACGAAGCGGATCACCCAGCGGCCGTCGCCCAGCAGTTGCCAGCGCTCGAAGTCGTAGCGCTGCGCCAGCGTCTCGACCGCGGCGGCAGGCAGGATCACGAACAGCTGGTTGGTCGGCGAATCCGAGGCGAACTGCGCACCGGCGGCGGCCAACCCGTCGCGCAACCGCGTGGCCATGCGGTTGGCGTGCGCGGCCAGTTCGTAGAACAGGCCGTCCTCGAACAGCGCGGCGAACTGCGTGCCCAGCACCATGCCCTTGGCCAGCAGTGCGCCGCGTTGCTTGAGCAGATAGCGGAAATCCGCCTTTAAGGCCGGATGGAGGATCACCAACGCCTCGCCGAGCAGCGCACCATTCTTCGTGCCGCCGATATAGAACGCATCGGTGAGCGCGGCGATGTCGGCCATGCGCAGGTCGTTGCCGTCGGCGGTGAGCGCGCTGCCGATGCGCGCGCCGTCCAGGAACAGCATCAGGCCGTGCGCGTCGCAGAACACGCGCAAGGCCTGCAGTTCGTGCTTGCGGTAAATCGTGCCGACCTCGGTGGTGTTGGACACGTAGACCAGCCGCGGCTGCACCAGGTGCTCGTTGCCGTGCTCGGCCAGCAACGGCGCGATCCGCTCCGGCGTGAGCCGGCCGTCGGCCGCGTCCACGGTGAGCACCTTGTGCCCTGTGGCCTCGATCGCGCCGGTCTCGTGGGTGGCGATGTGGCCGCAGACCGCAGCGATCACCGCCTGGTGCGGACGCAGGAACGCGGCGATGGCGGTGAGGTTGGTCTGGGTGCCGCCAACCAGCAGGTGCACATCGGCGTCGGCGCAGCCGATCTCGGCACGGATCAGTTCGGCGGCGCGCGCGCTGTGCCGGTCCAGGCCGTAGCCGGCATTCTGCTCGGCGCTGGCGGTGGCCAGGGCGGCGAGCAGGCGCGGATGCGCGCCTTCGCTGTAGTCGTTGCGGAAGCCGATCCGCGGCGCGGCGGCGCTCACAGCCCCTTCGCCGCTTCGGCGACCGCGCGAAACAGCGCGCGGCCCTTGTTCATGGTCTCGTCCCATTCGGTCTGCGGGTCGGAGTCGTAGACGATGCCGGCGCCGGCCTGCACGTGCAGGCGGCCGTGCTTGATCACGGCGGTGCGGATGGCGATGGCGGTATCGGCGTCGCCGTGCCAGCCGATGTAGCCGATGCTGCCGGCGTAGACGTTGCGCTTGATCGGCTCCAGCTCGCGAATGACTTCCAGCGCGCGGATCTTCGGCGCGCCGCTGACGGTGCCGGCGGGGAAAGTGGCGCGCAGCACGTCGGCGTAGCTGAGGCCGGGCAGCAGGGTGCCGGTGACTTCGCTGACGATGTGCATGACATGGCTGTAGCGTTCGATCACGAAGCGCTCGCCGACGGCGACGCTGCCGGCCTGCGAGACCCGGCCGGCATCGTTGCGACCCAGGTCGATCAGCATCAGGTGCTCGGCGCGCTCCTTCGGATCGGCGAGCAGTTCCGCCTCCAGCGCCTGATCCTCTTCCGGGGTCTTGCCGCGCGGCCGGGTGCCGGCGATCGGGCGCACGGTGACCTGGCCGTTCTCCAGCCGCACCAGGATCTCCGGCGAGGAGCCGACCACCTGGGTGTCGCCGACGTCGAGGAAATACATGTACGGCGACGGGTTCAATGCGCGCAGCGCGCGGTACACGTCCACCGGGCGCGCGGCGAACGGCACGCTCAGGCGCTGGCTCAGCACCACCTGGAAGATGTCGCCGGCACGGATGTAGTCCTTGGATTTCTCCACTGCGGCGATGAAGCCCTCGCGGGTGAAGCCGGAGACGAAGTCGCTCTCGTCCAGCACATCGCGCGCCAGCGGCGCGGGGTAGCCGGCGCCGGGCTGGCGCAGCGTGGTGGTGAGCGCATCCAGGCGCGCCTGCGCGCGTTCCCAGGCGTCGGCCTCGGCTGGGTCGGCATGCACGATCAGGTACAGGCGGCCCTTGAGGTTGTCGAAGACCGCCACTTCCTCGGACAGCATCAGCAGGATGTCCGGGGTGTCCAGCTCGTCGCGGGCGACGGCGCCGGCCAGGCGCGGCTCGATGTAGCCGATGCATTCGAAGCCGAACCAGCCGACCAGGCCACCGGTGAAGCCGGGCACGCCCGCCAGCTTGGGCACCACATGCTGGGCACGCAGCGCCTCGACCTCGGCGAAGGGATCGGCGACCTCGCGGCGCTCGATCAGCTCGCCATGGTCGCGCACGTCCAGGGTGTGCCCACGGAAGGTGTACACGCGGCGCACCGGCAGGCCGATGATCGAGTAGCGCCCGAAACGTTCGCCGCCTTCGACCGATTCGAACAGATAGGTGTGCGGGGCGTCGGCGAGCTTGAGATAGACCGACAGCGGCGTGTCCAGGTCGGACAGCACTTCGCGGACGACGGGGATGCGGGTGTGACCTTCAGCGGCGTAGCGCTGGAACTGCTCGCGGGTAATCAAGACGGCTTTCCTTCCGGGACTCGGTGACAGGGCGGACGACGGCTGCAGGCCACCATCGCCACGCACGGCGAGCGGAAGTGAAGGAACGCGGGGTCGTCAGACTGGACACGGCGGCTACTTTACCGCAACTGCGGCGACTGGCAACGGTTGCAGGCGCGACCGTTCGAGTGCGGTGCGGAGGTGGTCGGTGAGGGCGTCGCGTCTGGACTGAAGCCCCTCCCACAGGGGCGCACTCGCCTTGGTGCGCCGTGCGGAGTCTGAGGTACGCGATCTGGTCATCGCGTGCGCGTCCACGATCGAACCGATCCTCGCCACGCCGCCTGTCGTAAGAACGGCTTCAGCCGCGACGGGCATTACCGGGAATGCCTGTCGCGGCTGATCCCACAACAGGGGACAAGAGCCGCTCCTACAAGAGCAGCACGCGAGCAGCACGAAAGGAGATGGATGGCAGGCGCTGCGACCTGCTGGCGTCAGCGCGCCTGCAGCAGCGGCGAGTCCGGCGGCAGGTGCATGCGCAGGCGCCCGGGCACGCAGTCGATGCGGAAGTGGCGCGAGGTTTCCGGCTCGCCGTCCAGGTTCAGGGTCAGCGGCTGCGCCGCCTCGATCCGCAGCCATGGCAGGCGCGCACGCACCGCCACCCGCTCCAGTGCGGCCTGCTTGCCGGACGTGACCAGGGTGCCCAGGGTCGCGGCGACCTCGCCGGTCAGCTCGGGCACCAGGGTCAGGTCGAGCAGGCCGTCGTCGAGCAGCGCCTCCGGGCACAGCACCTGGCCACCGCCGGCCTGGCGGCCGTTACCCAGGCAGAGCGCGATGAAATCGCCTTCCCAGGCAAAGTCCGGCCCTTCGAAGCGCGCCCGGATCGGATCGATCCGGCCCAGCCGGCTCATGCCGGTGACCAGGTAGGCCAGCCCGCCCAGCACCTTCTTCAAGCCTTCGTCGGTCTCCACCGTGACCTGGGTGCCGAAGCCGCCGCTGGCGACATTGGCGCACCAGTGCGGGCCGTGCTCGGCCTCGATGCGCAGCAGGTCGATCGGCAGCGCCGTGGTGCGGGCAATCAGCTCCAGCGCCTCCAGCGGCGGCAGCGGAATGCCGGTGGCCGTGGCGAAATCGTTGGCCGTGCCCAGCGCCACCAGGCCCAGGGCCGGCAATGCCGCGGCCGGCTCCTGGCGATGCGCCAGCGCGCTGGCGACCTCGCTGAGGGTGCCGTCGCCACCGGCGGCGACGATGCAGGCGGCGCCATCGGCCACCGCCTCGGCCACGTAGCGCTCGGCATCGCCCTGCTCCCAGGTGACCCGCACCTGCAGCGCCACGCCGCGCGCACGCATGGCCATGACCGCCTCGCGCAATGCCTCGTCGCCGGCCGACTTGCCGTTGAGGATCAGACGCCAATGCGCTGCAGCCATGCGAACCATCCCGGGGTGAGGCGCCCAGGCTAACCGGCGCGGCATGCGCGATGCGTGAACCCCAGCGCAGCGATTGTCATACGCACGTCACCGAGCGTCCGGAACATGGGAGGCCATAGCAAGGAAGACGGATGGAGGCAGGATCAGCCTCCGATTTATCTCCCAGGGGCCGCACCGGCGACGGTGCGGTTCTTTTCTTTTGGCCGCCCTGTGCCGCTCAGCCGGCGGCGAACCGGGCCAGCGCCTCGCCCTGCAGCCGGTACACGGTCCACTCGTCCTGCGCGCGGGCGCCGACCGCTTCGTAGAAGTCGATCGCCGGCTGGTTCCAGTCCAGCACCGACCATTCGAAGCGGCCGCAGCCCTCGGCCACCGCCTGCCGCGCCAGATGCTGCAGCAGTGCCTTGCCGGCGCCGACGCCGCGGTGCGCCGGATCCACGTACAGGTCTTCCAGGTACAGTCCGTTGCGGCCGAGCCAGGTGGAGTAGTTGTAGAAGTACACCGCGTAGCCGATCGGCTGGCCGTCGGCCTCGCAGATCAGCGCCTGCGCGCGGGCATCGGCGCCGAACAGGGTCGCGCGTAGGCCGGCCTCGTCGGTCTGCACCGCGTCCTCGGCGCGCTCGTAGCGCGCCAGGTCGCGGATCAGGCGCAGGATCAGCGCCGCATCGTCGGCCACCGCCGGGCGGATGTGCAGCACCGCCATCTCAGCGCCCCGCCACCGCGGCGCGCATCTGCTTGATCACCTCGGCGTAGTCCGGCGCATTGAAGATGGCCGAACCTGCAACGAAGGTGTCGGCGCCGGCGGCGGCGATCGCGGCGATGTTGTCCGGCTTGACCCCGCCGTCGATCTCCAGCCGGATCGGCTTGCCGCTGGCATCGATGCGGGCGCGGATCGCGCGCAGCTTGTCCAGTGCCGAGGGAATGAAGGCCTGGCCGCCGAAACCCGGGTTGACCGACATCACCAGCACCAGGTCCAGGTCGTCCAGCACCCAGTCGAGGATGTCCACCGGCGTGGCCGGGTTGAGTACCAGGCCGGCCTTGCAGCCGTGCGACTTGATCAGCTGGATGCTGCGGTGCACGTGGCGGCTGGCTTCGGGATGGAAGCTGATGATGCTGGCGCCGGCCTCGGCGAAATCCGGGATCAGCCGGTCCACCGGCTCCACCATCAGGTGCACGTCGATCGGCGCGGTGACGCCGTGCTTGCGCAGCGCCTGGCAGACCATCGGGCCGATGGTCAGGTTCGGCACGTAATGGTTGTCCATCACGTCGAAATGGATCCAGTCGGCGCCGGCGCGCAGCACGGCATCCACTTCCTCGCCGAGGCGGGCGAAATCGGCGGACAGGATGGACGGGGAGATGATGCAGTCGGACATGGCGGGATCTCAGCGCTTGCGCAGGGTGCGGATACGGTCGTAGGCGGTGTTGAGCTGGCTGGCCTTCTTCTCGGCGCGGGCGCGCAACTCGGGACTGGCGCTGGCGACCTTGTCGGGGTGGTACTGGGACATCAGCCGGCGATAGGCCAGTTCGATCTCGGCGTCGGTGGCGTCGCGGGTCAGGCCCAGCTCGCGGTAGGGATCCTCGCGCTGGGACAGCTTGAACCAGTCGGCGTCGAAGGCATGCCCGATCAGCAGCCCGATCAGGGCGCCCAGCACCGGCGTGGGCCGCAGCAGCAGGGCCCCGGCGATGGCGCCGAGCAGTTTTCCGTACCAGGGCATGGGGCGAGGGCGGGCGCGGCGTCAGGGCCGGCCATTTTACGGCACAGCGGGGCATTCCGGCCGTACACTACGCGGCCCGCCGTCCGCCGCGGGCCCGCCGGGTCCCGGGACGGTCGCCATTGCGAAGTCCGTAGGAGTGCCTGTGTCCACCACGCTGTTGCAATCCGATCTGCCTGGCCTGCCCTTGCGCCACCGCGGCAAAGTCCGCGACGTGTTCGACATCCCCCGCGAGCGCCTGCCGGCCGACGCGCCGCCCGGCGACTACCTGCTGATGGTCGCCACCGACCGCCTGTCCGCCTTCGACGTGGTGCTGCCGGACCCGATTCCCGGCAAGGGCGAGATGCTGTGCCAGGTCTCCAACTTCTGGTTCAAGAAGACCGAGCACCTGATGCCCAACCACCTCACCGGCATCGACGTGGCCGCGGTGCTGCCCGAGGGCGTGGACACCGCGCTGTACGCCAGGCGCGCCGTGGTGACCCGCAAACTGAAGCCGGTGCCGGTGGAAGCCATCGCCCGCGGCTACCTGATCGGCAGCGGCTGGAAGGACTACCAGCGCACCGGCAAGGTCAGCGGCATCGAACTGCCCGACGGCCTGCGCCAGGCCGAGAAGCTGGCCGAACCGATCTTCACCCCGTCGACCAAGGCCGCCGTCGGCGACCACGACGAGAACATCGACTTCGACGCCATGGTCAAGACCGTGGGCGCCGAACTGGCCGAGCGCGTGCGCGACGCCACCCTGCGCATCTACCGCTTCGCCGCCGACTTCGCCGCCGAACGCGGCATCCTGCTGGCCGACACCAAGTTCGAGTTCGGCACCGACGCCGACGGCCGCCTGTACATCATGGACGAGATGCTGACCCCGGACTCCTCGCGCTACTGGCCGGCCGACCAGTACGAGGTCGGGACCAGCCCGCCGAGCTACGACAAGCAGTTCGTGCGCGATTACCTGGAGACGCTGGACTGGGGCAAGACCGCGCCCGGCCCGCGCTTGCCGCAGGACGTGATCGACCGCACCCGCGCCAAGTACGCCGAGGCACTGCAGCGGTTGGCGGGGATTTCGGTCGACTGAGTGAGGTCGTGCGCCGGGATGCGCCGGCGCGTGAGGGTGGTCGCGGAAGGCGGCCGCCTTGCGGTCATCGGACGCCGCCCGGCCGCTCCTGACAAGATGCTCCTGCCCGACTGGACGCGGGCACCCGCGCAAGTGATTGCCCGACCCGATCAGGAGGAGACGTTGGCCAGTTCGCCCCGCTGTTTTGCCGCACTCGCACTTTCCGTGGCGCTGGCTGCCTGCAGCCCTCGGCAGGCCGACGCCTCGCCCACCGCAAGCGCCGTCGCTGACGCATCCGCCAGGGTGGTATCTTCGGACAGAGCCACATCTTTTGGCGCACCCACTCCGTCGTCCCCTGCCCGCCAGGACAATGGCGTTGCAGCATTGGCCAAGTCCTTGCACCTTCGCTGCGAAAATGCGGCCAAGGGAAGCGGCTGCGTGGCGGGCAACGTGGACACTGGCGACTTCTACGACGTCGAGATGTCCCCACGCTGTGACGCAGACGGAAACTTCGCAGGCGTTGCCGAACGCGATGCCGCACTTCTGGATGCCTTGCCCGTCACCGGCAGCACCGCACAGGTCGCCGCCAAGCTGTCCGAAGGGCAATTCGTCTGCATCCTGGCGACCGCGCGCGCGGGCCAACACGCGGCCTACCATTACGTCGTCGCCATCCCACCGGCGAGCGTCAGCGCATGCCAGGGCAAGGCGATCTGCAAGCAGTATGGCCAGCGTCGCGTCGACTTCGTGACGCAGCGCAAGCAGGGCCGACAATGCAGCATCGCAGGCAATGCGCGCCCTGAGGGCGACTGCGCGCAGGGATGGATCCAATCGCAGAAACTGGATGTGTTCGCGAACGGACTGTGATCCGTGGCGAAGCAGGAGGTGCGTGATAGCGAGCCGAGCGAGCGGCGTGCAGGCCTTGGTATTGGGCGCTGTCGATGCCAAGGCAATACCCTGCGCCGGCTTCACGACATGATGATCGTGGTGAACTAAACTCACCCGCCCGAAGGGCGATTGCCCGCCCGACCCGATCAGGAGGATCCGTTGGCTATCGCACGTCCAATTCTGATGTCCCTGGCATTGGCCGCGGCCCTGGTCGCATGCAAGGCGCAACCGGCTGGCTCCACGGTCGCCGCGGCGACCGCCGCCCCGGCACAGGCCGCGCCCGCCGCAGCCGCCCCGCGTTGCCAGGACGCCGATTTCCATGCCTTCCTCAAGCGCTTCAGCGCCGACATCGCGGTCCAGGAAAAAGCCACCGCGAATCCGTTGACGATGATCCACATCGACCCGGACGCGCAGCCGGAACCGGCGCCGGTGACCCGCAACGTGCCGCTGGCCGAGGTCGAATGGCCGGTGATCCCGAACCTGGAGGCGGCCCGCAAGGGAGGGCGGGAGGTCGTGGTGACGCAGAACGCCGAGGGCCGGCAGGTCCTGGTGCGCACTCCCGATACCGGCGACCAGCAGGTCTACCAGTTCGCGGAGAAGCCGTGCTGGACGCTGGTGAAGGTCGACGATCAGGCGTTGTAGGCGCACCCACAAATTACGCATGGACGCTTTTTCGTCAGCGCGGCCGTGTTACTCGCGTCACGCAAGCAGCACCCGGCATCTGTCCAATTTATCCAGCAATCGCTGGAACGGGCATCCATCCCCTGCGTCTCTGAGTACGCATTGACTTACCAGAGGAAATTCACGTGCATTTCCTGAAATTCTCTCCCTCGCTTCTCGCCCTGACATTGGCCGCATGCGGAGGTGCAACGGCAGATGGAAGCGCCGCCGACGCGCGACAACAACAACAGCAGCCACCCACCCCCAGTCAGCAACACCAGGGGCAAAATGCCCCCGCCACGCCCAACCAGCAAGGGAGTGCAACCGTGCAAAATGTCGCCGCCTTCGTTCCCACCGGTATGGAAGCTGTGGATACGGTCCGCGGCGACCTGACCGGTGCTGGCCATTCAGATGCACTGCTGGTTGTATCCCCCCCATCGCCTGCGAACGAGAAGCTGGGCCAGGGTGCGCCAAGAACAGTGATCCTGCTGACCCAGGATGAACGTGGAGAACTGCACAAGGCTGCGGAGAATACGCATATCGTCCCATGCGCGAACTGCGGCGGCATGGCCGGCGATCCTTATGCGTTTTCGCGGATCGAAAAGGGACAGTTCACCCTCTCCATCTCGGGCGGTTCGCGCGAGCGTTGGGCTGACGACTTCACTTTCCACTACGCACCTGACAGCAAAACCTGGCTGCTGGACAAGGTGGTACGCGAACTCACCGATACGCAATCCGAACAACACAAACAGTTGGAACTGACGGCCAAGGATTTCGGGCAGGTGGCGTTCGCGGATTTCGATCCTGCAAAGCTGCCCAAGGTCGCCCCGCTGGAAGAGGGCGAGTCAAACAAGAATTAAAGGGAGGTAATGGTTTCAACGGACATGGATGGTCCGTCCATCACGTTGCTGAGAAATGAGGAGCTACACCATGGCAACAGACAGAGAGAACCAGATGCTCCGCGCCGCCTACGCGGCCGGCATCACACAGCCCAGGGAACTGGCGAATTTCATGGCGCAGGTGGGCCATGAGTCCGGCGGACTTTCCAGGCTCGAGGAAAGCTTCAATTACACCAAGGGAATCGGACAGATCACGGCCAATGTGCGTTCTGCGTTGCGCGAAGGGCCGGAGGCGCTTGAAAGCGCGCGCGTCGAGGCGCTCAGGGGACGACCCGAACGGCTCGGCGAACTCATGTACGGCAATCGCCGGGATCTCGGCAACGATCAGCCGGGGGACGGCTATCTCTATCACGGCCGTGGCTACATGCAATTGACCGGCAAGGCACAGTACCGCGCGGCTGGCGAGGCATTAGGCCTGGACCTGGTCAATAGACCAGAATTGGCATCTCAGCCTGAGAATGCCTCGCGCATCGCCACTTGGTATTGGCAGCAGAAGGTGCCCGAGGAGCAGCGTAACAGTGCCCGAGAGGCGGGTGCCGCCATCAACGGAGCCAACCCGCCGAACGGCTTGGCGGAACGCGAGCGGCTCTTTGAGAAGTGGCAGCGCACGCTGACACCCGAGTTGATGCAGAACCTGGCGGCAGGGCGCCTTGGCGAACCCGTCGCTGCACCGACGCAAGGCCATCAGCCCGCCACGGCAAACGTTGCTGCGTCTCACAGCAACTTCCAGCACACGATGGAGCGCATGCTGCCGAGCCAGGGCAAGGTCGATCCGCACATCACCGGGCACTACGGCGAACAGCGCGCCCGCGGCCCGCACGGCGGCACCGACTTCAACTACGAAGGCGGCCAGACCGGCATCAACCGGCAGCACCCGACGGTGCACGCGCCGATCTCGGGCACCGTGACCTTCTCCGGCGGCCAGTACGGCACGGTGAAGATCCGTGACGCGCAGGGCAACTCGCACGAAATCCTGCACCTGGATTCGCGCTCGGTGAAGGAAGGCGATACCGTGCGCGCCGGCGATCCGATCGGCACCATGGGCGGACGCGGCCCGAACGGGGCGAGCCAGTATGCCCAGCACGTGCATTACCAGATGCACGATGCGAACGGGAAGGCCGTCAGCCCGGAGACGTGGTGGAACCGCGGCCAGCAGGTCGACGCGCAGGCGCGCGATCAGGCCCAGCACGGCAACGGCACGCTGCGTCAGGGCGACCACGGCCCGGAAGTGCGCGAGTTGCAGCAGCACCTCAACCGCCTCGGCATCCGCGACGCGCAGGGTCGTCCGCTGGCCGAGGACGGGCGCTTCGGCGACAACACCCATGAGGCGGTCACTGCCCTGCAGAAACAACGCGGCCTCACCCAGGACGGCATCGTCGGCCGCGACACCCGTGCCGGGCTGGCGGCTGCCGAGCAGGCGCAGGCCAAGCCGGCGAAAGGTCCGCAGCTGGGCGAGCCAGGGCATCCGGATACGCCGCTGTACGACAAGATGCGCACGGAGGCCGATCGCGGTGCCGAGAAGGCCAACCCGCCGCACGCCAAGCTGTCGAACGAGGCAGTGGCCAACTTGACCCTGCAGGCCAAGCAGGCAGGGATCGACAGTCCCGACAAGCTGAAGGAGGTCAATGTGACCAACGACAAGGCCTTCGTCGCCGGGACCACGCCGGGCTTCCGTGCGGTGGTGGACCTGCAGCAGCCGGCACCGCCGCTGGAGCAGACCAGCGCACAGCTGGCGCGCCAGTCCGCGCAGCAGCAGGAAACGGTGCAGCGCGAGCAGCAGCAGGAGACGAACAGGAGCATGGCGCGCGCCTGAGCCGCCAAGCCGTGGCGGGGCGATCGTGCCGACAGCGCGATCGCCCCTGGTCGGCGACGCTGCCGCTTGCGTGCGGCGATTGGTCATGTGGTGTCCGACGCATTCAAGACGCCTGTCGTCGAAACGCAAAAAGCGTCTCTCATGCCTTGCATCCGGCTCGATCGAGCCGGCTGCAAGTTGCACCTGTAGGAGCGGCTTCAGCCACGATGGGGCGTCCCCGGTGAGGCCTGTCGCGGCTGAAGCCGCTCCTACGGAATGCTTACCGAAGGTTTACGCCGCGTGGTGTCTCCGCATCGCGCCAACGATGGCGCTATGCTGGACCGGTTCCTGGGAGGGAAGATGGATACCACCGCCTACGCGCGTCCGATCGACCGCTATTTCGCCAGCTATTCCGACGATCACCGCAATGCCGCCAATCAGCGCATCCACGTGGTCGCGGTGCCGGCGATCCTGTGGTCGGTGGTGGCCCTGCTGTGGTGCATCCCGGTCGGCGGCACTTTGTTCCAGAGCGGGCTGTGGGCGGCGTTGGGCATGTTCGCGGCGTGGATGTACTACAACCGCCTGTCGCGCCCGCTGGGCTACGGCATGCTGGCGGCGTTCTTCTTCTGCGGCTGCCTGTGCCGGCTGCTGGAGGCGCACCTGGGCCTGCAGGGGCTGCTGTGGCTGGCGATCGGCGTGTTCGTGGTGGCCTGGATCGCGCAGTTCATCGGCCACGCGCTGGAAGGGCACCGGCCGAGTTTCCTCACCGACCTGACCTATCTGCTGATCGGCCCGGCCTGGGTGCTGGCCAAGCTGTACCGGCGCATGCACTGGCGCTACTGAGCGCGGCTGAGACTCCTACCGCGCCTTTTTCCCGCACCCAACGCGGTCGCTGCGCGCCGCCCGCAGCAGGCTTGATCGTGCGCGCAACACGACATCAGCTCTGCTTCGCGGTCTCCGCGGTCTCCGCGGTCTCTGCGGTCTCTGCGGTCTCTGCGGTCTCCGCCGTCTCCGCGGTCTCCAGGCCCAACATCGCTGCATCCGGGGCGAAGGCGCGCGGCGCGTAGCCGAAATCCTGCCGCGCCGGTTGCAGGTCGAACGCCAGGTCCTCGCGCATGCGCTGCAGCGCGGCGCGGTTCATGCCCTGCAGGCGGCCGCAGGCATGGGCCAGCGCCAGCGCCGACGCAAACAGTGCGTGCGGCAGGGTCAGCAGCCGCGCCGGCGGCCGCAACGCGATCAGGACCCGCCGCACCATTTCGCGATAGCTGAGCGTCTCGCCACCCCCGAGGGCGTAGCTGCGTCCGTGCGTGGCCGGATGCGCCAGCACCGCCAGCGCCGCGTCGGCCAGGTCCTGCACGTGCACCGGCTGGCGCAGGCCACTGGCGCTGCGCGGCAGCACGAACCAGCCGGTGCGTCGCGCCAGCGCCGCGATCGCGCTGAGGGTGCGGTCGCGGCCGGCGCCGTAGACCAGGGTGGGCCGCAACAGCGTCGCTGCCGCGCCGCGCTCGGCAGCGACTGAGAACACGATGGCCTCGGCCTCGCGCAGGCGCCGGGCGACGTCGCGTTCGGCGGCATCCAGCGAGTCCCGCTTGACCTCCAAACTGGTGGAGCCGAAGGCGACCACGCGCGCGGCGGCGACCGGCGCGCGTCGGTACCAGTCGGCGAAGGCGTCCAATGGCCCGCAACTGAACACCACCTCCGCCGCCACCGGCGGCGCCTGCAACGCGCTCAGTTCGCCGGCATGCCAGTGCAGGCCGGGTTGCGCCGCGCGCGTCTGCCGTGAGTAGGCATGCACGTCCCAGCCGTCGGCCAGCAAGCGGTGCAGCAGGCGCTCGCCGATCTGGCCGCTGCCGCCGAACACCAGCGCGATGCGCGGCGACGCCACGGACGGAGGGGAAACGGATGCAGCAGCGAGCGAATCTGTCATCGGCACAGGATAGTGCGTGCGCCGACGTTTGCGGCCGGAGCCGCGTGCGATCGTTGCACCCCACGGCGTGCCAACGGCTGGTGGCGCTTGGCAGGCGATGGACGGCACAGGCCTGCACAGCGCCGGCGATCGCCACGCTCACAGGCGAACTCGCCCGCGCCTCTCGCACCCTCATCCGTATCAAGGTCGCACGCGCCGCTGCTGCCGAACGCGCCCACACGAGGCGCCGCCCGCAGCGCACGCCAGGCCGATAACGCGCAGCGCCGATGTTCGGCATCGTCCAGTCCACGCATGCTCGCAAGCGCCTCACCCGCCCGGGGCTACGCTGTCGGCATGACCGTGCACGCCTTCCGTTCCCGCGCCGGCCGCCGCCGTGATGCGCCTGTTACACTCGGGCTCCTGCTCGCGAATCTCGTATTCCCTGCATGATCCCCGCCCTCGACATCCTGCTGGCCCTGCCGTTTCTGATGGCGGCGGCCGTGGTGGCCCTGCGCCACCGCTCGCGCGCCACCCTGGCTTGGGCCGCGGCACTGGCGCCGTTGGCGGGCCTGGCGGTGCTCGGCGTGCTGACACCCACCGTGCTCGAGGGCGGCATCGTCCGCGCCGACCACGCCTGGCTGCCGCAGATCGGCCTGCAGTTCTCGCTGCGCCTGGACGGGCTGGCGTGGATGTTCGCCGGCCTGGTGCTGGCGATCGGTGCGCTGGTGGTGATGTACGCGCACTACTACCTCAGTGCGCGCGAGAACGCCGCGCGCTTCTACGCCTGTCTGCTGCTGTTCATGGGCGCGATGCTGGGCATGGTGATCGCCGGCAACCTGTTGCTGCTGATGGTGTTCTGGGAACTGACCAGCATCAGCTCGTTCCTGCTGATCGGCTTCTGGTCGCACCGGCAGGATGCGCGCGACGGCGCGCGCATGGCGCTGGTGATCACCGGCGGCGGCGGCCTGGCGTTGCTCGGCGGCGTGCTGCTGCTGGGACGCATCGTCGGCAGCTACCAGCTCGACGCGGTGCTCGCCGCGGGCGATGTCATCCGCGCCAGCCCACTGTATCCATGGGCGCTGGGGCTGATCCTGCTCGGCATCTTCACCAAGAGCGCGCAGTTCCCGTTCCACTTCTGGCTGCCGCACGCGATGGCCGCGCCCACCCCGGTGTCGGCCTATCTGCATTCGGCAACGATGGTGAAGGCCGGCGTGTTCCTGCTGGCGCGGCTGCATCCGGCATTGGCCGGCAGCGACCTGTTCTTCTACACGGTCAGCGGCATCGGCGCGGTCACCCTGCTCACCGGCGCCTGGTTCGCGATTTTCCAGCACGACCTCAAGGGCCTGCTGGCGTATTCGACGATCTCGCACCTGGGCCTGATCACCATGCTGTTCGGGCTGTCCACGCCGATGGCGGTGGTGGCCGGCGTGTTCCACATCCTCAACCATGCGGTGTTCAAGGCCTCGCTGTTCATGGCCGCCGGCATCATCGACCACGAGACCCACACCCGCGACATGCGCCGGCTCGGCAGCCTGCGCCGCTGGATGCCGATCACCAGCGCGCTGGCGATCACCGCCTCGCTGTCGATGGCCGGCATCCCGCTGCTCAACGGTTTCCTGTCCAAGGAAATGTTCTTTGCCGAAGCGCTGGGCGCCGACGGCCCGGCGGCGATGCGCATCTTCACTGCCACCTCGGCGCTGCTGGCCGGCGTGTTCGGCGTGGCCTACAGCCTGCGCTTCGTCTATGAGACCTTCTTCGGCCGCGGCCCGCGCGACCTGGACACGATGCCGCACGAGCCGCCGCGCTGGATGAAGATTCCGGTGGAGATCCTGGTGCTGGTGTGCGTGGCGGTCGGCATCGTGCCGGCGCTGACCGTGGCGCCGGTGCTGCGCGCCGCCGCCGGCGCGATCCTCGGCGACACCCTGCCCGACTACAGCCTGGCGGTGTGGCATGGCTGGAACGCGCCACTGGCGATGAGCATCGCCGGCGTGGTCGGCGGCGTGGCGCTGTATTTCGGCCTGCGCCGGCTGACCGCGCTGTACACCGAGGTGCGCCGTTCGCTGGGCAAGCGCGTGTTCCACTGGCACGTGCAGACCCTGTTCGGCGTGGCCGCGCGCTTCACCCGCCTGCTCGCCAACGGCCGCCTGCAGCGCAGCCTGCGCTGGCTGGTGCTGGCCGCGGTGGTGGTGGTGGCCGCGCCGCTGCTGCGGGCGCCGCCGCTGTGGCAGCAGTGGCCGGCGCCGCAGGGCATGCCGTTGCTGGGCTGGGGGCTGTGGCTGCTGATCCTCAGTTGCGCGCTGTCCACGCTGTTCCTGTACCGGCAGCGGCTGCTGGCGGTGCTGGTGCTGGGCGGCAGCGGCCTGGGCGTGAGCCTGGTGTTCGTGTTCCTGTCGGCGCCGGACCTGGCGCTGACCCAGTTGCTGGTGGAGATGGTGACCCTGGTGCTGATGCTGCTGGGCATGAACTACCTGCCCAAGGCCTCGCCGCCAGAGCCGCGGCGCTGGCGCCGCTGGCGCGATGCGGCCCTGGCGATCGTCGCCGGTGGCGGCATGGCGCTGCTGGCGTATTCGGTGATGATCCGACCGGCGACGACCATGGCCGGCGAGCTGCTGCAGCGCGCGCTGCCCGAAGCCTACGGCCGCAACGTGGTCAACGTGATCCTGGTGGACTTCCGCGGCTTCGATACCTTCGGCGAGATCACCGTGTTCGGCATCGCCGCGCTGGTAGTGCATGCGCTGCTGCGGCGCGCGCGGATGGCGCCGGAGAAGGTGATGCCGGGGCCGCCGATCAAGCTGCCGGTGCCGGCCGATCTGGCGCAGCTGATGTTCCCGCTGACCCTGACCGTGTCGATCTTCCTGTTCCTGCGCGGTCACAACGCGCCCGGCGGCGGCTTCATCGCTGGGCTGGTGCTGGCGGTGCCGCTGCTGATGCAATACGTGATCCAGGGTGCGGCCTCGGTGGAGTCGCGCTTCGGCTTCGACTACATCCGCTGCATCGGCCTGGGCCTGCTGCTGGCCACGCTCGGCGGCATGGCCTCGATGCTGTTCGGCGTGCCGTTCCTCACCAGCGGCCATCTGGACCTGGAGGTGCCGCTGATCGGCAGCGTGCCGCTGGCCAGCGCGCTGGTCTTCGATACCGGCGTGTACCTGGTGGTGTTCGGCGGCACCATGCTGACCTTGTCGATGATGGGCACGATCAAGCCTTCGCGCACCCGCGACTCGCAGCGCGGGCAGATCGACCCGACGCGGCGGTCGGCCATCACCGGGGAGATGCCCTAATGGAACTGGCACTGGCGAGCGCGATCGGGGTGCTGACCGCGGTGGGCGTGTACCTGCTGCTGCGCGCGCGCAGCTTCGACGTGATCCTGGGCATGACCGTGCTGTCCTACGCCACCAACCTGCTGATCTTCGCCGGCGGCCGGCTGGTGCAGGGCAAGGCGCCGGTGCTGCGCGACGGCATCGCCCCGACCCTGGCCGAGCACGCCGATCCGCTGCCGCAGGCGCTGGTGCTGACCGCGATCGTGATCGCCTTCGCGATGACCGCGGTGAGCATCGTGCTGGCGATGCGCAGCCGCGGCGACAACCACAGCGACCACGTCGATGCGCGCCCGGACCCGGGCGACGGCGAAGGCGAGGCGCCATGACCCATCTGCTGATCCTGCCGATCCTGATCCCCTTGCTCGGCGCGGCGCTGTCGCTGTTCGCCGAGCACCGCCGCTACGGCCGCAAGATCCGCCGTGCGGTGTCGTGGACCGCGATGGCGGCGCTGGCCGCGGCGGTGCTGGCGTTGTGCGTGAAGGTGAGCGATGGCCAGGTCCACGCCTACCTGCTCGGCGACTGGCCCTCGCGGCTGGGCATCGTGCTGATGGCCGACCGCCTGTCGGCATGGATGCTGGCGACCACCACCCTGCTCGCCGGCGCCTGCCTGCTGCACGCCTGCGCCGGCTGGGACCGGCGCGCGCCGCACTTCCATGCGCTGTTCCAGTTCCAGCTGGTCGGGCTCAACGGCGCGTTCCTGACCGGCGACGTGTTCAACCTGTTCGTGTTCTTCGAGGTGATGCTGATCGCCTCCTACGGCCTGCTGCTCAGCGGCGGGCGCGGCCTGCGCCTGCGCGTGGGTTTCCACTACGTGGTGTTCAACGTCACTTCCTCCACCGTGTTCCTGATCGCGCTGGGCCTGCTGTACGCGCTGCTCGGCTCGCTGAACATGGCCGAGCTGTCGCAGCGCGTGGCGCAGGCGCCGCCGCAGAACGTGGCGCTGATCAAGGCCGCGTTCGGCCTGTTGCTGCTGGTGTTCTGCGCCAAGGCCGCGCTGCTGCCGCTGTACCTGTGGCTGCCGGAAACCTATGCGCGCGCGCCGGCGGCGGTGGCGGCGCTGTTCGTGATCATGACCAAGGTCGGCCTGTACGCGGTGCTGCGGGTGAGCACGCTGATCCTCGGCAGCCAGGCGCAGGCGCTGGACGGCTACGGCCGCGACTGGCTGCTGTGGCTGGGCCTGGCGACGCTGCTGCTGGCCGCGCTGGGGGTGCTGGCGGCGGTGCGCCTGCGGGTGCTGATCGGCTACCTGGTGATCGTGTCGGCGGCAACGCTGTTCGTGGCCTTCGCGCTCGACGCACCGGGCACGCTCGGCGCCGGGCTGTATTACCTGGCGCACAGCAGCTTCGTCGCCGCGGCGCTGTTCATGATCGCCGACCTGATCCGGCGTCGTCGCGGCGGCGCCAGCGACCGCAAGGAGATCATCGCGCCGCTGCCGGGCAAGACCGTGCCCGGCGTGCTGTTCCTGATCGCGGCGATCTCGGTGGCCGGGCTGCCGCCGCTGTCCGGCTTCCTGGCCAAGGTGGCGATCCTCAGCGCGACGCCGGCCGGGCTGACCGCACCGGTGTGGGCCGCGGTGCTGCTCAGCAGCCTGATGGTGATCATGGGCCTGACCCGCGGTGGCGTGCGCCTGTTCTGGCGCGTGCCCGGCGATCAGGACACGGCCGAGCACGGCACCGTGGAGCTGCCGCGCCCGGCGCCGCGCAAGGCGCCGGCGCGGCCGCTGGAAACCGCCGCCACCGTGCTGCTGCTCGGCTACGGCGTGGCGATGACCGTGGCCGCCGGGCCGCTGCTGCGCTACAGCGAGGCCGCCGCCGCGCAACTGCTGCGCCCGGCCGACTACACCACCCAGTTGCGCGGCACCGCGCCGGTCCTGCGGGAGCCCTGACATGTCCGCCCGTCCCTGGTCGCGCCGCCTGTTCCCGTCCTGGCCGCTGAGCCTGACCGTCACCGCGTTCTGGCTGCTGATGAGCGACAGCTTCAGTCTCGGCCAGGTGCTGCTGGGCGCGGTGCTGGGCGTGGCGGTGCCGCTGTTCGCCGCGCGCCTGGACCGTGAGTTCGCGCGCATCGGCTCGCTGCGCCCGGTGCCCAAGATGCTGTGCGTGGCGGCGTGGGACATCGTGCGCTCCAACGTGGTGGTGGCGCTGCAGGTGCTGGGCCCGGAGAAGCGCATCCACCCCGGCTTCATCTGGGTGCCGCTGGACATCGCCAACATCCACGGCATCGCCGCGCTGACCAGCATGATCACCCTGACCCCGGGCACGGTGTCGGCGGCGCTGTCGGACGACCGCAAGTACCTGCTGGTGCACGTGCTGCACCTGGACGATGCCGAGACCGTGATCCGGCAGATCAAGACGCGCTACGAGGCGCCGTTGATGGAGATCTTCCCATGACCAGCCACATGTTCATCGAGACCACGATCGTCGTGTGCATGCACGTGGTGGCGCTCGCGATGCTGCTGGCGCTGTGGCGGCTGCTGCGCGGGCCGACCGTGCCCGACCGCATCCTGGCGCTGGACACGCTGTCGGTGACCGCGATCGCCGAGCTGATGCTGTTCGGCATGTACCTGGATTCGCCGGTGTACTTCGAGGCGGCGCTGATCATCGCCATGCTCGGCTTCGGCAGCACCGTGGTGCTGAGCAAGTACGTGCTGCGCCGGGACATCGTCGAATGATCGGCGTGCTGCAGGTGGGGCTGTCGCTGCTGCTGATCGTCGGCTGCTTCTTCATCCTGGTCGGCGCGCTGGGCCTGGTGAAGCTGTCGGACTTCTTCAAGCGCCTGCACGCGCCGACCAAGGCCAGCACGCTGGGCGTGGGCTGCGTGCTGCTGGCCTCGGTCGGCTACCACCTGTTCCTTGGCCAGGACCCGCAGCCGCGCGAACTGCTGATCACCGCGTTCCTGTTCATCACCGCGCCGATCAGCGCGCACATGATGGCCAAGGCAGCCCTGTCGCTGATGCTGGAACAGCGCCCGCAGGTGCCGGGCAGCGACCACGCCGAGCAGGAAGGGCTGCCACCGCCGGAGCAGCCGGAGGAGCCGTAACACACGGCCTATTTCTTAGAAGCCAGCCGCTTTTTCGAATCCCCAATCCCCAATCCCGGCACTCAAACCACCAACGCTAGCTCCAGCCCCACCCACGCCAGGAACGCCACCAGCAGCACCGCCCCCTCGCCGCGGCTCAGGCGCATGTCGCCGCGCAGCATCGGGTACAGCACCACAGCCAGCGCGATCGCCGCCGGCAGTTCCAGGCGCACGAACGAGGCCGGCAACGGCAGCGGCCGCAGCGCCGCCATGCCGCCGATCACCACCAGCAGGTTGAACAGGCTCGAGCCCAGCACGTGGCCGACCACCATGTCGCCCTGGCCACGTCGCGCGGCGGCCACCGCGGCGGCCGCTTCCGGCAGCGCGGTGCCGATCGCCACCGGCAGCAGGCCGACCAGCAACGGCGACAGGCCCCAGGCCGCACCCAGCCGCGGCGCGTGCTCCACCACCAGGTTGGCGCCGGCGTTCAACAGCACCAGGGCGATCAGCAGGCGCAGCAGGTTCAGCACCAGCCCGGTGCGGGTCACCGCGTAGCCGGACACGCCGAGCTGGCGTGCGGCCGGCTCGTGGCGCGCGCGCAGCAGCAGGAAGGCGACCACGCCGACGAAGGCCAGCAACAGCGCCACGCCCTCGGCACGCGAGATCGCACCATCCAGGCCGAAGCCGATCAGCGCCAGCGTTGCCAGGGTCAGCAGGATCAACAACGGCGGCAGCAGGCGGGTGCGCAGCAGCAACGGCGCCGCCAGCGCGGCCAGGCCGAGGGTCAGGCCGAGATTGGCCAGGTTGCTGCCGACCGCATTGCCCAGCGCCAGGTCCTGCGCGCCGGCGGCGTAGGCGCGCGCGTTGACCGCCAGTTCCGGCAGCGAGGTACCGAAGGCCACCAGCAGCAAGCCGGCCACGAACGGCGAAGCACCAAAGCGCTGTGCCAGGCCGGAGGCCGCCTTCACGATCGAGTCCCCGCCCAGCGCCAGGAACGCCAGCCCCAACAGCACCCACCCGAACGCACCGGCCATCGCCGACTCCCCGCCCTCAAGAAGCGGCGATTCTATGCGCAGCGCCGATGACGCCGCCGTGGTCGTGCCTTGCCCCTGGCACGCGGCCGCGGCCGGCAGCGCGCGCAGGCCGCCATCACTGCACCGCGTTCATGCCCGAGCGTGTCTGCTAGCGCCTGCACCGCGCCCGACCGCGTTCCTCCCCTCGCCGCCGCCACAGGAGCCGCCCCATGTCCCGTCCCGATCCCACGCCGCCGCGCCGGCGGCCCTGGCTGGCGCTGGCCGGCATCGCCGCGATCGCCGCCGTGCTCGCCGCCGCCTTCGCCTGGAGCGCGGGCTGGCTGGGCGGCACGCAACGGCTGACCGCGCAGCGCATGACCGACGCCATCGAAGCCGGCGGCCCGCCGCATCCGGGCTTCCGCCGTGCGCACAGCAAGGGCGTGTGCGTCAGCGGGCATTTCGAAGGCAACGGCCAGGGCAGCGCGCTGTCCTCGGCGCGCGTCTTCGCG
This sequence comes from Xanthomonas sacchari, assembly GCF_040529065.1. Taxonomy (NCBI): domain Bacteria; kingdom Pseudomonadati; phylum Pseudomonadota; class Gammaproteobacteria; order Lysobacterales; family Lysobacteraceae; genus Xanthomonas; species Xanthomonas sacchari. The sequence continues at coordinate 478,817 of NZ_CP132343.1, read as the reverse complement.
CAGGCCTCGGTGCCGGTGCTCGGTCGCCTGTCGATCGGCGGCGGCGACCCGCATGGCGCCGACGGGGCCGCCCGCGTGCGCAGCATGGCGCTGCAGTTGCGCAGCGACGACGGCCAGGAATGGCGCACGGCGATGAACAGCTTCCCGTTCTTCGTGGTCGCCAGCCCCGAGGGCTTCATGGCGCAGACCCTGGCCGCGCGCCCGGACCCGGCCACCGGCAAGCCGGACCCGGCGAAGATGGCGGCGTTCCTGCAGCGCTACCCGGAGGCGAAGAAGTTCCAGGAGTGGGCCAAGACCGCGCCGTGGTCGGACAGCTGGGCCAACACCCAGTACAACGGCGTCAACGCGTTCCGCTTCACCGCCGCCGACGGCAGCACGCACGCGGTGCGCTGGTCGATGCGCCCGCAGACCCCGTTCGCGCCGCTGTCGGCCGAGCAACGCGCCAAGGCCGATGCCGACTTCCTGAGCGAAGACCTGCAGGCGCGGCTGGCGCGCGGCCCGCTGCGTTGGGACCTGGTGCTGACCGTGGCCGCGCCCGGCGACCCGGTCGACGACCCGTCGCAGCCGTGGCCGCAGGATCGCCAGCAGGTGGTCGCCGGCACCCTGGTGCTGGACCATGCCGAGCCGCAGGCCACCGGGCCGTGCCGCGACCTCAACTACGATCCGCTGATCCTGCCGCACGGCATCGCCGGCTCCGACGATCCGATCCTGGCCGCGCGCTCGGCGGTGTATTCGCAGTCCTTCAACCGCCGCGAGCGCGAGATCGCCAACGGCCAGGCACCGGACGCCACCGGCCGCCCGCACGGAGGTACGCAATGAACCGCGACGATCGCTCCGCGCACTTCAACCTGCTCGCGCGCGTATTGCACTGGCTGATGGCGGCGATGATCCTGACCATGCTGTTCGTCGGCGTGGGCATGGTCGCCTCGGTGTCGCAGCGGCCCTGGCTGCTGAACCTGCACCGCCCGCTCGGCATCGCCATCTTGCTGCTGGTGCTGGTGCGCCTGGGCAACCGCCTGCTGCACCGGCCGCCGCCGCTGCCGGCCGACCTGCCGCGCTGGCAAAAGGCCGCCGCGCATGCCTCGCACTGGCTGCTGTACGCGCTGATGCTGGCGATGCCGCTGCTGGGCTGGTCGATGCTCTCGGCCGGCGGCTACCCGATCGTGCTGTGGCCGGGCGTGCAGTTGCCGCCGATCGCCCCGCACAGCCCGGCGCTGTACGCCTGGCTGCGCAGCGCGCACGGTTGGCTGGCCTACCTGCTGTTCGCCACGGTGCTGATGCATCTGTGCGCGGCGCTGTTCCATGCCTGGGTGCGCCGCGATGGCGTGTTCTCGAGCATGGCGCGCGGCGCGGCGGCGCCTGCAGCGCCGCGCGACCAGGCGTAGTCCACCCACGACACGACACGCGAGGCGCAGCGCGTGCGTCCCGCGCGGCGCACGCTAGTGCCCTCACGCGCACGTCGATCGGCCCGTGCGGTGCGGCATGACCCCCGGGCGACGCGACGCGTTTGTGTCAACCGCGACATGGCCCCAGCCGCGGGCCGCCGTTACACTTGTCGGCGGACGGGCGCGCTCGTCCGCCCCTGTTCTTCCCGCGCACCGGTCGTTCCCCTGGGAATCCGGCGCCGCGGCCGCGCCAGCCAGTGCCGTTGTTCCGCAGCCCGCCACGCCGGCCTGCGAGTCCGCGCGCCAAGCCAGCTCACCCTCGATCGTCGTCCGGCGCTACATCCGCGCCGACGATGGCCATGCCTGCTGCCTTGGAGTCCGCGATGTCCCGTGTTGCCCCCACCCGCCGTTTTCCGCGCCGTTCGGCGCTGACCGTGGCCTGCCTGCTGGCCGCCGCGCCGGCGTTCGCCGCGACACCGGCCGCGTCCGCCGCCGACGGCGCGGACGATGCCGAGCGCGATGTCACCACCCTCGACAAGATCAGCGTCAAGGGCGAGCGCGCCGAGGGCTACAGCGTGCGCAAGACCAGCGCCGGCACCCGCTTCGAGCTGGCGCCGCGGGAGATCCCGCAGTCGGTGAGCATCATCAGCCACCAGCGCATCGAGGATCAGGGCCTGGACGACATCATCGACGTGCTGGAGAACACCACCGGCGTGTCCAGCACGCGCTCGGACAGCGAGCGCTTCGAGTTCTACGCGCGCGGCTTCTACATCGACAACTACCAGTTCGACGGCATCCCCACCACGATGGTGCAGAACTGGAGCTACGGCGATTCGGCGCTGGATCTGGCCCTGTACGACCGCGTGGAAGTGGTGCGCGGCGCCACCGGCCTGCTCACCGGCGCCGGCAATCCTTCGGCCTCGGTCAACCTGATCCGCAAGCACGCCGACAGCGCCGAACTGACCGGCAGCGTCACGGTCAGCGCCGGCAGCTGGGGCCGCACCCGTTCCACGGTCGACGTCACCACCCCGCTCAATGCCAGCGGCACGGTGCGCGCCCGGGTGATCGGCAGCTACCTGGACACCGATTCGTACGTGCAGCGCTACAGCCAGCGCAAGTCGCTGGGCTATGCGGTGATCGATGCCGACCTGACGCCTGACACGCAACTGAGCGTGGGCTACGACTACCAGAACAAGCAATCCGACGGCGTCACCTGGGGCGGTTTCCCGCTGTGGTACGCCGACGGCAGCCGTACCGACTATCCGCGCTGGTTCAACCCGGCCGCGGACTGGACGTTCTGGGACACCACCAGCAAGCGCGCCTTCGCCACCCTGCAGCATGCCTTCGGCAACGGTTGGCAGCTCAGGCTCAACGCCACCCACGACCAGACCGACGTCACCGACAAGCTGTTCTACCCGTACTACACGATCTATGGCTTCGACCGGCAGACCGGCGCCGGCGTGGTGCCGTACTCGGGTTACTACATCACCGGGCGCAAGGTCGACGGCCTGGACGCCTACGCCGAAGGCCCCTTCCAACTCGGCGGGCGCGAACACGAACTGATGGCCGGCGTCAGCTACAACCGCCGCCGCTACGTGAACACCGGTGCCTTCGACTTCCCCGGGCCGCTGCCCAGCTATCTCGGCTGGACCGGCGCCTATCCGGAGCCGGCGTGGTCGCCGATCAGCGAGTTCAGCCGCGGCACCGTCACCCAGAAGGCCGGCTATGCGGCGGCACGGCTGTCGCTGGCCGATCCGCTGAAGCTGATCGTGGGCGCGCGCTACACCGACTGGAAGGTGGACGGCAGCGAGAGCGGGGTGGGCTACGTGCTGCACCAGGAGAAGACCACGCCCTATGCCGGCCTGGTGTACACGCTCGGCGACGTCTGGTCGGTCTACGCCAGCTACACCGACATCTTCCAGCCGCAGACCGCGCGCACCGCCAGCGGTGCCTACCTGGACCCGGTGATCGGCAAGAGCTACGAGGCCGGCATCAAGGGCGCCTGGTTCGACGACCGCCTCAACGCCGCGCTGTCGGTGTTCCGCATCGACCAGGACAACGTCGCCCAGGCCACCACCGGATTCGTGCAGGGCACCACCGAGACCGCCTACGTCGCCGCGCAGGGCACGGTCAGCCGCGGTTTCGAACTCGAACTCAACGGCGAGCTGGCGCCGGGCTGGAACGCCACCTTCGGCGCCTCGCGCTACGTCGCCAAGGACGTCGCCGGCGCCGACATCAACAGCCAGCTGCCGCAGACCACGCTCAAGCTCTACAGCAGCTACACGCCACGCAGCCTGAGCGAACTGACCTTCGGCGGCGGCGTCAATTGGCAGAACCGCATCTACTACGTCGATGCCACCTACGGCCGCTTCGCGCAGAGCGGCTACGCGCTGGTCAGCGCCTTCGCGCGCTACCGCCTGTCGCCGGCATTCTCGGTGCAGCTCAATCTCAACAACCTGCTGGACAAGCGCTACTACGCGCAGATCTACGGTTACGGCGCCTGGGGCGAACCGCGCAACGGCACGCTGAGCTTCAGTTGGTCGTTCTGAACCGGCAGTCCACACCGCGCGCATGCCGCGATGCGGCATGCCTGGGAGGGAGACAGGCGCCTCAGGCCTCGACGATGCGCAGCGGCACGTCGTCAGCGGCGGCGACGCGGTTACGGCCGCCGCGCTTGCCGCGGTACAGCGCCGCATCGGCGCAGCGCAGCAGTTCTTCGGTGCTGCGGCCGTGGTCCGGATAGGCGGCCACGCCGATCGACACGGTCACCGGCGGCAGCGCCTGGCCCTGGTGCTGCACCTGCAGCGCCGCCACCGCGGCGCGGATCTGCTCGGCGCGGCGCTGCGCCACGTCGGCGGCGGCGCCGGGCAGGATCACCGTGAACTCCTCGCCGCCGTAGCGGCAGGCGATGTCCTCCGGCCGCACCAGCCCGGCCAGCAACTGGCCGAACGCCGCCAGCAAGGCATCGCCGCCGGCGTGGCCGAGGCGGTCGTTGAGCGCCTTGAAGTGGTCCAGGTCCAGCATCATCAGCGCCAGCGGCTGCTCGCGCCGCTCGCAGCGCGCCAGTTCGCGCACCAGCGATTCTTCCAGGTAGCGGCGGTTGTATAGCCCAGTCAACGGATCGCGGATCGACTGCGTGCGCAGGCGCTGGCGCAACTGCAGGTTGTGCAGCGCCATCGCCAGCTGTTCGGCCACCACCTCGACCAGCGGCAGGCGCTCGAGCAGGGTCGGATCGCGGCTGGACAGATGGATCAGCCCCAGCGGCTCGCCCTGCACCACCATCGGCACGCAGGTGCCATGCCGCGCCGCGCCGGCGGCGTGGACGCAGGCCGGCGCCGCGCCAGGCCGCTGGATCTGGGTGGCGCGGCTGCGCAGGCCTTCGCAGCCGCTCAGCGACAGCGCCGGCATGCACAGCGCCTCTTCGCCCCAATGCGCCACGCAGACGGCCTGCTCGCCTGCCGCATCGGTGCAGTACACGCTGCAGCCGGCGTCGCCGAGCAGGCGTTCCAGCGCCTGCCGCGCGACCTCCACCGCCTCGTCCTGCTGCACGCAACTCTGCAGCCCGCGGCTGCAGCGGTTGAGCGTGCGCAGATCCTGTTCGGTGCGCTGCATCTGCTGCACGGTGCCCACCAGCAGCGCATTGGCATGGTGGCCACGCAACTCGGCCTGGCTGCGCCGGCCGATCTCGCGGCGCAGCAGCAGGTACAGGCACAGCGTCATCGCACAGACGGCGGGAATGCCGACCACCGCCAGCCGGCGCAGCAGGTCGGCGTTGGCGGCGGTGGAGCGGGCGCTGCTCGCCAGCGCCGCGCGCTCGCTGCGCACCATGCTGTCGGTGTTGCGCCGGATCGCCTGCGACAGCACGCGGCCCTGGCGCGCGCGTTCCGGGTCCGGCCTGAGCATGCCCGGGCCGCCGCCGCGCTCGAAACGGGCCACGGCCCGCGCGCTGTCGCGCATGCGCGTCTGCACCTGCGCCTGCACCAGGCGCAGGCGCTGCTGCTGGGCGGGGTCGTGCCGTACCAGTGCGGCCAGCTGCTCCAGCCGCGCCGGCAGCGTCTGCTGGCAGCCGCGGAAGTCGGCCAGATGCTCGCGGCTGCCCAGCAGCAGGAAGCCGCGCAGGGATGCATCGCAGTCGGCAAGGTTGAGCTGCAGGCCGTTGATGCCGGCAATCACCTGGTGGCTGCGTTGCACCTCGGCAGCATCGTCGAGGAAGCGCTCGCTGCCCACCAGCACGCCGCCGCTGATGCCCAACAGCAGCAGCAGGGCCAGCGGCACGCCATAGCGGTTGATCGTGGTGGAGGGCATGGCGTCGACGAGGGGAAGGGAGGAAGGCCGCGCGCGCCACCAACTGCGCTGCGCAGTCAAGCGCAGGGAGCCATGCAAATTTCAGGCCACCTGGCGCGGCGCGTCACAGCCAGCCCTTCTGCCGGGCCAACCGCGCCGCCTCGATGCGGTTGCCGACCCCGAGCTTGCCGATCGCCTCGGACAGATAGTTGCGCACCGTGCCCGACGACAGCCCCAACTGCGTGGCGATGTCGCCGGCCGAGGCGCCCTCGCCGGCCAGGCGCAGCACCTGGCGCTCGCGGTCGTTGAGCGGGTCGGCTTCGGACCACGCTTCCAGTGCCAGTTCCGGATCGATCGCGCGGCCGCCGCGGTGCACCTGGCGGATCGCGTCGATCAGCCGCTGTGGCGGTGCGTCCTTGAGCAGGTAGCCGCCGACCCCGGCATCCAGCGCGCGCCGCAGGAAGCCGGGACGGGCGAAGGTGGTGACGATGATGACGCGCACCGGCAGTTGCTGCCGCTGGATGCGCTGGGCCAGTTCCAGCCCGCTGAGGCCGGGCATCTCGATATCGGTGACCAGCAGGTCGGGGGAATGCGCCTGCAGCGCGCGCCACGCGGCCTCGCCGTCGGCCGCGCTGGCGACCACGTCCAGATCCGCTTCCAGGCCCAGCAGTGCGCCCAGCGCACCGCGCACCATCGCCTGGTCCTCCGCCAGCACTAAACGAATCACGGCACCCCCCGGTCCTTGTCGGCCCATTGTAGTGCCCGGGCCGGGCCGGCGCTCAGCCCAGCGCGGCGTCCTGGTCCGCCGGCGCGGGCACCCGCGGTGCCGCTGCGGGTTCCGGCACCACGGTCGCCTCGATCCGGGGCAACGGCGCGGCGGCGACCAGGCAGGTGCCCAGGCCGCGCTCGGAGGCGATGCGCAGGCTGCCGCCTACCGCCTCCAGCCGCTCGCGCATGCTGCTCAGCCCGGTGCCAGGCTGCAGCGCGCCGCCGCGGCCGTCGTCGCGCAGTTCCAGCAGGGCCTGGCCGCGCTCGCACCACAGCCGCAACTGCGCGTGGCTGGCACGGGCATGGCGCTGGATATTGGTAGCGGCCTCGCGCAGTACCAGCGCGAACACCGTCTCCAGCTGCGGGCATGGCGGCAAGGCCTCGACCTGATAGCGGAAGCTCACCCCCGACGATTCCAGCAGCAGCTTGGCGGCGGCGATCTCCGCGGCCAGCTGCGCGGCGCGGATACCGCTGACCGCGCGCCGCACCTGGCCCAGCGCCTCGCGCGCGACCTGGCCCACTTCCTCCATCTCGCGCTGCGCCGCGGCGGCGTCGTGGGCGAGCAGGCGCGTGGCCAGGTCCGACTTCAGCGCCACCAGCGACAGGGTATGGCCGAGCAGGTCGTGCAGGTCGCGGCCGATGCGCTCGCGCTCGGCCACCGCCGCCAGGCGCCGCACTTCCTCGTGGCTCAGGCGCAGTTGCGCCTCGCCGCGCGCACGGCGCTCGAAGCTGATGTTCATCAGCCCTACCGACAGGCCGACCACCACTGCGCTGACCATGTACAGCGGCGACCAGCCGCGCAGCGTCCAGGCCAGCGCGAACAGGGCCAGCACCAGCAGCATCGCCGCCACCGCCCGCACCGGCGACAGGCAGAACGCCAGGAAGGCGCAGGCATAGATGATGTAGCACTGCGCGCCGGGGTTGTACGGCAACAGCACGAACGCCAGCGCCGCCATGCCCGCCACGCACCAGGGCAGGTAGCGCCGGTGGAGGTAATAGGCCACGTAGTACAGGGCCAGAAACACCAGGTAGCTGGCCAGCGTCGGCGGGAACCAGTTGCGGAAGTAGTACGGCTCGTACAGCGGAGTGACGAACAGCCAGATCGACCACACCAGCGACAGCCACACGAACCAGTGGGTGCTGGACTTGGCCGAGCTCCAGCCGATGCGGCGGGCGATCAGCGAGTCGGGCGAGGCGTGCAGCAAGGCGATCACGTCGGGCTCCCAGGGCGGCACGGCCGCCGCGGCGCATAGCTTAGCGAAGGCGCCGGCACGCGGAACCGCGCGACGGCGCCGGGATCGGGATGGCGCGCCATCAGCCGCGACGCAGGCGCCGCTGCGCCAGTGCGTAGAACACCACCGTCACCGCCAGCAGCGCGGCGACATGGCCGACACTGCTGCGGCCATCGGCCTGGCCGACCACGCGCAGCGCCAACTGGCCCAGGTGATAGGACGGCCACAGCGGCGCCAGCGTGATCAGCCACGCCGGCAGCAGCTGCAGCGGGATCCACAGCCCGGACAGGAACGCCATCGGCAGGTAGATCAGGTTGACCAGCGCCGGCGCACCGCTGCCGCCGGCATAGGCGCCCAGCGCCAGCCCGATCGCGCAGAACGGCAGCGTGCCGAGCACGTCGACCAGCAGCAACCCGATCCGCTGCATCGGCGTCAACATCACCCCGCCGAGCACGGCGGCCAGCGCCTGCAGCAGTACCCCGATCGCCAGCGCGAACGCCATCGCCAGCACTGTGCGCGCCAGCAGCAGCGCCATCGGCGGCACCGGCATCGCCCGCTTCAGCGCCAGCAGGCCGCGCTCGCGGTCCTGGGCCAGGCCGACGCCGAACCCGAACAGCGCCGGCGCCATCACCCCGAACACGCTGTAGCTGGCCATCAGGTACACCGCCGCGTCGTGGCGCCCGTGATTGAGCAGCACGCCGAACAGCAGGTAGAACAGCGGCGGGAACAGCAGCGTCGGCAAGGCGAACGACGGCGTGCGCAGCCAGCGCAGCACCTCGTAGCGGATCTCGCGCAACAACAGCGCGCCCTGGTCGCGCAACGACCAGGCGGCCGCCGGCGGGACAACGGAAAGATCGATCGGGTTCATGCGGCCTCCGCACGGGTGATGGCGAGAAAGGCGTCGGCCAGGCCGGCGCGGCGTACTTCCAGCGCCGTCAGCGCCGGATCGCTGGCGAGCAGCCGCGCCACCACCGGCTCGGCCGGCTCGGCGACCACCTCCAGCACACCGTCGCGGCTCTCGGCGTGGCGCACCTGCGGCCACAGCGCGACCTGCGCCGCCGGCAGCGCGCTGCGGCAGCGGACGGTGCATTGTTCGAAGCGCGCACGCAGTTCGGCGACGCTGCCCTCGGCGATCAGCGTGCCGCGCTGCAGCACCGCCACCCGGTCGGCCAGCGCCTCGGCCTCTTCCAGATAGTGCGTGGTCAGCAGCACCGCGCAGCCGTCGGCGACCAGCTGGCGGATCGCCCGCCACAGGCCCTGCCGCGCCTCGATGTCCAGGCCGGTGCTGGGCTCGTCCAGGAACAGCACCCGCGGCCGCCCGCAGATCGCCATCGCGAATTGCACGCGGCGCTGCTGGCCGCCGGACAGTTGGCCGTAGCGGCGTGCCATCAACCCGTCCAACCCGGCCAGCGCCACGCAGTCGGCGACGCTGCGCGGCTGCGGGTAGTAGCCACGCGCCTGCAGCAGCAGTTCGCCCACACGCAGCGTCTCCGGCAGCCCGGCGGTCTGCAGCATCGCACCGGCCTGGCGGCGTGCGGCCAGCGCCCGCGGATCCTGCCCGCACAGGCGCACGCTGCCGGCGTCGGGCGTCTGCAGCCCGAGCAGCAGGCCCACCGCGGTGCTCTTGCCGGCACCGTTGGCGCCCAGCAACGCCAGCAACTGGCCACGGTGCAACTGCAGGTCGACGCCGTCGAGCGCGACCAGCGCCCCATAGCGCTTCTGGACACCGCTGAGCTGCGCCAGCGGCAACGCATCATGGTCAGGCATGGACAACTCCAGTGGTGGCAGGGAGTGCCTAGGCTGCGCCGTGGCGGGGATGCCGCCCAGTGCGGCGCGTCAACTGCATCGAATGACATCTGTCACTGGCAGCCCCGGCACGATTGCCGCATGCTGCGATCCACGCCGAGGGGCGGCGTTTCTTCCCGTTGCAGCGCACCGCAGAAAGTGACTTCCGGCCATGCCCACGGCGGCCGGTGGCTCGCACACTGCAGCGCGCCGACCGTTTCGTTCAAGGACACGATGAGTACTTCCTCCGACCTGCTCAAGGAACTCCGTATCGACCGCAAGGCGCCGCCGAGCGAGCCGCCGTCGCGACGCGGGCTGTGGATCGCGTTGGTGCTGCTGCTGGTGCTGCTCGCCCTGGGCGCCGGCGGCTGGTGGCTGTTCGGCCGCAGCAAGCCGCTGGAGGTGCGTACCGCGGCGGTGGTGGCGATCGCGCCCGGCAGCAGCAGCGCCTCGGTGCTGGACGCCAGTGGCTACGTGGTGGCGCGGCGCATGGCCACGGTGTCGGCCAAGATCACCGGCAAGGTCCGCGAGGTGCGCATCGAGGAAGGCATGCGCGTGGAGGCAGGCCAGGTGATGGCGACGCTGGATCCGATCGACGCCAATGCGCAGCGGGTGCTGTCGGCCTCGCAACTGGACGCGGCACGCAGCCTGGTCGCCAACATGCAGGCGCAGGTGCGCCAGGCCGATGCCGACGCGCAGCGGCTGCAGACCCTGGCCGGCCAGCAACTGGTCTCGCGGTCGCAGTACGAGCAGGCGGTGGCGCAACGCGACGCCCTGCGCGCGCAGTTGCAGAACGCGCAGCGCAACGTGGCGGTGGCCGGCAACCAGCTGTCGATCTCCGATCTCAACGTCGACAACACCATCGTGCGTGCGCCGTTCTCCGGCGTGGTCACCGCCAAGGCGGCGCAGCCGGGCGAGATCGTCTCGCCGCTGTCGGCCGGCGGCGGCTTCACCCGCACCGGCATCGGCACCATCGTCGACATGGATTCGCTGGAGATCGAGGTCGAGGTGGGCGAGTCCTACATCGGCCGGGTCAAGCCGGGCATGCCGGTGGAGGCCACGCTCAACGCGTATCCGGACTGGAAGATCCCGGCCGAGGTGATCGCGATCATTCCCTCCGCCGACCGCGGCAAGGCGACGGTGAAGGTGCGCGTGGCACTGAAGCAGAAGGACGCGCGGATCGTGCCGGAGATGGGCGTGCGGGTCAGCTTCCTGGAGGCACCGCAGCCGCAGGCGCAGCACACGCCGCAGGGCGTGCGGGTGCCGGGCGCGGCGATCGTCAAGCGCGCCGGCCAGGACGTGGCGTTCGCGGTCAAGGACGACAACACGGTCGAGCAGCGCGCGCTGAAGACCGGCATCGCCCTGGGCGACGACCGCCAGGTGCTGTCCGGCCTGGCCGCGGGCGACACGGTGGTGCTGGATCCGCCGGAGGCCTTGCATGCGGGTATGCAGGTGAAGACGGCGGAGGCCGCTGCGCAGTAGCGCAACGCACCAGCGCGCACTGCGCACTGCACCAGCGCCTCGACGTCGAAGCTGTCCGATGTAGTCAGTTTCAGCGGCGCTTGCCGCAGCCGAATCGATCAAGCTCCAGTTGTTGCAGTTGCTGTTGCTTCTGCTGTTGCTTTACCGCTGTTGCGGTTGCTTTTGCTCTACAGGGTTCCCTTCCGCAGCGGCGGATGGACCGGGGAAACACCCGAAGGGCGGCGCACATGGATGTGCGCCGTTCGCGGCAGGGGCAGGATGCCCCTTCCGCGAATCCCCGGTGCATCCGCGGACCCGGAGCGCGTAGCGCGGAGGGCGCAAGGCAGGGCGCGCTTTCTTTTGGTTACCTTTTCTTTGCGCGAGCAAAGAAAAGTAACTCGCCCGCAAGGGCGAAAGCCTTTGCTGTTGCTTCAAGCTTTCGTGTCGGACAAGAAGAACCGTAGGAGCGGCTTCAGCCGCGACCAGCGTAATCGGTCATGCATGTCGCGGCGTAAGCCGCTCCTACAATCCAGCGGCCGCCGCAGTAGCAGCAAATGCAAGAGCAAAAGCTTTCGCCTTGCGGCGAGTTACTTTTCTTTGCTTGTGCAAAGAAAAGTAACCAAAAGAAAGCACACCCTGCCTACGCGCCCTCCGCGCTAACGCGCTCCGGGTCCGCGTCCAGCCCGGGGATCCGCGGAAGGGGCATCCTGCCCCTGCCGCGGACGGCGTACATCCATGTACGCCGCCCCTTCGGGGTTTTTCCCCGCGCTGGCCGCCGCTTCGGAAGGGAACCCGGCAAGTCAAAAGCAAGAACAACGGCAACGGCAACGGCAGAAGCAACAGCAAAAGCAACAACCACTGCAACTGCACTTGCAACAGCAACAGCAACAGCAACAGCAACAGAAAAATCAAAAGCAAAAGCAACGGTAATTACATCGCCGCCATTGGCGACCGCATCGCCTCCATCTCGTCCACCGCCAGGAACACCACCATGTCCACCCTCGTCACCCTGCGCAACGTCACCAAGACCTACCAGCGCGGCCCCGAGAAAGTCCAGGTCCTGCACGGCATCGACCTGGATATCGCCCGCGGCGACTTCGTCGCCCTGATGGGCCCGTCCGGCTCCGGCAAGACCACCCTGCTCAACCTGATCGGCGGGCTGGATTCGCCCAGCGGCGGCGAGATCGAGATCGAAGGCCAGCGCATCGACCGCATGAGCGGCGGCCAACTCGCCACCTGGCGCAGCCACCACGTCGGCTTCGTGTTCCAGTTCTACAACCTGATGCCGATGCTCACCGCGCAGAAGAACGTCGAACTGCCGCTGCTGCTGACCTCGCTCGGCGCCGCCCAGCGCAAGCGCAATGCCGAGATCGCGCTGACCCTGGTCGGCCTGGCCGAGCGACGCAACCACAAGCCCAGCGAACTGTCCGGCGGCCAGCAGCAGCGCGTGGCCATCGCCCGCGCCATCGTCTCCGACCCCACCTTCCTGATCTGCGACGAACCCACCGGCGACCTCGACCGGCGCTCGGCCGAGGACGTGCTGGGCCTGTTGCAGGAACTCAATCGCAGCCACGGCAAGACCATCGTCATGGTCACCCACGATCCCAAGGCCGCCGAGTACGCCACCCACACCGTGCACCTGGACAAGGGCGAGCTGGCCGACGCGCCGGCCGCGCACTGAGCGAGGCGATGCCATGAAGTATTTCTCGTTGATCTGGGCGCAACTGTTTCGCAGCAAGACGCGGACGCTGCTGACCCTGTTCTCGGTGATCGTCGCCTTCCTGCTGTTCGGCCTGCTCGACTCGGTGCGTGTGGCGTTCACCGCCGGCGGCTCGGTGGAAGGGGTCAACCGCCTGGTGGTGGCCTCGCGGCTGTCGATCACCCAGTCGCTGCCGGTGCGCCTGGAGTCGCAGATCCGCAGCGTGCCGGGCGTGCGCGACGTGACCTATGCGATGTGGTTCGGCGGCATCTACAAGGATCCCAAGGACTTCTTCCCCAACTTCTCGGTCGCGCCGAACTTCTTCGACGTGTACAGCGAGTACGTGGTGCCGCCGGAGCAGCTCAAGGCCTTCCGCGACACCCGTACCGGTGCGGCGGTGGGCGAAGCGCTGGCGAAGAAGAACGGCTGGAAGGTCGGCGACGTGATCCCGCTGCAGGCCACCATCTTCCCGCGCGGCGGCAGCAACGACTGGCCGCTGGAGCTGAAGGCGATCTTCAAGGCCAAGGACCGCGCCAACGTGCAGGCCGAGAACCAGTTGATGATGAACTGGAAGTACTTCGACGAGAGCAACGACTACATCAAGGGCAAGGTCAGCTGGTACACGGTGCGGCTGGACAACCCCGAACACGCCTCGCGCGTGGCGCAGGCGATCGATGCGCTGTCGGCCAACTCCGACCACGAGACCAAGTCGCAGACCGAGTCGGCGTTCCAGCAGGCCTTCGTCAAGCAGTTCGCCGACATCGGCCTGATCGTCACCTCGATCATGGGCGCGGTGTTCTTCACCCTGGTGCTGCTGACCGGCAACACCATGGCGCAGGCGGTGCGCGAACGCATCCCGGAGCTGGCCACGCTCAAGACCCTGGGCTTCCAGGACCGCACGGTGCTGACCCTGGTGATCGTGGAGTCGGTATTGCTGATCGTGCTCGGCGGCCTGCTCGGCATGGCGCTGGCGGCGGCGGCGATCCCGGTGCTGGCCAGCGCCAGCCGCGGCGCCCTGCCGGTGCACGCGGTGCCGGCGCAGACCTGGCTGATCGGCGCGGCGCTGATGCTGGTCATCGGCGTGGTGGTCGGCCTGCTGCCGGCGCTGCGTGCGCAGCGGCTGAAGATCGTCGAAGCCCTGGCCGGGCGCTGAGCCCGCCCCCTCTCTCCAGCACAGCGATGCCACGGACGGCGACGCAGACCCGAGGAACAACGCAATGAAGATGCAATGGTTATGGAATGTCCTGGCGATCGCGGCGCTGGCGCTCGGCCTGGGAATCTGGATCGCCCTGCCCTGGTTCCTGGTGCTGGCGCTGGTGGCGGTGCTCGCCGTGCTGCTGCTGGTCACCCGCAGTGGCCGGCTGTCGCTCGCCGCCGCGCGCATCGGCATCGCCAGCCTGCCGCAGCGCTGGGGCGCCAGTTCGGTGATCGTGGTCGGCATCGCCGGTGTGGTCGGCGTGCTGGTGGCGATGCTGGCGATGGGCCAGGGCTTCCAGGCGACCCTGGACAGCACCGGCGACGACACCACCGCCATCGTCCTGCGCGGCGGCTCGCAGGCCGAGACCAACTCGGTCATCACCCGCGACCAGGTGCCGCTGATCGCCAGCCTGGCCGGCGTGGCGCGCGGCGCCGACAACCGCCCGCTGGTCTCGCCGGAACTGTCGCAGGTGGTGAACCTGCAGTCCAAGTCCGACGGCAGCGACGTCAACGCGCAGTTCCGCGGCGTCGGCGAGCAGGGCTGGGCGGTGCACGACAAGGTCAAGCTCCTGCAGGGCCGTCGCTTCAAGCCGGGCCTGCGCGAGATCGTGGTCGGCAAGGGCGCGCAGTCGCAGTTCCGCGGCCTGCAGCTCGGTCAGACCCTGACCCTGGGCAACCAGGCCTGGACCGTGGTCGGTGTGTTCGCCAGCGGCGATGCGCACGATTCGGAGCTGTGGACCGACACCCAGACCCTGGCCACCACCTACAACCGCAGCGCCTACCAGTCGATCAGCGTGCGCACCCAGGGCCAGGACGGCTTCCGCCAGTTCAAGGCGGCGATGGACGCCGACCCGCGGCTGAAGCTGGACGTGTTCACCACCCGCGAGTACTACCGCAAGCAGGGCGGCAACCTCAGCAAGGTGCTGGAGGTGCTGGGCACCTTCATCGGCACCATCATGGCGATCGGCGCGGTGTTCGGCGCGCTCAACACCATGTACGCCGCGGTCGCCACCCGCGCCCGCGAGATCGCCACCATGCGTGCGCTGGGCTTCCGCGGGCTGCCGGTGGTGGTGGCGGTGATGCTGGAGACCATGCTGCTGGCGCTGCTCGGCGGGGTGCTGGGCGGGCTGATCGCCTGGGCGATCTTCAACGGCTACAGCGTCTCCACCCTGGGCAGCAACTTCAGCCAGGTGGTGTTCCAGTTCAAGGTCTCGCCGCCGCTGCTGTGGACCGGGCTGAAGTGGGCGCTGGGCATCGGCCTGGTCGGCGGCCTGTTCCCGGCGCTGCGCGCCGCACGCCTGCCGATCACCACCGCCCTGCGCGCACTGTAGCGCCAGGGCTGAACGCGCCGGGCCGGGCCCCCTGTCCCG
The DNA here is from genome assembly GCF_040529065.1 of Xanthomonas sacchari. Taxonomy (NCBI): domain Bacteria; kingdom Pseudomonadati; phylum Pseudomonadota; class Gammaproteobacteria; order Lysobacterales; family Lysobacteraceae; genus Xanthomonas; species Xanthomonas sacchari. Next base: position 463,636 of record NZ_CP132343.1, on the reverse strand, counting down.
GCCCGGCCCAATGGCCGCTGACGCGTCATCGTTTCGTCATCGAAACGCGGTAGAACGGCGGCCGCCGAGGCGCTAGCCTGCGCGGCCATTTGGTTCCACGCCGCCACGTCCATGTCCTCGCGCCTGCGCCTGCTGCTCGTCCTCTGCGCCAGCCTGTGGCTGAGCGCCTGCTCCTCCACCTCGCTGAGCGACCGCCTGGTCGCGCCGGGCGGCGTGTCGCCGCTGATGGACGAGGAGCGCATCCAGAGCCTGCTGGCGACCCTGCCCAACCGCAGCGGCCACGTGGTGGTGCCCGGCGGCATCCCGATCTTCTGGCGTGCCATCGACCCGGGCGACTACCACATGCGCTACCGCTACGAGCACGCCGGCCGCGACGCCAGCGGCCACGAGCATGCCGACTTCGCCATGGACGTGGGCACCCCGGCGCCGGCCACGCACATGGCCCCGCGCGGCACCGTGGTGCTGCTGCACGGCTGGATGATGGACGGCGATTCACTGTTGCCGTGGTCGCTGGACCTGGCCCAGGCCGGCTACCGCAGCATCAGCATCGACCTGCGCAACCACGGCCGCTCCGGCGGCGGCCCGGCCGGCTACGGCACCCGCGAGTCCGACGACGTGGTCGCGGTGATCCGCGCCCTGCGCGCCAGCGGCGAGGTGCAGGGCCCGGTGTACCTGTTCGGCGTGTCCTACGGCGCGGCCACCGCCCTGTTCGCCGCGCAGAAGCTCGGCGACCAGGTCGACGGCGTGGTCGCGATGGAATCTTTCGCCAACGCCGGCCGCGGCATCCGCGACATGATCCCGCACATGCTCGCCAGCCGCCCGCGCGGCTGGATGGCCAGCGCGGCGATGGACCTGGCGCGCTGGCGCTACGGCGGGCAGAACCTGGACGCGGTCATCGCCAACGCCAACCAGCGCCTGGCGCTGAACCTGGACCAGGTCGACGTCACCGCCGCCGCGCGCGCCGCACCGGCCTGCGTGCTGCTGCTGCACGGCAGCGCCGACCAGCACATCCCGGTGGCGCACGGCCGCCTGCTGGCGCTGGACGCCCCGCGCGCGCACTACCTGGAGATGCCCGGCGAGAACCACCTGAGCCTGCCGATGCGGCTGGACCTGCTGGCGCCGACCGTGGAGGACTGGTTCGCCGACCTGCAGTCGCCGAGCCACGGCGGCCGCTGCCCGCAGCCGCTGCCGCCACGCGCGGATCCCGAGCTGCAGCTGACGGGTGAGCCGGCGGCAAGCGGTAGCCGCGGCTGAGCCCGGGGATTCGGGATTCGGGATTGGGGATTCGTAACAGCGGGCTGCGCTGCTTCTGCTCTTACGAATCCCTAATCCCTAATCCCTAATCCCCGCTCTCCGCCACAGACTCTCACCGGCGAACAGCAACAACCCGATCCAAATGGCGGCAAAGCCGATCGCCTTGCCCGCGTCGAACGGCTCGCGGAAGAACCACACGCCCAGCAGCAGCTGCAGGCTTGGCGCGATGTATTGCAGCAACCCCACCAGCGACAGCGGGATGCGCCGCACGCCGTAGGCGAAGCCGATCAGCGGCACCGCGGTCACCACGCCGCCGAACGCCAGCAGCAGGTCGTTGCGCCAGCCCCAGCCGCCGACGAAGCCGCCACCGTGGCCGGCCTCGCCCCACAGCACGAACCCCAGCGCCGGCAGGAACAGGTACAGGCTTTCCACGCCCAGCCCGGCCACCGCATCCACCTGCACCAGCTTGCGCAACAGGCCGTACAGCCCGAACGAGCCGGCCAGGCCCAGCGCGATCCACGGCAGCGTGCCGGCGTCGACGGTCAGCCAGGCCACGCCGAGCGCGGCGCAGGCCACCGCCAGCCATTGCAGCGGACGCAGCCGCTCGCGCAGCACCAGCACGCCGAGCAGCACGTTGACCAGCGGATTGATGAAGTAGCCGAGGCTGGTCTCGATCACGTGGCCGGCATTGACCGCCCAGATGTACAGGCCCCAGTTGAAGGCGATCGCCACGCTGCTCAGCGCCAGCGTGGCCAGCGCGCGCGGCTGCGCGGCGATGCGCCGCCACCACTGCAGGCGCGCGCTGTACACCAGCCAGGCCACCACCAGCAGCGTGCTCCAGACGATGCGGTGGGCGATGATGTGCGGCGACGGCACCGCCTGCAGCAGGTGCCAGTACACCGGCACCACGCCCCACAGCGCGAAGGTCGCCGCGGTGATCCACAGGCCGCGCCGGGCCTCCTGCTCGGCGGCCGCGGTCATCGCCGGGTCCTCGCCACGGTGATCACCACCACGCCGGCCAGGATCACCGCCATCGCACCAAAGTCGCTGGCGCTGAAGCGTTCGCTGCCGAGCCAACTGCCCAGCGCCACCGCGATCACCGGATTGACGTAGGCATAGCTGCCGGCCAGCGCCGGACGCACGTTCTGCAGCAGCCATACGTAGGCGGTGAAGGCGACGATCGAGCCAAACACGCACAGGTAGGCCACCGCCAGCATGCCCTGCGCGCTCGGCAGGGTGTGCAGGCGCTCGCCGCTGAGCAGGCCGATCGCCACCAGCATCCCCCCGCCGCACAGCATCTGCCCGGCGGCGGCCATGAACGGCATCGGCAGGTCGCGCCCGCGCGACCACACCGAGCCGAACGCCCAGCCGACCGGCGCGATCAACAGCAGCACCAGGCCCAACGGGCTGGCATTGAGGCTGCTGCCGGCGTTGAGCCACACCACGCCGGCGAAGCCGACCACGATCCCCAGCCATTCGCCGCGGCTGGCGTGATGGCCGCGCAGCGTGCCGAACAGCGCCATCCACAGCGGCACCGAGGCCACCGCCACCGCCGCCAGCCCCGAGGACACCTGACGCTCGGCCAGCACCACCAAGCCATTGCCGCAGACCAGCATCAGCGCACCCAGCATGGCCAGCGGCCGCCACTGCGCGCGCGTGGGCGCGGCCACGCCGCGCCAGCGCAGCACCGCGTACAGCACGCTGCCGGCGATCACGAAGCGGGTGCCGGAGACCACGCTCAGCGGCGGCGCGCCGCCTTCCAGGGCGAAGCGGATCGCCAGATAGGTCGAGCCCCAGACGACGTAGACCAGGAACAGGGCGAGAACGACGAAGCCGCCGCGCGCAGGCGCGGCAGCGACAGGAGCGGACGGCATCGGACGGCGCCAGAGACAGCGGGGGCGCTATTCTAGAGCACCTGCTCCGCGCGCAAGCCGCTTCACCCGCGCATGTCGCGCCGCCGCGGCATGCGGACCACTCGTCGAGAAAGGAGTCGTGGATGACATCACACCGCACCTGGCTCGCGCTGCCCTTGCTGGCCGCGCTCAGCAGCAACAGCGCGGCACGCCCGCCTGCCGGACCCTGGGACTTGAACGGGCATCAGTTGCTGGAAGCCCCGCTGGACGGCTCACTGGCCGCCGACCTGGGTCCGCAGCAACCGCAGGAACTGCGGGTCATGGTGTCCTCGCGCACGGCGGCCGCGTACATGCTCGGCATCGCGGCCGGCAGCGAGGGCGCGCGATGGTGCCGACCGGCCGGCCAGTCCGGCCCACCGAATGTCCAGGCACTCGTCGCCGATCTCGTCGCGCTGCCCGACGCCCGCCTGGACGAACGCGCCAGCGACCTGGTCGTGCAGGCCCTGGCAAAACGGTACCCCTGCAAATCCGCGCCGCGCCGCGCCTCGCGCTGAGAGCGCCCGGCTACTGCAGGTCGCGTCGGCGCGACGAGGTCGCGATTCACCGCGGCTGGCGCGGTGTCCGCGCCGGGTGCCGAACGCGCATCCACTGTGGCATCGGCGCGACCAGGAGCGGCGCTTGCGCTCCACCAGCACTACCAAGCCGGTGTTGCAGGCCAGCATGGGCATGCCGAGTCGCTTCGGGGGCCGCTCCTGTGCGCAGCCGTGCCGCGCCGCGCTGCAGCCGGGGAAACGGGATCGGCCTCGCGTAGCGAATGTGCTGCGCAAAGCAGTTCTGGTCCTGATGTCGTCACCGATGAAAGGACGTCCATGACAGCGCAGTCCGCGCCTGCTGCCGCGCTCCACCGCGCCGCGAAATACCTAAGAGACGGTTCAGCCGCACGGGCGTATCTATACGCGTACACACCCGCTCGCCGAGCACCGCCATGGCCATCGCTACTGCACTGTCGCCGCTCGGCACCGTCAATCCGTATGGCACCTCGCCCTATGGCTTCTCTGCAACGGGCACCTCGGGCGATTCGGCCCAGGCCGGCAACCCCATCGTGTCCAGCAACGATCCGGCGGCGGTGCAACAGGCCGTGGAGTTGTCCGGCGACGCCTCAGTGATCCTCAGCCTCGGCGGACTTGCCGCGAGCACCGCGGCGGACACGGGCCTGACCTACAACGCCGCCGGGCTGTTCAACAGCATCGTCAGCGCCGGCCCCACCGATGCGGCCTCGACCAGCGGCACCTCCGGTTCCAGCACCGATCCTTCGACGTCGACGACCGGCACCGGCACGTCGACCTCGACGGCCACCTCGCCGTATCCCACGCTCGACCAGGCCACGCAGACCTACGACCAGGGCCTGCTCGGCACCATCACCGCGCCGCCGTCGACCCCCGGCCTGTACAACGCCTCTGGCGTCTTCAGCAGCCAGGGCCTGACGCCGCAGCTGTCGTCGCTGCTGCAGTCCAACCCCGACCTCAGCAGCACGGTGACCGGCGATCTGCTCAACCAGGGCATCGTCGGCGGGCTGATCGATACCACTGCCTGAGCAGTGGCCGCCCTGCAGTAACTACCTAAGTCTGGCCGGTCAGCGGCACTTCTCGTCACGACTCGCGCGACACCGGTCGTCCCCCGTAGGAGCGGCTTCAGCCGCGACAGGCCTTACCGGCAATGCCCGTCGCGGCTGAAGCCGCTCCTTGTATCTGGACATGTCGCCCCTAAACAGGCGTCATGTCTTCCGACTGATCATCGGAGGAGGTGTGGGAGGCCCAGTCGCTCCTAAAGCTTCGAGCTTGCATCGTAGATCGGCTCCGCCCTCCACATGCTGGCCCTTGTGTGTCCGAACGGTATCCAGAGTCCGCTCCCGGGCGTGAACTCGCATCGACAAGGCAGGACCGGGCCCAGCGCCGATCATGACCCTGACACGATGGAGGAATCGCGTATGTCTCCCGTCATCGGCATCGACGTCGCCAAACGCAGTTTCGATGCGGCCATCGATCTGACCAATGGCAAGCACCGTACCAAGGCCAAGTTGTCCAACGATGCCAAGGGCTTCCAGGCCCTGCAGGCATGGCTGCAGACGCATGCGCAGCCCGATAGCTGGATCGCCATGGAGGCCACCGGCACCTATCACCAGGCGCTGGCCGAGTTCCTCCACGCACGAGGCTATCAGGTGTGCGTGCTCAACCCTGCGCAGACGGCCGCGTACGCACGCAGCCAGCTCAGCCGGGTCAAGACCGATCGCAGCGATGCCAAGCTGATCGCCAGTTATGCCCTGCGTCACCGCGAGCAGTTACGCCGTTGGCACCCTGATCCGCCGGCGCTCAAGCAGCTCAAAGCGCTGGTGCGCCGGCGCCAGGATCTGCAACAGATGCTGCAGATGGAGCGCAACCGGCTGGACGTCGCTCCGGCCCAGGTGAAGGACTCGATCCAGGTCCATTTGGCCGATCTGCAACACCACATCGCCCAGATCGAGCAGGCCATCGATGACCACATCGACCAGGATCCGACCTTGCGTGGGCAGCGCGAGCTGCTGGTGAGCATCCAGGGGATTGCCGACACCAGCGCGGCCTTGATGCTGGCCGAGCTTGGCGATGTGAGGCGCTTCGCCGATGCCGCGGCGGTGACCGCCTTCGCGGGCCTGAATCCGTGCCTGCAGCAGTCGGGCGACCGCAAAGGCCACGTCTGCATCTCGCGCACCGGCTCGCCCCGCCTGCGTGCGGGCCTGTTCATGCCGGCCCTGGTGGCCATGACCCACAACCCGATCATCCGGACGCTGAAACAGCGGCTGAGCGAACGCGGCAAAGCCGGCAAGCAGATCGTGTGCGCCGCCATGCGCAAGCTCCTGCACCTGGCCTACGGGGTTCTCAAATCGGGTACGGCGTTCGATCCGAAAAGGGGACTTGCCTGCTAGGGGGTAAGACGGTATCTACGGGTAATGACCTTTCAGCGCGCTCGGCAATGCCTTTGTGCCGCGACACCATCGCAACCGTGCGTACCGGTCATCGCCAACAGGCGCCAATCCTTGCGCAACCGACTTGGGGTGGCGGCACGTCGTGCCGCAGATCCGGCATGGTCTTCCTGCCGATTGCTCAGCCCGGCAGCGCCGGACCGCAGCCCTCCGAAGAATCGCAGGCCGCCGGCAACGCATGCCGCTCCAGCGCATCGGCATCGCTTGCGGCATCGCCGGCCAGCGCATCGTTGGCCGCCTGTGCCGCACCTCCCATGAACAGGGAAGCGGACAGCAGCAACATGCGCATCGGGTTCACGGTCACGACCTGGCAACAAGCGGGCCGCACAGTGTAGAGAATGGCGTCGCGCCGAGACAGCGCTGCGAGGCGTTCGCGTGAGCGACGCGAGGCGTCGTTCAGCGCGCGGGACGCTCCAGCCAGCAGGCCAGCCCCTGCGCATTGAGCTCGATGTCCATGTGCAGCACGCGCTCCACGCCGGCATCGTCCAACGGGCAGCCATGCAGTCGCGCCCGCTCCAGATACAGCGCGGTCAGTGCGGCGACCAGGCAACGATGCCGGTCGGAACGGCCGTCGCAGCCACGCGCGATCGCCACCATCGCCTCCAACTGTTCCAGCAGTTCCGCCGCCAGCGCCTCGGCCCCCTCCACCGGACCGTAATGGGTGAGATACAGCGTCTGCGGCGCGTAGCCGAGCATGCGCTGGATCGAGGCCTGCATGGCCTCCGGCTCGAACTGCACCGGCGACGAGGTGGGGATCGCGAATGCGCCACGCGCGCTGTCCAGTTCGCGGTAGGACAGCCCGAAGGTGTCGCCACTGAACCAGCTGCGGCTGCGCGCGTCCCACACGCACAGGTGATGGCGCGCGTGCCCAGGGGTGTCGATGCACAGCAGCTCGCGCCCGGCCAGCGACAGGCGATGGCCGTCCTCGGCCACGACCACGCGTTCTGCCGGCACCGGCACGATGCTGCCGTAGCTGCGCGCCATCTCCGCCTCGCCATACACCGCGGTGGCGCCAGCAATCAGCCGCGCCGGATCGATCATGTGCGGCGCGCCGCGCGGATGCACCAGCAGGCGCGCGTTCGGCAGGTGCTGCAGCAGCGCACCGGCGCCACCGGCATGATCCAGATGCACGTGGGTGAGGATCAACCAGTCCACCTCGCCCGGCGCCAGACCCGCGTGCGCCAGCGCCTCCAGCAGCACCGGCACGGCATGGCTGGTGCCGCAGTCGACGAAGGCGCCGCGCCCGTTCTCCACGATCAGGTAGGCGGCATCGAACTGCGCGCGCTGGAAGCCGGTATCGACGAGATGGATGCTGGGATCGCGTGGCATGGCGCAAAGGCGTGGCGGGCGAGGCTCCATTCTAGGCGGTATGGAGGACGCTGCCAGTGCTGCCGGCAAGGGCCGGACGGAGAATGGACGACAGAACCGCCCTGACGACCGCCGGCGCCCAGTGTGGGAGGGACTTCAGTCCCGACTGCATGCGGCCGGCAAACACACGCGCTGCGGATGTCGCGATGGAACGCGTCGTTTGTCTGTAGGAGACGACTGTCATGCAGCCACGACAAGCGAAGCCGAACACCGCCCGACACCCTCCGTCGTCGGGACTGAAGTCCCTCCCACAGTGCAGTCCTTCGACAAGGCTAGTGCCGCTTCTAAGACGGACCGCCGTGCGAGCGCTCAGCCCGCCTCGCGCAACCGCGCCAGCGCCGCCAGCACCGTCTCGGCCGGCGCCTCCAGCGTCACCGGCGCGGCCTGCAGCGTATCCGCCTGCGCGGCCTGCTTGAGCGCGGCGATGGTCTGCCCGGCATCGCGCGGCGAGGCGAAACCGCCGCTCTGCAACAGCAGCACGCCCTCGCCATCGAGCAGCTTGAAGTAGAACTGGCCATCGGCCTCGCGGTACTGCTTGAAGCTCGGCAGCGCCTGCTTGGCCGTCGCCGTTGCGGCGCCATTGCCGGCCTGCGCCGACAGGTCGCGCAGGCCCACCGCGTGCCGCAGCTCGGCCAGGAACGGGATCGCATAGCGCTCGCGCAGGCGCTGCGCGTTGTCGCGCAGGATCGCCTCGATATCCTGCGGGCGCGCCATCAGCGCCTCGTAGCGCACGCGCATCGGTGCGATCTCGGCATCGATGCGCTCGAACAGCTGCTGCTTGGCCTCGCCCCAGCCGATGCCGGCGGCGAACGCCTGCGCGAACGCGGCGGTCTCCTCGGCGCTGGCGAAGGCCTGGTACAACTGGAACAGCGCCGAGCCCTCGGTGTCCTTCGGCTCGCCGGGTGCGCGCGAATCGGTGACGATGGCGAACACCCGCTTCTTCAGCTCCTCGCGCGGGGCGAACAGCGGAATGGTGTTGTCGTAGCTCTTGCTCATCTTGCGCCCGTCCAGCCCGGGCAGCGTCGCCACCTGCTCGTCGATCAGCGCGTCGGGCAGCACGAAGTGCTCGCGGCCGTAGACGTGGTTGAAGCGCTGCGCGAAATCGCGCGCCATCTCGATGTGCTGGATCTGATCGCGGCCCACAGGCACCTGTTGCGCCTTGAACAGCAGGATATCGGCGGCCATCAGCACCGGATACATGAACAATCCTGCGGTGACGCCGGCATCGTCGTCCTCGCCGTCGGCGCGGTTCTTGTCCACCGCCGCCTTGTAGGCGTGCGCGCGGTTGAGGATGCCCTTGCCGGCGACGCAGGTCAGGAACCAGGTCAGCTCGTTGGTCTCCGGCACGTCCGACTGGCGGTAGAACCACACCTGCGCCGGATCCAGTCCCGCGGCCAGCCAGGTCGCCGCGATCTCCAGGGTCGAGCGCTGGGTCCGCGCCGGGTCCTGCGCCTTGATCAGGCTGTGCAGGTCGGCCAGGAAGAAGAAACTCTCGATGCCGGGACGCCGGCTGGCCTGCAGCGCGGGACGGATGGCGCCGACGTAGTTGCCCAGGTGCGGCGTGCCGGAGGTGGTGATGCCGGTGAGAACGCGGGTGGTCATGCGAAATGGACGGTCAGGGGGAAACCCGGCGAGTTTACCCGCTGCGCGCCAACCCCGTTCCGGCGCATGGGGCGTTCAATCCGGCGTCCCCGTCCTGGAGTCGCCGCGATGCATGCTCTTGCTCCGTCCCTGCCCCGCCGTTCCCTCGCCGTCCTAACCTTCGCCGTGGTGTGCATCGGCGGGCTGTGCGGCTTCCGTCCATGGCCGTCGCCACCGGCCTCGGCGCCGGCGGTGCAGTTGCAGGTGATCGATCGCGATGCCGGCGACGATCCGCTGCCCGCGCATGCCTGGCGCGGCGAGCGCTGGATCGCCGCCACGCCCGGCCACCGCTACGCGCTACGCCTGACCAACCTGACCGGCGCGCGGGTGCTGGTGGTGCTGTCGGTGGACGGGGTCAATGCGGTGAGTGGCCAGACCGCGGCCAGCGACCAGCGCGGCTATGTGCTGGCGCCGTGGCAACAAACCGAGATCGCCGGTTGGCGCAAATCGTCCGAGGACGTGGCGCAGTTCGTGTTCACCGACCTGGAGGACAGCTATGCGGCACGCACCGGACGCCCGCGCAACGTCGGCGTGATCGGCATGGCGGTGTTCGACGAAGCGCGCGCATGGCCCGATGGTGTCGTGCGCGACGCGGACAGCGACGCAGAGCGTGCAGCCGAGACGCCAGCGCGCGCAAGCGCAACGCCTGCGCCGGCAGCGGCTGCGGACATCCCGCAACGCAGTGCCGCCGCACCGCTCGCGGCGGCGCCGTCGGCCGATGCACGGGCATATGCACACGAGGGCGACGCCGCCGAACGCGTGCAACAACGCCTGGGCACCGGCCACGGCGCTCGCGAATGGTCGCCCTCGCGCGTCACCGACTTCCAGCGCGCTAGCGACGTGCCGATGCAACGGACCGCGTTGCGCTACGACAGCCGTGCGCGGCTAATCGCACGCGGCGTGCTGCCGCGCACCCTGCCACCGCCGCGCGTGGCGATCGCGCCGGATGCGTTTCCCGGCGACTACGTGCCGGATCCGCCGACGCGCTGATCGGCAGGGACACAAAAGACACGGGCCGCGATGCGGCCCGTGTCGACGACGCTGGGGCGGCGCACGCCTCAGTCGTGGTATTCCTTGCCCAGGCTGTCGCGGAAGGCATGCACTTCCTTTTCGGCGCGATCGCGCGCCCAGCCGTAGCGCTCCTGCAGCTTGCCGGCCAGGTACTGGGTATTGCCTTCGGCGACGTCGAAATCGTCGTCGGTCAAGTCGCCCCACTGCGCCTTGATCTTGCCCTTGAGCTGGGTCCACTTGCCGGCAATGATGTCTTTGTTCATGGCATCTCTCGTGATGTGTAGGCGGCACTGCATGCCGCCGGCACAGCATCGCGCCGCCTGCGTCGCGGACCGATCAATGCAGCGTCAGCGCGGCATGAGCATCGTGAACCGTTACGCATGGCCGGCAGCCGCGCAAAAAAAACGGGCCGGCAAGCCGACCCGTTTTTCGCAGCTGAGACGAGGCTCAGTTCTTGGCGGCGTCTTCGACCTTCTCGCCCGCCTTCTGCACGTCCTTGCCGGCACCGGCAACGGTGTTGCAGCCGGACAGCAGGCCCACCGAGAACATCGCCAGCAGCATCCACGCAAACGTACGCTTCATAGGTTTCACTCCTTTACTTGGTCATGGGACGCGGCACGCAGGCCGCGCGAAACTCAGCACTTGCCAGCGCTGCAATCCTGCGCCTTGTCTTCCACCTTCTCGCCCGCCTTCTGCATGTCCTTGCCGGCGCCGGCGACGGTGTTGCAGCCGGTCAGCACGCCAGCGCAGAACAGGGTCAGCATCAACAGGGTGGTCAGTCGCTTCATCGTGTCGTCCTCGGCAATCGCAGGTGGTCGGGGTGGGCGGCGATAGGCGTCGCCGCACTACCGTCTGGCGGTGAATCTGCCGTCACGACTGTGGATTTCACGTGAATGAACCGGCGACCCATTCAGGCTGAGCCCGCACCGATCAGTCGCGCATCAGCGTCGATTTGCCGAACAGGCTCTCCACCAGGTCCACCGCCAGTTCCGCGGTCAGGTTGCGGTGGTCCAGCACCGGATTGAGCTCCACGATGTCCAGCGAGGCCATGCGCCCGCTGTCGGCGATCATCTCCATCACCAGCTGCGCCTCGCGATAGTTGGGGCCGCCCGGCACCGTGGTGCCGACGCCCGGGGCGATGCTGGGGTCGAGGAAATCCACGTCGAAACTGACGTGCAGGTGGGTGTCGGCGTCGAGCCCGTCCAGCGCCGCCTCCATGGTCCGTTTCATGCCCATCTCGTCGATGTAGCGCATGTCGTACACGTCGACGCGGTGCTGCTTGATCAACCGCTTCTCCTCGGGATCGACCGAGCGGATGCCGATCTGCCGCACCTGCTCCGGGCGCAGCGCCGGCGCACTGCCGCCGAGTTCGGTCAGCGCCTGCGGGCCAAGCCCGCACAGGCAGGCCACCGGCATGCCGTGCACATTGCCCGACGGCGTGACCTCGCTGGTGTTGAAGTCCGAGTGCGCGTCCAGCCACAGCACGCGCAGCTTGCGGCCCTGCTCGCGGCAATGCCGCGCCACCGCGGTGATCGAGCCGATGCCCAGGCAATGGTCGCCGCCAAGCACGATCGGCATGCGGCCATCGCGCAATTCCGCATAGCTGGCCTCCATGAGCGCGCGGTTCCAGGCCACCACCTCATCCAGATGGCGGTAACCGCCGACCGGCGCCTGCCAGGGATTGCGCGGGCCGTCGATGTTGCCGACGTCGCGCACCTCCACGCCGCGATTGGCCAACGCCTCGTGCAGGCCGGCGATGCGCAGCGCCTCCGGCCCCATCCGCGCACCGCGATGGCCGGCCCCGATGTCGGTGGGAACGCCGATCAGGGACACCGGCAGAAAAGACGACTTCATGCGCATACGCTCCAGCCAAAAAAGTGGCCCAGTCTAGCGGGACCGGCATGGCACGACCCGCCGCGGCGCAGCAGGCGGAGGCGTGCGGTTGGACGTCGATCGCAGTGCCTGACTAAGCTGCTCCGCCGTTTCTGGAGATCGCCTTGGAAAAGCCCTTGATCGTGACCCTGGAAGCCGCATTCGCCGGGTTGACGTTCCTTCCCTGGTTCGCGTGGGCGCACAGCAGCCTCAACCCCAAGCTGATCCTGCATGCGGACCGCGTGGAATATCGGGTGCTGCGCACGCGCACCTGCCCGTACCGCGGGATCGCCAACGTGGACTATCGAACAGCGTGGGGAACCGAGAACATCGTGCTGGAATTCCACGGCGCGAAGACGACCTTCATCGCCAATACCGGCCTGCTGCGGCGGACAAGGGAGGCCATCGCGATGTTGAAGCAACAGGGTTGTCCGCTTTCCATGCGCGCGCAGACCATGCTGATGTCACAAAGCGCAGCGGTGCGGCAGTAGCACGCACCGCGACTGCGCAGCGCTGCAGACGAGATTTGGTGGCAGGCTGTTGCGTCGTGCTCGCACCCCGCGTCCGTGCCATCCACCACAGCGTCCACGCAGCGCGGGGTCGCGCGCTGCTTGGAGGAATGTTCTGGAGGACACGCGACGGAGAGCAAAAAGCTGCCGTTCCAGCGGATCGACGATGCGCCGCGGATCTGCGCGATGCAGAAGAGAGGAGGGATGGTGCCGCTTATCCGAATCGAACGGATGACCTACTGTTTACAAGACAGTTGCTCTACCGACTGAGCTAAAGCGGCAAGACGAAAGACGCCCATGAGCGGGGCCGGGGCAGTCTACCTGCTGGCGCGGGCCGCGGCACGCTCGACGGCGCGGCGCCGAACACCGGCAGGCGCGGCATTCTAGCGCAGCGTGGCGCAGTCCACGCTGCGCTGGCGCGCGGCGCCGAGCTGGCGGCGCAGGGTCGCCGCCTGCGCCGCGGAGTCGGCGCGCAGGTCCAGCCACCAGCGCGACTGGCCGCTGCCGCCGCTGGGGATCAGGTCGGCGTTGAAGCCGGCACGGGCCAGTTCCGCGCGGCGGCGCTCGGCGCCTTCGCGGCTGCGGTACTGGCCCAGGGCGATGGCATTGCCGGTCTCGCCCTGGCGCAAGGGGTAATAGTCGCGGATGCCGGCAGCGACGATGCGCTCGGTGGCCTGCCTGAGGCCATCCTCGCCCCCGATGGTCGGCAGGATCACGCGGAAGCTGGTGGCATCGCTGTCGGCCGCCTCGCGCAGGCGCGGACGCGGCGCGCCCGGGGCCAGCGCGGCGACGGCCGCCTGGGCGGCATCGCGATCCGGGTACGGCCCCACGCTCAGGCACACCGCCGCGTCGGCGGCGGGCTTCGCCGCAGGCTCGACCAGGCTCTGGGTCGGAGCGGGCGCAGGGGCGGCAGCGGGTGGCGCGGGCGCGGTGTCCTGTGCCGCGGTCGTGGGAGCCGCCGGTGCGTCAGCCTGTGCCGGAACCGATCCAATCGCATCGGCGGCGACGGCGGTGTCGGCCGGCGCGGCGACAGGCGCGACGGCCGGCGGAGTGGGCGCAGCGGCCGGTGCCGGCGCCTCGTTGACCAGTTGCAGCGTCGCCACCCCGGCCGGCACGGCCGGCATCGGCACCGACGGCGGGGTCGGCGGCTGCATCGCCCACCACACTGCGACGCCGAGGTTGAGGATGGTCAGGACGACGAGCAGGGCGCGAACGAGCATGGCCGGATTCTAGAGCGTGCGATGCAGCTTGGGAGAGACAGTGAGGTCTGGGTGGGAGATGGCTGCCTCGGCGCAACCTCCGCCTCCGCCACGCCGCACCGCAGTGCGGCGGTCGCCAGCGCCGGCCTGCTCAGGCGGCACCGGCCGCTGCATGCGCCTGCGCCCACAGCGCCAGCCCATCCAGGACCAGCGCCGGGCGCTGCTCGGCTGGCGGCAACGCATGCAACAGCGGTGGCACGCCGCCGCCATGCAACAACAGCCGCGGCCGTCGCCCCAGCAAGGCCTCGCCCTGCTGCAGGCTACGTTCGATCAGCGCCACCGCGGCGCCGTCGCAGCCGGAGGCCAGGGCGTCGGCGGTGTCGGCGGCGAACTCGTGGTAATCGCCGCCCTCGGCCGGCAGCTGCGCCGCCTTCTGCTGCAGGGCCTGGCGCATCACTGTGGGCGACGGCGCGATGCGGCCGCCGTGATGCAGGCCGTCGCGATCGAGCAGGTCCACGGTCAGCGCCGTTCCCACCCCCACCACCAGCACGTCGCCGCCGCCATGCGCGGCGATCAGGGCCAGGAACCGGTCCACGCCGAACGCCTGCGGCCGCGCATAGGCGATGCGGACCCCGGCGCAGACGGCCTCGGTCCGCGCTACCTGCACCTGCGCGAAGCGACTGCGCAGCGTCTCCAGCACGGTCGCGGTCAGGGTCGGCGCGGCGACGCTGGCGACATAGGCGATGTCGCCCTGCGGCAGGGCCGCCACCGCCGCCGCGTCCATGGCTTCGGCCCCATGCGGCCAGGCCTGCACCGTGCCCGCCTGGCCGTTCTGCAGCGCGGCGAACTTGAAGCGCGAGTTGCCCAGGTCGAACAGCCAGTCGCTCATGCCGCCCTCACGCTGACATCGCCCGCATGCACCGGCTGCTCGCCGTCGGCGAAGGCCACGCGCAGCGCGCCATCCTCGGCCAGCCCCAGCGCCAGGCCTTCGCGCACCTGGCCGCCATCGTCGATGCGCACGGCGCGTCCGGCCAGCAGATCCAGCGCGGCGTAGCGCGGCAGGAACGGCGCCAGGCCTTCGGCGTCGAACAGCGCCAGCGCCGGCAGCAACTGCGACAGCACCGTCGCGGCGATCGCGTTGCGCGACACGGCGCCATCGGCGAGCCGGGTCAGGTCGGTCCACGGCTGGTCGATGTCCGCGGCAGTGGCCGCCGGCATCGCCACGTTCAAGCCCAGGCCGATCACCGCCCGCGCCGGCCCGGCGAACTCGCCGCCGCCTTCCACCAGCAGGCCGCCCAGCTTGCGCCCGTCGGCCAGCAGGTCGTTCGGCCACTTCAACCCGACCGTGGCGAAGCCGGCCGAACGCAGGGCTTCGGCCACGGCCACGCCGGCCGCCAGGCTCAGGCCGCCCAGCCGGCCCAGCCCGCCCTGGAAGCTGCGCGCCACCGACAGGTACAGATGCGCGGCCAGCGGCGAGGCCCAGACCCGGCCACGGCGGCCGCGCCCGCCGGTCTGGCGCTCGGCCAGCAGCACCTCGCTGCCCTGCGCCGGCGCCGGCCGCTGCAGCAATGAGGTATTGCTGGAGACCAGGCTCCAGGCGATCTCCAGGCCGGCCAGTTCGGTGCGCGCCGGCGCAGTCAGCCCAGCCCGGATCGCTGCGGCGTCGAGCAGTTCCAGCGGCCGCGCCAGCCCATAGCCCTCGCCGGCCCGGCCCTCGATCTCCACCCCGGCCGCGCGCAGCGCCTGAATGCGCTTCCACACCGCCGCCCGGGTCAGCCCACAGGCGCGCGCCAGGGCATCGCCGGACAGGGGGCCCTTGCTGAGCCTGGCCAACAGTTCGCGCTCGTCCAACGCCGGTTCCATCGCCTCGTTTCGCCCCCGGGCGCGCCGTTGCGCGACCTCGTAAACCGAAAAGTATGCGGCAACGTCCCCCGGGCGCCCAGGGCCGGGGCCCTGCAGCGGGTGAAAACCGCGTTAGAATCGGGATTCACCGCCGCTCGCCCTGGATGCCGACGATGCGCCGTTCCCTGCCCTGCCTGCTCCTGTTGCTGCTGCCCCTCGCTGCCGCCCACGCGTCGAATGTGCTGGCGGAGAAGCCGCACACCGACTGCACCTACGGCGACGCGGCCGATGCCGACAACACCCCGACGCGTCCGCCGGCAACGCTGCATGCGCCCTCCTCCACCAAGCCGGCCTCGACCACCACGGGCGGCGGCAGCGACAGCGACCTGGTGCCGCGCATGCGCATGCCCAAGTGGCACAGCTTCCTGCCGGGGATGTTCCGCTGATCCCAAGCTGGCTGCGCGGGCTGTGGTCCAAGCCTGCTGCCATCGATGACGCCACCTGGCAGGCCGTGCGCCGCGACTGCGCCTGGGTTGCCGCCCTGGATGCGCCGCGCGAACAGCGCCTGCGGGCGCTGGCCAGCGAATTCCTGCACCGCAAGACCATCTCGCCGCTGGGCGGTCTGCAGCTGGACGCCCGCCAGTGCGGCCTGCTTGCCGCATTGTGCTGCCTGCCGCTGCTGGAGTACGGCGTCGACGGCATGCGCGGCTGGTCGCAGCTGCTGGTCTACCCGGACGCATTCCGCGTGCAGCGCAGCCATGTCGACGCGGCAGGCGTGCTGCACGAGTGGGAAGACGAACTGATCGGCGAGTCCTGGGACAGCGGCCCGTTGATCCTGTCCTGGGCCGACGTGCAGGCCGACCTGGACGACCCGCGTGCCGGCTATTGCGTGGCGGTGCACGAGATGGCGCACAAGCTCGACGTGCTCGACGGCGTTCTGGACGGCACGCCGCTGCTGCCGCGCACGTGGCAGCGGCAATGGGCCGACGATTTCCAGCGCAGCTACGACGCCTTCTGCGCGCGCGTGGACCGCGGCCGCGCCAGCGAGATCGACGCCTACGCCGCCGAAGCGCCGGAAGAATTCTTCGCGGTCGTCAGCGAATATCACTTTTCCGCGCCAGAGCGGCTGCAACGCGAAATGCCGGAAGTGGCGGCGCATCTGGCGCGGTTCTACGGGCCGTCGCCGTTCGCTGTGGACTGAGCGGCCATCGCGTCTTGAGGCATCGCTTCAAGACGTCGCCGCGATGAACGCGACAAAGCATGCGTTACGGGGAGTCGAGCGCGTCACGCGTCGGGACTGAAGTCCCTCCCACAGTGCACCCGTCGCGGCTGAAGCCGCTCCTACAGGACGTTTCCCGAATCCCTCCATCGCGGGAAACGCATCACACCAACTTCAAATCCCTCGCATGCGCCTGTGGGAACACTTTCTGCAGTTGTGTCGGCGACAGGCCCCACATGCGACCGAGCAGGCCGGCGAACATGTCGCGGTAGTTGGTCAGCACCGGGTAGTCGCGGTCCTGGAACAGCTTGTCCTTGCTCACCGCCACCTGCTCGCCGGCGATGCGGCCGCCATTGACGCCGCCGCCCAGCACCCAGTACGTGGTGCCGTGGCCGTGGTCGGTGCCCTTGTCGCCGTTCTCGCGGAAGGTGCGGCCGAACTCGGACAGCACCACCACTACCGTATTGCGCCACTCCGGCCCCAGCGTCTCGGCATAGGCCGACAGCCCCTCGGACAGGTTGGCCAGGTTATTGGCCAGCGCGCCGTCGGTGCTGCCCTGGTTGACGTGCGTGTCCCAGCCGCCGACATCGACGAAGCCGAGCCGGTAGCGCTCGCGCATCAGCGTGGCGATGCGGCGGGTTTCGTCGGCGAAGGTCCGCGCGCTGGCGGCGCCGCGGTTGGCCTGCTGCATTTCGTCGCGCAAGGCCTGCGAGACCTGCTGGCGCAGCGCCAGGCCGTCGTGCGCGGCGCTGGCCAACTGCGTGCCGTGGTACATGCCGGCGAGGATGTCGGCCTGGCGCTGGTCGAAGGCCGGGGTCGGATTGCGCTTGAGCGAGAGATTGGGGATGTCGCCGCCGCCCTGGAAGCTCAGCGGCAGCGAATCGGTGAAGGCGATCGACGGCGTGCCGGTGGCCACCTGCGACAGCCGCGCCAGGAAGCCGGTGCGGTAGTCGCTGCGCTGACCGGCCGGCTGCCCGGCCTCGATGCTGTCCTGGGTCTCGAAGTGGCTGCGCGACAGGTCGTCGGTGCCGGCAAAGGGCACGAACGCCAACTGCTTGTCGGTCCACAGCGGCATCAGGGTGTCGCGCAGCCGCGGGTTCAGGCCCCACTGGCTGTCCAGCGCAATGGCGCTGTTGGGATTGGCCGGATCCGGCCTGGCGATCGCCAGGCTCGGCCGCGAGGCGTAGTAGAAGTCGCTGGCGTACGGCACCAGCAGGTTGTTGCTGTCGTAGCCGCCGCGCAGGAACACCACCAACAGGCGCGGCGACGGCGCCGGTGCGGCGAACAGGCGCCCGGCGAACGGCAGGCTGGCCGCAGCGGCGGCGGACGCGAGCAGGAAGCGGCGACGGTGCATGACGGAACTCCGGGCGGCGAAGGCCGCAGTCAGCGGTAATTGAAGTCGGGGGACGCCAGCAGGTAGCCGTTCCACTCCTGCTGCGAGCGCGCCTGCGCCAACGCCTGGCGCGTAGCATCGCTCAGTTGCGGCTCGATCGCGTGGTAGTACAGCGGCGTGCTCAGTTGCGGGAAGCCGCCGCGCTGCTGTCCGTCGACGGTGAACAGCTGGGTGTTGCCGTTGCCGATCGCCCGCGCGATCTCGAAGCGCTGCGCCATCTGTCCGGAGCTGTTCCAGGCACTGGACTGCAGCGACCAGCCATCGGGCGTGATGCGTCCGAAACTCGGCTCGCCCATCTGGTTCAACCAGCCCAGCAGCGGCTGCGGATTGACGATGGTCTGCCCGTCGTAGGCCAGGCGCAGCGCCGAGACCAGGAACCGGTACGGATCCTTGAACTTGTGTGGCGCGCCGGCGGCCATCTCCGGCGCGGTGAACATCACCTGCAGCACCGCGGCGATGTCGCCATCGCTGCGCTGGAAGGTGCGCGCCATCTTCTCCACCAGCGCCGGCGGCGGATCGTCGGCGACGAAGTACTCGGCCAACTGCCGCGAGATGAAGTGCGCGCATGCCGGCTGGCGCACGATCAGTTGCACCGCGCGCTCGACCTCGTCGAAGCCGCCGCCGGCGATGCGCTGGCCGAGCAAGGTCTTGTCGCCGGGTTCGTGCCGCGCCGGATTGAATTCGAACGCGCCGCGGCGCACATACTGCGCCTGCAGCGCCGGCGGCAGCTTCGGCGGACCGTCGCGGTCGACCGGGGCGATGCCGACGCCGGTCAGGATCAGCGCCAGTTGCTGCACGTCCTTCTGCGTGTAGCCGGCATCCACGCCGAGGGTATGCAACTCCATCAACTCGCGCGCGTAGTTCTCGTTGACCTTGCCCTTGGCGTTCTGCGCGTTGTCCAGGTACTCCAGCATCGCCGGACTCTCCAGCGTCGCCATCACCAGGTCGGAGAACTTGCCCAGCGCATGCGGACGGATCGCGTTGTCGGCGTAGTCGGCCACGGTCCAGTGCAGGCGGCCCTTGTCGGCGAACACGCTGAAATGGTTGAGCCAGAACCACACCATCTGCTCGCGCAACTGGTCGGGCGCATAGATCGCGCGCAGCAATTGCGCCTGGCGTGCCTGGTTCAACAGCAGATCGCCGCGCTGCTGCGCGGCCTTCTTCGCCGCGACCTTGGCATCCCCGTCGGGCATCGCCTTGATCGCCTGCTGCGCGGCGGCCTGCTGCTTGAGCAGTTCCTGCACCGGCGTGTGCAATGCCGCGTAGCCGTCCAGTTGCGCGCGCACCGGCGCCGGCAGCGCGGCATCGCCGGCGTCGGCCTGCAGTTGCTCGCGCAGGAAGCGCTTGCGGCCATCGCGCTCGAACTGGGCCACGCTGGCGCTGTCCAGACCGATGGTCATCGACTGCAGCCAGCGCGCGTCGTCGCGCTTGATCACCTTGTCGGTGGCGGCGATGGCGGCCACGGTGAACAGCACCAGCAGCGCGGACAACAGCAGGCGCTGGGTGTGGCGCAACACACGCCGGCCGCGCACGCGCAGACGCGTTGCTGCAGGACGATGCCGGGGTTCGGACATGCGGGGCTCCTGGACGAAAAGCGGCGTGAAGACCGGCGCAGTATCGCCAGCTGGGCGTCGGTCGCGTTAAGCCACTGTCGGAAACCTCCCGGTCATTTGCACGGGATTCACCTGCTGCTGCGGTGCAGCGCTGCCGCCTGCGTCGACCGCTGTGTCGGCCCTGTCGAACCGTGGGATACCGGTCTCAACCGGCCGGACCTGTTCCTGCGCCTACAGCCCCGGCGGCAGGGTGACGAGGAAGCGCGCCCCGCCCAGTTCCTCGGAGCGGCTGACCTGCAGTTCGCCGCGGTAGCCCTTGACCAAGTCCTGCACGATCGCCAGGCCGATGCCGTGGCCGTGCACGCGCTCGTCGCCGCGCACGCCGCGCTGCAGGATGTGCGCCACTTCCTCTGGGGCGATGCCGGGGCCGTCGTCCTCCACGGCGATGATCAGGCCGGCGCGGCGGCTGCCGGCGGCCGGCTCCGGACGCACACTCAGCAGCACCCGCCGGCGCGCCCACTTGAACGCATTCTCCAGCAGGTTGCCGAGCAGTTCCTGCAGGTCGCCTGGCTCGCCGTGGAAGCGCGCGCTCGGCTCGATGTCGAACTCGCACAGCACGCCCTTGGCCGCGTACACCTTCTCCAGGCCGCGCACGATCTCCTCGGCGTTGGGCTCGATCGGCAACGGTGCGGCGAACAGCTTGTGGCCGCTGGAGGCGGCGCGCGCGAGTTGGTAGGACACCAGGTTGTTCATGCGCCGCAGTTGCACGTCCAGCTCTTCGCGCAGCTCCGGCCCCTGCGCGCCGCTGTCGAGCTGGGTGCGCAGCACCGCCAGCGGGGTCTTCAGGCTGTGCGCCAGGTCGGCCAGGGTGTTGCGCTGGCGGTCCAGGTTCTCGCGCTCGCTCTCGATGAAGGCGTTGATACTGTCGGTCAGCGGCTCCAGTTCGCGCGGGTGGCGATCGCCCATGCGCATCGCTTCGCCGCGCTGCACCTTGGTCAGTTCGTTGATCACCCGGCGCAGCGGGCGCAGGCTCCATTGCAGGATGAAGGCCTGCAACACCAGCAGGATCAGACCGGCGCCGCCGAGGTTGAACCACACCCGGCCGCGGAACACGCGCAGTTGCGCACCCAGCGCGCGGGTGTCCTCCATGATGTAGATGGTGACCGGGGTTTCCTTGTCACGGCGCACGTAGGCCAGGCCGATGCCGTAGCGGTAGACCTCGCCCTGGCTGCCGTCGATCTGGGTGATCGGCCACGGGCCGTCGAAGGTCTCCTGACGCGGTTCGAGCATGCCGCCCGTGGGCGGCAGCGGACCCTCGCTGGACATCGAGACCCAGCGCTCGTTGGGCAGCACGATCTGTGCGTATAGGCCGCTGCCCGGCCGGTCGAAGTGCGGGTCCGGCGGCGGCTTGTCGTAGTTGATGTACAGCGAGCCGTCGCGGGCCACGTCGACGTTGTTGGCGTAGGCGGTGGCGTAGCTCTTCAGGCGCTCGCGCAGGTTGCTCAGCGCAGTGTCGGCGAACGCCTGGTCCAGCGCGTAACCGGCCGCGGCCAGGAATGCCACCAGGCTGAGGCTGGCGGCGAGCAGTTGCCGCGCCTGCAGCGAACGCGGGCGCCAGCGCTTGTACCACCTGGGTCGTGCCGCCACGCGGTCGCTTCCTCGGTGTGCTCGCCGGCGCCTGCAATCAGCCTTCGGTGCGCGGAATCGCGAACCGGTAGCCGCGGCCGCGCACGGTCTCGATCGGCTTCAACTCGCCGTCCGGGTCCAGCTTCTTGCGCAGGCGGCCGATGAAGACTTCCAGCACGTTGGAGTCGCGGTCGAAATCCTGCTGGTAGATGTGCTCGGTCAGGTCGGCCTTGGAGACCAGCTCGCCGGCATGCATCATCAGGTACTCGAGCACCTTGTACTCGTAGCTGGTCAGGTCGACGTTACTGCCGCTGACGCTGACGGTCTGCGCCGCCAGGTCCAGCGCGACCGGACCGCATTCCAGCGTGGGCTTGCTCCAGCCGGCGGCGCGGCGCAGCAGCGCATTGACGCGCGCCAACAGCTCTTCGACGTGGAACGGCTTGACCAGGTAGTCGTCGGCGCCCTGCTTGAGGCCTTCGACTTTGTCCTGCCAGCTGGAACGCGCCGTGAGGATCAGCACCGGGAATTTCTTGCCTTCGTCGCGCAGCGCCTTGATCAGCTCCATGCCCGACATCTTCGGCAGGCCGAGATCGATGATGCCCACGTCGAAGGGCACTTCGCGGCCCATGTACAGGCCTTCCTCGCCGTCCTGCGCCGCATCCACCGCAAAGCCTTCGCGCTTCAGGCGAGCGGCCAGGGTCTCTCGCAGCGGAGCTTCGTCTTCGACCAGAAGGATACGCATAACTCTCCCTAGTAACTTACAGGTGGCCGGTGGCCGGGGCGGTGTGTGGAACCTGAACCGAACTATCCGGACTCACGGGTGATCGTCGCGTGGTGGCTCAGGAGGCTCGCCCGACCGCGGCGCCCGCGGCGGTGCCGCACGGCCAGGCTGCGGATCGTCCATGTAGCGTACCCGCCCACGGCCATCCATGTACTTGACGCGGTTGATGTCGCGGCCATCGAACGGCACGCGCTCGGCGCCGAGGATCTGCCCGCCGGTGGAACGCTGCACCCGGCGCACCGCGTCGGACAGCGAACTGCCGCCGTAATCCCGGTTGCGCCCCGCATCGCGCTCCGGCGGCGCCATCACCCCCGGCATGGGCGGCTGCTGCGCACGGCCGTGGCCAGCCGCGACCGACGCCAGCGCGAGCGCGAACACAGCGGCGAAGCGGTAGTGGCGGGAAGCGGAAGAAGTCACGACGGGCATCCTAACGGACTGATCGGAAACGTTCAAAACTTGTGAAGCGCGACACCTCGCGGGAACGGCGGCGACCTCGAGAAATCGAGGCAAATTCTTGATTTTTCGGGGTGAATCCGGTCTGAACTTTTCCGGGCGCCACCGGCGACATTCAGTCAAATGAACCTGCCGAAGACCGATGCAAGGGCCGCGCCAGCGGTCCGGAGAGCCCCTCGGCAGGTGCTTCAGGGCGTCTCCCGGCAGGCAGAGACTAGTCGCCAGACCCTGAACAGACTCCCTGAACGAGCAGAGGAAAAGTGGGATCCGGGTCCGTCACCGAGCAGGCCACCATGCCGTCGGACGCCCCTGCACGGAGGCGATGACGGCCCGTCACCACGCAGAGTTGCGGTCCGAATACGATCCCTGAGATCGGATCAGGCCGCGGCGCGCGCCGCCCCGTCGGTGACCGCCAGCGCCTGCTCCAGCAGCGCCCAATCGGCCCCGGGGCGGTGCGCCCCTTCGCTGAGCACCTGGCGGAAGGCACGGCCGCCGGGCTGGCCGTGGAACAGCCCGAGCAAGTGCCGGGTGATGTGCTTGAGCGCCAGGCCTTCCGCCAGGCGTGCCTCGACATAGGGGCGCAGCGCGCGCAGCAACTCGGCGCGCGGGCGCAGTGCGGCGCCGGTCAGGGCCGCGTCCAGCCGGTGCAGGACGTAGGGATCGTGGTAGGCGGCGCGGCCCAGCATCACCCCGTCCACCGCCTGCAACTGCGCCTGCGCCGTCTCCACCGCAGCCAGGCCGCCGTTGAGCACCACCTGCAGCTGCGGCCGCTCGCGCTTGAGCCGGTGCGCCCAGTCGTAGCGCAGCGGCGGCACTTCGCGGTTCTCCTTCGGCGACAGGCCCTGCAGCCAGGCGTTGCGCGCATGCACCACGAACAGTTCGCAGCCGGCCGCGGCGACCTGGTCGACGAAGGCCAGGAACACCGCGTAGTCGTCGTCCTGGTCCACGCCCAGCCGGCATTTCACCGTCACCGGGATGTCGACGGCCTCGACCATGGCGGCCACGCATTCGGCGACCAGCGCCGGCTCGCGCATCAGGCAGGCACCGAAGCGCCCGGCCTGGACCCGGTCGGACGGACAGCCGCAATTGAGGTTGATCTCGTCGTAGCCCCAGTCCTGGCCGATCCGCGCCGCCTGCGCCAGCAGTGCCGGCTCGCTGCCGCCGAGCTGTAAAGCAAGCGGATGCTCGGCCGCATCGAAATCCAGCAGCCGTGCGCGATCGCCCAGCACCACCGCATTGGCGTGCACCATCTCGGTGTACAGCCGCGCCGACGGCGCCAGCAGCCGGTGGAAGACCCGGCAATGGCGGTCGGTCCAGTCCATCATCGGGGCCACGGACAGCCGCAGCGAAGCGGCGTAGCGCGCGGGGAGATCGGCGGAGGGGAGCGGAAGCATCATCGGCACGGCGGACGGGCGCCGCCGGCCGTCGGCCGCAGCGCCAGGTCATTGGCTTAGGGATCAATAGCTTACACGTTCGCGACAAACGCTGCCGGGCCGAGCCCGCAAAACATCACCTGGCCCTTGACCGCCCGCCGCATCCGGCCTATCGTGCGCTCGCCGAAGGTATTCATCGCTTCATTCGGATGAAGGGATGAATTTAAACGGGAATCCGGTGACGGCCGGCGCCGCAAGCGCCTGCCCATTCCGGAGCTGCCCCGCAGCGGTGAATGGAAACGACCTCCGTCAATGGCACTGGGTCGGCGCATGCCGGCCTGGGAAGCGACGGACAGTAGGTGCGCAGCCAACGTGGTGCGCGTGTCCATCAGCCCGAATACCGGCCCCGGCCGGAGGACCGTGCGTCCTCCGATTCGACCTGGCGCCTCCGCGGGGAGGCGGCCGGACCGCGACCCGGCCTTGCGCCGCGCCGCGCCGTCCGCCTGCCCGCGCGGTACCGGTTCGCCCGCGGGGGCGAAGGTCGCTGGCGTGGCGGGCGGTCCGTGCGAACGGGGCGCGCGGCGCGCGGTTCCTTCGTTCCTCAATGCCCTTGAACGCAATGAGGAAACGCAACATGACGATCGTGACCAACCTGGGCTTCCCGCGCATCGGTGCGCGGCGCGAGCTCAAGCAGGCGCTGGAACGCTACTGGCGCCGCGACATCGACGGCGCGCAACTGCAGGACACCGCACGCGAGCTGCGCCTGCGCCACTGGCAACTGCAACGCGAGGCCGGGGTGGACGTGCCGCCCAGCAACGACTTCAGCCTGTACGACGCGATGCTCGACACCGCGTTCCTGTTCGATGCGATCCCGCAACGCTACCGCGCGCTGGCCGATGCCGATCCGCTGGCCGGCTACTTCGCGATGGCGCGCGGCACGCAGGAGCACGACCTGGACCTGCATGCGCTGGAAATGACCAAGTGGTTCGACACCAACTACCACTACCTGGTGCCGGAGCTGGCGCGGCGCCAGCACTTCCGCCTGCGCGGCGACAAGCCGGTGGTGGAGTTCCTGGAAGCCAAGGCGCAGGGCATCCAGACCCGGCCGGTGCTGATCGGGCCGGTGACCTTCCTGGCGCTGTCCAAGACCGTGGACGACAGCGATCGCTGGGCGCTGCTGGACAGCCTGCTGCCGGTGTACGCCGAACTGCTGCAGCGCCTGCATGCAGCCGGTGCCGGCTGGGTGCAACTCGACGAACCGGCGCTGGTACTGGACCTGGACGAGGCCGCACGCGCCGCCTATCGCCGCGCCTATGATGTCCTTTCGCAGGCGCCGCGGCCGAAGCTGCTGCTGACCAGCTACTTCGGCGAACTGGGCGACAACCTGGAACTGGCGATGGCGTTGCCGGTGGACGGCATCCACGTGGACCTGGTGCGTGGCGTGGCGCAACTGGACGCGGTGCTGCAGGCGCTGCCGGCCGGGCGCGTGCTCTCCGCTGGCCTGGTCAACGGCCGCAACGTGTGGCGTACGCCGCTGGACAACGCGCTGACCCTGGCCCGCTACGCCGCCGGCCATGTCGGCCGCGAGCGGCTGTGGCTGGCGCCCTCGTGCTCGCTGCTGCACGTGCCGGTGGATCTGCAGCAGGAGACCAGGCTGGACCGCGAACTGGTCGGCTGGCTGGCCTTCGCCAGGCAGAAGCTGCAGGAACTGCGCACCCTCGCCGATGCGCTGGACGACCAGCCGCAGGCGCAGGCCGCGCTGGATGCGGCGCGCGATGCGCTGGCCAGCCGTCGCGCGTCCACCCGCGTGCACCGCGCCGAGGTGGCGCGGCGGGTGGACGCGCTGACCGACGACGCCGGCCGCCGGCAGTCGCCGTACGCGCAGCGCCAGCAGGCGCAGCAGGCGGCGTTGCGGCTGCCGCTGTATCCGACCACCACCATCGGCTCGTTCCCGCAGACCGAGCAGGTGCGGCAGGCGCGTGCGCAGCACAAGGCCGGCAAGCTCGACGATGCCGCGTACGACGCGTTCCTGGCCGCCGAGACCGAACGCTGCGTGCGTGCGCAGGAGCAACTGGGCCTGGACGTGCTGGTGCACGGCGAGTTCGAGCGCAACGACATGGTCGAATACTTCGGCGAGCAACTGGACGGCTTCGCCTTCACCCGCCACGGCTGGGTGCAGAGCTACGGCTCGCGCTGCGTGAAGCCGCCGATCATCTACGGCGACGTGCAGCGCCCGGCGCCGATGACGCTGCGCTGGACCACCTACGCGCAGTCGCTGACCGAGCGGCCGATGAAGGGCATGCTGACCGGGCCGGTGACGGTGCTGCAGTGGTCGTTCGTGCGCGACGACCAGGAGCGCGCGCAGACCTGCCGGCAGATCGCGCTGGCGCTGCGTGACGAGGTGCGCGACCTGGAGGCGGCCGGCATCGGCGTGATCCAGATCGACGAGCCGGCGATCCGCGAAGGCCTGCCACTGCGTCGCGCCGACTGGCAGGCGTACCTGGACTGGGCGGTGCAGTGCTTCCGCATCGCCGCGGCCGGCGTGCGCGATGCCACGCAGATCCACACCCACATGTGCTACTCGGAGTTCAACGACATCATCGAGGCGGTGGCGGCGATGGACGCGGACGTGATCTCGATCGAGACCTCGCGTTCGCGTATGGAACTGCTCGATGCCTTCGTGCGCTTTCGCTACCCGAACGCGATCGGGCCGGGCGTGTACGACATCCACTCGCCGCGCGTGCCGAGCACGCAGGAGATGGTGGAGCTGCTGGAGAAGGCGCGCGCGGTGCTGGATCCGCAGCAACTGTGGGTCAATCCGGATTGCGGGCTGAAGACCCGCGGCTGGGCGGAAACCCGCAACGCGCTGCAGGCGATGGTGGCGGCGGCGCAGCAGTTGCGCAGCCAGCACGCGCAGGCGGCGTGACCTGGCGATGCCCGGCGCCACGTGCGCCGGGCATCGCGATGGTTGCAGCATGTCCGGCATCCCAGTTCGGCGTGCATTGCTGCATTGCGTCTTTGTCCGGCAATGTGCGCTGGCTATAACCACAGGCGAACGCGTGGCGAGGGGGCGCTGCGTCCTCGCCGACGTGCTGCCGGCGGCGCACTGCGCCGCGGCTCCGGCATGTGCGTCTGCTTCTCAGCACCGCCAGGGAGAGCGCGTCATGCCGAAGCTGTCGAACCTGTCCGCCGTCTGCGTCCTGTGTCTCGTCGTCCCCACCGCCGCACTGCACGCGGCCGAACTGATTCCCAAACAATTGGCCGGACCGCCCGAGGAGTTCGCGCAGATGCGCGCACCCGCCCCGGCGGAAGCGGCGATCCTGTCCAAGAGCGCGTTGCTGCCGGTGGAATTCTCCGCCGCGCGCAGCGGCGGCCCGGCGCAATGGCAGACCACCCTTCCGGTGGAGAACGGCAAGCTGCGCTTCGTGGTGTTGTCTGGCGAGCAAGACTGGCAACCGCGCCTGAGCGCACCGGCTACGGCCAGCGCACGCATGGGCACCGCCGCCGCCACGCCGATGCTCGCGCCCAGCGCCAAGGCCACCCAACTGGGCGCCGGCGGCGCCGCGCTGCCGGCTCGCGAGTACCACGTGGACAGCGCCGCCAACGGCGACTGGACCCTGACCCTGCAGGCCGATGGCAGCAACACGGCGCAGCGCGGCTATGTGCTGATGGAAGGCGACCCGCGCACGCAACTGGCGTCCTATCCCAGCGACCGCGCGCAACTGCAGCGTGGCCAGCGTATCGGCCTGACCGCCCTGCTCGGCGGCATCGATGCGCAGGGCAGCGTGTCGCTGGCGCGCAGCGACGGCAGCGGCCGCATCGACACCGCGCAGCTGCGCGTGATCGCGCCGGACGGCTCCGTCAGCCAGTGGCCGATGGCCGACGACGGCCGCCACGGCGACGGCGCCGCGGACGATGGCGTGTATGCCGGCGACTTCCCGGCGACGGCCACCGGCACCTACATCGCGCAGGTGGTGGTGCACGGCCACGACGCCGGCGGCCAGGCCTTCGTGCGCACCAGCGAGCACGTGCTGCCGGTGCTGGACACCACCTTGCGCATCACCGCCGATGCCGTCGGCGCCAGCGCACAGCCCGGCACCCGGCTGACCCTGCCGATCCCGGTGCGCATCGGCGGCGGCCAGGCGCCGGCGCACTACCGCGTGCTCGGCGAACTGTGGGGCACCGGCCGCGACGGCAGCCCGGTGCCGGTGGCCTGGCTCGGCGGCATGCTGGCGCCGCATGACGGACGCCTGCCGCTGAGCGTGGACGAACGCTGGATCGTCCGCGCCGGCGCGCGCGCGCCGTTCACCCTGCGCAACCTGCGCGTGGAGGATCCGGACAACTTCGTGCCGCTGGCCACGCGCACGACGTTGCCGCTGACCCTGCCGGCACTGCGTCGCAGCAGCGTGGCGCGCAGCACCGTCGCGATCGACGAGAGCATGCGCATGGGCGAGCGCCCGGCGCAGCTGAGCACCGCCGCCACCGACATGCAGGCGCAGGCCACCGGCAAGCGCCTGGTGCTGGTGCACGGCTACTGCTCGGGCGGGGTGTGGCCGGTGGCGCAGTTCACCAATGCCTCCGCGTTCCTGGACGTCAACCAGAACCGCAGCAACGACCAGTTCGCGCAGCGCCTGGCGCAGTTCGGCAGCCAGTGGAACTCGTTCGGCACGGTGGCGCACAGCCAGGGCGGCATGGCGGCGCTGCACCTGTACGTCTACTACTGGAGCGGCCTGGACAACGCCAGCGGCGGGCGGGTGATGCAGTCGGTGGGCACGCCCTACCAGGGCACCAACCTTGCCGGCATCCTGGCCGCGGTGGGTTCGTGGTTCGGCGTGGGCTGCGGTACCAACAACGACCTGACCTACGACGGCGCCAAAGCCTGGCTGGCCGGCATCCCCAACTCGGCGCGGGCGCTGGTGAACTACTACACCACCTCCTTCGCCAAGACCAACTGGTACACCAACGACTATTGCAATGCGGCCTCGGACCTGGTGCTGAGCGACCCGGAGGACGGCACCGTGGAGCAGGTCAACGGCCAGCTGCCCGGCGGCGTCAATCGCGGCCACACCACCGGCGAATGCCACACCACCGGCATGCGCGACCCGGCGCAGTACCTGGACGCCAGCCGCAACGCGACGATGAACGCCAACGCGGCGCGTTGAGGGGCTGAGATCAGGGAGTCGGGATTGGGGATTGGTGAAGCGCTGCCCGGGCATGTCAGCCTGTGCAGCGCCGATCTCTCCCCAGTGCCGAAGCCGCGGCTGGTGCAATTCGCTCGGCATGCGGTTGTTGTAGGAGCGGCTTCAGCCGCGACAGGCATTGCCGACAATGTCTGTCGCGGCCGAGCCGGTCCGACGACCGTGCGGGGAATACGCTAACGCGCCGCATCCGCCACAGACTCGCCGCTCTGCGCATCGGCGCCGCCGCCAAGCACCTTGTATAGGGTCACGCGGTTGCTCGCCTCGGTCAGGCGCAACGTGATCAGGTCCTGCTGCGCGGCGTAGAGCGAGCGCTGCGAATCCAGTGCGTCCAGATAGCTGTCCACGCCATTGCGATAGCGGGCCTCGGCCAGGTCATCGCTGCGCTGGGTGGCCGCGACCAAGGCGCGTTGTGCGTCCATGCGTTCATCCAGTTGCGCGCGCGTGGCCAGTGCGTCGACCACTTCGCTGAAGGCGCTCTGGATCGCCTTCTCGTAGGTGGCGACGTTGGCGTCGCGGGTGATGCGGGCCACGTCCAGTTCGGCCTTGAGCGCGCCGGCACGGAAGATCGGCACGCTGATGCTGGGCACGAACGACCAGGTGCGGCTGCCGGCGTCGAACAGACTCGACAACGCGCTGCTGCTGCGCCCGCTCGAGGCAGTCAGCGAGATGGTCGGGAAGAACGCCGCGCGTGCCGCGCCGATGTCGGCGTTGGCCGACTTCAGCGCGTGCTCGGCGTACAGCACGTCCGGCCGCTGCAGCAGCACGCGCGACTCCAGCGGCGCCGGCAGCGGCGCCAGCGCCACGCCGTCCTCCAGCGCGCCGGCCTGCGGCAGGGCATCGGCCGCCACCGACGCGCCGACCACCAGGTCCAGGGCGTTGCGCGCGGTGGCCAGTTGCGTGGTGTAGCTGGCCACGTCGGCACGTGCGCTCTCCACGCTGGTCTGAACTTGTGCCAGGTCCAGCCCGGAGGCGATGCCTTCGCGATGCCGCGCCTCGGTCAGCGTCAGGGTCTGCCGCTGGCTGTCCAGCGTCTGCTGCGCCAGCGCCAGGCGCTGCTGGTCGGCGGCCACGGCCAGCCAATCCGCGGCGACCTCGGCGACCAGGCTCAGGCGGGTACTGCGCTGGGTCTGCGCGGTGGCCAGGTAGGTTTCCAGGGCCTCGTCCTTGAGGCTGCGGATGCGTCCGAACAGGTCCAGCTCCCAACTGCTGACGGCGACGTCGGCCGTGTAGGTCCTCGCCACCTCGGCGCGTCCACTGGCGCTGGTGGAAGCGCTGCTGCGCGCAGCGCTCTGGCTACCGCTCACACTTGCCGACGGGAACAGGTCGGCGCCCTGGATGCGGTATTGCGCGCGCGCCTTGTCGATGTTGAGCACGGCCACGCGCAGGTCGCGGTTGTTGTCCAGCGCCTGCGCGATCACCTGCTGCAGGCGCGGATCGAGGAACACCTGGCGCCAGTCCAGGGTCGCCACGTTGGCGCCGTCGCCAGCGGCGCCGCTGCCGCTGTGGGCGAAGGTGGCCGGCACCGGTGCGTCGGGACGGGCATAGCTCGGCGCCAGGCTCGCGCAGCCGGCGAGGACACCGGCGCAGGCCACAACCAGCGCGCCACGGCGCAGGAACGAACGGATCACGGCGTTGTCTCCTCGGTGCGCAGCGGTTCCGATTCGGCGCGCTTGCCGGGGAACACGCTGCGCACGATCACGTAGAACAGCGGCACGAAGAAGATGCCGAGCGCGGTCGACATCAGCGTTCCGCCGAGCACGCCCGTACCCAGCGCGTGGCGGCCGCCGGAGCCGGCACCGCTGCTGACCACCATCGGCAGCACGCCGAGCAGGAACGCCAGCGAGGTCATCAGGATCGGGCGCAGGCGCAGGCGCGCGGCGTGCAGGGTGGCGTCGATCAGCGGCTGACCCTTCTCTTCCAGTTCCTTGGCGAACTCCACGATCAGGATGCCGTTCTTGGCGGCCAGGCCCATCGTCGCCAGCAGGCCGACCTGGAAGTAGATGTCGTTGGACAGCCCGCGCAGCCATGTGGCCAGCAGCGCGCCGACGATGCCCACCGGCACCGCCAGCATCACCGAGATCGGGATCGACCAACTCTCGTACAGCGCGGCCAGGCACAGGAACACGAACACCAGCGAGACCGCGTAGAGCATCCAGGTCTGCGCACCGGCCGCCTGCTCCTGATAGGACATGCCCGACCAGGCATAGCCCACGTCCTTGCCGATCTTGCCGATCAGTGCCGCGACGCCGCTCATCGCCTCGCCGGAACTGATACCGCTGGCGGCGCTGCCGGTGATCTCCATCGACTCGACGCCGTTGAAGCGGCTCAGCACCTGCGGCGCATACGCCCACTGGCTGCTGGAGAAGGCCGAGAACGGCACCATCTCCGCGCTGCTGTTGCGCACGTACCAGCGGCCGATGTCGGCGGGCAGCATGCGGGCGGCCGGCTCGCCCTGCACGTAGACGCGCTTGACCCGGTTGTTGTTGAGGAAATCGTTGACGTAGCTGCCGCCCATCACCGTGGCCAGAGTGGCGTTGATGTCCGCAGCGCTCAGACCCAGCGCGCCGGCCTTGGCGTCGTCGATCTGCACGCGGTAGGTGGGCGCGTCGTCCAGACCGTTGAAGCGCACCGCGCTCAGCTTCTTGTCGGCGTTGGCCAGTTGCAGGAGTTGCTGGCGCGCGGTGACCAGTGCGTCGTGGCCCTTGCCGGCCACGTCCTGCAGTTCCAGGGTGAAACCGGAGGTGGTACCCAGGCCGTTGATCGCCGGCGGCGACAGCGCGAACACCTGCGCATCCGGCAGCGTGCCCATCATCGCGCCGGTGATGCGGTTGGCGATCTCCTGTGCCGAGGCATCGCGCTCGGCCCAATCCTTGAGCTTGATGAAGCCCATGCCCGAATTCTGGCTGCTGCCGGCGAAGCTGAAACCGGTGATGGTCATCATCCCGGCCACCTCCGGCTGCTTGAGGATGAAGTCCGATGCCTGGTCGATGGACTGTTGAGTACGTTGCTGGGTGGCGCCGGCCGGCGTGGTGAACATCACCATCAACATGCCCTGGTCCTCGTCGGGCAGGAACGAACTGGGCAGGCGCCAGAACAGCAGCGCCATCGCCCCCAGCAGCACCAGATAGGCCAAACCGCCGAGCTTGCGGTGGCCGATCAGCTTGCCCACGCCGCGGCCGTAGCCATCGGCGCCGCGGTCGAAGCGGGCGTTGAACCAGCCGAAGAAGCGCCCCAGCACGCCCTTGCGCGACACATGCGCGCCGCGCTCGATCGGCTTGAGCAGGCTGGCGCACAGCGCCGGACTCAGGGTCAGCGCCACCAACAGCGACAGCAGCATCGCCGCGGCGATGGTCACCGAGAACTGGCGGTAGATCTCGCCGGTGGCGCCGCCGAAGAACGCCATCGGCAGGAACACCGCGGTCAGCACCAGGGCGATGCCGACCAGCGCGCCGGAGATCTGCCCCATCGAGGTGTAGGTCGCCTGCCGCGGCGACATGCCGTCCTCGCTCATCAGGCGCTCGACGTTCTCCACCACCACGATGGCGTCGTCGACCAGCAGGCCGATCGCTAGCACCATCGCGAACATGGTCAGCGTGTTGATCGAATAGCCGAGCAAGGCCAGCACGCCGAAAGTTCCCAGCAGCACCACTGGCACCGCGATCACCGGCACCAGCGTGGCGCGCCAGTTCTGCAGGAACAGGTACATCACCAGCACCACCAGCACGATCGCCTCGAGCAGGGTCTTGACCACCTCTTCGATGGAGATGCGCACGAACGGCGTGGTGTCGTAGGCGATCTCGTACTTCAGTCCGGCGGGGAAGTACGGCTTGAGCTGTTCGAGCTTGGCTTGCACCGCCTTGGCCGCATCCAGCGCATTGGCCCCGGTCGCCAGTTCCAGGCCCATGCCGGAGGCGGCCTTGCCGTTGTACTTGGAACTGGACGCGTAGGACTTGGATCCCAACTCGACCCGCGCCACGTCGCGCAGGTACACAGTGGCGCCGCCGGTCTGCGACTTCAGCACGATCGCCTCGAACTGCGCCGGGGTCTTGAGCTTGCTGCGCGAGGTGACCGTGGCGTTGAGCTGCTGGCCCTGCACCGCCGGCAATGCGCCCAGCGCGCCGGAGGAGACGTCGGCGTTCTGCGCCGAGATCGCGCTGCTCACGTCCGAGGGCATCAGCGCATAGGTGCGCAGCTTTTCCGGATCCAGCCAGATCCGCATCGAATACTCGGAGCCGAACACGTTGACCCCGCCGACGCCATCGAGCCGGCTGATCGGATCCTGCAGCGTGGACACCATGTAGTCGCCGATATCGGTGCTGTCCATGCTGCCGTCTTCGGAGGTGAAGGCCAGCACCATGAACATGCTGCTGCCCATGGACTTGGTGACGGTCACGCCATTGCTCTGCACCGCCTCCGGCAGCATCGCCTCGCCTTGCGAGACCTTGTTCTGCACCTGCACCTGGGCGGTGTCCGGGTCGGTGCCGGACTCGAAGGTCAGGGTGATCGAGGCGCTGCCGGCGGAGCTGCTGCTGGAGGTCATGTACAGCAGGTGGTCCAGCCCGGTCATCTGCTGCTCGAGGATCTGCGTCACCGAGTTCTGCACGGTTTCCGCCGACGCGCCGGTGTAGGTGGCACTGACATTGATCGACGGTGGCGCGATGTTCGGATACTGCTCCAGCGGCAGCGACAGGATCGAGAGCGCGCCGGCCAGGGTGATCACGATCGCGATGACCCAGGCGAAGATGGGACGGTCGATGAAGAAGCGGGCCATGGCGGTTCCTCAGTCGGCCTTCGGTGCCGCGGCAGTGGCACCCTGCGTAGCCGTTGCGGCGGGGCCGGCCATCGCGGCCGCACTCACCTCCACCGCCTTGACCTCGGCGCCGACCGACACCTTCTGCAGGCCCTGCACGATGACCTTGTCACCGGCCTTCAGGCCGTCGCGTACCACCCACGTGTCGCCGATCGCATCGCCGGTGCGCAGCACGCGCTGGGCGACCTTGTGGTCGCTGCCGACCACCATCGCCACCGCCTCGCCCTTGCTGTTGCGGCTGACCGCCTGCTGCGGCACCAGGATGGCCTGCTCGTCCACCGCCATCGGCAACACCGCCTTGACGTACATGCCGGGCAGCAGCAGATGGTCGGGATTGGGCACCACCGCGCGCAGCTTGACCGTGCCGGTGGCGGTATCGACTGCGGCATCCACCACCTCCAGCGTGCCGCTGTGCGCATAGGTGCTGCCGTCCTCCAGTTGCAGCGTCACCTCGGCCTTCCCGTCCACCGCCTTGAGCTGGCCGGCGTCGAGTTGGCGGCGCAACTGCAGCAGCTGCGCGCTGGACTGGGTCACGTCCACATACATCGGGTCGAGCTGGTTGATGGTGGCCAGCACCTCGCTCTGGCCGGCGCTGACCAGCGCGCCCGGCGTGTAGCTGGAGGTGCCGATGCGTCCGGAGATCGGCGCGGTGATGCGGGTGTAGTCGAGATTGATGCGCGCGGTCTGCAGTGCGGCCTTGGCCGCGACCACCGCCGCCTCGTTCGAGCGCAACGTGGCCAGCGCATCGTCGCCGTCCTGCTTGCTGACCGCATCCAACCCGACCAGGGTCTGGTAGCGCTGCGCCTTGGGCCTGGCCGACAGGACCGCCGCCTCGGCCTGTGCCAGGTCGCCCTTGGCGGTGTCGTACGCAGCCTGGTAGCTGGCCGGATCGATCTCGTACAGCACCTGCCCCGCGTGCACGTCCTGGCCTTCGGCGAACAGCCGCTTGCGCAGGATGCCGCCGACCTGCGGGCGCACGTCCGAGGCCATGTAGGCCACGGTGCGGCCGGACAGGGTCTGATCCACAGCGAGGCGTTGCACCGTGACTGTCTGCACGCCGACCTGCGTCTGCGGCATCTGCGGCGGCAGCTTGGACGAACACGCGGCCATGACCGTGGCGATGGCGACGGGCAACAGCCAGCGCGAGGACGCGATGGGAAGACGACAGGCGACGGACGGCATGCGGCGAACTCACGGGATTTCCGAAGCTGGCCACGCTAGTGCGCAAATGTGCAGCAAATTTGGAGATTGCCGGCGATGGCGCGGATTCGCTTGATTTCCACTGCCATGGCGCGGCTAATACGCAGCAATTGTCGTTTCCGCGCCGCGCGTCGCCCCTCCGATGAAACTGGGCCTCACCGCCAAGCTGTTCCTCGCCATCCTCGCCGCCTGCGTGACGGTGCTGTTGATCAACGGCCTGGCCGTGCAGGCCTTCGTCAAGCGCCAGTTCCTGGATTACCTCAACGAACAGGGCGTGGAGCGCATGCAGGAGGCCTTGCCGCGGGTCAGGGCCGAATACGCGCGCCACGGCAGCTGGGATTTCGTGCGCGACAATCCCGAAGTCTGGTTCGTGCTGATGCGCCCGGAGCGTGGCCCCGGCCCGCCGCGCAGGGCGCCGCCGATTTCCGACCAGACCGGCGCGGTGTTTCGCTTCGCGCTGCTCGACCAGGACTTCAAGTCGCTGATCGGCAATCCGGATGTCGGGCGCGACGATATCCTGCGCCCGGTGGTGGTCGACGGCCGAACCGTCGGCTGGATGGCGATGCTGCCGTTCCAGAAAGCGCTGGCAGCGGCAGACGCGCGGTTCTACGCGGCGCAGCAGCGCGCATGGTGGACGATCGGCAGCGCCTCGCTGGTGGTCGCCGCGCTGCTCGGTTGGCTGCTGTCGCGCGCCCTGTTGCGGCGCATGCGCGGCCTCACCGGCGCCACCCACCGTCTGGCCGCCGGCGACTACGCCACCCGCATCGACGCCGACGCGCGCGACGAACTCGGCCAGTTGGCGCGCGACTTCAATCTGCTGGCGCAGGCGCTGGAGCACAACGAGCGCGCGCGTCGCGACTTCATGGCCGATATCTCGCACGAGCTACGCACGCCGCTGGCGGTACTGCGTGCGGAACTGGAAGCGCTGCAGGACGGCATCCGGCCGATGACGCAGCACTCGCTGGGCTCGCTGCACCAGCAGGTCGGCCAGCTCGGCAAGCTGATCGAAGACCTGTACGACGTGTCGCTGACCGACGTCGGCGCGCTCGCCTACCGACGCGCGCCGGTCGACCTGGCGGTGATCCTGGCCACCGTGCTTGACGGCATGCGCGCGCGCTTCGCCGCCGCGCAGCTCCACGTGCAGGAGCAGATCCAGGCCGGCCCGCTGCCGGTGGACGGCGACGAACGCCGCCTGCAGCAACTGCTCGGCAACCTGCTGGAGAACGCCCTGCGCTACACCGATGCCGGCGGCACGGTGCAGGTGCGCTGCACGCTCCGCGACGCGATGCTGGAGCTGGTAGTGGAGGACAGCGCACCAGGCGTGGAAGCGGACAAGCGAGCGCGCCTGTTCGAACGCTTCTATCGCGCCGAGGCCTCGCGCAACCGCGCCAGCGGCGGCAGCGGCCTGGGCCTGGCGATCTGCCGCAACATCGCCGAGGCCCATGGTGGTGCGATCGACGCCGAGCCTTCTACACTCGGCGGATTGCGCGTGGTGGTACGTCTACCGGCGCTCGCGGCATGAGCAGCCTGGATCCGATCGGGCACGTGCTGATCGTCGAG
This sequence comes from Xanthomonas sacchari, assembly GCF_040529065.1. Taxonomy (NCBI): domain Bacteria; kingdom Pseudomonadati; phylum Pseudomonadota; class Gammaproteobacteria; order Lysobacterales; family Lysobacteraceae; genus Xanthomonas; species Xanthomonas sacchari. The sequence goes on along the minus strand of NZ_CP132343.1, from coordinate 426,902 downwards.
GACGAACCGCGTCTGGCCGCAGTGCTGCGCGAATATCTGCACGCGGCCGGCTATTCGCACGACTGGATCGCCGATGGCGCGCAGGTACTGGGCGCCTTCCGCGCGCAGCAGCCGGACCTGGTGCTGCTGGACCTGATGCTGCCCAACCGCGATGGGCTGGAGATCTGCCGCGACCTGCGCAGGGAAAGCGCGGTGCCGGTGATCATGGTCACCGCGCGGGTGGAGGAGATCGACCGCCTGCTGGGGCTGGAGATCGGCGCCGACGACTACATCTGCAAGCCGTTCAGCCCGCGTGAGGTGGTGGCGCGGGTGCAGGCGGTGCTGCGCCGCCATCGCCACGATCCCAACGGCGCGCCGGCGCCGGGCCTGCGGATCGACGAGGACGCGTGCCGCGCCAGCGTGCACGGCCGCGACCTGGACCTGACCCAGGTCGAGTTCCGCCTGCTGCGCACCCTCGCCGCCGCGCCGGGACGCGTGTACTCGCGCGAGCAACTGATGGACCGGCTCTACCTCGACCACCGCATCGTCACCGACCGCACCGTCGACAGCCACGTCAAGAACCTGCGCCGCAAACTCGCCGACGCCGGCGTCGAGGACTGGGTGCGCTCGGTGTATGGGGCTGGTTATCGGTTTGAGCCGTGATTGGGGATTCGGGATTGGGGATTCGCAAAAGCGGCCTGGCTGATCACCGTCGTGGTGTGACGCGGGCCGCTTTGACGAATCCCCAATCCCGAATCCCCACTCCCCGCCTTACCGAAACACGACCGTCCGATGCCCGTTGAGCAGGATGCGATGTTCGACGTGGCGGCGCACGGCGCGGGCCAGCACTTGCGACTCGGTGTCGCTGCCCAGGCGCACCAGTTCGCGCGGGGTCATGGCGTGGTCCACGCGGGCCACGTCCTGCTCGATGATCGGGCCTTCGTCCAGGTCGCCGGTGACGTAGTGCGCGGTGGCGCCGATGATCTTGACCCCGCGCGCGTGCGCCTGGTGGTACGGCTGCGCGCCCTTGAAGCTGGGCAGGAAGCTGTGGTGGATGTTGATCGCGCGCCCAGCCAGCGCCGCGCACAGGGTCGGCGACAGGATCTGCATGTAGCGGGCCAGCACCACCAGGTCGATGCGTTCGCGTTCGACCAGCGCCAGCAACTGCGCCTCCTGTTCGTCGCGATTGGCGGCGCTCACCGGCAAGTGATGGAACGGCACGCCGTAGGAGCCGGCGAGCGCGGCGAAATCGGGGTGGTTGGAGGCCACCGCGGCGATATCCACCCGCAACTGCCGGCTGTGCGCGCGGAACAGCAGGTCGTTGAGGCAGTGGCCCTGTTTGCTGACCAGCACCAGCAGGCGCGCACGGCGGCGCGCGTCGTGCAGTTGCCAGTCCATCGCGTAGTCGGTGGCCAGCGGCTCCAATTGCAGCTTCACCGCGGCGACGACGCCGTCGGCCGGCACGTCGAAGTGCACGCGCAGGAAGAAGCGGCCGCTTTCCTCGTCGCCGAACTGCTGCGCGTCGAGGATGTTGCAGCCGTGCTCGAACAGCAGGCCGCTGACGCGGTAGACGATGCCGGTGCGGTCCGGGCAGGACAGGGTCAGGATGTAGTCGTGGCGCATTTGCGGATGATAGGGGACCCGTACCCTCACCCCAACCCCTCTCCCGGAGGGAGAGGGGCTTATTGCTCCCTTCTCCCTTCGGGAGAAGATGCCCCGAAGGGGCGGATGAGGGAACGGGCGGAGCATCGTGCAGTCGAAACATCGCATGCGCAGCGCGCCCGTACCCTCACCCCAACCCCTCTCCCGGGGGGAGAGGGGCTTATTGCTCCCTTCTCCCTTCGGGAGAAGGTGCCCCGAAGGGGCGGATGAGGGTTCGGGCGAAGCCTCGTGCAGTCGAAACACACCGCATGCGCTGCGCGCCCGGCCCCTCACCCCAACCCCTCTCCCGGGGGGAGAGGGGCTCGGCCGTGCTCGCACTAACATCAGGTCGCGGCTGACGTCACACTTGGGACATTGCTCACTCGCCTGCACTCACTCCGGACGCAAGCGCAGCGCCAGACGGCGGTTGACCTTCTCCAGGCGCGCCAGCGAATCCTCCACCGACATGCCGACCGCTTCGTGGGTGGTGATGTGCGCGCGCAGGTGCGCCGGATCGTCCAGGTCGCCGCGCACCAGGAACACGTTCTCGCCATCCTCCACCTCGCCGATCTCGCGGCTGAGCACCACGTGGTCGACCTGGTCGAAGCCGTATTCCTTGGCCAGGGGCAGCAGCCGCGCCACCATGCGCTCGCTGATCGCATCCGGCGCGCGGCCGCAGGCCGCGTCCAGCGCGTGCACGCCCTCGCGGATCTGCGCGTACAACAGGTGATCCGGGTGGTCCGGATGATCGGGCCCCGGCACGGCCTCGCGCACGACCGCGCGCGGCGGCTGGATCGGCGCTCTGTCGCCGGGATCGGATGAATTCGGGCTCATGGCATCCTCCTGTGATGCGCCAGCAAATCGCCGCACCTTAGCGGCAAGCGCGCGCCAGGCTCAAGCGGGCACGCAGTGTGCCGCATGCGCCGCCAAGGTCCGCTGAAGACGTGCCGCGTCGCTCAGGCCTGGCCGGCGCGGCGCGCGGCGACCTTGGCCAGCGCCGCCCAGTCCAGTTCGCCGTCGCCGTGCGCGATGGCCTCGATGAAGGCATCGCGCAGTACCGCCGCCAGCGGCATCGGCACATGCCGGGTCTCGCCGGCGTTCAGCGCCAGGCGCACATCCTTCAGGCCCAGCGTGGCCTTGAAGCCGGCCGGGCTGTAGCGCTGCTCGGCGATCATGCCGCCGTAGGTCTGGTAGGCCGGTGCGGCGAACACGGTGCTGGTGAGCATGTCGAGGAAATCGGCCGCTTCCACGCCGTGCCCGCGCACCAGCGCCGATGCTTCGGCCATGGTGCCGATGGCGCTGGCCAGGCACAGGTTGGCGGCGAGCTTGACCGCGTTGGCCTGTTCCGGCGCGGCGCCGAAATACCAGGTCTTGCGTCCGATGACATCGAGCAACGGCTGCACCCGCGCCAGCGCCGCGGCATCGCCGGCGGCCAGCAGGTTGAGCTGGCCGGCCGCGGCCACCTCCACCCGCCCCAGCACCGGCATCGCCAGGTAGGCGACGCCGCGCTCGGCATGCAGCGCGTGCAGTTCGCGCGCCAATGCCACCGAGATGGTGGCCATGTTGACGTGCACGCTGCCCGCAGTGAGCGCGTCCAGCGCGCCGCGATCGAGCAGGGTCTCGCGCACCGCGGTGTCGTCGGCCAGCATCGAGAACAACACCGGCCCGCGCACCGCGTCGGCCGGTTGCGCGGCCAGCTGCGCGCCGGCCTCGAGCAGGGGCTGCGCCGCCGCGGGGCTGCGGTTCCAGACCGTCAACGCATGGCCGGCACGCAGCAGGTTGAGCGCGATCGGCTGGCCCATCGTGCCCAGGCCGAGGAATCCAATCGTCGTCATTGCATGCTCCCTGAAGAAATCGAAGTGGAGGCCGCCAACCGTGCGGCGCGTCGGTCAGGCGTCGAACACGCCGCGCGCCGCGTGCGGCTCGCAGCGCAGGTATTGCGGCGACGGCCGCAACCGCGCGCCCAGTGCGGCGGCCGCGTGCCAGGGCCAGCGCGGATCGTAGAGGATGCCGCGGGCCAGCGCGATGGCGTCGGCGCGGTCCTCGGCGAGGATGGCTTCGGCCTGCTGCGGCTCGGTGATCAGGCCCACCGCGATCACCGGCATGCGCAGCGCGCGGTGCAGGGCCTCGGCCAGCGGCACCTGGTAGCCGGGCGCCACCGGAATACGCTGGCGCCGGTCCAGCCCACCGCTGGACACGTGCAGGTAATCGCAGCCCTGCGCCTGCAGCGCCTGCGCCAGCGCCTCGCTCTGCGCCAGGTCCCAGCCGCCGTCGACCCAGTCGGTGGCGGAGATGCGCACGCCCACTGCGATGCTCGGCGCCACCGCGGCGCGCACCGCCGCATGCACGCGCAGCAGCAGGCGCATGCGGTTCTCCAGGCTGCCGCCATAGGCATCGGCACGCTGATTGCTCAGCGGCGACAGGAACTGGTGCAGCAGGTAGCCGTGAGCGGCATGCAGTTCGATCAGCTCGACGCCGAGGCGCTCGGCACGCCGTGCCGAGGCCACGAACGCCTCGACGATGGCGTCGATGCCGGCCAGGTCCAGCGCCTGCGGCGGCACGCCATCCTGGTCGAACGCCTGCGCCGACGGCGCCACGGTCTGCCAGCCATTCGGCTGGTCGGGCGCGATCGCGCCGCCGCCGTCCCAGGGCTTGCGCGTGGACGCCTTGCGCCCGGCGTGCGCGAGCTGGATGCCCAACGGCATCGGCGACCAGCGGCGCACCGCGCGCAACACCGTGTCCAGCGCCGCCTCAGTGGCATCGTCCCACAGGCCCAGGTCGGCGTAGCTGATGCGCCCGCGCGGTTCGACCGCCGTCGCTTCCAGGATCAGCAGGCCGGCGCCGGACTGCGCCAGTTGGCCCAGATGCTGCACATGCCAGTCGCTGGCACGGCCGTCCTCGGCCGAGTACTGGCACATCGGCGCGATCACGATGCGGTTGGACAACGACAGCGGCCCCAGTGCCAGGGGCGAGAACAACTGGCTCACGATGCGGATCCATGGAAACGCCGCGCGCGGCGCGGGAGGCGGCCATTGCACTCCTGCCGCACAGCGCGATCAACCACTGCCGGTGGATCAGTTCGTGCCGGGATTCGGAACGCGCGCCGCTGCCGGCAGCAGGAAGGCCAGCGCCTGCGCGCACGATTGCTCCACTTTCAGGCTCAGCAGATCGTCGCCGCGGGTGCGGCCCAGGTTCACTGCGGCGATGGGCAGGCCAGCCTTGGCCGCGGCCTGCACGAAGCGGAAGCCGGAATAGACCATCAGCGACGAGCCCACCACCAGTACCGCGTCGGCGCGCTGCAGATGCGCGAAGGCACTGGCCACGCGCTCGCGCGGCACGTTCTCGCCGAAGAACACCACATCCGGCTTCAGCACGCCGCCGCAGTGCGCGCAGGGCGGCACCACGAAGCTGGCGAAATCCTCGCCGTCCAGGTCGGCATCGCCGTCGGGCGCTGGCGCGGCCTGCAGCGTTGCCCACTGCGGGTTGTGCTGCAGCAGGTGCTGCTGGAACGCCTCGCGCGGCATGCGCCGCTCGCAACCCATGCAGCGCACCACGTCCAGGCGCCCGTGCAGGTCGATGGTGGCGCGGCTGCCGGCGGCCTGGTGCAGGCCGTCCACGTTCTGGGTCAGCAGCAGTTCGACCTGGCCGCGCGCTTCCAGCTGCGCCAGCGCGGCGTGGGTGGCATTGGGCCGCGCATGACCGAAGCGCGGCCAGCCGAGCAGGCTGCGCGCCCAGTAGCGCTGCCGCGTCGCCAGCTCGCCCATGAAGGCCTGGTAGGTCACCGGCTGCGCACGCTTCCAGTCGCCGGCGGCGTCGCGGTAGTCGGGAATGCCCGAGTCGGTGCTGCAACCGGCGCCGGTCAGCACGAACAGGCGCCGGTGGCGGTCGACGAACGCTTCCAGCGCGGACGCCGCCGGCTGTGCGGACGCGGGGTGATCCTGCAGCAACTGCGACATCGTGAAGGTCCCGGACGTGATGGAGGCGCACGCGACGGCCGCGTGTCGGCTCCCTATCTAGGGGGTGGGCGGCGGCAACGCAAGCCTTGGCCGGAGCGGCCGCTGAAGCGTTGCCGCGCGCATTGAAAGCCCGCGGGAAACTGGCTACTGTCCAGGACGCGGCAGGATGCTGAGCGTTCACGGCATGCGTCACGCCGCACGCTGCCTCCGTGAGGAATGCCGTCCCTTCGCCGATTCCGCCTCGTGAGCCGCGTTTCCGATCCCACCCCGCCCCCGTTCGCCGCTGCCGCCAACGCCCCGCTGCGGGTGGCGTTGCTGGAGGACGACGATGTGCTGCGCGACCGCGTGCTGCTGCCGGGCTTGCTGCGGCACGGATTCGAGGCGATACCGCTGCGCACCGCGCAGGCGCTGTGGACGGCGCTGGAGGCGCAACGTGTCGACCTGATCGTGCTCGACATCGGCCTGCCCGACAGCGACGGCTTCACCCTGACCCAGCAACTGCAGGAACGCCGTCCCGGCATGGGCATCGTCATCCTCAGCGGCCGCGGCGAGCAGCCGGATCTGGTGCGCGGGCTGGTGCAGGGCGCCGATGCGTACCTGATCAAGCCGGTGCAGATCGAGATCCTCGCCGCCACCCTGTTCAGCGTGGCCCGGCGCATGCTGCGACCGGCGGCGCCGGCCAGCGAGGAATGGCAATTGCAGGACGACGGCTGGTGCCTGTTCGCACCGGATGGGCAGGCGGTGCCGTTGACCGCCTCCGAACGCAAGGTGCTGCAGAGCCTGTGGCAGGCACGCGGACGACTGGTCAGCCGCGATGCGCTGATCGGCATGCTCGGCGGCAACGCCGGGCTGGAGATCGATCCGCACCGGCTGGATGCGTTGCTGCATCGGCTGCGGCAGAAGGTGCACGAGCGCACCGGCAGCGCGCTGCCATTGCGCGCGGTGCGCGGCGAAGGCTATCTGCTCATGCCGCAGGAGCGCTGAGCCCGGCCAGCGGCAGGCGCAGCACGAAACAGGTGCCGGCGCCGGGTGCGCTGCGCACCTGCAGGCTGCCGTGCGCCTGTTGCGCCATTTCGAACGCCACCGCCAGACCCAGCCCGGTGCCCTGCCCGGCCGGCTTGGTGGTGAAGAACGGCTCGAAGATCTGCCGTTGCACGGCCTCGCTCATGCCCATGCCGGTATCGGCGATGGCGATGACGACGGCCTCGCCGTCGCGGCGCAGCTGCAGCGAAAAACCGCCGCCGCCGGGCATCGCATCGCGCGCGTTGGCGGCGAAGTTGAGCAGCGCCAGGTCGAAGCGGCTGCGGTCCAGCAACACCGGCGCCGGGTCGGTGGTGAGGTCCAGCCGCACCTGCACGGTGGCGCCCAACAGTTGTCGCAGCATCGGCTGCAGGCTGCGCAGCGCTTCGCCGGCATCGAAGCGCTCGGGTACGCTGGCCTCGCGGCGGCTGAAGCTGAGCAGCTTGCGGCTGACCGCCACGCCGCGCTGCGCGGCCAGCGCCACGCCCTCCAGCGCATCGGCCAGCACCAGCGCATCGCGGGGCGGGTGATAGTCCAGTTCGTGCACGCAGTGGCGTTGCTCGGCGTAGCCCAGGATCGCGCTGAGGATGTTGTTGAAGTCGTGCGATACGCCACTGGCCAACTGTTCCACCAGCTCGATCTTCTGCAGGTGCAGCAGGCGTTGCTGCGCCAGCGTGCGTTCGCGCATCTCCACGCGCAAACGCGCGGCGCTGCGCCGCGCGCGCCACAGGCTCTCGCGCAGCGCGGCGACGGTGCGGTCCAGCACCAGGGTAATCATCAGGTAGCTCAACGCCAGCGACGGCAGGTTCTGGAACGGGCTGCGATTGCCGTGCGGATCCTGGCCCCACGGACTTTCCATGCCCAGCCAGAAGATCAGCGGGATGCACAGGTACACCAGCCACAGCGCACGACGTCCGATCACCAGCGCGGCCAGGGTCAGCATCATCATCGGGTAGGGATCGAAGGCCTGCAGCTGGTAGCCGAACGCCAGGTTGGCGGCGACTGCCGAGCACAGCACCACCGCGATGAACATGGCGGTGGCCTGTTTCAGCAGGCCACGGCGGATCATCCAGACCGCGGCCCAGGCCGCCGCGGCGATCGCCGCATCGGTGCCGACGTCCACCGCCAACTGCACCGTGCCCATCTCGATGCGCGGCGCGGTCAGCAGGTGATAGAGCTTGTTGAGCGGAATCTCGCTGCCCAGGAACACGAACAGCACCTGCAGCGCCGGCGCGTTGCGTCGGTCCAGCGGGTCGGCGATCGGTACCCGGCGCAGCCACAGCCAGAGGCGCCGCCACAGCCGCGCGGCAAGCGCGACCGGCGCAGAGTGCGCACCCCATCTCACCCGGACTCCCATGGCGGTGAGTCTACCGTGAGGAAGCGGTGAATCTGCGTGCATTGAAGGGCCGCAGGGCTTGCGGCCTTAATCGGGCCTGACTCGATGTCGGGACGACGCTCCCGGCCCCAGCCCGGAACCCACGATGCCTCTTCTGCCCAACGCCCTGCGCACCCGTGCGCGCCCGCTGCCGTCCTCGTCCATCCTGCCGCAGGCGTCTGACGGGTTGTTGACCGCCGCGTTGCTGCTGGCGCTGAGCCTGCCCGCGAGCGCCTTCGCAGCGCCGGCACCGACCACGGCCACCCCGACGTCGCAACGCGATACCGCCGCCGCAACCTCCGGCGCCGAGACCGACAGCGCCGACGCCGCCGACACCACGCCGCAGGACGCCACCGCCCAGGACGTGCAGCCGGGCACCCAGAACACCACCCGCTACTTCCTGGCCGAAGGCCTGAACGACGGCAGCGACTACGCCAGCGCCGCCGGCCTGCGCGCGGTGGCGATGGGCGCGCGCGCCGATGCCTCCGGCGCCTTCGCCATCGCCATCGGCCACCACACCGTTGCCTCCGACAGCGCCGCCATCGCCATGGGCGATGGCGCGGTGGCCAGCGGCACCTCGGCGATCGCGATCGGCGGCAGCTTCTTCGGCAGCGCCGCGGGCGATGCCGCCGGCGCGCAGAGCACCGGCTTCGGCGCGCTGGCGATCGGCACGGCCGCCGCCGCCACCGCCGGCAACGCCAGCGCGCTGGGCTGGAACGCCAGCGCCGATGGCGACAGCGCCACCGCGGTCGGCTCCACCTCCGCGGCCAGCGGGATCTATGCGACCGCCGTCGGCGGTTCGTCGCGTGCCGAGAGCGAACAGGCCAGCGCCTTCGGCTACGCCGCCCTGGCGTCCAACGTCGGTGCCACCGCGGCCGGCGGCTACAGCACCGCCTCCGGCTATTTCGGCACCGCGATGGGCTACACCGCCACCGCCAGCGGCGACGGTAGTGTGGCGATCGGCGAAGGCGCCGCAGCTTCCGGCCAGCAGAGCGTGAGCATCGGCGCCAGCAACAGCGGCGTTCCCGCCCAGGCCAACGGCCTGGGCGCGGTGAACGTGGGCGCCGGCAGTTGGGCGCTGTCGGATTACGGCGTAGCGCTGGGCTTCGACAGCCATGCCGATGCGACCCACAGCGTGGCGCTGGGCGCGCAGGCGCTGGCGACCAGCGAGAACGCCATGGCCGTGGGCGGTCAGGCCTACGCCGATGGCGTCGATGCCAGCGCGTTCGGCAGCATCGCCAGCGCCAACGGCGAAGGCGCCACCGCACTGGGCAGCGGCGCCACCGCGATGGGCGCGAGCACCGTCGCACTGGGCTACAACAGCGCCGCCACCGGCGCCAACAGCGTGGCGATCGGTGCCGGTTCGATGGCCGACCGCGACAACGCGGTCGCCTTCGGCAGCGACGGCGCGCTGCGCCAGCTCACCTACGTCGCCGCCGGCACTGCCGACACCGATGCGGTGAACGTGCTGCAGCTGCGCAGCATCGCCAGCGCGCTCGGCGCCGGCAGCGCGGTCGGCGGCGATGGCAGCTTCACCGGTGGCAGCTACCTGATCCAGGGCCGCAGCTACGGCACGGTCGGCTCGGCGCTGTCGGCGCTGGATGGCGCGTTTTCGGCACTGGATGCCCGGGTCGGCAACCTGGTGCAGAGCGGTGGCGGCGGCGTGGCGGTGGGCAGCGGCGCCACCGGCGGTCCCACTGTCGGTGCCGGCACCAATGCGGTGGCGGTCGGCGCCCAGGCCACCGCCAACGGGCAGAACGGCACGGCGATCGGTTCCAATGCGCTAGCCTACGGTCCCAACGACACCGCACTGGGCGGCAACGCGCAGGTCAACGCCGACGGCAGCACCGCGGTCGGCGCGAACGCCAGCATCAGCGCCAGCGCGACGAATGCGGTGGCGGTAGGCGAAAGCGCCACGGTCGCCGCCGCCTCCGGCACCGCCGTCGGCCAGGGCGCCTCGGTCTCGGCGAACAACGCCGTGGCCCTCGGCCGCGGTTCGTCCGCCACCCGCGCCAACACCGTCTCGGTCGGCAGCGCCGGCAACGAACGCCAGATCAGCAACGTCGCCGCCGGCAGCGCGCCCACCGACGCGGTCAACGTGGCGCAGATGCAGGCCGGCGACAGCGCCACGCTGAGCAGCGCCAAGGCCTATACCGACAACCGCATGGCCGGCTGGGACGACAACCTGACCCGCCTGCGCACCGATACCGATCAACGCTTCCAGCACCTGGACCGGCGCATCGACCGCATGGGCGCGGTCAGCGCTGCTTACGCCGGCATGGCGACCAACACTTCCGGCCTGGCCGGAGCCAACCGGGTCGGCGTCGGCGTCGGCTCGCAGGGCGGCGAAAGCGCGCTGGCGATCGGCTACCAGCGTGCCATCGGCAACCGCGCCAGCGTCTCGCTCGGCGGCGCCTTCTCCGGCAGCGAGAAGAGCGTGTCCGCCGGTGCCGGCTTCAGTTGGTGACACGCGCCCGGTGGCGCCCCTTTCGTGATGTCCACGCCTTCGTCGATCTTCCCAGAGACACTGCCATGACCCATGCCATCCCGCTGTCCCGCAACCTGCTCGCCCTGTCGCTGGGCCTGGCCCTCGCCGGTACCGCACAGGCGCAGAGCGCCCCGCGCTTCTCGGTGCTGGCCCAGGCCACGCCTGGGCAATCCACCGTCTACGACGGCCTGATCGTGACCTACCGCGATGGCAGCAGCGCCGTCCGCGACGCGCGCGCGGCCAGCGCCACGTTGAACCAGATCATGGCCGCGCGCAGCACCGCCAGCACCTGGACCAGCACCTACCGACAGGCCGCCCCGGCCTTGAACCGGGTGCGCCGGCTCGCCATCGGCGCCGACCTGGTGCGGCCCAGCCGTGCGCTGACGCCGTCGCAACTGCAGACGCTGATCGCCAGCCTGAAAGCCGACCCCGCGATCGCGCACGTGGAGCCCAACCTGCTGCTCAAGCCGGTGCGCAGCACCGCGCAGGCCACGGCGGCCGCAGCGACCGCACCCAACGATCCCGGCTACGCCGTGCAGTGGCATCTGCGCACGCCCGACGGCCACCTGGAAACGCTGGCACCGGAGACCACCGGCTATCCGAACCGCGGCGGCATTGACCTGGTGCCCGCCTGGCAATACGGCACCGGCCAGGGCGTGGTGGTGGCGGTGATCGACACCGGCATCACCGCCCACCCGGACCTGGACACCTCGCTGGCCAGCGCCGGCTACGACTTCATCAGCGATGCGCTGCTCTCCGGCCGTGCCAGCAACGGGCGCGTGGCCGGCGGCTGGGACACCGGCGACTGGACCACCGACGACAAGTACCTGGTCGCCAACGGCGGCTGCGTGCAGCCGGAGGAACAGAAAACCAGTTCCTGGCACGGCACCCACGTCGCCGGCACCATCGCCGCGCGCACCAACAACGGCATCGGCATGGCCGGCGTGGCCCCGGATGCGAAGATCCTGCCGATCCGCGCGCTCGGCCACTGCGGCGGCACCACCGCCGACATCGCCGATGCCATCGTCTGGGCGTCCGGCGGCCACGTCGACGGCGTGCCGGACAATCCGAACCCGGCCGAGGTGATCAACATGAGCCTGGGTGGCGGTGGTTCCTGCGCGCAGGATTCGGTGACCTCCAGCGCCATCTCCAGCGCGATCGCGCGCGGCAGCGTGGTGGTGGTGGCGGCCGGCAACGATAACGCCGATGCCGCGGGCTATTCGCCGGCCAGTTGCCCGGGCGTGATCAACGTGGCGGCCAACGGCATCACCGGCGGCCGCGCCTACTACTCCAACTACGGCAACACCATCACTCTGTCGGCCCCTGGCGGCGGCGTCTATGCCAACGACGCCGCCAGCGGATCGGGCTCGGTGCGCACCGGCCTGATCTGGTCCACGCTCAACACCGGCGAAAAGGGTCCGGACCAGCCGGCCTATGCCGGCTACGCGGGCACCTCGATGGCCTCGCCGCACGTGGCCGGCGTGGTCGCGCTGGCGATCAGCGCCGCGCTCAACGCCAACCGCCCGGTGCCCTCGCAGGCGCAGTTGCGCGACATCCTGACCCAGACCTCCCTCCCCTTCCCGAGCAAGCAGACGCCGTACATCGGCGCCGGCATCCTCAATGCCGCCAAGGCCGTCGCCCGTGCCGCCGGCGCCAGCGGCGGCGGCGACGAGGCCACGGCGATCAGCGTGGGCCGCGGCACCGTCGCCAAGCTGTCGGCCGCGGGCGGCCAGGGGCCGCTGTACCGCCTGGACGTGCCGGTGAATGCCCGCAACCTGCAGCTGCGCACGCTCGGCGGCAGCGGCCAGCTCAAGCTGTACGTGCGCGCGGTGCGTGCGCCCGGCACCGACGGCAGCAATGCCGACTACAGTTCGCTGCGCAACGGCACCACGCAGAACGTGCAGATGGCGCTGCCGGCCACCGGCAGCTACTTCTTCCGCCTGGTCGGCGGCAGCGGCGGCTATGCCAATGTGACCCTGTCGGTCAGCTACTCGGAATGACCGCGCGGCGCAGGCGCTGCGGCGCCTGCGCTCACAAGGGGTTGGCGATCTCGATCAGGTTGCCGTCGGGATCGCGGATGTACACCGACAGGATCGGCCCGCGGGCACCGGTGCGTTGCACCGGGCCCTGCTCGATCGGCACGGCGGCAGCACGCAGCTCCTCGACCACCTGCGCCAGCGGCGTGGCAGTGAGCAAGCACAGGTCGGCCGAGCCAGGCGTGGGCGCCCGCGCCTTCGGGTCGAACTCGTGGCCATGCCGGTGCAGGTTGATCTTCTGCTGGCCGAACGCCAGCGCCTTGCGACCTTCGCCGAAGGTGACCACGCGCATGCCCAGCACCTGCGCATAGAACGCGCAGGTGGCGTCGATGTCGGCGACGGTGAGGACCAGATGGTCGAGATGGTCGATCTGCATCGCGGAATCCTCGCTGGATGACGGCGGCGCGGCTCACTCGCCGCGCGGCGGATGCGGCCCGAAGCGGCCATAGGGGCGGCTGTCGTCGGCACCGCGGCGCAGCACCTGCGCGGCGACCAGGCCGATGCCCAGCAACACCAGGCAGCAGGCGACCAGCGCGTTCCAGCCACCGTGCTGCCAGGCCGCGCCGCTGAGCGAGCCGATCACGCTGGCGCCGGCGTAATAGGCCAGCAGGTACAGCGAGGCGGCATGGCTCTTGTGCTGGCCGCCCAGGCGCCCGACCCAGGCGCTGGCCGCCGAGTGCGCGACGAAGAAACCGATAGTCAGCAGCACGATGCCGGCGATGACCGGCACCAGCGCATGCGCCAGGGTCAGCGCCACGCCCAGCGCCGCGGTGGCGATGCCGGCCAGCACCACCGGGCCGCGGCCGAACCGGTCGGAGGCGGCGCCGGCGACCGAGGACGACACGATGCCGAACACGTAGGCGCTGAAGATCATGCCGAGCTGGCTCTGGCTCAGGCCGAACTCCGGTCCGCCCAGGCGGAAGCCAGCGTAGTTGTAGACGCTGACGAACACGCCCATCGCCAGGAACGGGATCGCGAACAGCCACGGCAGATGGCGATCGCGCAGATGCCCGCCCCAGGCGCGCAGGTGGAAGCGCAGGTTCACGCCCTGGCGGCGCACGAAATGCCGCGATGGCGGCAGCAGCCACACGAAGCCGATCGCGGCCAGCAAATCGACCGTACTCAGCGTAGCCAGCGCGGTGCGCCAGTCGAAGTGATCGGTGAGCACGCTCATGCCGATGCGGCCGACCATGCCGCCGAAGGCATTGCCGGCCACGTACAGTCCGGTGGCCGCGCCAAGCCGGCTCGCCGGCAGTTCCTCGGCCAGGTACACCATCGCCACCGCCGGGACGCCGCCCAGGGCGATGCCGGACAGCGCGCGCACCGCCACCAGCGCGCCCCAGTGCGGCAGGTAGGCCGCGAGCAGGTTGAGCAGCGCCGCCAACGCGATCGACACGAACATCAGCCCGCGCCGGCCCAGCGTCTCCGACACCGCGCCGGCGCAGAAGATCGCGATCGCCAGGCCGCCGGTGGCCAGCGACAGCGGCAATGAGCTGGCCGCCGCGGTGAGCCCGAACTCGCGGGCGAATTCGGGCAGCAGCGGCTGCACGCTGTACAGCAGCGAGAAGGTGGCGAAGCCGGCCAGGAACAGCGCCAGGCGGATGCGCAGCAGCGGCGCATCGTCCACGGCGTGCGCCGGCGTGCATTGGCTGGAGGCGTTCACGGGATAGGTCGCGGCGGGAAACGGAGGGCCAGTATTCGCCTGACCGACCCCGGCGTCCAATATATGATCGTCCCGTTCTCCATATGTGTTGGATATGACATGGAACTGCGGCACCTGCGCTATTTCCTGGCCGTGGCCGAGGCCGGGCACTTCACCCGCGCCGCGGCGCAACTGGGCATCCAGCAACCGCCGCTGAGCCAGCAGATCCGCGCACTGGAGGAGGAACTGGGTACGCCGCTGTTCGTGCGCACACCGCGCGGCGCCGAGCTCACCGATGCCGGCCGCGCCTTCCGCACCGAAGCCCGGCGCGTCCTCGCCGACCTGGAACGCGCCGGCGATGCCGCACGCCGCGCCGCACGCGGCGAAAGCGGCGTACTGCGGCTCGGCTTCACCGCCTCGGCCGCGTTCAACCCGATCGTGCCGACCCTGGTGCGCGGCTTCCGCCGCGGCTGGCCGGCGGTGACGCTGGCGCTGGAAGAGACCAACACCGCCGGCCTGCTCGCTGCGCTGCTACAGGGACGGCTGGATGCGGCCTTCATCCGCTACAGCGTGGCCACGCCCTCGGAACTGCAGTTGCTCAAGCTGCCCGATGAACCGATGAAGATCGCGGTACCGGCCGCGCATCGCCTGGCCAAGCGCAAGCGCGCGCCGCTCTCGGCGCTGGCCGGTGAACCGTTCATCCTGTTCCCGCGCAGCTTCGGCACCAGCCTCTACGACGAGATCCTCGACGCCTGCCGCCAGGCCGGCTTCGAGCTGAAGATCGAACAGGAGGCGCCGCAGATGTCCTCCATCGTCAACCTGGTGGCCGCCGAACTGGGTGTGTCGGTGGTCCCCGCCTCCACCGCGCAGGTGCAGTTGCCCGGCGTGCGCTACCTGGACATCGATGGCCGCGTGCCGATGGCGCGGCTGGCCCTGGCCGCGCTGCCGGCCACCGCGCAAGCGATGCCGATCGTGCGCCATCTGTGGCAGTTGGCGCAGGGACATGCGGCGGGCAGGCGTGGGTAGGGGTGGCGGTGCATGGCTTTGCTCTGTATGCATGAACGAATCAACTGCCGTGCAGCCGCGACGAACAACGCTGCCAGGTACCCAACCTCAACGCGTCGGGACTGAAGTCCCTCCCACAGTGCACCCATCCGACTTATCGCAAGCCCCGGCGAGAGGCGTTGGGCATGCCTCGTACCATCAGGCGAGAGAGGTTTCCACGGTAAAACCTGTCGCGGCTGAAGCCGCTCCTACGCTGGGTTCACCAGGTTACGAGGAACACAGCCCGCGTCACGCAACCTCTTTACGCTCGCCGACCACGACTATCTGTACGCCACGCGCAGCGCATTCGCTGGCGGGCGCTGCAATGACGCGGACATGCGCTGCAGCGGCAGTTGCTTCGGTCTTTGCTGTTGCTGTTGCTGTTGCTTTGGCTTTTGACTTACCGGGTTCCCTTCCGTAGCAGCGGCCAGCGCGGGGAAACACCCGAAGGGCGGCGTACATGGATGTACGCCGTCCGCGGCAGGGGCAGGATGCCCCTTCCGCGGATCCCCGTGATGGACGCGGACCCGGAGCGCGCAGCGCGGAGGGCGCGTAGGCAGGGTGTGCTTGACCAGCCTTCGGCTGTGGTGAAGCGCTTCTTTTGGTTACTTTTCTTTGCACAAGCAAAGAAAAGTGACTCGCCCGCAAGGGCGAAAGCCTTTGCTGTTGCTTCCAAGCTTTCGTGTCGGACAAGAAGAACCGTAGGAGCGGCTTCAGCCGCGACAGACGCTATGGGAAAGCCCGTCGCGGCTGAAGCCGCTCCTACGAGATACGAGTACGAGGTGCGAGGAACCCGCGCGCTCAGCCCAGGTGCGTGCGCACCGCTTCGTCGATCTTGGCCGGCGGCACGAAGCCGGGCACACGCGCCACTTCCTCACCCTGGCGGAACAGCATCAGCGTCGGCGTCTGCCGCAGGCCCTGCGCGCGGAAGAACTCCTCACCCACGTCTTCCATCTTCACCTTGAGCAGGGTCACGCCCTGCGCCGTGTCGCTCTCGGCGAAACGCTCCAGCGACTTGTCGAGCATGCGGCAGCCCGGGCAGTTCTCCTTGTTGAAATCGGCCAGCACGCGCGGGTGCGCGGCGAGGGCATCGGCGAACTGTTCGGCGCTGGAAACGGTGATGGTGGTGAGCATGGAACGGACCTCGTCTGGAACGTGACGCCCGGCGCGGCGATGGTCGGCGCCCGGGGCGGAAAAAGGAAAAGGATCAGCCGCTGCCGGCAGGCAACGGCACTGCGGTCTGCACGGCATCGGTTCCAGCCGTGCCGACCACGTCCTGCGACACCGCCGCTACATCCGGCTGCAGGACCCGCGTCGCGCGCAACGCCAGCACCTGCGCGCACCAGGCGTCGATGGCCGCGTTGTCGCGGTCGCCGTGCGGCATCTGCTCGATCTCCAGCCGCGGATAGGCGCTGTCGAAGAACCGCGCGATGCGTTTGACCGCACCGCAGTAGTACTCCAGCCCCCACTGCGTCTCGCCGGTGCCGAACGCCGCCACCTCGATCGTCTTGCCTGTCGCCTCGACCAACTCGGCGATATAGCGCTTCATCTCCGCCGGCGTGCGCCCGGCGTTGTCGCTCCAACTGCCGAGCAGATGCAGATCGAAGTCCGCCGCGCGCGCGGCATCGCCGAGCGCGCCCTGCAACGTCTGCAGATCGGTATGGATCCAGGTCACCGCATGCCCCGCCGCCTCGCACTGCGCATGCACGCGGCGGGCGACGTCGCGGGTGTTGCCGCTGAGCGAAGCGTAGGCGAGCAGGATACGCATGGGGCGGGGATTCGGGATTCGGGATTGGGGATTCGCAAAGCGGGGTTCGACGTTGCCGTTACGAATCCCGAATGCCGAATCCCGAATCCCGGCCCTTCACAGATCGTCGAAGCCGTTGTCCGAGTTGGTCTTCTTGTAGCTGGCGTTGCGCATCTCGAAGAAGTCGGTCTTGGTCTCGGTGAAGTTGTCGGCGTAGGCCTTGATCCAAGGCATCACGTTGTCGCTGGCGCCGCTGTACAGCTTCTCGATGCCGAGCATGCCGGACATCTTGTTGGCGCGGTACTTCACGTACTGGATCATCTCGTCCACGTCGATGCCCTCGATGCCGTCGAGCACTTCCGAGGACCACTCGGTCTCCAGGCGGATCGCGTGTTCGAAGGCCTGGTGCACGTAGTCGGTCAGCTCGTTGGTCTGCAGCTCGGCGTTCTCGCCGATGATGGCGCGGATCAGCTCGCTGATGAACTTGGTGTGGGCCAGCTCGTCGCGGTTGATGAAGCTGATGATCTTGCCGGTACCGGTCATGCGGTTCTGCCGGACCAGGTTGTAGAAATACGCGAAGCCGGAATAGAAGTTGATGCCTTCCAGGATCGAGGACTGGATCAGCGAGCGCAGCAGGGTCTCTGCGGTCTTCTCGCGCATGAAGTCGTCGTAGGCCTGCATGATCGGCTGGTTGCGCGCGATGATGGTCGGATGCGTGCGCGCGATCTCGAACACGCGGTTCTGGTCGGCCAGGCCGGCGATCGAGGCCAGCACGTACGAGTAGCTCTCGTTGTGGATCACTTCCTGCTGGCCGATGATCGCGGCGTTGGCGTGCGCGGCCGGGTCGGTGATGTATTCGGCGACGTTGTAGATGAAGCGCGTCTGCGGCGAATCCAGCGTGGCCAGCAGGCCGATGATCGAGTCGTAGGCGTTCTTCTCGCGCGCCGACAGCTCCCCGTACTGCTTGGCATCGCCCTTCATGTCCACTTCGTCGGGGATCCAGAAGTTGGTCGACAGCTCCTTGTACGCCCGGTAGAAGGACGGGTACGGGATGTCGTTCCAGTTGAGGATGCCGCTGGTGGTGCCGTTGATGATGCCGGTGGAACGGTTGGGGTGCAGCGGTTCGAGGATCTTGATGCGATCGAGCGCGATGGCCATGGATGTGCTTCGGTAGTCGGGTGAACGGCGCCGGCGGGCGGCGCGGGAATACGGGACGCGCGCGGCAGGACAGGCCTGCCGCGCGGCGCGGGCGTCAGACGCCGGCGATCAGCTCGAGCACCACTCGCACTCGCTGATGTCGATGTCGTTGGAACGCACGTAGTACGTGGTCTTCAGGCCTTCCTTCCACGCGGTCATGTGCAGGTCCAGCAGGGTGCTGGCGCGGATGCCGCTGGGCACGTAGAAGTTGAAGCTGATCGACTGGTCGACGTGGCGCTGGCGGCGGGCGTTCTGGCGCACGCTGGCGAACTGGTCGACCTTGTAGGCGCCCTTCTCGTAGTACGGATAGGTGTCCACGGTCAGCCCCGGCGCCACCACCGGACGGCGGAAGTCCTTCTTCTCTTCGTAGTAGAACGCGCTGTAGATCGGGTCGATCGACGCGGTGGAGCCGGCGATCTGCGCGGTGCTCATGTTCGGTGCCACCGCCACCATCCAGGCGTTGCGCACGCCGTGCACGCTCACCTGCGCGGCCAGTTCCTGCCACTGCGCGCTGTCGTAGCCGCGCTTGGTGAAGTACTCGCCGTTCTGCCAGTCGCTGCCCTTGAACACCTTGTACGCGCCCTTCTCCTTGGCCAGCGCCAGGCTCGCCTGGATGGTCAGGTAGTTGATGCGCTCGTACAGCGAATCGCTGTACGCCTCGGCGTCCGGCGAATTCCAGTCGATGCCCTTCTGCGCCAGCAGGTGGTGCCAGCCGAAGGTGCCCAGGCCGATCGCGCGGTACTTCTGGTTGGTGATGGTGGCCTGCGGCACCGGCAGCTCGTTGAGGTCGATGACGTTGTCGAGCATGCGCACCTGGACGCGGATCAGCCGCTCCAGGATGTCCGGCGACAGCAGGTCCGGCTGCGCGGTGACCGCGCGGCCCAGGTTCACCGAGGACAGGTTGCACACGACGAAGTCGCCGGCCTGCTTGGTGGTGACGATCTGGTCGCCGCTGATCATCTCCTGGATGACCCGCGTCGGGCTCATGTTCTGCAGGATCTCGGTGCAAAGGTTGCTGGAATACACCATGCCCTGGTGCTTGTTCGGGTTCATGCGATTGACTTCGTCGCGATAGAACATGAACGGGTTGCCGGTCTCCAGCTGGCTGACCATGATCCGCTTGAACATGTCGATGGCCTTGACCACCTTGCGGCCGATGCGCTCGTCGGCCACCACTTCCTCGTAGCGGGCGCGGAAGCTGCCTTCGCCGCGCTTCTCGTCGAAGAAGTCCTGCAGGTACCAGCCCTTGACCTCCTTCACCTCGTGCGGGTCGAACAGGTACCACTCGCCGCGGCGCTCCACCGCTTCCATGAAGATGTCCGGCACGCACACCGCGGTGAACACGTCGTGCGCGCGCAGGCGCTGGTCGCCGTTGTTCAGGCGCAGGTCCAGGAACGCCTCGATGTCGCGGTGCCAGATGTCCAGGTACACGGCGATGGCGCCCTTGCGCTGGCCGAGCTGGTCCACCGACACGGCGGTGTTGTTGAGCTGCTTGATCCACGGCACCACGCCGCCGCTGGAGTTCTTCACCCCGCGGATCGCCGAGCCGGACGAACGCACGTAGCCCAGGTAGGCGCCGACGCCGCCGCCGTGCTTGGACACGCGCGCCACGTCGGTGTTGGAGTCGTAGATGCCCTGCAGGCTGTCGTCGACGGTGTCGATGAAGCAGCTCGACAGCTGCCCGCCGATCTTGCCGGCGTTGGCCAGGGTCGGCGTGGCCACGGTCATGTACAGGTTGGACAGCGCCCAGTAGGCCTCGCCGACCAGCTGCATGCGGCGCTCGCGCGGCTTCTCGTCCTGCATCAGGTACAGGGCGATGGTCAGCCAGCGCTCCTGCGGCAATTCATAGACCTTGCGCGAGTTGTCGGTGGCCAGGTAGCGCGTGGCCAGCAGGTACAGGCCGTTGTAGGCGAACAGCTTGTCGCGCTCCGGATCGATCATGCGGCCGGCTTCGGCCAGTTCGTCCTTGGAGTAGTTCTTGAGGATGTCGATCGAGTACACGCCGCGGTCGGCCAGGCTTTCCTGCAGGCCGACGTAGGAGCCGTACTTCTCGCCGGCATCGTAGAAACGGTTCTTGCTGGCGCGCTTGTACAGGCGGTCCAGGTACAGGCGAGCGGCGAAGTACTCCCACTCCGGCGTGGCGATGTCCACGCGCGACTCGGCCTCGCGGATCAGGTAGTCGACCATGTCGTCGGCCGACAGGCTTTCCTTCTTCTCGATGAAGGCGAAGGCCTTGCGCTCGTAGTCGCTCACGTCCAGCTGCGGGAATTCGGCGTGGATCCGGTCCAGGGTGCGCTGCAGGCGCGAGCGGTCGAAGGCCATGCGGCGGTTGCCGCCGTCCTTGACGATCCAGGTCACGGCGCGCTGGTCGTTGCTCGGCTCGCTGCTGGCCGTCGGCTCCGGCTGGGCAGTGGCGGCAGCGGTCGTGGGGTCGACGGCGGCGTCGACGGACGCGGTGGCCGGCAGGCTGTGGGTCTGGCTCATGAAGGTCTCCAAGCGTGGTGCACGCGGCCGCCCGACCCTCGCAGGCAGCGGTCCGACCGGGTTCGCAGGTGGGCGGGCGGTGTCGCGAAGACTGCAAACGGCGCAGGCACCGGGCCTGCGGGCGGTCATCGCTGCACCGACCCTCTCCCCCCGGAGAGCGCGCGGTCGGCGCCGCGCGGTGTGCTTCGCGCGGCTGTCGGCAGGTCTTCGGGCTGATGGGCAACGGCCGTGGCCGGTTCCTAGCCCGTCGCTTCCCAAGGCGGGCGCCTCAGTGCGGATGACGGGTTCGTTCCCAATTACCGCTGCGGGGCAGCGCCGGAGTTGGCGATGGCACGCCGCACCGGCTTCCCTTTTGATCCCGCGGCTTGTGGCCGCCGGAACCGACCACCCCAAGATAGTGGGGTCGGTCGGCGACGTCAACGCTAAATATGGGTGGAATTACGAAAACCTAAGCCTGGCAACGGTTTGCCGCCGACGGCCGATTCCGGTCCCGCCGCGGCGGCCGTTCGCGGCCGTGACGGGGCCGTGAAGCCGGCCGCGGCCAGGAGAGCTGGCGCCCCCGGACGGCCCCCGACACCGCGGCCTCGCCTATGGCCGGCACGGCACCAGCGCACCGCTGGCGTCGGTGCAGGTGCCGGTGTGGACGACGCTGCCGTCCTGCACGCTGGTGCTGCCCTGGTAGCTGCCCTGCGTGCCCGCGACGCTGCTCTGGCGGCTGCCGCTGAGCGTGCCGTCGGCGGCGCGGGCCAGGCTGCCGCTGCTGCTGGCAGTGGCGCCGTCGGCGCCCTGCACGCTGGCGCTGCCCTGGCGGCTGGCGCTGCCGTCGGCGTTGCGCTCGGCACTGCCCTGGCGCGTGGCGCTGCCGCCGGCGGCCGTCATGCGGGTGGCGGCGCTGCTGGCGCTGGCGTTGCCCTGGCCGTCGGCCTGCCATTGGCGGGCGCGCTGCACGCTGCCGTGGGCGCCGCTGGCGCTGGCCTGCACGGCCGCGTGGCGGGCGCCATCGGCGCCGCCGGCGCTGCGCGTGCGGGTGTGCTCGCGTGCCTGGGCGCTGGGCACGACCAGGACGCCGGCGGCCAGCGCCAGCAGCAAGGAGGTGGTGCGAGGGGACAGCGACATGGCGTTCTCCGGTGACGGCAGCGGCGTGCTGCCAGGCATCACCGTAGTCACGGCGCCGGCGCGCGGGGCGCCGGATCGGCCAGCGGATGTTGCCGCAGGCCACGGCGGAAACATCCGCTTACAGATGCGCCGCCATCGCCGTTGCCGCCAGGCCGCGGCGCAGCCGATAGTGGCGTCCATGCACGATGCCGCGCCCGCTCCCCGCCTGCTGCTGGTCGACGACGACGACCGCCTGCGCGCCCTGCTGTGCCGCTACCTGGAAAGCCAGGGCTTCGCGGTCAAGGCGGTGGCCGACGGCGTGCAACTGCAGCAGGCGCTGGCGCGCGGCCACTACGATCTGGTGGTACTGGACCTGATGCTGCCCGGCGAGAACGGCCTGGAGATCTGCCGACGCCTGCGCGGCCAGGGCGACCACACCCCGATCGTGATGCTGACCGCCAAGGGCGACGAGATCGACCGCATCGTCGGCCTGGAGATCGGCGCCGACGACTACCTGCCCAAGCCGGTCAACCCGCGCGAGCTGCTGGCGCGGATCCGCGCGGTGCTGCGCCGTACCCGCCCGGGCGGCGCCGGCGCGCCGCAGCCGGACGGCGGCGAGATCGGCTTCGGCCGCTTCCGCCTGCACCTGGGACGGCGCGAGCTGCGCCGCGACGGCGAACCGCTGAAGCTCACCACCGCCGAGTTCGCGGTGCTGTCGGTGCTGCTGCGGCACCCGCAGCAGCCGCTGAGCCGCGACCGCCTGTCCAGCCTGGCGCACGGCCGCGAACACGAGCCGCTGGGCCGCAGCATCGACGTGATCGTGGCGCGGCTGCGCAAGCTGCTGGAAGACGACGTGCGCACGCCGCGGCTGATCCAGACGGTGTGGGGCGTGGGCTATGTGTACGTGCCGCCGGAGCCGCAGGCGTGAGCGCGCCTGCCTTCCGCGCCAACGGCTGGCCGCGCAGCCTGTTCGGGCAACTGGCGCTGGTGATCGCGCTGGTGCTGGCCGGCGCCGGCCTGCTGGCGCTGCTGCTCGGCCGCGAACTGGCATTGCGGCCGGCAGCGCAGCAGCAACTGCGCGTGCTGCACGGCTTGGCCAATGTCGCCGAGGCGCTGCAGCGCTCGCCGGCCGCCGCGGCGCTGGCACCGGCGTTGCGCGAGGCCGGGCTGCAACTGCGCAGCGCGCCGCCCACGGCCAATGCCGCCGGCCCGCTGGTCGACGCCGTGCAGCGCCGCGCGGCCGACCAGCTCGGCCCCGGGCGCGCGTTGCGGCGCGACGCCGACGGCACCCTGTGGCTGCAGTTGGCCACGCCCACGCCGCTGTGGATCGCGTTCTCCAGCCAGCCGCGCGGGCACGGCCTGCGGCGATTTTCGGTGGCGATGCTGGCCGGCTGCACGCTGTTGGTCTGGCTCGCCGCTGCGCTGGTCGCGCGGCGCCTGGTGCGGCCGCTGCGGCAACTGGCGCAGGCCGCTCCGCACCTGGTGCGCGGCGAACAGGCCGGACCGATCGCCACCGGCGGCCCGCGCGAAGTCGCCGCGCTGGCGCAGGCGCTCACCGCGGCCAGCGCCGACGTGCGCCAGGCCGCAGCCGAGCGCGCGCTGCTGCTGGCCGGCATCTCCCACGACCTGCGCACCCCGCTGACGCGGCTGCAGTACGCGCTGGCGCTGCTGCCGCAGGTGGAGCCGGAACTGCGCGAGGGCATGGAGCGCGACATCGGCGAGATCGACGCGATCCTGGCGCAGTTCATCGCCTACGCCCGCGACGGCCGCGACGAACCCGCCGTGGCCCTGGACCTGGCCGACCTCTGCCGGCAGGCGCTGGGCGCGGCGCAACCCGGCTGGGAGGCCGTCCTGCCCGCGCAGGCGCCGCTGCACGGGCGGCCGCTGGCGCTGCAGCGCGCGCTCGGCAACCTCGTCGGCAATGCCGAGCGGCACGGCGCCGCGCCGTTCCAACTGCGCCTGCACAGCGACGGCGGCGATGGCTGGCGCATCGAGGTGCGCGACCACGGCCCCGGCCTGGATCCGGCGCTGGCGGCACGCGCGCTGCAGCCGTTCGTGCACGGCGGCCATGGCGGCAGCGGACTGGGCCTGGCGATCGTCGAGCGCGTCGCCCGCCAGCATCGCGGCGCGTTGCTTCTGCAGCCCATCGCCCCACACGGCCTGTGCGCCACCCTGCACCTGCGCCCGGCCTGAACCGGCGCGCGCCGGCGCCTGCAGCGGCCGGCCGTGCCACGACCTCCCTCGCCGTTCTTCAAGGAGTGATCCGCCCATGCGCCTGTCCCGCCCGTCGCCCGCCCATTGCCTGCTCGCCCTGGCGCTGCTGCTGCCGGGGCTGACCGCCACGCCTGCCCACGCCCAGGACGGGCGCCTGCGCGCACGCCTGCTGCAGCGTCTGCAGGGTGATCGCGCCGACACCGCGCGTGCGCCGCTTCCAGCCGGCGCGCAGGTGCTGCGCGACGTCGCCTACGGCCCGGACCCGGCGCAGCGCATGGACGTGTACCTGCCGGCAGGCGTGCGCCAGGCGCCTCTGCTGGTGATGGTGCACGGCGGCGGCTGGGCCGACGGCGACAAGGACAACCCCGGCGTGGCCGCCAACAAGGTCGCGCACTGGTTGCCGCAAGGCCATGTGCTGGTGTCGCTGAACTACCGCCTGCTGCCGCAGGCGACGCCGCTGCAGCAGGCGCAGGACGTGGCGCGCGCGGTCGCGCGGATCCAGCAACTGGCGCCGCAGTGGGGCGCCGATCCGGCGCGGCTGGTGCTGATGGGCCACTCGGCCGGCGCGCACCTGGTGAGCCTGCTGGACCTGTCGCCGGACCTGCTGGCGCAGGCCGGGGCGCGCCGACCGCTGGGCACGGTGGCGCTGGACAGTGCGGCGATGGACGTGGAGCAGGTGATGCAGCAACGGCATCTGCCGCTGTACGACCGCGCGTTCGGCAGCGTGCGCAGCGACTGGATCGCCGGCTCGCCATACCACGTCATGGGCGCCAGCGCGCCGCCGCTGCTGGCGGTGTGCTCCAGCCGCCGTGCCGATGCCTGCGCGCAGGCGCGCCACCTGGCCGCCAAGGCCAACGGCCGCGGCATCCGCGTCGAGGTGCTGCCGCAGGACGCCAGCCATGCCGAGATCAACCGCGACCTGGGCCTGCCCTCGGCCTACACCGCGGCGGTGGACGCGTTCCTGCACACGCTGCGCTGAGCGCCGCGCGCGGCTCCCGCGGCCGGCAACGCGCTCAGGCCACCATGCACTGCTGCAGCAGCAACGGCAGCGCCACCGCGGCGCTGTCGCGCCAGTGCAGATCCGCACGGGCCGACAGTGCGCTGGGTTCGGGATTGATCTCGACCACGCAGGCGCCGCGCTCCTTGGCCTGCAGCGGCAGGCTGGCGGCCGGATAGACCAGGCCGGAACTGCCGATCACCAGCACCAGGTCGGCGTTGTCGGCCGCGGTCTGCGCGCGCGCCCACTCCGCCGCCGGCAACGCTTCGCCGAACCACACCACGCCCGGGCGCACCGTGCCGCCGCAGGCCGCACACACCGGCGGCGCCAAGCGCTGGCTGGGGGTGTGCACGTCGATCGGCGGCAGCAGGCCGCGCCAGGGCTGGCCGCAGTCGCTGCAGCGCAGCGCCGACAGGCGGCCGTGCACGTGCGCGGCGACCTCGCTGCCGGCGCGCTGGTGCAGGTCGTCCACGTTCTGGGTCACCAGGGTGGTGTGGCGGACCTCGGCCAGGCGCGCCAGCGCCAGGTGCCCGGCGTGCGGCTGCGCCTGCGCCACGATCGCCATGCGCCAGCGGTACCAGCCCCAGACCAGGGCCGGGTCGGCACGCCAGGCGTCCTCGGTGGCCAGTTGCTCGGGATCGAAGCGCGACCACAGGCTGTCGTCCTGGCCACGGAAGGTCGGCACCCCGCTCTCGGCGGACATGCCGGCACCGGTCAGCACCAGCAGACGGCGCGCGCCCTGGATGAAGGCGGCGACGGTCTCGGCGTTGTAGGCGGAACTGAGCATGGCGCGCTCGATTTGACGAAGCGCACACTATTGCATCGCCACAGGGCGGCCTCAATGTGCACGGCAGCACGCGCAGGCGCCCGCAACGCGAACGGGCGGCCAGTGGCCGCCCGTTCGCGTGTCGTCATGGACCGGCGCAGGTGCCGGCCCGGACCTCCGGCTGGCTCAGTCGAGCACGACCAGCTTGACGTCGATGTTGCCGCGGGTGGCATTGGAATACGGGCACACCTGGTGGGCCTTCTCCACCAGCGATTCCAGCGTCGCACGCTCCAGGCCCGGCACGGCGATGCGCAGCTCCACGGCGATGCCGAAGCCGCCCGGGATCTGGCCGATGCCGACATGGCCTTCGATGCTCGGCTCGGCCGGCAGCTTCACCTTCTCCTGGCCGGCGACGAACTTCAGCGCGCCGATGAAGCAGGCCGAGTAGCCGGCCGCGAACAGCTGCTCGGGGTTGGTGCCGTCACCGCCGGCGCCGCCCAGTTCGCGCGGGGTCGACAGCTTGACGTCCAGCGCCTTGTCCGGGGTGGCGGCGCGGCCGTCGCGGCCCCCGGTGGCAGTAGCGGTGGCGGTGTAGGCGATGGTGGTCGGTGAAGCCATGGTGGTTCTCCTTGGAGGGCGGCGCCGCGGCGCCATGGGGTAGAGGGTCGAACTGGAGGGATGGTCTAAAGAGGACTGCGATCGGGTCGGGAACCTCTCAGGCGGCGGCCTGCAACTTGCCGCGGACCTCTTCCAGGTCGTGCTTGAGCCGGGTCAGTTGCTGCAGATCGCAGGCGACCGCGCACAGCACGCCTTCCGGCACCGCCTGTGCGCGTGTGCGCAGCGCCTGGCCGTCGGCGGTCAACGCGATCAGCACGCGGCGCTCGTCATCGGCGGCGCGGCGGCGGGTCAGCAGGCCGATCGCCTCCAGGCGCTTGAGCAACGGGGTCAGGGTGGCCGAATCCAGGAACAGCTTCTCGCCGATCTCAGACACGCTGCGCTGGTCCTGCTCCCACAGCACCAGCATCACCAGGTACTGCGGATAGGTCAGGCCGAGGTCGCGCAGCAGCCCGCGGTAGAGCTTGTGCATCGCTAGGTTGGCCGAATACAGCGCGAAGCACAGCTGGGTATCCAGCTTCAGCAGGGCGGTGGCGTCGGGGGCAGAGGTACGGTCCATGGGCACTACATTACATAGCACGCTATTTAATAGCAAGCGATATTTATGCTCCGCCGACTCCTTGCTGAAGCCGGCGCCGCCCTCCCCCTCGTGCTGCGAGCGACGCAGGACTACGCTGCGCGCAACTCGAGGAGCTTCCGCATGCGCGCATCGTTGCTGCTGCTGGCCGCGCTCGGCGCTGCCCCCACCGCCGTGGTGCCCAAGACCGTGCCCAACACCCTGCCCGACGGCCCGGTGCTGGTCGGTGCCGGCGCCGACGCGCTGGCCCGCGAAACCCGTCGTCAGTGCCCCGGCGTGCCGACCGACCGGCTCACCCCGGCCGATCTGCTCGATGCCGAGGAGACCTTTCGCGATGGATTGCCGGCGGCGCAGCGCCAGGCCATGGATCGGCAATTGCCGCAGGACGGCGCGTCTGGGCCGTTGCGCTGCGCACGCAGCGAAGGCGGCGCCAGTTGCCCGGCGGCCGCCTATCTGGAAGAGATCGCCGGCGCG
Organism: Xanthomonas sacchari; assembly: GCF_040529065.1. Classification (NCBI taxonomy): domain Bacteria; kingdom Pseudomonadati; phylum Pseudomonadota; class Gammaproteobacteria; order Lysobacterales; family Lysobacteraceae; genus Xanthomonas; species Xanthomonas sacchari. Next base: position 399,555 of record NZ_CP132343.1, on the reverse strand, counting down.
GGCCTGATGCCGCGCTTCGTCGCCGGGCTGTGTGCGCCTGGCGCGGTGCGCTGAACCCGCACCGCGGACATCGGTCTGCGCTCAGACCCGGTGCGCCGCCGCCAGGTACTCGGCGCTCTGCATTTCGATCAGGCGCGAGGCGGTGCGCTCGAACGCACCGGCCAGGCGCTCGCCGGTGTACAGCAGCGGCGGCGGATCCTGCGCGGTGCAGACCAGGTTGACGTGGCGGTCGTACAGCTCGTCGATCAGGTTGACGAAGCGCCGCGCCGCGTCCTCGTTCATGCGGTCGAAATGCGGGATGCCGCCGAGCAGCACGGTGGTGAATTCGTGCGCGATCTCGATGTAGTCGCTGGGACCGCGCGGGCCTTCGCACAAGGCGACGAAATCGAACCAGACGATGCTCTTGCCGCGCGCGCGCACCGGGATCTTGCGCCCTTCCAGTTCGATGTTGCCGCGGCGCGCCTCGGCATTGCCGGTCAGCGCGCCCCAACGCTCGCCCAGCCAGGCATCGCTGTCCTCGGCCAGCGGCGCACGGTACACCGGCGAGCGGGTCAGCGCGCGCATGCGGTAGTCCTCGGTGCCCTCGGCGTACAGCTCCACGCAATAGGTCTGCAGCAGGCCGATCGCCGGCAGGAAGCTCTCGCGCTGCAGACCGTTGAGATACAGGTTCTGCGGCGCGGTGTTGGAGGTGGTGACCAGGGTCACGCCCTCGGCGAACAGGCGCTCGAGCAGGCGCGACAGCAACATCGCATCGCCGATGTCGGTGACGAAGAACTCGTCCAGCACCAGCACGCGCAACCGGCTGCGCCACTCCTGCGCGATCTTCGCCAGCGGATCGCTCTGCCCGGCGTGTTCGCGCAGGCGCTCGTGCACGCCGCGCATGAAGCGATGGAAATGCGTACGGTACTTCCGCGCGATCGGCAGGCCGTCGTAGAACAGATCGACCAGGAAGGTCTTGCCGCGGCCGACCCCACCCCAGAAGTACAGGCCGCGCACCGGCTCGGGCTTCTTCCAGAACGCCGACAGCCGGTCCAGCCAGCCCTCCTGGTCGCCATCGACGATCGCGACGTGGATGCGGTCCAGTTCGGCCAGCGCCGCATGCTGGGCCGGATCGTCGCGCCAGTCGCCGCGCGCCACGCCCTCGGCGTAGCGCTGCGACGGCAATGCCGCCGCGCTCACGCCTGCGCCGCCGGCAGCCAGGCCTTGACCGCGTGCTGCAGGGCGCCGCGCAGGTCGATCAGCTTGCGATGGAAGAAGTGGCTGGTGTCGGGCATGCGCACCAGTTGCGGTTGCGCCTGCAGCGTGTCCAGCCAGTCGTACACGGCCTGCGGGTCGACGATCTCGTCGGCCTCGCCCTGGATCACCAGCCACTGCGGCGGCGGCGCCATGTCGGAAAAATCCCAGCGCCCGGCCGGCGGCGCGATCGAGATCAGCACCTGCGGCTGCAGCGCGGCGCTGGCGCGCAGCGAGACGTAGGCGCCGAAGCTGAAACCGGCTAGCCACAGCGCATCGTGCGGACGCTGATCGCGCACCCAGGCGGCCACCGCGGCCAGGTCCTGCTGCTCGCCTTCGCCATGGTCGAAGCTGCCGGCGGAGGCGCCGACGCTGCGGAAGTTGAAGCGCACCACGCGCACGCCCAGTTCGCGCAGCGCGCGCGCGACCATGGTCACCACCTTGTTGTGCATGCTGCCGCCCTCGGTGGACAGCGGATGGCAGACGATGGCGGTGACCGGCAGCGCGGGGACGTCGGCATCGGGCAGATCGACCGCGGCCTCGATCGGGCCGGCGGGGCCTTGCAGGGTCAGCGCGCCGGAAGCGGTGGGGAAAGCAGGAGAAGTCATGCGGTCATAATACCGGGGCTGGGTCGCGGCCACATGCCGAAGCGGTGCACGCAGCGTTCTTTTTCCTCCCGATCCGGATCCTGCGTGTGGTCTTCGTCTTGTTGAGTGTGGTGTGCAGCGTGCTGGTCTCGGCGCTGCTGAAGCTGGCGCCGCAACGGCGCATCGACCTGGCCCAGGCGGTGACCTGGAACTACCTGGCGGCGCTGCTGCTGTGCGCCGCGCTGCTGCACCCGCCGCTGGCCGCGCTGGGCGACGCGCAGACGCCGTGGGTGGCGCTGCTTGGCCTGGGCGTGCTGCTGCCGGGCATCTTCCTGGTGCTGGGCCATGCGGTGGCCAGTGCCGGCATCGTGCGCACCGACGCGGCGCAACGGCTGTCGCTGCTGCTGTCGCTGGCGGCGGCCTTCCTGTGGTTCGGCGAACAGGCCAACGCCGCCAAGCTGGCCGGCTTGGCGCTGGGCCTGCTGGCGATCGCCGGCGTCGTGCAGCGGCCGGACGCGACGCCGCACCGCGCCGCAGGCACCGCGCCGTGGCTGCTGCTGGTGTGGGTCGGCTTCGCCGCGATCGACGTGCTGCTCAAGCGCATCGCCCAGGCCGGCACCCCGTTCGCCGCTTCGCTGCTGGTGGCCTTCGCGCTGGCCTTCGTGCTGCTGCTGGGCGTGCAGCTGTGGCGCCACCTGCGCGGTACCGCCCCGCTGGCCTGGCGCAACCTCGGCGCCGGCCTGCTGCTCGGCGCGCTGAACTTCGGCAACATCCTGTTCTACGTGCGCGCGCACCAGACCGTGCCGGACAGCCCGGCCAGCGTGTTCGCGGCGATGAACCTGGGCGTGATCGGCCTGGGCACCCTGCTCGGCATCGCCGTGTTCGGCGAACGCACCACCCGCTGGAACCGCCTCGGCCTGCTGCTGGCGGTACCGGCGATCATCCTGATCGCGATGGGTGCAGGCAGCTAACCATCAGCACCCGCACCCCGCTCTTACGATTCCCCAATCCCGATTCCCCACTCCCGGCCTCTCAACGCCTCCACACCGGGAAGGGATCCTCCAGTCCCTGCCACGCCACCGGCCCTTGCCGCAGTTCGATGTCGTCGAGCAGACAGGCATCGAGTTCGGCGCGCACCCGCGCCGTGTCGAGGCCGACGCCGATCACCGCCAGTTCCTGGCGGCGGTCGCCCCACAGCGGATGCCACATCGCGCGCAGCGCCGCGTACTCGCGCGCATCGCCGACCTCCTCGGCCTGCGGCGGAGGCGCGTTCCAGCACGCGGTCTGCTGCCGCTGCCAGCCTAGCTCGGTGTACGCCAGCGGCGACGGCGGCAGCGCCAGCGGCGTGTCCAGCAGGCCGCGGTCCACGCGCTCGCGCGCCGCATACCAGAAGCCGGCGGCCTGGGTCTGGGTGGCCGCACCGACGATGGACAGCTCGCCGACCCAGTCCATGCGGCTGGCCAGCCAGAAGAAGCCCTTACTGCGGATCACATCGCGCAGCCCGCGCTGCGCCAGCCGCGCGAAGCGCAGCGGGTGGAACGGCCGGCGCGCGCGATAGACGAAGCTTTCGATGCCGAACTGCTCGGTCTCCGGCGCGTGCTCGCCGCGCAGCGCCTGCATCCAGCCCGGCGCCAGCTGCGCGCGCACGAAATCGAAGCGGCCGGTGTCCAGCACCAGCTCCAGCGGCACGTCGCCGCGGCTGGCCTCGACGATGCGCGCATCGCGGTTGAGCGCACGCAGTACCGCGCGGGTGCGGTCGAGGGTGGCCGTATCGGCCAGGTCGGCCTTGCTGATGACGATCACGTCGGCGAACTCGATCTGCTCCACCAGCAGGTTGACCAGCCCGCGGTCGTCGTCGTCCCCGGCCTGCAGGCCACGGTCGGCCAGACGCTCGGCCGAGCCGAAGTCACGCAAGAAGCTCACCCCGTCGACCACGGTGAGCATGGTGTCCAGGCGCGCGACGTCGGCCAGGCCGCGACCGTCGGCATCGCGCACAGCGAAGGTCGCGGCCACCGGCATCGGCTCGGAGATGCCGGTGGATTCGATCAACAGGTAGTCGTAGCGCCCGCTCTCGGCCAGGCGTTGCACTTCCTGGCGCAGGTCGTCGCGCAGGGTGCAGCAGATGCAGCCGTTGCTGAACTCGACCAGCGTCTCTTCGGTGCGGCTGAGCGCGGCGCCGCCGTCGCGGATCAGCGCCTCGTCGATGTTGACCTCGCTCATGTCGTTGACGATCACCGCCACGCGGCGGCCATCGCGGTTGTGCAGCACGCGATTGAGCAGGGTGGTCTTGCCGGCGCCCAGGAAGCCGGACAGGACGGTGACGGGAAGGCGGGAATCGGAAACGGCGGACGTGGACATGGCGGGCATCGGCGCGGAAGCGTGGCGGGCCAGAAATGTTATTATATAACACTTGATGCATTGGAGTGATCGTCCATGAAATCCCTGCCGCAATCCTTCTTCGATGCCTCGGCGATGCTGTTGTCCGGGCTGTGCCTGCTGCACTGCCTGGCCTTGCCGTTGCTGGCCGCGGCGCTGCCGCTGTTCGGCGTGTGGGCCGAGGCCGAGTGGGTGCACGTGGTGTTCGTGGCGATCGCCGCGCCGTTGGCGGGGTTGGCGCTGTGGCGCGGGCACCAGCGCGATGCGCTGCCCTGGCCGCTGTGGACGCTGGCGGCGCTGGGCCTGCTCGGGCTGCTGGCCGGCGCTTTCGGCATTCCCGACGAGGCCAGCGAGACCGCGATGACGGTCAGCGGCAGCCTGGCCCTGGCCAGTGCGCACCTGTGGAACTGGCGCAGGCATCGGCGGCGGTGCGGGCATTGAGTGGGACGTGTTGCATGGCGTGCTTTCGCTGAAGGCGATCAGGGGCACGATGCAGTTTGGTTTTGGCTTTCGCTGTTGCTGTTGCTGTTGCTGTTGCCGTTGCTCTGGCTTTTGACTTACCGGGTTCCCTTCCGAAGCGGCGGCCAGCGCGGGGAAAAACCCCGAAGGGGCGGCGTACATGGATGTACGCCGTCCGCGGCAGGGGCAGGATGCCCCTTCCGCGGATCCCCGGGATGGACGCGGACCCGGAGCGCGCTAGCGCGGAGGGCGCGAGGCAGGGTGTGCTTTCTTTTGGTTACTTTTCTTTGCACAAGCAAAGAAAAGTAACTCGCCGCAAGGCGAAAGCTTTGCTCTTGCACTTGCTGCTACGGTGACGACCGCTGGATCGTAGGAGCGGCTTCAGCCGCGACAGCCATGACCAATTACGTTTGTCGCGGCTAACGCCGCTCCTACAGATCTTCTCGTTTGACACTCAAGATTGAAGCAACAGCAAAGGCTTTCGCCCTTTCGGGCGAGTTACTTTTCTTTGCTCGCGCAAAGAAAAGGTAACCAAAAGAAAGCGCGCCCTGCCTTGCGCCCTCCGCGCTGCGCGCTCCGGGTCCGCGGATGTACCGGGGATTCGCGGAAGGGGCATCCTGCCCCTGCCGCGAACGGCGCACATCCATGTGCGCCGCCCTTCGGGTGTTTCCCCGGTCCATCCGCCGCTGCGGAAGGGAACCCGGTAAGTCAAAAGCCAGAGCAACGGCAACAGCAGAAACAACAGCAACAGCAACTGCAACTGCAACTGCAACTGCAACTGCAACAGTCGATGCTGTCGTTCTATCGGGCAAAAGCACGGCATCTACCGACTTCGGGCGGCACGATGGCAACGCGCGCGGCAAACGCCACAAGAGACAAGAGCAATCCTCAAGAGCCGCTGGTGACACGCAAGGCGAGACGCGCAGCACGCGCCGCCTGAAACACAGCGCTATTCCGCATGATGGCAGTCGTGCGCTTCGCGCATGACATCAGCTCCGGCGGTACTTCCCGTACATCGAGGCTGGGAAAAGAAAGCGACAACCGGCTTTTCCCGATTCCCCATTCCCATTTCCCCATTCCCAGCCTACAAATCAAACCCCAGCAACAACGGATCGTGATCGGAACTGCGCCACGGGCCCGGCAGATCGCGCTCGCGGTAGCCGTCGCTGTCGGGCAGATCGGCGTTGACGTGCCATTCGGCGGCACCGCGCAACCGCGCCGCCAGCGCCGGACTCAGCAAGGCGTGGTCCAGCCGGCCACTAAGGCCGCGATAGACGAAGCTGTAGGGCTGCGCGACATGCGCCTCCTGCAACGCATCGCGCCAGCCGGCGTCGCGCAGCAGGCGCAACGGATCTTCCATCGCATAGGCGTTGAAATCGCCGAGCAGCACGTTGGCCGTGCTGCCGGTGCCGGTGGGGTCGCTGCGCAGCCACGCATCGACGCGGCGCGCCGACTCGGTGCGGGTCGCGTTCCAGCAGCCCTGGCCATCGCCGCGGTCGGCGTCGGCGCCGCTGGCCTCGCTGCAGCCGCCCTTGGACTTGAAGTGGTTGGCCACCACCACGAACGGCGCACCACTGCCGCGGCGGAACGCCTGCGCCAGCGGCACGCGGCTGTGCTCGGCGAACGGGCCGCCTTCCAGCATCGCCGGCTTGCCCACCGGGCTGACGCGCGAGGCGCGGTAGATCAGCCCGACCCGGATCGGGTTGTCGCCGGGGCCGCGCCCGGCGTCGACGAAGCGCCAGTCGCCGCCGCCGGCATTAAGCGCGTCGACCAGGCTGGCGATCGCTGAGGTCGGGCCGTAGCCGTCGTTCTCCAGTTCCATCAACGCGGCGACGTCGGCCTGCAGCGGGCGGATCGTGGCCACCAGCTTGCGCAGCTGCGCCTGGAATTCGGCCGGCGTGCGTGCGCCGCGCAAGGTCGGGAACCCGCCGCCGCGGCCGTCGCCGTTGAAGAAGTTCTCCAGGTTGAACGCGGCGATGCGCAGGCTGCCGGCGACCTGCGGCGGCGCCGGTTCCGGCGGCGGCGTCAGTTGCAGCGCGGCGGTCGGATACAGCCGCGCGGCACCCTCGATCATCCCGCCGACGATGCCCTCCACATCCTGGAGCGTGCTGCCCGCACGCGGCGGTGCAGTGGCGCTGCCCAGATAGTCCGGAAGTTTTGCCGTTGCCGTTGCCGTTGCCGTTGCCGTTGCCGGCGGCGGCGGCGGCGCGGCAAGCGAGCCCAGGCGCAGCCCGCGCCGCGCGTTGTCGGCCACCACCGCCGCCTGCTCGGCGCTGCCGGGTGCCGCCACCTCGCTGGGCTGCCACAGGCGCCCGCCGAAGGCCACGCCGAGTTCGCCGGTCTTGCCCAGCATGTCGTTGTCGACCACGGTCAGCGGCGCGGCGATGCGCACGCGCATGCCGGCCAGCGCCGACCAGTTGGCCGGCGCCGCGTCGAGCACCTGCAGCGGCAACGGTTGCGCCCGCGCCAGCACGGTGTGCCCCTGCTCCAGCACGCTGCGCCCGACGAAGGCCGTGCCGGCCTTGGCCGACGCGGCGGCCTGCGGGGCCAGTTCGCCCCACACCCGCACGCGGTCGCCCGGGGCCAGGCTGCGCTCGGCATCGCCGCGCACCAGCAGGGCGTCGGCGGTCAACGGATCGTCGTCGCCTGCGTCCTGCACCAGGTAGCCGCTGCCGCCGGCCTCCACCCGAGCGGTGACCACGCCCTCGAACACCACACCCTGCGCCTGCGGGCCCGGGCGTAACTGCCCGATCGGCAACAACGTCGGCGGCGTCAGCGCCTGCGCGGCGGGGGCTGCGACCAGCAGCAGCAACGACAACAACGATGGCGGCGGCATGCGCATGCGATCACTCTCCTTGTTTGCGCCGGCACGCGACGGGCGCGGAAACGAATGCGCCGCCCGGAGGCGGCGCAGGGGCGTGCGGGAGGCGCAAGGTTACTTCAGGTTGGCCAGCATCCAGTCCACGGTGGCGTGGATCTGCTCCTCGGTCAGCCCGGGATTGCCGCCCTTGGGCGGCATGATGCCGCCGTCGGGGCCGGTGTAGCCCTCGATGGCGTGCCTGTAGAGCGTGTCCTTGCCCTGCGCGATGCGCTTGTCCCAGTGCGCGTGGTCCAGCGTCGGCGCCTTGCCCACGCCGGTGGTGTGGCAGGCGGTGCACAGGTTGTTGAAGATGGTCTTGCCGTCGGTGGTGCCGCCGTAGGCCGCCTGCGCCGAGGCCTTGGCCAGCGCCGCCGCCTGCGCAGCGGCCTGCGCCGCGGCGCCGGTGCTGCCGGCGTAGACCGCGCCCACGGGCGCAATGCGCTCGTCGGTGCGCTTTTGCGCGGTCGGCGACACCTCCGGCGGGATGGCCCGCTGCAGGTGATGCGCGAACACGATCAGGCCGAGGGTGATCAGCACCAGCAGGCCGATCACCATCGAGAAGCGCTTGAGAAATTCGAGGTCGTAATTCCGCACATCACACCCCTTTGGCACGTGGTAATCCGGACCACCGCTACGCGACCGAGTATAGCCAGCGTTTGCGCCGCGCTGCACGCCAGGATGGCCCGGAATCGCAGGCGATGCGTGCTGCATCGCAGCAGTTCGGCGCAGGCGGCGCGGCCGTTGCGCTCAGGCGCTGCCCACCGCGCGCAGGCAGAACCCGCACACCGCCTCGACCAGGCGCTCGCTGTCGCGCGGGCCGTCGCGGCTGGGCGCGGTCGGGCCGACCAGGGCCTCGGTGTAGGCGCCGACCAGACATGCCGCGGCCGCGTCCAGGTCCTGCGCGGGGAACTCGCCCGCGGCCACGCCGTCGGCCAGGATGCCCTTGAACACGTCGCCGAGCAGGCGCCGGCAGCGGATGCGCTCGGCGTCCACCTCCGGCTCCACCGGCTCGGCGATGAAGGCGTAGGCCAGGCCGGGGCCGGCCAGGGCGCGGCGCACGAACGAGGCGATGGCATCGCGCAGGCGCTGCGCGGCCGGCGCCGGCGCGGCGGCGATGTCACGCAGGATGGTCAGCTCGTGCTCCACCGCCGCGGTCAGCACCTCCACGAACAGTTCGGCCTTGGACGGGAAATGCCGGTAGATCAGCCCGGTGGAGACCCCGGCCTCGGCCGCCACCGCGGTCACCGGGGCGCCACGGAAGCCGTCGGCGGCGATCAGCCGGCGCGCCGCCAGCAGGATGCGCTGGCGGTTGCCGGCGAGGCGTTCTTCCATCAGGGCGGAGCGTTTGTAGGCCATGGCGTGATTCTAAGTTCAATTAATGAATTTCTGTTCACTTCTTTGCCGTTCCCGGCTACGCTGGGCGCTCTTGCCCGGCGCGGGTCCGATTCTAGGCGCCGCCGGCCACCCGCCATTCCCGGAGTTGCCGCCATGCTGATGCCGTCGTTGAATTTCGAGTTGGGCGAGGAGGTCGACCTGCTGCGCGACAGCGTCGCCGCCTTTGCCGCGCGCGAGATCGCGCCGCTGGCCGAGCAGGCCGACCGCGACAACGCCTTCCCCGCACCGCTGTGGCGCAAGCTCGGCGAACAGGGCCTGCTCGGCCTCACCGTGGAGGAGGAGTACGGCGGCAGCGCGATGGGCTATCTGGCGCACGTGGTGGCGATGGAGGAGATCTCCCGCGCCTGCGGCGCGATCGGCCTGTCCTACGGCGCGCATTCGAACCTGTGCGTGAACCAGTTGCGCAAGAACGCCAGCCCGGCGCAGAAGGCGCGCTACCTGCCGAAGCTGTGCAGCGGCGAGCACGTCGGCGCGCTGGCGATGAGCGAGCCCGGCGCCGGCTCGGACGTGGTGTCGATGAAGCTGCGCGCCGAGGCGCGCGGCGACCGCTACGTGCTCAACGGCAACAAGATGTGGATCACCAACGGCCCCGACGCCGACGTGCTGGTGGTCTACGCCAAGACCGACCCCAGCGGCGGCGCGCGCGGCATCACCGCGTTCGTGGTCGAGAAGGGCATGCCTGGCTTCAGCACCGCGCAGAAGCTGGACAAGCTCGGCATGCGCGGCTCCAACACCTGCGAACTGGTGTTCCAGGACTGCGAAGTGCCGGCGGAGAACGTGCTGGGCGAGGTCGGCGGCGGCGTGCGCGTGCTGATGTCCGGCCTGGATTACGAGCGCGTGGTGCTGTCCGGCGGTCCGCTGGGGCTGATGGCCGCGGCGCTGGACGTGGTGCTGCCCTACGTGCACGAGCGCCGCCAGTTCGGCGAACCGATCGGCAGCTTCCAGCTGATGCAGGGCAAGCTGGCCGACATGTACGTGGGCCTCAACGCCTGCCGCGCCTACGTGTACGCGGTGGCGCGCGCCTGCGACGCCGGCCGCACCACCCGCCAGGACGCCGCCGGCGCGATCCTCTACGCCGCCGAGAAGGCGACCTGGCTGACCGGCCAGGCGATCCAGGTGCTGGGCGGCAACGGCTACATCAACGACTATCCGACCGGGCGCCTGTGGCGCGACGCCAAGCTCTACGAGATCGGCGCGGGCACCTCGGAGATCCGCCGCATGCTGATCGGCCGCGAATTGTTCGAGCGGACCAAGTGATGCTGAGCGGGTGGCGGGCCTTCCCATGAACGCCCATCGCGGCTGAAGCCGCTCCTACACCGCACCACGCCTCTTCTCCTTTCCAACGGTTCTGCCATGAGCGCGATCCAGACCCAGTTGCAACCCGGCAGCGACGCCTTCGCCGCCAATGCCGCCGCGCTGCGCGCGGTGGTCGACGACCTGCACGCCACCCAGGCGCGCATCGCCCTGGGCGGCAGCGAAGCCGCCCGCGCCAAGCACCAGGCGCGCGGCAAGCTGCTGGTGCGCGAGCGCATCGACGCCCTGCTCGACCCGGGCAGCGCGTTCCTGGAGATCGCGCCGCTGGCGGCGCTGGGCCTGTACGACGACGAGGTGCCGTGCGCCGGCGTGGTCGCCGGCATCGGCCGCGTCTCCGGTGTGGAATGCGTGATCGTGGCCAACGACGCCACGGTCAAGGGCGGCACCTACTACCCGATGACGGTGAAGAAACACCTGCGCGCGCAGGAGATCGCCCTGCAGAACCGGCTGCCGTGCATCTACCTGGTCGATTCCGGCGGCGCGTTTTTGCCGCTGCAGGACGAGGTGTTTCCCGACCGCGACCACTTCGGCCGGATCTTCTACAACCAGGCCAACCTCTCGGCGCAGGGCATCGCCCAGATCGCCTGCGTGATGGGCTCGTGCACCGCCGGCGGCGCCTACGTGCCGGCGATGAGCGACGAGACGGTGATCGTGCGTGAGCAGGGCACGATCTTCCTCGGCGGCCCGCCGCTGGTGAAGGCCGCCACCGGCGAGGACGTCAGCGCCGAGGACCTCGGCGGCGCCGATGTGCACACGCGCATCTCCGGCGTGGCCGACCACTTCGCCGACAACGACCTGCAGGCGCTGGCGCGGGTGCGCGCGATCGTCTCCCAGCTCAACTGGCGCAAGCCGGCCCCCGCTCTGGCGCTGCGCACGCCGGAGCCGCCGCTGTATCCGGCCGAGGAACTGTACGGGGTGATCCCGGCCGACCCGCGCAAGCCGTTCGACGTGCGCGAGGTGATCGCGCGGGTGGTGGACGGCTCGCGCCTGGACGAATTCAAGGCGCGCTACGGCACCACGCTGGTCACCGGCTTTGCGCACATCCACGGCTATCCGGTGGGCATCGTTGCCAACAACGGCATCCTGTTCTCCGAGTCGGCGCTGAAGGGCGCGCACTTCATCGAGCTGTGCGCGCAGCGCGGCATTCCGCTGGTATTCCTGCAGAACATCACCGGCTTCATGGTCGGCCGCAAGTACGAGCACGGCGGCATCGCCAAGGACGGCGCCAAGCTGGTGATGGCGGTGGCCTGCGCCAAGGTACCCAAGTTCACGGTGGTGATCGGCGGTTCGTTCGGCGCCGGCAACTACGGCATGTGCGGCCGCGCGTATTCACCGAATTTCCTGTGGATGTGGCCGAACGCACGCATCGGGGTGATGGGCGGCGAGCAGGCGGCCAGCGTGCTGGCGACGGTGCGCCGCGACGGCATCGCGGCCAAGGGCGGGCAGTGGTCGGACGCGGAGGAGGCGGCGTTCAAGGCGCCGATCCGCGAGCAGTTCGAGCGGCAGGGCCATCCTTACTACGCCAGTGCGCGGTTGTGGGACGACGGGGTGATCGATCCGGCGCAGACGCGGCGGGTGCTGGGGTTGGGCTTATCCGCGGCGTTGAATGCGCCGGCGGAGCCGAGCCGGTTCGGGGTGTTCCGGATGTGAGGGCGCGCATGCGCTCGGGGTGGAAAGCGCGTTCGCGCGGGGATCGGCGGTGGTCACGCAGGTGGTCGCTGGCGATGCCGGCGCTAGTGTGCCCGGCGGTGGGCTCCACGACCGACTCTGCGGACGCGCTCGCTGCGACGGCCTCCGCTTTTGCTGCTGCTTTTGCTTTCGCCCCTGCATTTGCTCTTGCTCTGCCTTTGACTTACCGGGCCCCCTCGGCGCGGCAGCCGCGGCGGGCGAATACCCGAAGGGCGGCGCGCAGGATGCGCGTCGTTTTTCGCCGGCACATGGATGTGCCGTCGAAAAATGCCCGTCGTGGCTGCGGACCCGGAGCGCGTAGCGCGGAGGGCGCGCTGCGGGGTGTGCTTTCTTTTGGTTACTTTTCTTTGCACAAGCAAAGAAAAGTGACTCGCCGCCAGGCGAAAGCTTTGCTCTTGCACTTGCTGCCAGGGTGGCGGCCGCTGAATCGTAGGAGCGGCTTTAGCCGCGACAGACAGAACGGACTCTCGCTGTCGCGGCTGAAGCCGCTCCTACAGATCTTCTCGTCCGATAGACAAGCTTCAATCAACAGCAGTAGCGACAGCAAAAGCTTTAAAGGCTTTCGCCCTTGCGGGCGAGTTACTTTTCTTTGCTCGCGCAAAGAAAAGGTAACCAAAAGAAAGCGCGCCCTGCCTCGCGCCCTCCGCGCTGCGCGCTCCGGGTCCGCGTCCAGCCCGGGGATCCGCGGAAGGGGCATCCTGCCCCTGCCGCGGACGGCGCACGTCCATGTGCGCCGCCCCTTCGGGGTTTTTCCCCGTGCTGGCCGCCGCTTCGGAAGGGAACCCGGTAAATCAAAAGCCGGAGCAACAGCCAAAGCCAAAGCCAAAGCATGGCAACCGCAACTGCAACCGCTGAAGCTGCTCCGGCAGAACAACTACGACGCAACTCTTGCGCACGTCTGCGCACCGCAAGCGCAACACCTCTAACCTTCTCCAGGCACCCGATCATGGCCACCCCCGACCTGCCGACCTTCGACAAGATCCTCATCGCCAATCGCGGCGAGATCGCCTGCCGGGTGATCGCCACCTGCCGCAAGCTCGGCATCGCCACCGTGGCCGTGTACTCCGATGCCGATCGCGACGCGCGCCACGTGCGTCTGGCCGACGAGGCCGTGCACATCGGCGCCGCGCCGGCGCGCGAGAGCTACCTGCGCGGCGAGCGCATCCTCGAGGCCGCGCAACGCAGCGGCGCGCAGGCCATCCATCCCGGGTATGGCTTCCTGTCCGAGAACGCGGAGTTCGCCGAGGCCTGCGCCGCGCGCGGGCTGGTGTTCATCGGGCCGCCGCCGGCGGCGATCCGCGCCATGGGCGACAAGAGCGCGGCCAAGGCCCTGATGCAGGCGGCCGGGGTGCCGCTGACGCCGGGCTATCACGGCGAGCAGCAAGACCCGGACTTCCTGCGCGCGCAGGCCGCGGCCATCGGCTACCCGGTGCTGATCAAGGCCAGCGCCGGTGGCGGCGGCAAGGGCATGCGCCGGGTCGATGACGATGCCGACTTCGACGCCGCGCTCGCCGCCTGCCAGCGCGAGGCGCAGGCCGCGTTCGGCAATGCGCACGTGCTGGTGGAGAAGTACGTGCTGCGGCCGCGGCACATCGAGATCCAGGTGTTCGGCGACAGCCACGGCGAGTTGGTCTACCTGTTTGAACGCGACTGCTCGGTGCAGCGCCGCCACCAGAAGGTGCTGGAGGAAGCGCCCGCACCGGGCATGGACGCGGAACGGCGTGCGGCGATGGGCCAGGCCGCGGTGGAGGCCGCGCGCGCGGTGGGCTATGTCGGCGCCGGCACCGTGGAGTTCATCGTCGCGCCCGATGGCGCGTTCTACTTCATGGAAATGAATACCCGCCTGCAGGTGGAACACCCGGTCACCGAGTGCATCACCGGCACCGACCTGGTGGAGTGGCAACTGCGCGTGGCCGCCGGCCAGCCGCTGCCGCAGCGCCAGCACGAACTGGCGATCCACGGCCATGCGCTGGAAGCGCGGCTGTACGCCGAAGACCCGGCGCGCGGCTTCCTGCCGTCGATCGGCACGCTGCAGCATCTGCGCCTGCCCGCCGCCGACGCGCATACGCGCGTCGATGCCGGCGTCGAACAGGGCGATGTGATCGGCCCACACTACGATCCGATGATCGCCAAGCTGATCGTCTGGGATACGACCCGCGAGCGCGCGCTGCGGCGCATGCAGACGGCGCTGGCCGCGTGCCAGGTGGTCGGCGTGTCGACCAATGCCGCGTTCCTGCAGCGCCTGGTCGGCACCAGCGCGTTCGCGCAGGCGGACCTGGACACCGCACTGATCGAGCGCGAACACACGGCGCTGTTCGACACCCCAGCCCCGACCAGCGATGCGCTGTGGAGCCTGGCCGCACTGGCCTGGCAACTGCACGCGTCGGCGCCCACCGCGCACGCGGCCGATCCGCACTCGCCCTGGGATTTGCGCGACGGCTGGCGGCTGGGTGCGCCAGCCCCGCATGCGCTGACGCTGCAGCATGGCGACACCCAGCGCACGTTGCACCTGACCGCGCATGCCGGCGGCTGGCAGATCCACGCCGCGCAGACGAAGGAGACGCTCGAGGCGAGCGGCCAGTTGCACGACGGGCGTCTGTCCGCCTTCCTCGGCACGCAGCGGGTGCAGGCCGATGCGGTGTTCGCGGGTGCGCAGCTGCACCTGTTCGTCGACGGCCATGGCTATCTGTTCGAACGCCACGACCCGGTCGCCGAGGCCGACCAGCCGGCGGTGGAAAGCGGCGGGCTGACCGCGCCGATGCCGGGACGCATCGTCGCCCTGCTGGTCGCGCCCGGCACCCAGGTGACCCGCGGCACGCCGCTGCTGGTGCTGGAGGCGATGAAGATGGAGCACACCCTGCAGGCACCGGCCGACGGCACCGTGCAGGGCTTTCGCGTGCGCGAGGGCGAGCTGGTCGGCGACGGCGTGGCGCTGCTGGATTTCGAAGCGGCGTGAGCGGCGCGCCTCGCGCGGTCGCCAAGACCGCAGCGAGGCGTCACACTCGGGGCTGGTCCATCCTCCTGCCCGCACCATGAAACTCACCGCCCACGTTCTCGACGGCCACACCCTGGACGTGCGTCCGGCGCCGCGCGAGCGGCCGTGGATGGACCGCACCTCCGAGCGTTACGCGTACCGCTGCCTGCCGCTGGACATCGCCAACGCGCACGGCTGGGAGTTGCTGTGTCAGACCGCGTTCGAGGCCGAGTGGAACGGCGGCAATGCGCTCGACGACCTGCGCGTGCAGCCGGCGCCGGGCACGCACGCGCCGGCGGTCAGCCACTTCGGCTACGGCGTGCTCACCTTCCACGTGCCGTGCCTGTTCCGCACCGAGGCCGGCGTGGACCTGTACGTCACCGCGCCGGTGAACCGGCCCAAGGACGGCATCGCCGGGCTCACCGGGCTGATCGAGACCGACTGGAGCCCCTACACCTTCACCATGAACTGGCAGTTCACCCGGCCCGGCCGCGTGCGCTTCGAGGCGGGCGAGCCGTTCTGCCACTTCTTCCCGGTGCAGCGGCGGGTGCTGGCCGAGACCGAGCCGCGCTGGCAGCCACTGTCGCAGACGCCGGAACTGGAACGCGAACACCAGGCATGGATGCGCAGCCGCGGGCAGTTCCTGCACGATCTGGAACAGCCCGGTTCCGATGCCAGCCGCGAAGGCTGGCAGCGCAGCTACTTCCGCGGGCCGGCGCCGGGGCAGTGCCCGGCCGGCGTGGAGCACCGGGTGAAACTGCGGCTGGCGCCGTTCACCCGCAGCGACGACGCGGAATGACGCCGGCTCAGCGCGCGTGGCGCTGGCGCACGCGCGTGGACAGGCGAAACACGCCGTAGGCCAGCAGCATGCCCAGGATCCCGGCGACGGCATGCGCCCAGTCGAACACGCGCGGACCGATCCCACCGACCTGGTCGCCCCACAGGTTGAACAGCACCAGGACGATGACCGTCAGGCCCAGGCCGGCGAGGAACGCGGCGCGGTTGGCGCCCAGCGCGTAGAACAGGAACGGCAGGCCGAGCCCGACCAGGAAATGCACCGGGAAGAAGTACACCGAGCCGTACGGCCGCAACAGCGACCAGACGATGGCGGCGAACACCGCGACGAAGACGAACAGGCCCAGCGACAACGCGCGGGTCTTGGTGGGAGAGAGGCGTGGCTCGGTCATGCGTCACCTGCAGGCAATGCGCGACCGTAGCCGAGTCCCGATCACGGTCGGGTCAAGACCCTGCGCCGCGCACGCGCCGACCGCGGCTCAGCGCGTGCGCCGGCACCACTGCCGTTCGCACGGCACGCCATCGTGGTTGCCATCCATCTCCACGCCCGGGCAGTGCTGCAGGAAGTACACCGCTTCGTCGCACGAGGTCATCTGCGCGCAATGCGTGCGGCCGTCGCACTGGAAGGCCGGCGCCGGCGATGCGGGCGCCGTGGCCACCGGCGCGACCGGCGCCGCAGGAGCTACCGGCGGCGGCGCCACCAAGCGCAGCACGGCATAGCCGGCGACCGCGAGCACCACCAGCAACGCCAGCACGCCGAGCCAGCGGCCGCGACGCCCGCGCGGTGCGGTCGCCGCCTGCGCGGCCGGTACCGGTGCACGCCCGGGCCGCATCACCCGCATCGCGTGCGGCCGTCCCTGCGCATCGTGCTCCAGGTCGAATGAGATCAGTTCGCCCACTCGTGGCGGTACGCCGTCGGCGGGAAATGCCGCGCGTTGCACCTCGGCTTCGGTCTCGCGATGCGCCAGGCGCACTCGGCCGCAGCCGCGCTCCTCGTCCCACTGAATCAAGGTCCCGTGCGTGCGCATGGCGTCACCGCAAGAAAGTGCATCGCCGCAGTGGACGCCGCCGTGCCCGGTGCGTCCACCGTCCCCACCGCGCCTGCCCGTTCCCGCCAGGCGCGACCCCGCACGCAGCATGCCACGACGGCGGCCAGCGTGCCGGCGGGCCACCCGCTGCGCGCGCGATCGACGTGAAGGCCCACCGCCGTCTGCCATCGCGACGCCGGCGCGCGCAACTGTCTACCACCGGCCGCGCGGCGCTCGCTAGAGTCCGAAGCGTCGAGCAACGCCGAAGTCCGCCACCACGCGGGACTGGCGATCGACGCGCAACCCGGCATCGCGGCCGCCGCACGGCGCCGCCTCCGCAGCATTCGTCCCCCGATGCTGCCCTGCCGGGCCCGCGCGTTTCCCCCACGCTCGACGCATCGGGGTCGTTCAACGCAGTTGCCTTCCACACGGGGTCAGGAGAGCGACATGGACAGGTCTTCGGTCCGCTAGGCCGTTTCAGCAGGACTGCCGCTTCCACAGCAGCGTCGCCGCACCCGCGCGGTGGCGATGGGCGGTGCATTTCCAAAAGCGTCTCTCGCTTCGTCTGCGCGCGCAGGCGGAAGTGTCCGCGCATGCCTGCGGCGTGGCCCTGGCACGGCGATGTTCTTTCATCGCGGCCGCGCAGCAGCACGGGCGTGCGGCCGGTCCGGGGCCAGGGGATGTCCGGACACAGGACGCGGCATCGCCCGCACGCACCGACGCACTCGACCGGAGGTCCACCATGCACCCGTCCCACCCGCGCACACTCGCCATCGCCGTCGCGCTGACCCTCGCCAGCGGCGCCGCTTCCGCCGGCCGGTTTCCGGATTTCGGCTACGCGCCGCCGGCCACCTACAAAGGGCCGCTGTTCCAGCTCAGCCAGGACTATCCGCAGCAGCCACCCAGCGGCCCGTTGCCGGCGTTCTTCCAGAAACTGCCCAAGCCGCTGACCAACGACTTCGAAGCCTGGCGCGGCTACGCCGATGCGGTGAAGACCTACTGCCTGGAAGGCAACGTCGAAAGCGACTGGTACGTGCAGAACAACAAGGTGCGGCGCTGGTACCACGCGCCCTGGCAGCATTACGGCCCGCTCGGGCGCGAAGGCGTGCACGGGCTGACCAAGGAGGCGCAGATCCAGGTCAAGCAACTGGCGCCGACCCAGCTCACCTCCGGCCAGACCTTCGCGGTCGGCATCTACAACGATGTGGGCGCCTACACCTTCGGCCAGGTGTGGAAGGATCCGCAGAACCCGGATCCAAGCTTCACCACCAAGCCCAACACCTTCCGCGACGGCACCGTGGTCTGCAAGGCGCTGTTCGCCGACGTGGACCTGAGCCAGGTTCCGTTCCTGCAGAACCCGGTGCTGTGGAACGCCTGGGTCACCAACAGCTTCAAGTCCGCCGACCGCGCGTTCAAGCAGGTGGCGCTGATCCAGATGGATTTCGCCGTGCGCGACAGCCGCGTGCCCGGCACCGGCTGGATCTTCGGCACCTTCCAGTACAACGGTGCGGTCAGCGGCAAGCCCGGCTGGCAGAACCTGGTGCCGGTGGGCGTGATGTTCGGCAACGATCCGCAGAACACCGGCGACGACTACACCAACAAGCAGCCGACCCAGACCCGGATCAATCCGCGCATCCTGCAGTCGGCGATCAACACCAAGCCGGAACTGCCGCCGACCCACCTGGGCTGGAACGGCCGCCTCAACGGCCCGGTGGACAATCCGATCAGCTCCTGCATGAGCTGCCACATGACCGCCGAATCGCCGCAACTCTCGCCGATGAACCCGACCTTCCAGGCGCCGGACAAGGTGCCACCGGTCGGTTCCAAGGAATGGATGCGCTGGTTCCAGAACGTCCCCGCCGGGCAACCGTTCGACGCGGCGGCCAAGAGCACCGACTACAGCCTGCAGCTGGCCGGCGGCATCGCCAACTTCTACGACTGGAAGTGCACCCAGGACGGCGTGTTCGTCAGCGGCGGCAACCTGTGCGAGCAGCGCAAGACCTCGCTGAAACTGATGCGCTCCACCACGCCGCCGCCGACCGTGTACCCGGTCGAGCGTGGGGTGAGCAACCAGGAACTGGAGTAGCCGTCACCGCGCCTTGCCTGTCGCGCGCCGCTCGACGGCGCCGGCGGGCACGGCCTGGGCAGAGCGCGACGACGACGCAGCGATGCGTGGCGTCAGGCGTGCTGGTGCCTGCGCTCGCTCAACCGACCTGCTGCCCGACCCACCAGGTCGTGCCGCCTGGGTCGCGGAAGCCGCCACGCCGGTCCGGATCGTCCTTCTGCATCGGCGCCTGCACCGCCGTGGCGCCGGCGGCCAACGCACGCTGGTAGGTCGCATCCACGTCGCGCACGTAGACGTGCACATGCGCCGGCAGCGCCGGCCAGCCATCGACCGCATCGCAGAACATCACCACGGTGTCGTCGATGCGTACCTCGCCATGGGCGAGCAGGCCGCCCTCGCCGGGAATCTGCCGCAAGGGCTCGGCATCGAACACCGCGACCAGGAACTCGAGGGTGCGCTGCGCGCCGTCGACGATGAGATACGGGGAGACCGAGGTGTAGCGCTCTGGTTTGAACGACATGAGAATCTCCTCTGGGCAGGTGTCGGATGCGGATCAGCGTTTGCGGCGATGGAGTCCATGATGCGATGGATGTCCATGGCGGCATGCCGTTGTGCGAAGTCGCGCAGTCCCGCTCACAGCGCGCACGTGCTCAACCGCATCGCCAGGGTGAAGGGCACCTTGCCCAGGCCATCGAGGCCTTCGACATCGAACGCATAGACGCCCTTGGCCACGAGCGTCAGTTGCCCGTCGCGCGAAAGATGGAAGGTCAGCGTGTCGACGTCGACCGGATGGTGCACGCCGGCCAGGTAAAGCGAGCCGTCGATGTAGCCGTCCTGCGGATTGCGCGGAAAGTCGAAGCGCTGGCCGGCCAGCGCGCCGAGCCTGAGCGACGGCAGCGCGATGCCGTCCAGGCAGATCGCGGTGTCCACGATCTCGCCATCATGCAGGAAAGGACGCAGCAGGATTTCCAGCGAGGCGTCCTCCGGCTGACCGGAGAGGATCGCGTGACGCGGTTGCAACAGGCTCGGCGAGAACGTCGACATCGCGGCGCCGTCCTCAGTGCTGCGCCACCGGCAACACCACGTCCATAAGCGTGGCGTCGTCCGGATCCGGCGTGGCTTTGAAGCCGAGTTGCTGGCACATCGCCAGCATGGTGCGGTTCTCGCGCAGCACCTGGCCTTCGACCACCTTGAGGCCGAGCCAGCCGGCGTACTCGATCATGATCCGCATCAGTTGCCAGCCGATGCCGTGGCCCTTGAGGTCGGAGCGGATCAGGATGCCGTATTCGCCGCGGTCGTAGTCGGCGTCGGCGTGCAGGCGCACCGCGCCGAGCATGTCGCCGCTGCGCGGTTCGATCGCCACCAGCGCGATCGAGCGCGCGTAGTCGAGCTGGGTCAGGCGCGCGATGAACTCGTGGCTGAAATGCTTGACCGCCTGGAAGAAGCGCAGCCGCAGGTCTTCGTCAGTGACACGGGCGAAGAAGCTGCGGAACAGCGCGTCGTCCTCCGGCCGCACCGGACGCACCAGCGCGGCGCTGCCGTCGTTGAGCACGATGCGCCGTTCCCACTCCTTGGGATACGGAAAGATCGCAAAGCGCGGATGGCCGCGGCCCTTGTGCAGGCGCCGCGACGGCGCCACCGCCACCCGCGCGTCGACCGCGATCACCCCGTCGCGGTCGGCCAGCAGCGGGTTGATGTCCAGCTCGCGGATCTCCGGCAGGTCGGCGGCCAGTTGCGCCAGCTTGACCAGCACCATCGCCACCGCGCGCTCGTCGGCGGCCGGCACGTCGCGGTAGGCCTTGAGGATGCGGCTGACGCGGGTGCGGCCGATCAGTTCGTGGGCCAGGCGCAGGTCCAGCGGCGGCAGCGCCAGCGCCTTGTCGTCGATCACCTCCACCGCGGTGCCGCCGCGGCCGAACACGATCACCGGGCCGAAGGTCGGATCGTCGGCGATGCCGGCGATCAACTCGCGTGCCTTCGGCCGCAGCAGCGAGGGCTGCACCAGCACGCCGTCGATGCGCGCATCCGGACGCGCGGCGCGCGCGCGGGCGAGGATGCCCTCGGCCGCATCGCGCACCGCCTCCACGCTGACCAGGTTGAGGCGTACGCCGTCCACGTCGGACTTGTGCGGAATGTCGGCCGAATGAATCTTCACCGCCACCGCCGAGCCTTGCGCGAGCATCGGCGCGGCCACCTGCGCCGCGGCCTCGGCATCGGCGGCGTGTTCCACCGGCGCGGTGGGGATGCCGTAGGCGGCAAGCAGCCGCGTGGTCGCCAGCGGGTCCAGCCAGGTCTGCCCGGCGGCCAGCGCGGCGTCGACGATGCCACGCGCGGCGGCGGCGTCGAAGGCAAAATCGTCGGGCAGGCTCGGCGGCGTTTCCATCAGCGCCGCCTGCGCCTCGCGGTAGCGCACCAGGTGCATGAAGCCGCGCACCGCGTCGGCCTCGGTGGCGTAAGTGGGAATGCGCGCGGCGTTGAGCGTGGCGGTGGCGCTCTCGTCGTTGCCCAGCCACACCGCGAACACCGGCTTGTTGCGGTGGTGGCGCGGGCGCTGGCCGAGGATGCGGGTCAGCGCCTGCGCCGCCTCGGCGGAAGAGGTGAACGCGGTGGGCACGTTGACCACCAGCACCGCATCGTTCTCCGGATCCTCCAGCAGCGCGCCGGCGGCGGCGGCATAGCGCTCGCCGTCGGCGTCCACCACGATGTCCACCGGATTGCGGTGCGACCATTCCTGCGGCAATGCCTGTTCCAGGCGCTGCTGGGTGGGCGCCGACAGCGTGGCCAGGGTGCCGCCGAGATCGGCCAGCGTATCCACCGCCAGGTGGCCGACGCCGCCGCCGTTGCTGAGGATGGCCAGGCGCCGGCCGGGGAAGGTGCTGAGCCGGCCCAGCGTCTCCGCGGCGGCGAACAGCTCGTCCAGCGCGCGCACCCGCAGCAGGCCGGCGCGGGCGAACGCGGCGCCGTACACCGCATCGGAACTGGCCAGCGCCTGCACGTGGGTGTCGGCGTTGGGGTCGATGCGCAGTTGCCGGCCCGACTTCACCACCACCACCGGCTTGGCGCGCGCGGCGGCGCGGGCGGCGGACATGAACTTGCGCGCGTCGCGGATGTGCTCGACATAGAGCAGGATCGCGCGGGTGCGGTAGTCGGTGGCGAAATAGTCGAGCAGGTCGGCGAAGTCCACGTCCAGCGCGTCGCCCAGCGAGACCACCGCCGAGAAGCCGACCGCACGCGCCACGCCCCATTCCACCAGCGCCGCGGCAATGGCGCTGGATTCGGAGATCAGCGCCAGGTCGCCCGGCTGCGGACAATGCGCGGCGATGCTGGCGTTGAGCCGCGCATGCGGGGCGATCACGCCCAGGCAGTGCGGGCCGAGAATGCGCAGGCCCTTGGCGCGTGCGGCGCTCTCCACCCGCGCCGCGGCCGAGCCCGGCCCGCTGCCGAGCCCGGCGGTGAGGATGATCGCCGCAGCCACGCCGCGCCGCGCGGCGATCGACACGATGCGCGGCACCATCCGCGCCGGCGCGGTGATCACCACCAGGTCCGGCACCCACGGCAGATCGGTGAGCCGGCGCACCGTGGGCACGCCGTCGATCTCGCGGTAGCGCGGGCTGACCCAGCCGATCTGCCCCGGGAACCCGGCCGCGCGCAGGCTGCGCACCACCGCCCGCCCGGCCGAACGCTCGCGCGGGCTGCCGCCGACGATGGCGACCGAGGCGGGGCGGAACACGGACTGCAGGTGATAGGTGCTCATGGCGGCGGCAGAGGCGAGCGAATGCGCTAACGGTACACGGCTGGCCGCGGCGCGGGGATGATCCGGGTCTTGCGGCCGACCGTGCCGCGCGTTCGGCGACAGGGCGCACTGTCGCGATTTCGGCCTCCGTGCGTCGGGGCTGAAGCCCCTCCCACAGGGGCTTCGGTCGGCTGTCCGGTGTTCACGGCTCGCGTGTGTTGCTGGATTCAAAACGACCCCAATGGCCGCACGCGCTCTACTCGGGGCATCTCGAACCACCTGTTTTTTGCCGCGCATCCCACCGTCTCGTAGGAGCGGCTTCAGCCGCGACGAGACGTTGCCGGTAAGGCACGGTCGCGGCTGAAGCCGCTCCTACGCGTGTGCGCTTGCGCTTGCTCGATGCCCCCTTCAGGCGCAACGCGACCACGCCACAGGCCACAAGCACAGCGCTCTGACCAGGCGGCGATCCCTCCTCCATAGCAAGGCCAGCAGCACCGCCCATCCGTTCCCACCTCTCGGGTTCGCAGAGCCCAACGAACACCCGCCCCCACAGCCCGGGTCAGCAGACGGTCGCATTGGCGGCCGCATAATGCGGCGATGGAGACGACTCATGCATAGCGGCGGCCTGGAACTGGCGATGGTGCTGCTGCTGGCCGCGGTGATCGCGGTGCCGGTGTTCAAGCGGCTGGGCCTGGGCGCGGTGCTGGCCTACCTGGCCGCGGGCGTGGTGCTGGGGCCGGACGGGCTGGGCTTCGTGCAAGACACCGAGCGCATCCTCAACGCCGCCGAGATCGGCGTGGTGATGCTGCTGTTCCTGATCGGCCTGGAGCTGTCGCCGGCGCGATTGAAGGTGATGCGGCATGCGGTGTTCGGCGCCGGGTCGGCCCAGGTCGCGCTGACCGCGTTGCCGCTGGGCGCGCTGGCGCTGTGCATGGGCATGAACTGGAAGAGCGCGCTGGTGATCGGCCTGGCGCTGGCGCTGTCCTCCACCGCGGTAGGCCTGCAACTGCTGGCCGAGCGCAAGGCGCTCAACAGCGACTACGGCCGGCTCGGCTTCGCCATTCTGCTGTTCCAGGACCTGATCGCGATCCCACTGCTGGCCGCAGTGCCGCTGCTCGGCGGGGCCAAGAACGACACCCTGACCTGGACGGAAGTGGGCCAGGCGCTGGGCGCGCTGGCCCTGGTAGTGCTGTGCGGGCGCTTCGTGCTGCGCCACCTGTTCCGCACCGTGGCGCGCACGCGCATGCCCGAGGTGTTCACCGCCAGTGCGCTGCTGGTGGTGCTGGGCAACGCCTGGTTCCTGCAGAAGGCCGGGCTCAGCCCCAGCCTGGGCGCGTTCCTGGCGGGCGTGCTGCTGGCCGATTCGGAATTCCGCCACGAGCTGGAGGCGCAGATCGAGCCGTTCCAGGGCCTGCTGCTGGGCGTGTTCTTCATCGCCGTGGGCATGGGCATCGACCTGGACCGCATCGTCGCCGAGCCGTGGCTGATCGCCGGTGCGGTGGCCACGCTGCTGCTGGTCAAGTTCGCGCTGCTGGCCGGCATCGGCCGCGTGCTGCGCCTGCCCTGGCGCAGCGCGCTGCTACTGGGCAGCCTGCTGTGGCTGGGCGGCGAGTTCGCCTTCGTCGTGTTCACCGAGGCGCAACGCGTGCGCCTGCTAGACGACGCCACCCACGACCGCCTGGTCGCAGTGGTCGGCGTGTCGATGGCGCTGACCCCGCTGCTGCTGATCGGCATGCAGCGCCTGCTCGGCGGCAGCGAGGCCGGCAAGGGCAAACAGCCACCACCGCCAGCCGCGCAGTACGACACCGTGGATGCGCAGCGCGCGCAGGTGCTGATCGCCGGCATGGGTCGCTTCGGCCAGATCGTGGCGCGTCTGCTGACCGCGCAGCGCATCCCGTTCGTGGCGCTGGAACACAATCCGGACACGGTGGAGGACCTACGCCGCTTCGGCAACCAGCTCTACTACGGCGACCCCAGCCGCCCGGACCTGCTGCGCGCGGCCGGCAGCGACGGCATCCGCATCTTCGTGGTGGCGATGGACGACCCGGAAACCAACATCAAGACCACGCGGCTGATCCGCCGGCTCTACCCCACCGCCAAGGTGCTGGCGCGCGCGCGCAACCGCCAGCACGCCTGGCGACTCATGGACCTGGGCGCCGAACCGTTCCGCGAGGTGTTCGCTTCCAGCCTGGAACTGAGCGAGCAGGTGCTGCTCGGCCTGGGCCTGGACGCGGCCACCGCGCGCGACCGTATCGCCCGCTTCCGCGAACACGACTCGCAACTGCTGCGCGCCCAGCACCTGGTCTACGACGACGAGGCCGCGGTGGTGCAGACCGCGCGCGCGGCGCGCGCGGACCTGACCAAGCTGTTCGAGGCCGACGTCAACGATCCGACGGCGGGGCCGGCGGATGCGACGGGCGCAACAAGCGCGGGACAGCAGCGCAGTTGATGCGTGGCTAGGCCGCACGGCCAGCGGTGTCACAGGCGTGCACTGCGTGATGTGCGCTCGTCGCTGCCGATAACCGCGGTTACGGTGGGTACGCCGTTGCCACGCGCGACGGATCGCGATGGGAGTGCCGACGAGTGGCCGAGGCACGCGCCCACTGCAGCGTGGTGCGCGCGCAGTCGGGCGTGGTCGCGTCGGGGCTGAAGCCCCTCCCACAACTGCGGTCGAGAGCTTCAGGCGCGATGACGCTTGCTGGCTTCGACAACAGGGGACGATGGAACTCCCATGACATGCCGGTTAGCCAAAGCCAATGCTCGGCAAGCGCGCTGTGTCCGCGCGCCGCCAATCCTTCCATTGTGGGAGGGGCTTCAGCCCCGACTGCAGGATCCAGCCGCCGCGGCTGTGCCGCTCCTCCCTGACATGGCGGCATCTCCCCGGACACTGGCGCTCATGCCAGTGCCCAGAGCACCGCTTCAGCGCTTGCGCGGGGGACGCTTCGCGGTGCTGTTGGCCGCGCGCTTGACGGCTTTCTTCGCGGCGCTCTTGGCGACCTGCTTCGGCGCCGGCGTCTTCGCTGGCGCAGAGGCTGTCTTTCGCTTGGTCGACTTGCGCGACGCGGCGGACGTAGCGCCATTGTCCGCCTTGGCGGCGACGCGCTTCGGCGCCGGCGTCACCGGCCGGGTCTCGGTCGTGGCGGTGGCTTCGGGCGGGCGCCGCGGCGGCGGGCGGCGCCCCGCGGTCAGGGTGCGCCAGGTATGGCCGCCGTTGAGCGCCAGCAGCGCATCGGCCGCCGCCGGGCCGGCACTGCCGGCCGGGTACTGCGGGGTTTCGTCGGCCGAGGTCTGCCAGGCGTCGAGGATCGGCTGCACGATGGTCCAGGCCGCCTCGACCATGGTCGCGTCCTGGAACAGGCCGGCCTCGCCGTGCATGCAGTCCTGCAGCAGGCGCTCGTAGCCCACCGTGTATTCCTTGGGGAACCAGTCGCGGTAGCGGAAATCCATGCGCACCGGCGCCAGGCTGACCCGCGCGCCCGGACGCTTGACGTCGAACTGCAGCGAGATGCCCTCGTCAGGCTGGATGTGCAGCACCAGCCAGTCAGGACCGTAGCCGCCGATCTCGGCACTGCGCAGCGGCGCCAGCGGCGCCGGCTTGAAGCGGATTGCGATCTCGGTGGTGCGCTCGCGCAGGCGCTTGCCGGTGCGCAGGTAGAACGGCACGCCGGCCCAGCGCCAGGTGTCCACCTGCAGCTTCATCGCCACGTAGGTCTCGGTATTGGAATCCGGCGGCACCGTGTCTTCCTCGCGGTAGCCGGGCACGGCATTGCGGCCGATCGCGCCGGCCGCGTACTGGCCACGCACCACGTCGGCCGGACTCAGCGGCCGCACCGCCTCGATCACCTCGGCGCGCCGGCGCAGCATCGCCGCCGGGGTGAAGGCCGCCGGCGGTTCCATCGCGATCATCGCCAGCAGCTGGAACAGGTGGTTGGGCACCATGTCGCGCAGGCAGCCGGTGGGATCGTAGAAACCGCCGCGGCCTTCCACGCCGATGGTCTCGGCCGCGGTGATCTGCACGTGGTCGATGCGGTCGCGATTCCACACCGGCTCGAACAGGCCGTTGGCGAAGCGGAAGGCGAGGATGTTCTGCACCGTTTCCTTTCCCAGGAAATGGTCGATGCGGAACACCTGATCCTCGTCGAGCACGCGGCCGACGATGGCGTTGAGTTCGCGCGCGCTCTGCAGGTCATGGCCGAACGGCTTCTCCACGATCACCCGGCGCCAGCCGCCGTTGGCGCTCTGCTTGACCAGGCCGGCCGCCCCCAGCTGCTCGATCACCGGGGCGAAGAAACGCGCCGCGGTGGCCAGGTAGAACAGCACGTTGCCACCGGTGCGGTACTGTGCGCCGATCTTCTCCAGCAGCGCGCCCAGGCTGCGATAGGTGCCGGCGTCGTTGAAGTCGCCGCGCAAGTAGTGCAGGCGCGACCGCAGCCAGCCCCACACCTCCTCGTCCAGGCCGTCGGCCTTGAACTCGGCGTCGCGGTCGGCCATCAGCCCGCGCATCGCATCGCCGAGCATGCGCCGCCAGGCCACTTCGCTGACCGCGCCGTGGTCCACGCCGATCACCGCGAACTCCTCGGGCAGCGCGCCGCTGTGGCGCAGGTTGTACAACGCCGGCAGCACCAGGCGGCGGGTCAGGTCGCCGCGGGCGCCGAACACCACGATCAGGCAGGGAGGAGTGGTCTGGGAGGCATCGCTCATGGATGGGTGTCCTGTTCGCCGATCAAGCCATGCAGGCGCAGCGCCGCGTGGACCAGCGCCACGTGCGAATAGCCCTGCGGGAAATTGCCGAGCATGCGGCCGCTGCGCGGGTCGTACTCCTCGGCCAGCAGGCCGACGTCGTTGCACAGCGTGAGCAGGCGCTCGAACAGCGCGCGCGCCTGCTCGCGGCGGCCGAGCAGCGCGTAGTTCTCCACCAGCCAGAAGCTGCAGGCGATGAAGGTGCCCTCGCCGGCCGGCAGGCCGTCGCCGCTGGCGTCGTCGGCGCGGTAGCGCTCGACCAGGCCGTCGATGCTCAGGCGTGCGGCGATGGCGTCGGCGGTCGCGGCCACGCGCGGATCGTCCGGCGGCAGAAAGCCGACCAGCGGGATCAGCAACGTCGCCGCGTCCAGCCGCTCGCTGCCGTAGCTCTGCACGAAATAGCCGTCGCGGTGCACGCCCTGCGCCAGCACCTGCGCATGGATCTCGTCGGCCAGCGCGCGCCAGTGCGCGCGTTGCGCGGCATCGGCATCGGTGACGCCGTCGCGCGCGCCGCAGTCGAACGCCAGCCACGCCATCACCTTGGAATGCACGAAGTGCTGGCGCTTGTCGCGGATTTCCCAGATGCCCTCGTCCGGCTCGCGCCAGCGCTGCTCCAGCACTTCCAGCAGCTGCCGCGCCAGCGAGCGGCCATGCACCGCCGTGGCCATGCCCTCGTGGTGGCCGCGGTGGAACGCGGCGATCACCTCGCCATAGACGTCGAGCTGGAACTGGCCGACCGCGGCATTGCCCACTCGCACCGGCAAGGCGCCTTCGTAGCCGGGCAGCCAGTCCACCGTCCATTCGGACATGCGCCGCTCGCCACCGATGCCGTACAGCGCCTGCAACTGGTCCGGCGAGCCGGCCACGGTGCGCTGCAGCCAGCCGTGGAAGGCGGCAGCCTCGTCGAAGTAGCCGGCCGCGCGCAACGCGGTCAGGGTGAACACCGCATCGCGCAGCCAGCAGAAGCGGTAGTCCCAGTTGCGCTCGCCGCCCAGGCGTTCGGGCAGCGAGGTGGTCGGCGCGGCGACGATGGCGCCGGTGGGCAGGTAGCTCAGGCCTTTCAACACCACCAGCGAGCGCCGCACCGCCTCGGTCCACGGGCCGGCATGCAGGCAACGGTGCGACCAGCCATGCCAGAACGCCTCGGTCTGCGCCAGCGCCTGCTCCGGCTCCAGCAGCGGCGGCAGCTCCAGGTGCGAGGCGCCGTGGCTGAGCACGAACCAGGTGCTCTCGCCGGCCTCCAGCACGAACTCGGCCTCGGTGGCGAAGCCGTGGCCGTGCATGGCCTGCGGGCTGCGCACGGCGATCTGGTCCGGCCCGGCCACCGCCTGCAGGCCGCCGACGATCTGCGAGACCCAGGGAATGGTGCGGCCGTAGTTGAAGCGCAACTGCAGCTGCATGCGCAGCGGCACTTTGCCGTGCAGGCCGCGCACGATCCGCACCACGTGGTTGTGCATCACCTCGTCGTGGCTGGCGACCATGAAGTCGAGCAGCGCCACTGCGCCGGTGTCGGTCTCGAACCGCGTCTCCAGCACCAGGCTGCCATCGCGGTAGGCGCGGGTGCTGGTGAAGGCGCCCTGCGGCGCGATCGCCCAGCGGCCGTGGTCGGGCTCGCCGAGCAGGGCGGCGAACAGGGCATCGGAATCGAAGCGCGGCAGACACAGCCAATCGATCGAGCCGCAACGGTCCACCAGGGCCGCGCTGCGGCAGTTGCCGAGCATGGCGTAGTCTTCGATTCGCGAGGCCATCGTCGGCGCCGGGACGGAGGAGCGGCGAGTCTGCCAGCGCCGGTGTTTGCATCGCGTAATCGCCGCGGCACGCCGTTCAGGCGCGCGCAAGCGCGCGGCTGCGGCTACACTGCGGCTGCGCATGACTTCCGATCCCGCTGCCGCCGCCCTGCGCACTCTGGTCCTGGAGGACGATCCGATACTGCGCGATCGCATCCTGGTCCCGGGCCTGCGCCGCTTCGGTTTCGCCGCCGACGGCTGCGGCACCGGCGCCGAATTGCAGCAGCGGGTGCAGCGCGAGGGCGCCGAGATCGTGGTGCTGGATGTCGGGCTGCCCGATACCGACGGCTTCACCCTGGCCGGCGCGCTGCGGCAGCAGTATCCGGACCTCGGCATCGTCATGCTGACCAGCCTGGGCCAGACCGAGGACCGCATCCGCGGGCTGACCGGCGGCGCCGACGCCTACCTGTCCAAGCCGGTGGAAATCGACCTGCTGGCCGCGACCCTGCACAGCCTGGCGCGACGCGTGAGCGGGCGCCCGCCAGCGGCGCCGGCGCGCGGGCGCTGGCAGATGAGCGAAGACGGCTGGTGCCTGCTGTCGCCATCCGGCGCCGCCGCCGCGCTGACCGGCAGCGAACGCCGCCTGTGCCTGCGCCTGCTCGAGCAACCGGGCCTGCTGGTGGCGCGCGAGGCGTTGATCGCTGCCCTCACCGACCGCGTCTACGACTTCGACGCGCACCGCCTGGATTCGATGGTGCACCGCCTGCGCAGCAAGGTGCAGCGGCGCTGCGGCGAACCGCTGCCGCTGGCCGCGGTGCACGGCAAGGGCTACATCCTCGATCCTGCGGGCTGACCCGCCCCGCGCCATCGCGTGCCGCGTTGCGCGTGCCGTCGCGCCAGGCCAGGCCTATGCCGGCACCGAGGCCGGCACCGCATCGGCATGCGGCAACACGATGCGGAAGCGCGTGCCCGCGCCCACCGTGCTGTGCACCTGGATGCGGCCACCGGCGCGCACCACCAGATCGCGCACCACCGCCAGGCCCAGGCCGGTGCCGCTGTCGGCAGGCTTGGTGCTGTAGAACGGCTCGAACACCTGCGCGGCCACCTCGGCCGGCATGCCGTGGCCATCGTCGGCGACCTCGATGACGGTGCCCTCGTCCTCACTGGAGACGGCGATGTCGAAATGGCCACGGTCGGCGATCGCGTCGCGACTGTTGGAGGCCAGGTTCAGCAGCATCAGGTCGAACTGACTGCGCTCGAAGCGGATCGGCGCCGGCGCCGCCGGGAGCGCGCAGCGCAGCACGATGCGCGCCTCCAGCAACTGCCGCAGCATCGGCTGCAGTGCGTCCACCGCCGCCGCAGCGTCGAAGCGCTCGACATGTTCGGCGTCGCGGCGGCTGAAGCGCAGCAGCCGGCGCACGATGGTCATGCCGCGCTCGGCCGATTCCTCCACCGCCGCCAGGCTGTCCTCCAGGTGCGCGATGCGTTGCGCGTCGCCGTCCAGATCGTCGTCGTGGCGCGCAGCAGCGAAGCCGGACATCACCGCCAGGATGTTGTTGAAATCGTGGGCCAGGCCGCTGGCCATGCGCTCGGTGATCTCGCGCTTCTGCGCATGGATCAGTTGGGTCTGCGCGCGCTCGCGCTCGTGCATCTCCTGTTGCAGGCGCTGGCCTCGCGCGTTGGACTCGCGCAGGCTTTCGCGCAGCGCCTCGGTGGTGCGGTCCAGCAGCAGCGCCACCAGCAGGTAGCTGAAGAGCACCGGCAGCACGTTGAACAGCGCCTGCGCCGGCGCGCCGGCCAGTTCGGCCAGCGCGTCGCGGCCCACGCCAACGCCGAGCATCAGCAGCAAGGCGACGAAGGTGACCCACAGCGCGCGGCGCCCCAGCACCAGCCCGGCCAGGATCAGCACCAGCATCTGCGCCAACTGGTCCGGCAACTGCCGCTGGAAGCCGTGGATGGCGGCGTTGACCAGCAGCGAGCCGAGCATCGCTCCCAGCAGCAGCCGCACGCCGCCGCGCAAGGCGCCATGGCGTACGCGCACGAAACCGATCGCCGCGCACACCCCGATCAGCAGGCTCATGGTCAACGAGATCACCAGCCCGGGCTGCACCGGCTGCCCGCGCAGCTGCGGCCACGCCAGCACCAGCGCGATCACCAGCGTGGCGGGAATGGTCACCGCCAGGAACAGCAGCAGCAACTGGATCACCCGCGCGTTGCGCCGATCCACTTCGTCCAGCAGCGGCGCGCGGCCCAGCCAGTTCCAGAACGCCTTCGCCATGCCGCCGTGCTCCATTCCCGTTCAGTGAGAATCCGATGATGATCATGCGAGAACTTGCAGGTGACAAGCCGGTGACGGCGGGCCTAAGTTCGCATGACGGAACACGCCCGGGGACGACGGCGCTGCTCCCAGACCACTCCTGACCGATGCGGAGGCGCACGCGCGCCGCCGACGTCATCTTCTGCCCTGTCGTTTTCCAGCCCGAGATCGCCATGAACGCACGCTCTTCCCTGCGCGGCACCGCCGCCCGTCATCCGATGCCCCGCGCCTACAGCACCCTGGCCCTGGCCTGTGCGCTGTGCCTGTCGTCGACGGCCCTGGCGCAGACGCCCACCACCACGACAACCGGCACGGCCCAGTCCACCGGCACCGACGCCACCACCAGCGACGCCAGCACCACGCCAGCCGCGACCACCTACGACCCCAGCGTCTACTTCAAGGCCACCGGCAGCGCCGACAGCAACGCCGGTGCCGAAGCCGACGGCGACGAAGCGCTGGCCGCAGGTGAGGCCGCCTCGGCGGTGGGAACCGGCGCCATGGCGATCGGCGGCGGTGCGGTGGGCTACGCCGACCATGCACTGGCGGTCGGCCACAACAGCCTGGCCACCGAGATCTCCACCACCGCCATCGGCGGCATGCTCGACGTGGATTACTCGTCGCTGCCCAACGGCGTGACCATCCTGCAGCAGACCTCGGCCACCGGCATGGCCGCGACCGCGCTGGGCGCCGGCGCCCAGGCCAGCGGCAAGTTCAACGTGGCTGCGGGCGCCGGCGCGATCGCCAGCGACCGCTCCAGCGTCGCGGTCGGCGGCATCGTCGACGTGGGCGAGGAGATGAATCCAGGCTTCGGCGCCGAAGGCACCCAGTTGCAGGCCACCCAGGCCACCGGCCCGCTGTCCACCGCGCTGGGCGGCGGCGCGCTGGCCACCGCCTACAGTTCCACCGCGGTCGGCGCTCTGGCCGAAGCCAGCGCCAACCGCACCGTCGCCGTGGGCACCACCGCGGTGGCCAACCAGTACGCCGCCGTCGCGGTGGGCGCGCAGAGCCAGGCCACCGCCGAGTGGGCCACCGCCTTCGGCAACGGCGCACGCGCCCTGGGCACCCACAGCGTGGCCATGGGTCCCAGCGCGTACGCACAGAGCGACGACGCCACCGCGGTCGGCCCGGCCGCGCTCGCCCTCGGCGTCGGCTCCAGCGCGCTCGGCAACGGCTCCTGGGCCGGCGGCACCCGCAGCCTGGCCCTGGGCGGGGGCATGGTGTGGAACGGCGAATTCTTCCGCGAGACCCCGGTGCTGTTCTACGACAGCATCGCCGTCGGCACCGGCGCGGACGTGTTCGGCGACCGGTCGATCGCGATCGGCCCCGGCGCCCGCGTCGGCAACTCGCAGTTCGTCAACGACCAGACGACCATCACCAACAACAGCGTGGCGCTGGGCGCCGGCTCGGTCACCGAACGCGACAACACCGTATCCATCGGCGCGGCGGGCGCCGAGCGTCAGCTCACCAACCTGGCCGCCGGCACCATGGACACCGACGCGGTCAACCTGGCGCAGTTGCGCAACGTCGCCGCCGCCTTCGGCGCCGGCAGCGTGGTCGACGCCAACGGCAACCTGATCGGCGGCAACTACCTGGTGCAGGGCAGCCACTACACCGACCTGGGCTCGGCGATGGGCGCGCTGGATACCGCGCTGACCGGCTTCGGCAACCGCCTCGACGCGATCGGCGGCTCCGGCGGGGTCAGCATCGGCGGCGGCGGCGGCGCGGCCACGGCGCCCAGCACCGGCGCCGGCACCAATGCCGTGGCCGTCGGCTCCGGGGCAACCGCCAACGGCAACAACGGCCTGGCGATGGGCGCGCAGGCGCTGGCCTACGGCCCCAACGACACCGCCATCGGCGGCAACGCCACGGTCAATGCCGACGGCAGCACCGCGGTCGGCGCCAACGCCCGCGTCGCCGCGGTGGCGACCAATGCGGTGGCGCTCGGCGAGAGCGCCAGTGCCTCGGCCGCCTCGGCCACCGCGCTCGGCCAGGGCGCCTCGGCCACTGCCGCCAACGCGGTGGCGCTGGGCCAGGGCTCGGTCGCCGACCGCACCAACACGGTCTCGGTGGGCAGCGCCGGCAACGAGCGGCAGATCGCCAACGTTGCCGCCGGCAGCGCCGGCACCGATGCGGCCAACGTCGCGCAGATGCGCGCCGGCGACAGCGCCACCCTGAGCAGCGCCAACGCCTACACCAACACCCGCATCACCGCACTGGACGACAGCTTCAACCAGTTGCGCACCGACACCGAACACCGCCTCGACGGCATGGACCGGCGCATGGACAAGCTCGGCGCGATGAGCGCGGCGATGCTCAACATGGCGGTCAACGCCGCCGGCACGCAGAGCCCGCGCGGGCGCGTGTCGGTCGGCGCCGGCTTCCAGGGCGGGCAGCAGGCGCTGTCGATCGGCTACGCCCGCAAGCTCGGCGCGCGTGCCTCGTTCAGCCTGGGCGGTGCCTTCAGCAACGGCGAGTCCTCGGCCGGCATCGGCGTGGGCGTGGACCTGTGATGTCGCGCGGCGCCACGCGCGCCGCGGTGTTTATTCCTCTTCCTCTTTTTTTCCAGGATCTGCAGATGATGTCTTCCAACACGCTCGCCGCTGCCCTCGCCGCCGTCCTGTTCGCCGCTGGCGCGCAGGCGGCCACTCCCACCATCGGCCTGGGCCGCGTGCAGGGCCCGGTGCCGCAATCGGCCAACCCCAACGACCTGGGCCAGCGCTTCATCGTCAAGACCCGCGACGGCGGCACCCAGGCGCGCAGCCTGCTCGCCACCACCCTCAGCAGCGCGGTGGCACGCAGCGGCATGCAGCGCGCGCAGATCGCCAGCGACGGCCTGACCGTACGCAGCGCCGTCAGCGCCAAGGTGCTGCGCGACATGGCGGTGCCGGGCTGGCACGTGGTGCAGACCTCGCGCCACCTCAGCGACAGCGAGCGCACCGCCTTCATCAACGAACTGAAGGCCGACCCGTCGGTGGTGTCGGTGCAGGTCGACCGCCTGTACCGGCGCCTGGACGAGGCCAGCGTGCGCCTGCCGGCTGCCGTCGCGGCCGCTGCCTCCACCACCCCCAACGATCCGGCCTACGCCCAGTTGCAGTGGAATTTCCACGACCCGGTCGGCGGGGTGAATGCCGAGCAGGGCTGGACCCGCTCCACCGGCAAGGGCGTGGTGGTGGCGGTGGTCGACACCGGCGTGGTGCAGAACAATCCGGACCTGGCCGCCAACGTGCTGCCCGGCTACGACATGATCACCGACCACCGCGTCTCGCGCCGCGACACCGACGGCCGCGTGGCCGGCGGCTACGACCTGGGCGACTGGGTCGAGGCCGACTACTGCAACGCGCTCGGCGGCTCCGGCAACGCCCCGGAGCCGAGCTCGTGGCACGGCAGCCACGTCTCCGGCACCATCGCCCAGGTCACCAACAACAACCTGGCCACCGCCGGCCTGGCCTACGACGCCAAGATCCTGCCGGTGCGCGTGCTCGGCTCCTGCGGCGGCTTCGGCAGCGACATCACCGACGGCATGCTGTGGGCCGCGGGCCTGCCGGTCGCCGGCCTGCCGACCAACCCGAACCCGGCCGAGGTGATCAACATGAGCCTGGGCAGCAGCTCCCCGGACACCTGCCCGCAGATCTACCAGGACGCGATCGACCAGATCAACGCCAAGGGCACGATCATCGTGGTCGCCGCCGGCAACTCCAACGCCAACGCCGCCACGTACACCATGTCCTCCTGCAACGGCGTGATCAGCGTCGGCGCCTCGCGCATCAACGGCGGCCGCGCCAGCTATTCCAACTACGGCACCCGCGTGGACATCGCCGCGCCGGGCGGCGGCGGCGACATCGACGGCAACCCGGGCGGCTACATCTTCCAGGTGATCAACGGCGGCTCGCAGAGCCCGACCAGCGACTGGCAGATCGGCGGCATGGCCGGCACCTCGATGGCCTCCCCGCACGTGGCCGCGGCGGTGGCGCTGGTGCAGAGCGTGGCCACCACCCCGTTCAGCTGGACCGGCATGCGCGACCTGCTGCGCGCCAGCGCACGGCCGTTCCCGGTGACGATCCCCACCAGCACGCCGATCGGCGCCGGCATCCTGGACGTGGACATGCTGCTGCAGATGGCCACCACCCCGCCGTGCAATCCGTCGGACAGCACCTGCGTGCCGCCGACCAAGACCCTGGTCAACAAGGTGGAGATGCGCGGCCTCGGCAGCCAGGGCGGCGACGCGCTGTACAGCTTCCAGGCCGCCGCCGGCACCGTGGTCAGCTTCATGACCTTCGGCGGCAACGGCAACGTGGCGATGTACGTGTCGGCGGGCAAGGTGCCGACCAGCAGCAGCTACGACGCGCGCTCCACCCGTGCCGGCACCACCACCCAGACGGTGCGCCTCACCCCGTCCAGCGCCACGA
The DNA here is from genome assembly GCF_040529065.1 of Xanthomonas sacchari. NCBI lineage: Bacteria > Pseudomonadati > Pseudomonadota > Gammaproteobacteria > Lysobacterales > Lysobacteraceae > Xanthomonas > Xanthomonas sacchari. The sequence goes on along the minus strand of NZ_CP132343.1, from coordinate 363,857 downwards.
CCTACTACGTGCGCCTGAGCGGCAGCTACAGCGGCCTGACCGTGGTCGCACGGCAGTAACGCGACCGCGCGGCGGCGCCGTTCGCCGCCGCGCCACGTGCGCGGGAGGAGCCCCTGCCGCCGCGGCTCCGAAAGCAGCGATGTGCCTACCATGACGCAGTTCGCCCGCCTTCCGGCGGGCATTTTTTTGGGCGCTGCGGTGCGCCGCGATGCGGCAAGCCCCTCTCCCACCGGGAGAGGGGTCTGAGTGAGGGGACGGCACGAGGCACGAGGCGCGGGGCGATGGGCGATGGGCGGCGCGAGGCGGCGCCCTGCCCTCATCCGGCCCTCCGGGCCACCTTCTCCCGATGGGAGAAGGAAAAGCGCTAGCGGCTTTCGCGCAGGAAACGCGCCATCGAGGACACGCCCGGCAGCGCCGGCTGGAACTGCCCGGCGACGTCGACGAAGCCGCGCATCACCGCGATCTCGCGCGGGGTGCGGTTCAAGGTATCGCGCAGTTCCGGATCGGCGCCGGCGCGCAGCAGGCGCTGCACCAGCAGCGGCAGGCCGTGCAACGCGGCCAGGTGCAGCGGGCCGAAGCCGCGCGGATCCTGCACTTCCAGGCTGACGTCCTCGTCCAGCAGGCGCTCGACGCCGGCCAGCACCACCGGCTCCTCGCAGGCCGTGCCCGGTTCGGCGCGCGCGCCCAGCAGCAGCAGCAGCGGCGTGACGCCACCGGCGGAACCGCGGTCGGCCTCGGCGCCGGCCAGCAGCAAGGTGTCCAGCAACGCCAGCAAGCGGGTCTTGTCGCGCGCGGTGAAGCCGTACAGCGCGGCGCAGTGCAGCGGCGCCAGTTGCTGCGCGTCGCCGGCGTGCACGTCGGCACCGGCGGCCAGCAGCCGCGCGGCGATGTCCGGCAGGCCCAGCGCGCAGGCCAGCATCAGCACGGTCACCCCGCCGGGCAGGCGGTGTTCGATCTGCGCACCGGCCTGCAGCAACGCCGCGACGATCTCGGTCTGGCGCATGCTCACCGCTGCCGACAGCGGCGTGGCGCCGCTGGCCGCGGCGTGCTGCAGATCGGCGCCGCGCGCCAGCAGCAGCTTCACCGCCGCGGCATGGCCGCCACCGGCGGCGCGCAACAGCGCGGTGCAGCCCTGCGCGTCCACCGCATCCACCGGCAGGCCCAGGTCGATCAGGCGGCGGATCGCCTCGGCATCGCCGACCATCGCCGCAGCCGGCACGTCGGCCTCGCGCAGCGGACGCCGCGGCAGCGGCCAGGTGCGCCAGTCCAGCCAGTCGGCCAGGTCGCGGCGGCCGCTGGCCAGGGCCACGCCGAGCGGAGTCTGGCCGTCGGCGGCGCGTGCGTCCGGCGAGGCACCCTGCAGGATCAGCAGTTTCAGCGAGGCCTCGCGGCCCAGCGCGGCAGCCAGGTGCAGCGCGGTCATGCCGTGGCTGTCGCGCGCCTCGCGGTCGGCGCCGCGCTCGAGCAACTGCAGTTGCAGGCGCAGCCAGCCCAGCCGCACCGCCAGCGACAGCGGCGGATCGCCGGCCGGCGACGGCGCGAACGGATCGGCGCCGCGCTCGAGCAGTTCCAGCGCGAACTGTTCCAGCGCGCGCGAGGCGTGATCGTGCTGGGCGCAGGCGGCCAGCAGCCGGGTCAGGCCGCCGCGGCCGGCCGGCGACACGCCGTGTCGCAGCATCGCCTGCAGGCTGGGCACCGCCTCCACGCCGCGCGAGAGCAGCGCGAACATCGGGGTATCGCCGCAGGCATCGAGCACTTCCGGCGCGGCGCCGTGCGCCAGCAGCCAGTCCACCGCCTGCGCGTTCAGCGCCAGCGGCGCATCGTGCAGCAGCGCGCCCAGTTCCTCGGGCGCACACAGCCGCGCCAGCGCGGCCAGGCCCTCGCGCGGCTGGCCCAGTTGCAGGCCCTCGCGCAGCAGTTCCAGCGGCGGCCGGTCGGGCAGGCCGGCCGGGCCGCTCTCGCCCTGGCCGTCGCTGACCGCGGCCGGCAGCGGATAGTCCGGGTCCAGCGCGGACACGATCGCCCAGCGCCCGGCCTCGGCGGCCAGGTCGACGGCGCGGCGGCCGCTCTGGTCCGGCTGCGCCGACGCCACGCCCAGTTCCAGCAGACGCCGGATCAGGCCGGGGGCGACGTGGTCGGCGGTGCAGGCCAGCAGGATCGCGTTGCGACCGTCGCCGTCGACCGCGGTCAGGTCCGGCTTGTGCGGCAGCAGCCGTTCCAGCACCGCCACGCGGCCGTGGCGGGCGGCTTCCAGCCACGGCGTGCGGCCCAGCGCGTCGCGCGCTTCCAGGTTGGCGCCGGCGCCGAGCAGAGCCTGCACGATCTCCACGTGGCCGGCCTGCGCCGCCTCGTGCAGCGCGCTGCGGCGCTGGCGATCGCGCGCGTCGACCCGCGCCTTGTGCTTGAGCAGCAACTGCACGCCGGCCGGATCGTCTTCCTCGGTGCCGGCGGCGGCCAGCAGCACCGGGCTGGCCTCGGCCGGCTCCGGCTTGGCGCCGCGCTCGAGCAGGAACTTGGCCATGCGCCAGTTGCCGACCTGGCAGGCCACCGCCAGCGGGGTCAGGCCGTCGCGATTGGCCGCGTCCAGTTCGGCGGCGGCGTCGCGCAGCAGCGCGGCCACGCCCGGGTCGGAACTGCGGGCGGCGTGATGCAGCGGGGTGTTGCCATCGCCGTCGCTGGCGCGCGGGTCGGCGCCGTTGGCGAGCAGGGTCATCACCGCCTCCGGGCGGCCATGCCAGCTGTCGCGGGTGGCGGCCAGCAGCGGGGTCATGCCCAGGTGCGGGCGATTGACGTCGACCCCGCGCACGATCAGTTCGCGCAGCAGGCGCAGGTCCGGCAGTACCGCGGCCAGCACCGGCAGGCTGCGCTGGTCGCGCCACTCGGCGGCGGGCAGCGCGTGCGGATCGGCGCCGGCCTGCAGCAACTGCAGCGCGCGATCGACGCGGCCGCCGCGGGCGGCGTCGTACAGCGCCGCATGCAGTTCGTCCTGCGCCGGCGGCGGCTCGTCGGCGCGCGGCGCGGTGTTGGCGCTCAGTTCGGCGAACAGGTCGGCCGAGGATACCGGTGGGGTCAGCGCCTGCGGCGGGGCCACCCGTTGCAGGCCGGCGTGCAGCAGCGGCGACAGCAGGGCGTAGGCCAGCGCCAGCGGCCAGCGCGCGGCGTCGGCGAGCAGCCCCGGCCAGGCCAGCACCACGCCGAGCCCGGCCAGCACCAGCACCAGTGCGGCTACCGCCAGCCCACGCCAGGCCTGCACGTCCTGCTGCGCCAGCGCGTGCCAGCGTGCGCCCAGCGGGCCGCCCTCGGCATCGCTGCCGTGCCACAGCGGCCAGGTCCGCCACAGCCCGAGCAGGGCCGCGCTGGCGGCCACGCTCAGCGCCAGCGCCGCGGCCAGGCTGCCGCTGTCGTGCAGGGCCGCCAGCGGCCAGGCCACCAGCACCGCGACCAGCGCCATGCCGCCGGCCCACAGCACCAGCAGCGGCGCCGCGGCGCCGACCAGCTCGCGCGCCGCGCGCGGACGCGGCCGGCTGCCGCGCTGCCAGGACAGCGCCAGGGCGAACGCCGGCTGCGCCAGCCAGGCGCCCAGCGCGGCGGCCAGCGGGCCGAATCCGGCGGCCAGCGCCAGCACCGCGCCGAGCGCGGCGGCGAGCATCGGCGCACGCGCACGGAGAAAGGAGTCAGTCATCGTGTCGATCGGTGGTGCCGGGCAGGGACGGCGGCAATTGCAGATGGAAGCCGCAGCCGGCGAGGTTGGCGCGCACCGCGGCCGGATCGGCACGGGCCAGTTTGCGTTCGGCGGTCAGCGCCACTTCGAGCACGAACGCCAGCGGCTGCAGCGACGCCAGCAGCGCCGGCGGCAGACGGCCGAAGTCGTCGCGGGCGGCGAGATACAGATAGGTGTCCGGCTTGCGTTGGCTTTTGTAGACGTAGGCTTGCATGCCCGTGGCGTGCGCCTGGCGTGGAAAGGCAAGCGATTGTGGAGGAAATGCGCCAGCGGCGAAAGCGCACGCCGGCCCTGCGCTGAACGGATCCAGGGCAGGCGCGCCATTCACGTTCGCCCCGTTGGCGATTCACGGCATCACCGAATGCGTCGATATACTGCGGTGATTGTCCTTGTATGGAAGACCGCGTGACCGAAGCGTCCTCGTCGCCCCGGATGGCCCCGGTGGCCATCCGCGCCTACACCGCGACCAACGCGCTCGGCAGCGGGCTGCAGGCCCAGGCCGCGGCGCTGCGCGAGGGCCGCAGCGGCCTGCGTCGCAACGATTTCGGCCCGCAACCGCTGGAATGCTGGATCGGCCGGGTGGACGCGCTGGAGACCGCGGCGCTGCCGGACGCCCTGGCCGCCTGGGAATGCCGCAACAACCGCCTGGCCTGGCTGGCGCTGCAGCAGGACGGCATGGCCGCCGCCGTGGCCGCCGCGGCGCAGCGGCATGGCGCCGAGCGGGTGGCGGTGGTGATGGGCACCTCCACCTCCAGCATCGGCGCCAGCGAGGAGGCCTACACCCGGCTCGAGCACGACGCGGACGGCCCGCGCCTGCCCGCCGACCTGGACCGGCCGATCGTGCACACCCCGCATTCGCTCGGCGATTTCGTGCGCGCCGCCACCGGCCTGCGCGGCCCGTGCATCACTGTCGCCACCGCCTGCTCGTCCAGCGCCAAGGTGTTCGCCCAGGCGGCGCGGCTGATCGCCGCCGGCGTGGTCGATGCGGCGCTGGTCGGCGGCGTGGACACGCTGTGCGGCAGCGTGCTGTTCGGCTTCAACTCGCTGCAGGTGGTGTCGCCGGAGCCGTGCCGGCCGTTCGACGTGCGCCGGGTCGGGCTGTCGCTGGGCGAGGCCGGCGGCTACGCGCTGCTGGAACGCGCCGATGCCGCCGACGCACCGCCGGCGCAGGCGCTGCTGTGCGGCTACGGCGAATCCAGCGACGCCCACCACATGTCCGCGCCGCATCCGCAGGGCCTGGGCGCCGGCCTGGCGATGCGCGGTGCGCTGCAGCGCGCCGGCGTGGACGCGGCCGAAGTCGGGTACCTGAACCTGCACGGCACCGCGACCCCGGCCAACGACAGCGTCGAGGCCGCCGCGGTGGCGGCGCTGTTCCCGCCCACCCTGCACGCCAGTTCGACCAAGGCCTGGACTGGGCACACGCTCGGTGCCGCCGGCATCGTCGAGTCGGTGTTCGCCCTGCTGGCGCTGCGCGACGGCCTGCTGCCCGGCACCCTCAACAGCGAACTGCCCGACCCCGCCTGCGGCCCGCAGATCCGCTTCGCCACCGCCCATGCACAGGTCCGCTACGCGATGAACAACTCCTTCGGCTTCGGCGGCAACAACTGCTCGCTGCTGTTCGGTCGCGCATGAGCACGCCGATGCTGCACGCGACGATCGAAGGCATCGGTTTCTGGGCGCCCGGCCTGCCCGGGTGGGCACTGGCGCAGGCGTTCGCGCGCGGCGACGGCGCGCTGCAAGAGACGCCGGCACGGCCGTCGCCGCAACTGCTGGCGCCCAACGAGCGTCGGCGCGCGCCGGACACGGTGGCGGTGTCGCTGGACGCGGCGCTGGCCGCCTGCCAGGACGCCGGCCGCGACCCGGCGACGCTGCCGTCGGTGTTCACCTCCACCCACGGCGACCTGGCGATCACCGACTACATGTGCACCACCCTCGCCAGCGAGCCGCTGTCGGTCTCGCCGACCAAGTTCCACAACTCGGTGCACAACGCCGCCGCCGGCTACTGGACCATCGGCGCCGGCGCCACCGCCGCGGCGACCGCGATCAGCGCGCACTCGGGCAGCTTCGCGCAGGGACTGCTGGAAGCGCTGTCGCAACTGGCCGCGGGCGAAGACGCGGTGCTGCTGGTCGGCTACGACAGCCGCTCGGTGGGCGCGCTGGGCCGCATCGCGCGCAGCGAAGGCCTGCTCGGCGGTGCGCTGGTGCTGAGCGCCGGCGCACGCGACGGCAAGCCGCAGTTGCAGGTGCAGTTGCGCGACGGCACCGCCGCGGCCGGCGACGGCCCGCTGGCGCGGCATGCCGCGGGCAACGCGATGGCGCCGATGCTGCCGCTGTTCGACGCGCTGGCGCTGGGCGGAAGCGGCTGCGTGCTCGACGCCGGCGGCGGCCGCTGCCTGCAGGTGGAGTTGCGCGTATGAGCCGCACGCCGCTGACCGCCGCCGACGCCGCGATCCTGATTCCGGCCCTCAACGAACGGCTGCGCATCCGCGAGGTGGTCGGCGACGCGCTGGCGCACTGCCCGCGGGTGATCGTGGTCGACGACGGCTCCGACGACGGCACCAGCGACTGCATCGCCGACCTGCCGGTGACCCTGCTACGCCACCCACAGCGCCGCGGCAAGGGCGCGGCGCTGCGCAGCGGCTTCGCCGAGGCGCAGCGCCAGGGCGCGCGCGCGGTGATGACCATGGACGGCGACGGCCAGCACAGCGCCGCCGACTTCCCGCGGCTGCTGGCCGCGGCCAACCGCCACCCCGGCTGCGTGATCGTCGGCGCGCGCCTGCGCAAGCGCGCCAGCCAGCCGCCGATCCGCCGCATCGGCAACGATTTCGGCGACTGGGGCATCGCCTGGGGCTGCGGCTTCCGCCTGGTCGACAGCCAGAGCGGGCAGCGCCTGTATCCGCAGTCGGTCTACACCCTGCCCGACGTGCCCGGCGAAGGCTTCGTGTTCGAGGCGCAGTTGCTGATCTCGGCCGCGCGCCAGGCCGGCGCGCGGGTGGTGGCGGTGCCGATCGAGACCCGCTATGCCAGCCAGACCCCGGGCACGTTCCGCAAGAGCCACTTCCGGCTGGTGCGCGATCTGTGGAAGATCACCTCGCACGTGATCGTGCAGGTGTGGACCTACGGACACGTGGTACGCGAGTACCGACGCACCCGCGCCAATCCGGTGCTGATCGACGACGCCGACGGCACCCTCGACCCGGCCCCCCTGGCCGTCGCCAAGGAAAAGACGACATGAATGCAGCGCAGGCGGATGTGGCGATTCTGGGCGGCGGGCTGGCCGGGCTGACCCTGGCGCTGCAGTTGCGCCAGCGCGACCCGCAGCTGCGCATCCGCGTGCTGGAACGGCGCGCGCACCCGGTGCGCGAGGCCGCGTTCAAGGTCGGCGAGTCCTCGGTGGAGATCGGCGCGCACTATTTCGCCGAGGTGCTGGGCCTGCGCGAGCACCTGGATGCCGAACAGATCCGCAAGTTCGGCTTCCGCTTCTTCTTCTCCGACCGGCGCGCCGACATCGACCAGTGCACCGAACTGGGGGTGAGCCAGTTGCTGCCCACCCCGTCGTGGCAGATCGACCGCGGCCGCTTCGAGAACTTCCTCGGGCAGCGCGCGCGCGCGATGGGCGTGGAGTTCCTCGACGGCAGCACGGTGCGCGGCGTCGACCTGGCCGAGGACGACGGCGACCACTGCGTGCGCTACAGCCGCGACGGCGCCGACGCCCACCTGCAGGCACGCTGGGTGATCGACGCCAGCGGCCGCGCCGGCCTGCTCAAGCGCAAGCTCGGCCTGGCCCAGGACAACGCGCACCAGGCCAACGCGGTGTGGTGGCGGGTGGACGGGCTGGTCGATCCCAACGGCTGGTCGCAGGACAGCGCCTGGCTGCAGCGCTGCACGCCGCCGGACCGCTGGCGCTCGACCAACCACATGTGCGGCCCCGGCTACTGGTTCTGGCTGATCCCGCTGTCCTCCGGCGCGCATTCGCTGGGCATCGTCTGCGATGCCGCGATGCATCCGCTGGAGACCATGAACACCCACGCCAAGGCGATGGACTGGCTGCGCACGCACCAGCCGCAGGTGGCCAGCACGCTGGAGCGCAACGAGCACACGGTGCAGGACTTCCTGTTCCTGCGCGACTTCTCCTACGGCTGCAAGCAGGTGTTCTCGGCACAGCGCTGGGCGCTGACCGGCGAGGCCGGCGTGTTCCTGGACCCGTTCTATTCGCCGGGCAGCGACTTCATCGCCATCAGCAACACCTACATCTGCGAACTGATCGGACGCGAGCGCGCCGGGCGCGACATCGCGCCGTATGCCGAGCTGTACCAGCAACTGTACTTCTCGTTCTACGAGAACACCCTGACCCTCTACCAGGACCAGTACCCGCTGTTCGGCGACGCCCAGGTGATGCCGGTCAAGGTGATCTGGGACTACACCTACTACTGGTCGCTGCTGGCGCCGCTGTACTGCACCGACCGCATCGCCGACCTGGCGGTGCTGGGCCGGCTGCGCCCGGCGCTGCAGCAGGCCAGCGCGCTCAACCTGGGCATGCAGGCGCTGCTGCGCGACTGGGGCGCGGCCAACCGCGCGCAGGCCGCGGCGGTGGCCGACGGGCGGCTGCTGGACCAGTACCTGATCGGCTGGTTCCACGAACTCAACCGCGCGCTGAGCGACCGGCTGGACGACGCCGCCTTCGTCGCCCGCCTGCACGGCAATGTCGCGCGCATGGCGGAACTGGCCGGGGAGATCCTGGCGCGCGCCCACCAGCAGCATCCGACGCTGGCCGACCACGGCCTGCTGGACGCCTGCCGCGATGCGCAGACGCCACTGCCGGTGCTGTCGCCGGCCTGGTACGCGGACGCGGCCTGATCCACGCGCAGGGCCATGCCGCCCTGCAACAACGCGCGCTCCGCTCGCCGCCGCGGCACGCCCAGCGGGCGCCTCCATTGCGCGGCACGCGTCACATCGGGCGAATATCGCCCACGCATTCGCGTTTTCGCACGCGCGACGGTTGACGCCCCGGCGCCACCGGCGCGACACAGGCCCACCGCGCCCGGCGCCCCTCAGGAGAACTCCATGCGCTCCACGCTGCTCGCCTTGGCCCTGCCCTTCGCCGCCCTGGCCGCCCCGACCACCGCCCATGCGCAGAAGGCTCCGCGCGCACCGGCCACCCCGGCACCGCTGCAACAGTCGTGCGACGCGCTGGCGAGCCGGCTCGCCTACCCCGGCACCCGCTTCACCGCGGTGCACAGCGTGGCCGCCGGCACCCTGCAGGTGGCCGGCCAGCCGATCGGCGCGCACTGCCAGATCACCGGCCTGATGCACGAACGCGTCGGCACCGACGGCCAGTCCTATGCGATCGGCTTCGAGATGCGCCTGCCGGCCGCATGGAACGGGCGCTTCTTCTACCAGGCCAACGGCGGCCTGGACGGCAACGTGGTCCCCGCGCTTGGGGACATCGGTGGCGGCGGCCAGCGCGACAATCCGCTGCGCATGGGCTTTGCGGTCATCAGTTCCGATGCCGGGCACAGCAACGCGCAGAACCCGCTGTTCGGCCGCGATCCGCAGGCGCGGCTGGACTACGGCTACCAGGCGGTACAGGCGCTGACCCCGATGGCCAAGCGCGTGGTGCAGATCGCCTACGGCAAGGCGCCGGACTACAGCTATTTCGGCGGCTGCTCCAACGGCGGCCGCCACGGCATGGTCGCCGCCGCACGCGACGCACAGGACTACGACGGCATCCTCGTCGGCGACCCCGGGTTCCATCTGCCCAAGGCGGCGATCGCCGACCTGGCCGCGGCCCAGCAACTGGCGGCGCTGGCCGGCGGCAGCGACACGCGCAGCGGCCTGAGCGCCGCCGAGCGCAGCCTGGTGGCCGAGCGCATCGTCGCCACCTGCGATGCGCTGGACGGGGTGCGCGACGGCATGGTGCAGGACGTGGTCGCCTGCCAGCGCCGCTTCGACCTGAATCGCGACGTCGCCACCTGCGGCAGCGCCGGGCGCACCGGCCAATGCCTGACCCCGGCGCAGAAGCGCGCGCTCGGCGCCATCCACGCCGGCGTGCACAACAGCGCCGGCACGCCGCTGTACGCGCCCTTCCCCTACGACCCGGGCATCGCCAGCGGCGACTGGGCCGGCTGGCGGCAGGACGCCTCGCTGACCCTGGTGCCCGGATCGGTGGCCTTCGGCTTCGTCACCCCGCCGGAGGATCCGGCGGTGCTGCAGGATCTGAAGAAGTATGCGCTGCAGTTCGACATGGACCGCGACGCGCCGAAGATCTTCGCCACGGCCGGCGCCTTCCGCGAATCGGCCTGGTCGTACATGACCCCGCCCAACGAGACCCGGCTGACCACGCTGAAGAAGCGCGGCGGCAAGCTGCTGATCTACCACGGCACCGGCGACGGCATCTTCTCCTTCGCCGACACCGCGGCCTGGTACGACCGCCTGCGCACGGCCGATGCCGATGCCGCCAGCTATGCGCGCCTGTTCGCGGTGCCGGCGATGGCGCATTGCGCCGGCGGGCCGGCCACCGACCAGTTCGATGCGCTGACCCCGCTGGTGGCCTGGGTCGAGCAGGGCCAGGCGCCGGACGCGATCGTCGCCAGCGCGCGCGGCAGCGGCAGCGCCGCGCCCAACAATGAAGTGCCGGCCAGTTGGAGCAGCCAGCGCAGCCGCCCGCTGTGCCCGTATCCGCAGGTGGCGCGCTACGTCGGCGGCGACGTGGAGGCGGCGTCCAGCTTCGTCTGCCGCTGAGCGCCGGCCACCGTTGCGCCGCCGGCATCGCGGCGCAACGGCGGCGCGGTCGTCAGCCCATGCCGCCGTTGATGCCGATGACCTGGCCGTTGATGTAGGCGGCCGCGTCCGAACACAGGAACGCGACCAGCGCGGCCACTTCCTCCGGCTTGCCGGGGCGCCCGGCCGGGACCATCTGCTTGATCGCCTCCGGCGGGAAAGAACTGTCCGCCATCGCGCCCTGGATCACGCCTGGCGCGACCACGTTGACGCTGATGCCGCGGCTGGCCATTTCCCGCGCCAGCGACATGCTGGCACCGTGCAGCGCGGCCTTGGCCGCGGCGTAGTTGGTCTGCCCACGGTTGCCCAGCACGGCCGCCACCGAGGACACGCTGACGATGCGGCCCCAGCGCGTCCGCGCCATCGGCAGCAGCAGCGGCTGGGTGACGTGGAAGAAGCCGTGCAGCGAGACGTCGATGACCTTATGCCACTGCGCCGCGCTCATGCCCGCCATCGGCGCGTCGTCGTGGATGCCGGCGTTGTTGACTAGCACCTGGATCGGGCCGGCCTCCAGCAACGCCGCCAACGCCTGCGCGCTGGCCTCGGCATCGGCCACGTCGAACGCCACCGCCTCGGCGCTGCCGCCGGCGGCGACGATCGCCTCCACCACTGCCGCGGCCCGCGCGACGTTGGCGTTGGCGTGCACGATCACGTGCAGGCCCTGCGCGGCCAGGGCGCGGCAGATCGCGCCACCGAGATCGCCGCTGCCGCCGGTGACCAGGGCGCGGCGTGGTGCGAGGGAAGCAGACATCGGGAATCCTCGATCGCAATGAAGATGGGCCGTCATCCTAACGGTTCATCCGCGCGCTCGTAGGCGCGGTCTCAGCAGAGACGACTTGCAGGGAATACGCGGCGCGGCTCAAACGCACCGCTGATCACCACGGGACGTCTTTTTGTAGGAGCGGCTTCAGCCGCGATGGGCATGACCGGGGCGCCTCGTCGCGGCTGAAGCCGCTCCTACAGGACGACCTGGATCCGGCTCGAGTGGGGCGAACGCAACGACCAACGCTGCCCTGAAGCCGCTCCTGCACTGGCCGGTCGAGCCTCTATGCCGCGCCCAGCACCACCGTCGCACGGCCCTCGGCCAACAACTGCCCGGCATGGGTGAGGCGGAAAGCGTATTGCTGGCTGTCGTCGGCCTGCAGCAGCACCTCGGCCTCGCCTTCGATCGGCCCGGCCAGGTCCTGCAACTCGCTGACGTGCAACTGCACCCCGCGCAGCGCCACCAGCATGCCCGGCCGCACCGGCGTGCCGGCGGCACGGCCGAGCAGGCCGCCGTGCACCGCCATCGCCTGCGCGCCGTATTCGCACAGGTGCAGCGCGTGCAGCCGATCGCCGCTGCGCAGCGGATGCGCGGCCTGGCGATGCGCGACGCTGCGCAACAGGACGCGCTGCGCGTCCCAGGCCACCACCTCTTCCCACAGGCACATCAGGCCCTGGTGCGGCACCAGCGCGGCGATGGCGTCGCGTCCGTGCAGTGGCTCAGTGTGCATGGCGGCTCTCCTGGGCGTCGCTGGCGGTCTCGCGCGAAATCAGCAGCGCCAGCACGAAATTGAACAACACGCCCAGTGCCACCGTGCTGCCGATCGCGCGCAGCACCGGGATGCTGGAGGCGGCCAGCAGCGCGAAGACCAGCAGAGTCATCAGGCTGCACACGATCAGCGCATGCAGGGTGCGCAACTGGTCGGCGCGGTCGTCGCCGGCGTGGTCGAAGAACAGCGCGTAGTCCAGGCCCAGGCCGGCGGCCAGGATCAGCGCGATCAGGTGGAACAGGTTCAGTTCGACCCCGCAGCCGCGCAGGATCGCCAGGATCAGCAGCGTGGTAAGCGCCATCGGCAGCAGCACGCGCACGATGCGCCGTGGCGTGCGCAAGGCGATCGCCACGGTCAGCGCCAGCAGCACCGCGGCCACGCCCAGCGCGGCGAGCACGCGGCCGCGGTAGGCGGCGACCAGCGATTCGGAGGCGTCCTTCAGGTCCAGCAGTTGCGCGCCGCTGCCCTGCACCGCGCGCGCCAGTTGCGCCGGATCGCGCAAGCCGGTCAGCGACACCAGCGCGGTGGTGCGGTCCGGACGCTCCAGCAGCAGGCCGCCGACGGGCGTCGCCAGCGGCGTGCCGTGCAGGTCGCGCGCAGTCAGCAGCGGCGCACTGCGTGCGGCCTGCAGGTCGGCCAGAAACGGCGCGAACGCGTCAGCGCGGAACGGTGTGGCGGCGACCGCGGCGGCGGTGATCGCCTGCGCCTGTGCCGGATCGGGCAAGGCGGCCTGGCGCCGGCGCTGGGTGGCGGCGCTGGGCAGGTAGCGCGCGGCCATGTCGTAGCCGGCCAGTTCGCCCTGCGCCACCAGCGCGTCCAGGCGCGGGCGCAGGCGTTCGGACGCGGCCAGCGCGGCCTCGGCCGAGGCCGCCGGCAGCGCCAGCACGTAGCGCACGTCGGGCGCGCCCAGTTCCTGGCGCAGGTGCGCGTCGCGGGCCAGGCCGTCGGCCGGCACCGGGGTCAGCTTGGACAGGTCGTTCTGCCAGAACGGCCCCGGCGCGAACACGATCACCGCGGCCGCCAGCAGGGCGAGCGGCAGCAGCGACCAGCGCGGCCGCGGCAGCCGCGCGATGCCGCGCCACAGCCGCTCCAGCGTCGGCGAATCGGCATGGTCGCGCGGCGAGGGATCGATCAGCGCCGGCAGCAGCAGCCGCGTGGTCAGCGCCGCCACCAGCAGGCCGGCGATGGTGAACACCGCCAACTGGCGCAGGCCGTCCACGCCGGAGAACAGGAAGGTGACGTAGGCGATGCAGGTGGAGACCACGCCGGTGGCCAGGGTCGGCCACAGATGGCGGGCATTCTCGCGCGGGTCCAGGCCCGGGCGCTGATGGCTGAACAGGTGGATCGGGTAGTCCTGGACCACGCCGATCAGGGTGAAGCCGAACGCCACGGTGATGCCGTGCACGCCGTCGAACAGCAAGGCCACCGCGCCCAGCCCGGCCAGGCCGGCGCTGGCCAGCGGCAGCACGCCCAGCACCGGGATCTTCCAGCTGCGGTAGGCCACCAGCAGCAGCACGATCAGCCCCACCGTATCCAGGGTGCCGATCCACTGCGCCTCGTTCTGGGTACGCCCGCCGATCTCCACCGAGAACGCGCCGGGACCGGTCAACGTCAGCTTGCTGCCGGTGCCGGTGCTGACCTTGGCGAAGGCGGCGTGGATCGCATCCACCGCGCGCTGCTGGCCGGTGGGGTCGAAGCCGGCCGCGCGGGTCTGCGCCACCAGCAGCGCGTCCTTGCCGGCGCGGTCGAACCACACCCCGTCGCGCTGCTGCGGGCCGCCGGCCGGCTGCAGGCTCTCGGCCAGGTGCAGCACTTCCAGGGTGGGATCGCGCGGCAGCAACGGCTCCACCATCGTCGCCGCCGGCGAGCCCAGGTCCTGCAACCGTGCCTGCAGCGCATCGCGCAGGGTCGGCGCATCCAGCGGCTTTGCGTCGAAGCTGTCGCTGAGCAGGTAGCGGTACGGCAGCAGGCGCGGCGGGATCGCGTCCAGGCCGGCGTCGGCGCCGTTGGCGACCAGTTCGAACACATCGCGCTGCGCGGCCAGTTCGGCATGCAGCGCCTGCGATTGCCGCGCCAGCGTGGCCGCGTCGGCCCCGGACAGCGACATCAGCAGCAGCCGCGAGCCGGGGCCTTCGCCGAGTTCGTCGAGCAGGAGTTTCTGCGCGGGGGTGCGGGCTTCCGGCATGAATTTACGAAGATCACCCGACACCTGCAGCGCATTGCCCAGCCAGATGCCGGCCACGGTGAGCAGGGCCAGCCACAGCAGCGCCAGCGAGATCCGCATCTTCGAACTCAGGGCTCGCGTCATCGCCGCATCCCCACGCCGCCCTGCGCCGTGCGATCAGCCACCGCACGCGCAGCCGTCAGGCCGACAGCACGCTGCCGGCGGGCGCCTCCGCGTGCGGGGATCACGCCGCGTCGCCGTGGCACAGCGCGGTCAGCGCAGCGCTGTCGGCAACGGCGCCGGCGGCCTGCGCGGCACCGGCCAGCAGGGTGCGCTGGACGTCGCCCTTGGCCGGGGTGGTCTCGATGCAGCGCAGTTCGGCGCCACGGCCGTACAGGTGCAGGCTGCGCACGTGCGCGGCCATGGCCGGATCCTTCGGCTGCAACTGCAGCTGCCAACGCTCGCGGGTGCCGCTGCTGCTGATGTTGAACTGCTGCTGCAGCAGCGCGCGGTCGCCGGACAGCAACGCGCCGAAACCGCTCTGCAGGCCGGCCAGTTCCGGCACGCGCGCCAGCGAGAAGCGCCGCGGCGGCTTGCCGTCGCGCTCCAGCGTGGCCTCGCCGCCACGCAGGGTGGTGGTCTCGTGGTACGGCGCGGTGACCTCGCGCACCAGGGTCTGCGCGTCCGGGCGGCGGTACTCGCCCTGCACCCGCAGCGGCGTCTTCAGCAGCGCCGAACCGCGCAGTTCGACGAAGGCGGTGCTGACCGGCGCCGGCCGCGCCAGCTTCTGCAGGATCCAGTCGGCGTCCGGCGCCTCAGGCGATGCGGCGCTCAGCGGTGCGGCGCTGCACAGCAGTATCAGCATCCACGGCAAGGTGCGGCGCATCGGCATGGCGGTTGTTCCAGAAGTCGTAGAAGTTGAACCAGTTGTAGGGCGCGGAGCGGGTGTAATGCTCCAGCCTGGCGGCGTAATCGCGGATGAGCGCGGCCAGCACCGGCGCGCGCTGCCGGCGCGGCAGGTCCAGGCCTTCGCTGAAGGTCTCGAACACCAGTTCGTAGCGGTTGCCGCCGCGGTACAGGCCGAACGCCAGCACCACCGGCACCTTGAGCGCGGCGGCGATCAGCCACGGCGAGGTCGGGAACAGCGCGCCCTGGCCGATGAACGCGGCCGGCAGCGCCGGATCCTCCGGGCGCGGCCGGTCCACCAGCAGCGCGACCAGCGCGCCCTCGTCGGTGGCCTGCTTGATCGCCATGACGATCGAGGTGCTGTCCATGCCGGCGTCGATGATGTTGGCGGCCAGCTGCGGGTTCAGCGCGCCCAGCAGCTCGGTCATCGCCGGGTTGTGGGCCTTGTCCAGCACCACCTTGACCTGCACGTCCGGACGCTCGGTGGCCAGCACCCGCAGCGCGTCGAAGCTGCCCAGGTGCGAGCCGAAGATCAGCACGCCGCGGCCGCGATCCATCTGCGCGTGCAACTGGTCCAGGCCGCGGATCTGCACCCGGAAGCGGTGCATCTGCCCGCACAGCATGAACACCCGGTCGAGGATGGTCGAGGCGAAGGTGTGGATGTGCCGGGCCACCTCCAGCAACGTGGCCGGGCGGTCGAACACACGGCTCAGGTAGTGCCGCGAATCGCGCCGCTCCGGACCGCGCACCAGCAGGAAGTACAGGGTGATCGGGTACAGCAGCAGGCGGCCGACGGCGCGGCCGCCGTAACGGGCGATGCTGCGGATCAGCCACAGGGCGAAACGGCCGCCGCCTTCCGGGCGGTGCTTCCAGCCGGCGCTCACGGCGCCGCCTCGGCGTTGAGTTCGCCGCTGACCAGCAGGTACTCGCCACGCAGCACGCGGAAGCGCCAGCGCGGTGCGGCGCCGTCCAGTTCCACCCGCGCCGGCTGGCCGGGAAACAGCGGTTGCACGAACTTCACCTGCGGCAGGCGCAGCGGCGCGCGCGCGCCGTGCGCCGCCTCCACGGCCTGCAGCACGTGGTCCAGCACCACGACGCCGGGCACCACCGGGCGGCCCGGGAAGTGGCCGGGCAGGCTGGGATGATCATGCGGTACGACAAATTGCATACGGGCGACTCATATCCTGGGTTCGAGCATCGCACGGACGGCCTGGTGCGCGCGCTGGGTCAATTCCTGGCGAGTCAGCGGACCGTCCTCGCCGTTCACCTGGATCGGCGTGCCGATCCGCACCCGGATGAGGCCGGGCCGGACCCGGAACAGGCTGGTCGGCGGCAGCACCTTGCCCGCCCCGTCCAGCGCCACCGGCACCACGTCCACTCCGGCATCGATCGCGGCCTGCAGCAGCCCGGCCTTGAACTCGGCCAGCGCGCCGCTGCGGCTGCGGGTACCTTCCGGGAACAGGCACAGGTCCTGGCCACGGCGCAGCAGCGCCGCCGCCTCGCGCCGCATCATCGCCCCGGCGCGGCGGCTGTCGCGGTCCAGGAACAGCATGCCGGTGTCGCGCGCATACCAGTTCACGAACGGCACCTTCAGCATCTCGTCCTTGAGCAGGAAGCGCAGCGGCACCGGCAGCGCCATGAACAGCGCGCAGATGTCGATGATCGACTGGTGGTTGCTGACGAACAGATGGTTGCGCGACCAGTCCACCCGCTCGCGGCCCTCCACCTGCAGCCGCGCCCCGGCGCCGAACAGCAGCACCGGCGCCCAGAACCGCGCCGCCATGCGCAGCGGCAGGCGCGGCCCGCTCAGCCGCAGCAGCACCAGCGCAACGACGATGCCCAGCGCGGTGTGCGCCAGGGTGAATGCCAGCTGCAGGGCGTTCCACACCGCCCAGGCCATGCGCGACGGCATCCCAGCCTGCGGCAACTTGCTGTTTTCCTTGATGATCTGCACGACCCTTGCGTCCCCTGCACTCCCGCACGTCAGCGCAATAGATCGCGCCAGAAAACCGGCCCCAGCCGCGCCAACCGGTGCAGGAAATCGGGCAGATTACGGTAGGGACGCTGCGGAAACCAGCGCCCGCGCAGCAGATACTCGCCGACGAAGAAGCCGCCGATGACCCCGTAACCCAGCAGATTGGCGAACAGCGAGGCACGCGCGTCGCTGATCGGCAGCGGCGCGGCGAGGCCCAGTTGCGCCAGCACCCCGCTGGGCTGGGCGCACAGCGCCAGCACCAGGTTGAGCAGGGTCAGCGCCACCAGCAGCAGGGTCCAGGCCAGGGTCAGGCGGCGGGTGTAGCGCAGCTGCTCCGCGGTGATCGGCATGCCGGCCTGGCGGTACAGGGCCTCGACGATGCGGGTGATCAGCGGCGTGCGCCCGCGCTGCAGGCTGCGCCCGAAGAACCAGGCCACCCACGCGGTGAACAGCACCGGCGGCGCGGCCAGCAGCAGCAGCGCGTGCGGCGAGCGCCACAGCGGCACCAGCGCCGCGGTCGCGGCGATGGCCAGCACCCAGGCCCAGGGCCGCCAGCGCGCCATCGGCTCCACCAGCACCATCAGCACCAGCGCCGCCCCGGCCAGCACCGCCAGGTCCGGGCGGTGCGCGGCGTTGGCCCAGTGCGCCAGCGGCGAGTAGGCCAGCGCCAGCAGCACGCCCAGGGCCAACGCCCAGGGCGCGGCGTCGGCCGGCTCAGCTGGTCTTGTTGGCTTCGACATGCGCCGACAGCGCGCGCAGCGAGGCGAAGATGCGGCGGTTCTCGTCGTTGTCCGAACGCAGCTGGAAGCCGTAGCGCTTGCTGATCGCCAGCGCCAGCTCCAGGGCGTCGATCGAGTCCAGACCCAGGCCGGTATTGAACAGCGGCGCCTCCGGATCGATGTCGCCGGGCTGGACGTCTTCAAGGTTCAGGCTCTCGACCAGCAGCTCGGCCAGTTCACGTTCGGCGGCGGTTTGCGAAGACATCCAGGGGCTTCCAGGCGTAAGGACGGGTGCGACAAGATGGTGCATCGGGCGCTGCGGCGCAACCATCGGCCCGCGAACGGCACGCTATCATGCCGTTTCGCCCCGCCGTTGCGCCCGCAGGTTCCCTCAGGATGACGTCCCCCGCTGTTGCTTCCCCTCCTCCCACCGCAAGCGCCATCGAGGCGGAAACGCCCGACGTGCTGGTGATCGGCGGGGGGCCGGCCGGCTGCGCGGCGGCGATCGCCCTGGCGCAACGCGGCTGGCGGGTGACGGTGCTGGAAAAGGATCACCACCCACGCTTCCACATCGGCGAATCGCTGCTGCCGATGAACATGCCGATCCTGCAGCGGCTGGGCGTGCTCGACCAGGTGCGGGCGATCGGCGTGCTCAAGCTCGGCGCCGATTTTCCCAACGATGCCGGCGGCTACAACACCTTCCGTTTCGCGCACGCGCTGGGCGCGCAGTCCGACTTCGCGCTGCAGGTGCCGCGCGCCGACTTCGACCGGGTGCTGTTCGCCCACGCGCGTGCGGTCGGCGCCGACGTGCACGAGGGCGTGCGTGTCGAGGCGGTGCAGCTGGACGGCGAGACGCCGGCAGTGCAGGCGCGCAGCGCCGACGGCCTGCGCCACTACCGGCCGCGCTACCTGATCGACGCCAGCGGCCGCGACACCTTCCTCGGCAACAAGCTCAAGCTCAAGCGCGCCAACCCGCGGCACCAGTCGGCGGCGCTGTTCAGCCATTTCCGCGGCGTGGCGCGACGCCCGGGCGAGGACGCCGGCAACATCAGCATCTACCGTCACGCGCACGGCTGGATGTGGCTGATCCCGCTGCCCGACGACGTGATGAGCGTGGGCGCGGTGTGCGACCCGGAATACATGAAGACCCGCCAGGGCTGCGACAGCGAGACGTTCCTGCTGCGTACGCTGGCGCTGAATCCGGACGTGGTGGCGCGCATGGCCGACGCGCAGCGCGTGGCGCCGGTGCATGCCACCGGCAACTACGCCTACGAATGCACGCGCATGAGCGGCCCGCGCTGGCTCATGCTCGGCGACGCCTACGCCTTCGTCGACCCGATGTTCTCCTCCGGCGTGTACCTGGCCATGCACAGCGCCGAGCGCGGCGCGGCCATGGTCGACGCGGCGCTGCGCGACCCGGCCCGCGAGGCGCGGCTGCAGCGACGCCTGGAGCGACACCTGCGCGGCGGCCTGGACGAGTTCAAGTGGTTCATCTACCGCTTCACCTCGCCGACCATGCGCGAGCTGTTCGCGCAGCCGCGCAACGTGCTGCAGGTGGAGCAGGCCGTGGTGGCGATGCTCGCCGGCGACGTCTTCGACAACCGTGCGGTGCTGCGCCGCCTGCGGGTGTTCCGCGCCATCTATGCGCTGTCCGCGGTGGCGATGCTGCCGCGGGCATGGCGCGCCTGGCGCCACCGCCGCCGCCAGGCCCGCGAATCGTTCCACGGCGACACTTTGCACGGAGACACCCCATGAGCCGCCCGCACCTGCAGTTTCCGCATCACACGCAGGGCCATCCGCAGTTGCAGGTGGACTACGTCGCCGAGACCGACCCCAGCCAGTGGCTGGCCGAGGACCGCGTGCTGGCGGTGTTCGGCTTCGGCGAGACCGCGCCCTACCACGACGACCCGCGCTACCTGCGCGTGCCGCTGCAGCCGCACGGCCCGCGCATGCTCGAGGTGTGGCGTACCGACGCGCCGGTGCACAGCGGCCGCGACGGCGCCATCGCCTGGGCCAGCGACGGCCGCCTGCAGTTCGGCGTGATCGAGATCGACGAGCGCCAGGTCGACCTGGACATCGAGGAAGCCGCCGCGCTCGCCTACGCGCAGCTCAGCGCCTTCGTCGCCGGCAGCGCCACCCCGCGCCTGCTGCGGATCTGGAACTATCTGGACGCGATCACCCTGGGCAGCGGCGACCGCGAGCGCTACCGGCGCTTCTGCGTCGGCCGCGCGCGCGGGCTGGGCGATTTCGACGCCACCCAGCTGCCGGCGGCGACCGCGGTCGGCCGCTGCGACGACGCGCGGGTGATGCAGATCTACTGGCTGGCCGCCGCGCAGGCCGGCACCCCGCTGGAGAACCCGCGCCAGGTCAGCGCCTACCGCTACCCGCGCCAGTACGGCCCGCAGCCGCCCAGCTTCGCCCGCGCCATGCTGCCGCCGGCCGGTAGCGACATGCCGCTGCTGCTGTCCGGCACCGCCAGCGTGGTCGGCCACGCCTCGATGCACCAGGGCCAGTTGCTGGCGCAGTTGGAGGAAACCTTCGCCAACTTCGACGCCCTGCTGGCGGCCGCGCGCGAACACGCCCCGGACCTGCCGCCGCAGTTCGGCGACGGCACCCGCCTGAAGGTCTACGTGCGCGAGCCCGGCGACCTGCCGCTGGTCGCCGATGCCCTCGATGCCCGCTTCGGCGAGCGCGTGCCACGCCTGCTGCTGCACGCAGTGATCTGCCGCGACGAACTGGCGGTGGAGATCGACGGCGTGCATGGTTGAGCGGCAACGCAAGATCGTCCTGGTGTCCGGCGCCCCAGGCGCCGGCAAGACCACGCTGGCGGCGCACCTGGGCTTTCCGCTGTTCTGCAAGGATTTCATCAAGGAGACGCTGACCGACGCACTCGGCGATGGCGGCGGCGATCTCGCCGCGTCGCGCCGTCTCGGCGGTGCCGCGATGGAGATGCTCTGGTCGCTGGCGCAGCGCAGTCCGCACGCGGTGCTGGAAGCCAACTTCCGACCCCGCAGCGACTACGAGCGCGGCAGGATCGCCGCACTGCAGGCGAGGCTGGTGGAAGTCCATTGCCACTGCGGCCATGACGAGACCCTGCGCCGCTTCCGCGCGCGCGCCGCGACAGGCACGCAGCATGCGGCGCACCCCCTGCGGGAACTGCCGCCCGACCTGCTTGCCGACTACCCCGGCCCGATCGGCCTGGGGACGGTGATCGACGTGGACACCCGCATGCCGGTGGATCTGCCGCACCTGTGCGCGCAGGTCGCGGCCGCGCTTTCCTGAGCGGGTACCGGCAGGATCGCGGAAGAACCGGTGATGCCGCAGCGATGGGCATGCCTGCGCTTGCGACGCGACCTACCGCGAGACAGGCTCGGCGTATCGCAGACGTCGGGGTCGCTTGGCCGCTTGCCAAGCCGGCTTGATCCCGGCGCGGTTCGACCGCCCGGTCAGTCCTCGCGCGCCGCCAGCAACGCCAGCATGCGATCGCGCGGCAACTTGCCGGTTTCGTTGCGTGGCAAGGCGTCGAGCAGGCGCAGCCGGCGTGGCAGGAACACCGGGTCGAGTTCGCGGCGCAGCGCCGCGAGGATCGCGGCCTCGTCGAGGGTCGGCGCCACCACCACCGCGGCGATGCGGCCCACCGCCTGGCCCGGCTCCGGGTCCAGTTGCAGCATCGCGCCGTCGACCACGCCGGGCAGGGCCAGCAGGCGCCGGGTGAGATCCGCCAGCGAGGCGCGCTTGCCGGCGATCTCCAGCAGGTCGGCCTGGCGCCCGCGCACCTGGAAACGGCCGTCGGCGTCCACTTCCATCAGGTCGGCCAGCAGCACGGGCTGCGGCAGGTGCGGCGCGTGCACCAGGGTGCCGTCTGGCTGCGGCGCCACGCGCACGCCGGGCAGCGGCGTCCACGGCACTTCGCAGGCGGTACGGCGGCTGGCGAACACGCAGGTCTCGGTGGAGCCGAACATCTCGCGCACCTCGCCGCCGAAGCGCGCCTCGGCGGCGGCGGCCAGTTCCTGCGCCAGCGGCGCGGTGGCCGAGACGATGCCGGCCAGCGGCGGCAGGGCGACGCCGGATTCGACCAGCGCGCGCAGATGCACCGGCGTGGTCACCAGCAGGCGCGGCGCCGGCAGCTGCGCCAGCGCGCGGGCCACGTCCTCGGGAAAGAACGGGCGTCCGGCGTGCACCGCCAGCGGCGTCACCAGCGGCAGCAGGATCGACAGCTCCATCCCGTACATGTGCTGCGGCGGCACCGTGGCCACCACCTGCGGCACCGCCGTGTCCGGCCACAGCCCGACCAGCGCCAGCAGGTCCTGGCGGGTGCTGGTGAGGAAGCTGCCCCAGGTCTTGGGATTGGGCTTGGGCGCGCCGGTGCTGCCGGAGGTGAAGCCGATCGCCACCAGGGCGTCGTCGGCCAGCTGCGGCATCGGCCCGTCCAGCGACGGCAGCGCGTCCGGCAACTGCCAGTAGCGCGGCGGCGGCTCGGCCAGCGCCAGATCGCCCAGGCAGTAGCAGTCGGCATGGGTGCGCTGCACCTCGGCCACCACCGCCGGCGCGCGCGAGGACGGCAGCAGCGAGGTCTGCCCGCACAGCGCCACCGCGCAGAACGCGACCATGAAGCGGTAGCGGTCCTCGCACAGGTTCAGCGCATGCCTGCCAGCCGGCAGCACCGCGGCCAGGCCGCGCACGTGGCCGAGGAAGGTCGCCAGGTCGATGTGTTCGCAGTTGGCGAAGGCCAGCGGGCGTTGTGCGTCGCCGACGGCCAGCGGGTGCAACAGGGGCGAAGCGGGAATCTCGGAGGAAACGGCGGACATGCAGGACGCGACTCGGGCAGGCGGTGACCCGCACGGCGCGGGGAGCCGGTAGCTTGGCCGCCACCGCCGCCGCTGGCAAGCCGCCCGCCCGCCGCGGCGGCCGCCGTCAGTGGTGGTAGCCGGTGTCGGCGGTGATCTTGCCGCGGAACACCCGGTACGACCACGCCGTGTAGCCCAGGATCACCGGCAGCAGCACCGCCAGCCCGACCAGCACGAAGCCCTGCGAGGACGGCGGCGAGGCCGCTTCCCAGATGGTCAGCCCGGGCGGCACGATGTTCGGCCAGATGCCCAGCACCAGGCCGAAGAAGCCGAGCACGAAGAAACACAGGGTCAGCACGAACGGGCGCGCATCGCGGCCCTGCGCCATCGCTGCCCGCCACAGCGCCAGCGCGTTGACCAGCACCAGCAGCGGCACCGGCGACAGCCACCAGAAATTCCCGTCGTGGAACCAGCGCGCCATGATCCGCGAGTCCAGGAACGGCAGCCAGGCGCTGACCAGGCCCATGAACACCACCACCACCAGCACCAGCGGCCGGGTCAGGGTGCGGGCGATGCGCTGCATCGCGCCCTCGGTCTTGAGGATCAACCAGCTGCCGCCCAGCAGCGCGTAACCGAACACCACCGCCGCACCGGTGAGCATCGAGAACGGGCTGAACCAGCCCAGCACGCCGCCCAGATACTTGCCGTCCTGCAGCGGCATGCCTTCCACCAGCGCGCCCAGGATCACCCCTTGCCAGAACGCCGCGCACAGCGATCCCAGTGCGAATGCCCAGCCCCACAGGTACTTGGATGTGCGCGCCTTGAAGCGGAACTCGAAGGCCACGCCGCGGAACACCAACGCGATCAGCATCAGCAGCACCGGCAGGTATAGCGCCGACAGCACGATCGCGTAGGCCTTGGGGAACGCCGCCAGCAGGCCGGCGCCGCCGAGCACCAGCCAGGTCTCGTTGCCGTCCCAGATCGGCGCGGCGGTATTCATCATCAGGTCGAGCTGCTCCTCGTCCTCGGCGAACGGCGCCAGGATGCCCAGACCGAGCACGAAGCCGTCCAGCAGCACGTACATCAGCACGCCGAAGCCGATCACGCCGAACCAGATCACCGGCAATACGGTCGCCATGTCCATCAGCGGGTCTCCTCGATGTCGTCGTCGGCCGCCGACAGCGGCCGCGCCGGGGTCTTGTCGCCCTCCTGCATGCGCGGCGCCGGCTCGTGCGGCAGCGGCCCGTGACGCAGCATGCGCAGGATGTACCAACTGCCGAAGCCGAACACCAGCGCGTAGGCGAGCACGTACACGCTCAGCGAGATCCACACCATCGCCGGGCTGACCGGGCTGACCGCATCGCGGGTATGCAGCAGGCCATAGATCACGTACGGCTGGCGCCCGATCTCGGTGACGAACCAGCCGGCGACCAGGGCCACAAACCCGGCCGGCAGCATCGCGTTCCATGCCAGGTGCAGCGCACGCCGGCGCAGCAACGTGCCGCGCCACCAGAAGAACAGCGACACCAGCGCCAGCAGCAGCATCGCCATGCCCAGCCCGACCATCACCCGGAACGCGTAGAACACCGGCTTCACCGGCGGCCGCTCGTCCCGCGGCACCGCGGTCAGCGGGGTGATCTCGCCATCCAAGGTGTGGGTGAGGATCACGCTGCCCAGGCGCGGGATGGTCACCTCGTAGTCGTTGCGCTCGGCGGCCTCGTTGGGCACCGCGAACACCACCAGCGGCACGCCCTGCCCCGGCGCCTCGCCGTGCCAGTGCCCCTCCATCGCCGCCACCTTGATCGGCTGATGCTCAAGCGTATTCAGTCCGTGCGCGTCGCCGGCGGCGATCTGCAACGGCAGCGCGATCGCGGCGAACGCCACCGCCAGCTTGAGCATGCGCCCGGCCGCGTCCAAATGTTCGCCGCGGCGCAGATACCAGCCACTGACCCCGCCAATCACGAAGCACGTCGTGATGAAGGCGGCCAGCACCATGTGCGTGAGCCGGTACGGGAACGAGGGATTGAAGATCACCTCGCGCCAGTTGGCCGGGTGGAACACGCCCTCGACCACGGCATAGCCGGCCGGCGTCTGCAGCCAACTGTTGGCCGACAGGATCCAGAACGTGGAGATCAGCGTGCCGATCGCGACCAGGCAGGTGGCCAGGAAGTGCAGCTTTTCGGGCACCTTGTGCCAGCCGAACAGCATCACCCCGAGGAACGAGGCTTCCAGGAAGAACGCAGTCAGCACCTCGTAGCTGAGCAGCGGGCCGAGGATGTTGCCGGCGCGTTCGCTGAGCACCGCCCAGTTAGTGCCGAACTGGAAGCTCATCACGATGCCGCTGACCACGCCCATGCCGAAGGACACGGCGAAGATCTTCAGCCAGAAGAAATACAGATCGCGCCACACCGTGTCGCGGGTACGCAGCCAGCGCCACTCCAGGAACGCCAGCCAGCTCGACAGACCGATAGTGAAGGCCGGGAACAGCACGTGGAAACTGATGACGAATCCGAACTGGATGCGCGACAGCAGCAGGGCGTCCATGAGTAGCGCCTGAGGCAGCGGAAACGATGCCTATTGTTGGTGCAGCGCGGCGAAATGGGATGTGACGGTTTGTCGCAGCGCCTATATCACCCCAGGGTTGGCGCAACCGCGAGAGCGGAAAGAAGGCTCTGTTCGAGGCTCGGTTCATCGGGCCACGTCTCAAGCCCGGCGCCTCCCTCAATCAGACAACGCCAGCTCCACCTGGACTTCCTTTTTGCATCGCATGCCCACCTCGGGAAACGTCCACTGTCCGACAGCGTCAAGCACGGCTTCAGCGTAGCCTGAGTCCGAGAATTTCCTTCTCTCCAACTGTTTGACATCGACCCTCGATATTTCGGCAAACGATACGTCGCCATTCCTTTCGATCACGATCGCGACGTCGATCGAGCCGATGAACAGGCTTCCCGTACGCCTTGGCAGCACTGGCCGAATGGTTTCGAGCGGGCGCAAGCTGGACGCGCAGTCGTTCTTTGGCAGGTCGTGCGTTTGCTGTCCGCCACCTGTTGCGAGCGCCGCCAACACAAGCACACTTTTCATGGTTCCCTCGCGTTTGCATGCTTGCTTGCCCGGTGGCGTGTCGACCTTGGCCTGCGTCATGCCAGGCAGTCGTGACCTGAAGCGACGCGCGGTGTGACGAGCGATCATGGCGCAGCCACCGCGTGCGCCGATCTACCCGGCGCGCGTTCGCCAGCGCCGGCGCCAAGATTACAAGGCCTCCGCTCCCGGTGGCGCCCATGACCAACGGCGCAATCGCACCACCCCGGCGGCTGCTACGCTTGCGGTTTGCCGTTCGCCCGGAATTCCAGATGCGTCGTCTCGCCCTGAGCGCTGTTGTGTTGCTGTCCCTGTCCTGCCTGCCGCCGCTGGCCGCGGCCCAGGAGGCCGCCGCCCCGCTGACCATCGAGCAGGCCATGGCCGATCCGGACTGGATCGGGCCGCCGGTCGAGGATGCCTGGTGGGCCTGGGACGGGCGCCAGGTGCAGTACCAGCTCAAGCGCACCGGCAGCCCGGTGCGCGACACCTACCGCCAGGGCGTCGACGGCGGCGCCGCGCAGCGGGTCGAGGACGCCCAGCGCAGCACCCTGGACGCGGCCAACCCGGTCTACGACGCGCGCCGCCAGCGCATGCTATTCGTGCGCAACGGCGACGTGTTCCTGCGCGACCTGCGCAGCGGCGCGCTGACCCAGCTGACCCGCAGCAACCAGGCCGCCGCGCGCCCGCAGTTCACCACCGATGGCGGCGCGCTGTGGCGGGTCGGCAACGACTGGTACCGCTGGAGCCCGGGCGGCGGCGTGCAGCAGGCCGCGGTGCTCAAGGCCGAGCGCGATCCCGATGCCGCGCCCAAGCCCGACGTGCTGCGCGAGCAGCAGCTGCGTACCCTGGAAACCCTGGCCCGCGACCGCGCGCAGCGCGAGCTGCTGCGCCAGCAGGAGCAGGCCTGGCGCCGCGCCGACAGCAGCCGCGCGCCGGCACCGGTGTACCTGGGCGACGACGTGTTGGTCGACGACAGCGCGCTGTCGCCGGACGGCCGCCACCTGCTGGTGGTCACCCACGCCAAGGGCGCCGAGGAAGGCCGCGACAGCAAGATGCCCAAGTACGTGACCGAGTCCGGCTACGCCGAGTTCCAGGAAGCACGCACCCTGGTCGGCCGCAATTCGCCGGTGGCGCAGACCCTGTGGCTGGTCGATGCGGTGGCCGGAAGCGCGCGAAAGCTCGACCTGTCGGTGCTGCCCGGCATCGGCACCGATCCGCTGGCGGCGCTGCGCAAGGCGGCCAAGCAGGAGCCGCTGCAGGGCCCGCGCGCGGTGCGCGTGGAGACCGACGGCGACGGCAGCGGCGCCTCGATGCACTGGAGCGAGGACGGCCGCAACGTCGCCGTGCTGCTGCGTGCGGTGGACAACAAGGACCGCTGGATCGCCAGCGTCGACCTGGACAAGGCCGTGCTGCAGCCGCGCCACCGCCTGACCGACCCGGCCTGGATCAACTGGAGCTTCAACGATTTCGGCTGGATGCCGGACAACCAGACCCTGTGGCTGCTGTCCGAGCAGTCCGGCTATTCGCACCTGTACACCCAGCGCGGCAACGAGAAGCCGCGCCAGCGCACTTCCGGCAAGTGGGAAGTGTCGGCGCCGATGGTCAGCGCCGACGGCCAGGGCTTCCTGTTCCTGTGCAACCGCAAGTGGCCGGGCGACTACGAGGTGTGCAAGCTCGACCTGCGTAACGACAGCGTCGCCGAGCTGACCGCGCTGGACGGCGTGGAGGACTTCGCGCTGTCGCCGGACGGCCAGCAGTTGCTGGTGCACTACTCCGGCCCCTACCTGCCGCCGCAACTGGCGGTGCTGCCGGCCGCCGGCGGCAACGCGCGCGTGCTCACCGACACCCGCAGCGCCGCGTTCAAGGCGCGCCCGTGGGTGCAGCCGCAGTTCGTGCAGGTGCCGTCCAGGCACGGCGCCGGCACCGTCTGGGGCAAGTACTACGGTCCGGCGCAGCCCGAGCCCGGCAAGCGCTACCCGGTGGTGATGTTCGTGCATGGCGCCGGCTACCTGCAGAACGTGTCGGCGCGCTACACGCCTTACTTCCGCGAGCAGATGTTCCACAACCTGCTGGTGCAGAAGGGCTACATCGTGCTGGACCTGGACTACCGCGCCAGCGCCGGCTACGGCCGCGACTGGCGCACCGCGATCTATCGCGACATGGGCCATCCGGAGCTGGAGGACTATCTGGACGGCCTGGACTGGCTGGTCGACAGCAAGCAGGGCGACCGCAGCCGCGCCGGCATCTACGGCGGCTCCTACGGCGGCTTCATGACCTACATGGCGCTGTTCCGCAGCCCCGGCACGTTCAAGGCCGGCGCCGCACTGCGCCCGGTGGCCGACTGGAGCCAGTACAACCACGAGTACACCTCCAACATCCTCAACACACCAGACCTGGACCCGGAGGCCTACCGCACCTCCTCGCCGATCGAATACGCCGGCGGGCTGCGCGACCACCTGCTGATCGCCCACGGCATGGTCGACGACAACGTGTTCTTCAAGGACTCGGTCGACATGACCCAGAAGCTGATCGAGCTGCACAAGGACAACTGGGAGATCGCGCCGTACCCGCTGGAGAAGCACGGCTTCACCCGCGCCGATTCCTGGCTGGACGAGTACAAGCGCATCCTCAAGCTGTTCGAGCGCGAGCTGCGCTGAGCCGGTCGCATACCGAGGCGCCTGCCGTCGACGTGCGGCAGGCGCCGGGGAACCCCCAGCGCGGTGCCCGCAGGACACCGCCAACCGCCTGCACCGGCCACGCATCACGCCATCGCGTAGGAGCGGCTTCAGCCGCGACGGGGGGCGTTACCGGCAACGCCCCGTCGCGGCTGAAGCCGCTCCTACGCAAGCGCCCACAGCCGCCGGACCCGGCACGCCCTGCGCCCCGGCGCTTTTTGGCAGCCCCGGCTGACGGCAACGGGACGACCTTGCCGTCGGCCAAGCGCCCGGCACATGCGCAGGGGACACCATCGCGCGCCCAACCGGCTTGCGCCCGGGTCCGCCATCCCTATCCTTGCCGGACTGCCGCCAGCGCCGCCCCGCCCCGAAGGACCGCCGATGTTGCCCCCGCCCCTGCCCGCCGCCCGCAACCAGACCATCGACGCGATGGCCAAGCTCACGCTGCTGCTGGGGGTGCTGTCGCTGCTGTACGGGATTGGCCAGGCGCTACTGCTGCTGGCATTGCCGGACGGGGCGATCGAGGGCGCGCTGCGCGAGGCCGGCCTGCCATTGCCGCCGCTGCTGCAGTGGTGCGTGACCCATGCGCTGGCGCTGTCCTGGCTGACCGCGCTGCTGTCCGCGGCGCTGTGCGCGGCGGCGTGGGCGCTGCTGCAGCGGCGCGACTGGGCGCGGCGGGCGTTCATCGTGTTCCTGGTGATCACCGCCGCGGCCAACTTCGCGGCGCTGCCGCTGCTGTGGCAACTGTTCGACCTGCTGCATGCGTGGACCCTGCTGCAGGGCGTCGACCCGCAACAGCTCCAGCACGACCTGGCGCTGGGCCGGATCACGCTCATGGTCAGCGGCGCGCTGACCGCCCTGGTCTTCGCCGGCCTGCACGGCTGGCTGGTCTACCAGCTGTGCCGCCCCGCGATCCGCGCCGAGTTCCGCCGCTGACCGCCTCGTCCGTGCGGTTCGCCGCAGACGGCTGACACAGCGAGCTTCTAGAATGGCGGCATGCATACCTTCGACCGTGTCCGCGACTATCTCACCGGCCTGCAGGACCGCATCTGCGCGGCGATCGAGGCCACCGACGGCCAGGCCCGTTTCGCCGAAGACCTGTGGCAGCGCGCGGAGGGCGGCGGCGGCCGCACCCGCATCCTGCGCGACGGCGCGGTGTTCGAGCAGGCCGGCATCGGCTTCTCCGACGTCGCCGGCACCCGCCTGCCGCCCTCGGCCAGCGCCAACCGCCCGGAACTGGCCGGCGCCTCCTGGCGCGCGGTCGGGGTGTCGCTCGTGTTCCACCCCCTCAGCCCCTACATCCCCACCACCCATGCCAACGTGCGCTACTTCGAGGCACAGCGCGATGGCGCCACCGTGGCCTGGTGGTTCGGCGGCGGCTTCGACCTGACCCCGTACTACCCGTTCGACGAGGACGCCCGCCACTGGCACCAGACCGCGCACGACCTGTGCGCGCCGTTCGGCGAGGACCGCTATCCGGCGCACAAGCGCTGGTGCGACGAGTACTTCTTCCTCAAGCACCGCAACGAGACCCGCGGCGTCGGCGGCCTGTTCTTCGACGACCTGCATGCCGATTTCGAGCGCGACTTCGCCTACCAGCGCGCGATCGGCGACGGCTTCCTCGACGCCTACCTGCCGATCGTGGAACGCCGCCGCAGCCAGCCCTGGGGCGAGCGCGAGCGCGAGTTCCAGCTGTACCGGCGCGGCCGCTACGTCGAGTTCAACCTGGTCTACGACCGCGGCACCCTGTTCGGCCTGCAGAGCGGCGGGCGCAGCGAGAGCATCCTGATGAGCCTGCCGCCGCGGGTGCGCTGGGAATACGGCTTCCAGCCTGAACCGGGCAGCCCAGAGGCGCGCCTGGCCGAATACCTGGTGCCGCGCGAGTGGCTGGCGTGAGCGCGCCGGCGCGCACCGCGGTGCTGGGCCGTGAGGACAAGCGCGCCATCGCCGAACAGTTGCAGGCCTACCTGCGCACCGAGCTGCAGCAGCAGGTCGGCGCGTTCGAGGCCGAATTCCTGCTCGACTTCGTCGCCGAGCGCATCGGCCCGCACTATTACAACCGCGGCCTGCACGATGCCCGCGCCACGCTGACCGCGCAGATGGACACCCTGGACGACGCGCTCTATCAATTGCAGCAGCCGACCGACGCACGCCGCTGAACGCGGCAGCAGACGCCGGGGAATGCGGCGCCGTAAATCCTTCGGGCATAAAAAAGCCCCGCGGACCAGGGGGAGGTCGGCGGGGCCAGGGAACGGAGACTTGGGGAGGAGTCGCCGTTCCTGGATCTGCTCCAGGGGATGGGAGGAGATCCGCGACAGGTATTGCGCCTGTCGAGGGATATAAGAACATTTCCCACCTTGCTCGTTCGTGAAGATTTAAGTTAAAAATTTGTCAGATTAAGGACGGATTCATTCGCAAAATCCGTCCGAAATAAACAGCGTCAAAATTCCGTTCAACCGCTGCAGCGCCGCGCGCCGCAAGGTGTGACGCCAGTTGGAATTCCAGGCGCTTCAGCGCGCCTCGGGTCAAAAAAGCAGCGCGAATGGGAAAGCGAAAATCACTGGCGGGATAATCCGTCCGAAAACCCGATTCGATTTTCCGCGAGCCGGCACGCGCGCTGTCTACGCAAGGCACCGCAACGTCATGCCGGGTCCTGGATCCATGTCCAGGACCGAGGCGCTCAATGCGCCTCGTCCCAGTTGTCGCCCACGCCGCTGTCCACCACCAGCGGCACCTTCAGCTCCGCCGCGGCGGACATCCGCCCGGTCACTTCCGGCAGCAAGGTATCGACGAAGTCGGCATCGGCCTCGAACACCAGTTCGTCATGCACCTGCAGGATCATCAACGCGCGGTCGCGGTGGTCCTGCAGCCAGGCGTCCACGCCGACCATGGCGCGCTTGATGATGTCGGCGGCGGTGCCCTGCATCGGCGCGTTGATCGCGGCACGCTCGGCGCCGGCACGCAGGCCCTGCTGGCGGGCGTTGATGTCGTTCAGGTACAGGCGGCGGCCGAACAGGGTCTCCACGTAGCCCTGGGTGCGCGCCTGCTCGCGCATGCGCTCCATGAAGTCGCGCACGCCCGGGTAGCGGCTGAAATACAGCGCCACGTAGTCCTGCGCCTCGCCGCGGCCGATGCCCAGGTTGCGGGCCAGGCCGAACGCGCTCATGCCGTACATCAGGCCGAAGTTGATCGCCTTGGCGGCGCGACGCTCGTTGCCGGTGACCTCTTCCAACTTGCGCCCGAACACCTCGGCGGCGGTGGCGCGGTGCACGTCCACACCACTGCCGAAGGCGCGCAGCAGGCCGGGGTCCTCGGACAGGTGGGCCATGATCCGCAGCTCGATCTGCGAATAGTCGCAGGCGATCAGCTTGCGCCCCGGCGGGGCGACGAAGGCGCGGCGGATGCGGCGGCCGTCGTCGGTGCGGATCGGGATGTTCTGCAGGTTGGGATCGGAGGAGGACAGCCGCCCGGTGGCGGCGCCGGCCTGGTGGTAGCTGGTGTGCACGCGGCCGGTGGCGGGGTTGACCATCTCCGGCAGCTTGTCGGTGTAGGTGCTGCGCAGCTTGGCCAGGCCACGGTATTCCAGGATCACCCGCGGCAGCTCGTGCTGGTCGGCGATCGCCTCCAGCGCCTCCTCGTTGGTGCTGGGCTGGCCCTTGGGGGTCTTCAGCACCGCAGGCAGCTTGAGTTCGTCGAACAGCACCGCCTGCAACTGCTTGGGCGAGTCCATGTTGAAGCTGCGCCCGGCCAGCTCGGTGGCCTTCTGCTGCGCGGCCAGCATGCGCTGGCTCAGCACCTGGCTCTGCTTGCGCAGCTCGGCGATGTCCACGCACACGCCATTGGCCTCGATGCGCGCCAGCACCGGCACCAGCGGCATCTCGATCTCGCGGTAGACGCGCGCCAGCGCCGGCTCGGCCTCCAACTGCGCCGACAGGGTGCGGTGCAGGCGCAGGGTGATGTCGGCATCCTCGGCGGCGTAGCGGGTGGCGTCGTCGATGGCCACCTGCGAGAAGGCGATCTGCTTGGCGCCCTTGCCCGCCACGTCCTCGTACTTGACCGTGTCGTAGCCCAGGTAGCGCCGGGCCAGCGAGTCCATGTCGTGGCGGCTGGCGGTGGAATTGAGCACGAAGCTCTCCAGCATGGTGTCGTCGGCATAGCCCTGCACGTCCACGCCGTGGCGGCGCAGCACGTGCAGGTCGTACTTGCCGTGCTGGCCGACCTTGGCCTTGGCCGGGTCCTCCAGCAGTGGCTTGAGCATCTCCAGCGCCAGCGCGCGGTCCAGTTGCACCGGCGCGCCAGGATAGTCGTGACCCAGCGGCAGGTAGTCGGCGCGGCCCGGCTCGGTAGCGAAGCTGAGCCCGACCAGGTTGGCGCGCATGGCGTCCAACGCATCGGTTTCGGTGTCGAAGGCGAAGCCGTCGGCGGCGCGCAGGCGCACGAGCAGTTCCTCGAACTGTTCGGGTGTGCTCACTGCGGTGTAGTCGCCCTTGGCGGCCAGCGCCGGATCCAGCGCAGCGGCATCGGCCGGCGCGGCGCCGCGTGCATAGCCGGCAGCGGTGCCGCGCAGGCTCGGCGTGGCCTCGCTGGCGGCCTCCGGCGCGGCCACACCGCCGTCCAGGTCGCGCAGCGCCTGGGTGAAGCCGTAGCGCTGGTACAGGCCGCGCAACTGCTCCGGCTCCTGTTCGCGCAGGCCCAGGGTGCGCGGGCCGCCGGGCAGCGCCACGTCGGTCTTGATGGTGACCAGTTCACGGTTCAGCGGCAGCCGCTCCAGCGCGGCGCGCAGGTTGTCGCCGATCTTGCCCTTGATGGAGTCGGCATGCGCGATCACCCCGTCCAGCGAGCCGTACTCGGCCAGCCACTTGGCCGCGGTCTTGGGCCCGCACTTCTCCACCCCGGGCACGTTGTCGATGGCGTCGCCCATCAGCGCCAGCAGGTCGACGATCTGGTGCGGCCAGACCCCGAACTTCTCCATCACCGCCGCATCCGAGTCCATGCGGCTGCCGCTCATGGTGTTGACCAGCTGCACGCCGGGGCGCACCAGCTGGGCGAAATCCTTGTCGCCGGTGGAGATGGTGACGTCCAGGCCGTCGCCGGCGCCCTGCAAGGCCAGGGTACCGATCACATCGTCCGCCTCGACCCCGTCCTCGCGCAGGATGGTGATGCCCAGCGCATGCACGATCTGGCACATCGGCTCGACCTGCGCGCGCAGCTCGTCGGGCATCGGCGGACGGTTGGCCTTGTACTGCGGGTACAGGTCGTCGCGGAAGGTCTTGCCCGGCGCGTCGACCACGAAGGCGACGTACTCGGGGCGCTCCTTCAGGGTGGCGCGCAACATGTTGACCACGCCGAACAGCGCGCCGGTGGGCTCGCCGGCGGCATTGGTCAGCGGCGGAAGCGCGTGAAACGCGCGATACAGGTAACTGGACCCGTCGATCAGGACTAATCGGCTCATCGGCCAATTCTACGCTGCTGCGTGTAGCCCCTCTCCCGTCGGGAGAGGGGGTTGGGGTGAGGGTGCGACGCGAAGCGTCTCGCTGATTTGATCCACGAGGCTGCGCCCGTACCCTCATCCGCCCCTGCGGGGCACCTTCTCCCAATGGGAGAAGGGAAACGCCAAAGCCCCTCTCCCCCCGGGAGAGGGGTTGGGGTGAGGGTCCGGCGCGAAGCGACGCGCTGACTTGGTCCACGAGGCTGCGCCCGTACCCTCATCCGCCCCTGCGGGGCACCTTCCCCCCAAAAGGGGGCCGTGGTCCCGACGGGAGAAGGAAACGCCAAAGCCCCTCTCCCACCGGGAGAGGGGTTGGGGTGAGGGTACGGTCACCATTCGCACACCGCACGCAGACACTCGGCGCATACTCTGCGCATGTCCTGCCTGTGGAGTACACCGCAATGAAAGCCCTGATCCTCGTTCCGCTGTTGCTGCTGGCGGGCTGCGCCTCGACCGGCCTGGGCTCGGACGGCGCGCCGATGGACGTGCGCGGCGCGGAAACGACCCAGCGCAAGATGGACAACGGGGACACCGTCGACGAATACCGCGTGGGCGGGCAACTGCGCATGGTCAAGGTGACCCCGGCGCGCGGCCCGGCCTACTACCTGTACGACCGCAACGGCGACGGCCACATGGAAGTGGACGGCAGCAAGGACAATGTGTCGCCTGTGTACTGGAAGCTGTACAGCTGGTGATGTCGCGCCCGGCGCGCGCCAAACGGCGGCGCGCGTGAGGGTGAGCGCATCTTCCCGATCTGCCAGACGGACGGATGCACGTGCGTATCGGGCGCCAGCCCCGTGTCGCGGCGTCGCCTCTCGGCGCAGGCGCGTGACAGGCCGAAACGTATCGGCAAAGCCATAAGTCGCTGCCGCCAGCGGCCGGATGCCAAATGCCGGCCTCAAGCGGTTTCGGCACCGCGCCGACTTCGGCACCGCGCCGACATCGACGCGGCGCGCCCGCACCTCAACGGATCACCAGCACCGGCACCTGGCTGTTGGCGAGCACTTCCGCGGTCTGGCTGCCGAGCAGCACCCGGCTCATGCCGCGGCGGCCGTGCGAGGTCATCACGATCAGCTCGCTGTTGCAGGCCACGGCCATGTCGATGATGCCCTCGGCGGCATAGCGGTCGAGCACGTGACGGGCGTGCGCGGTCACCCCGGTCGCTTCGGCGGCGGCCAGCGCCGGCGCCAGGATCTTCTGCGCGCCGGCTTCGCGGTCCTGGCGGTATTCGGGGCTGGCCTCGTAGCCCACGCTCCAGCCCATCGCGTCGTACATGCCCATCGCCCACGGCTCGGACACGGTGACGATATCCACCTCCGCGCCGAGCGCGGCGGCCAGCGCCAGGCCCTGTTGCAGGCCCTTGGCGGACAACTCGGAACCATCGATGGCGATCAGGATGCGCTGGTACATGGCGGTGCTCCGGTAACGCCGCGCGTGGCGGCCAGGAAAGCATTGCACACCCGCTGCGCAGCGCCCGCCTTGACCCGGATCAAATTCAGTCGCTGTGCGGCTTCAGCGGGCGTGCCGGATTGCCGGCCACGCGCGCGCCGGCCGGCACGTCGCGGGTGACCACGCTGCCGGCGCCGATCACCGCGTCGTCGCCGATGGTCACGCCCGGCAGCACGATCGCGCCACCGCCGATCCAGACATTGCGCCCGATCATGACCGGCCGCCCCAGCTCCAGCCCCTCGGCGCGCTGCGCGGCCTCGCGCGGATGATCGGCGGCGTATAGCTGCACCGCCGGCCCGATCTGGGTGCCGGCGCCGATATGCACCGGCGCCACGTCGAGGATCACGCAGTTGAAGTTGAGGAACACGTCCTCGCCGAGGTGGATGTTGTAGCCGTAGTCGCAATGGAACGGCGGCCGCACCACCGCGCCGCGTCCCACCGAACCCAGTCCTTCGACCAGCAATGCGTGCCGCCGTGCCGGCGGTTCGGCCAGCGCCGCGTTGTAGCGCCGCATCCAGGCGCTGGCCGCGTCCTGCTCGGCCTGCAGTTGCGCGTCGTTGGGGCGATACGCCTCGCCGGCCAGCATCTTCTCTTTTTCGCTTCGCATCCTTGCCCTCCCAGGCAGTGGTCGAACGGGAATGATCGCATCGCGCTGCGTCACAGCGCGTGTCCCTGGCGGCAACGCGCAGGCCGCAGCCACGGCCACGTCGTGACCCACAGACCACGCCGCATTCACCCTCCAGCAACGCCTACGCGTCCGATCATCGAACGCCCGTGCCGGCGCATTCCAGCCCGCGTGGACTCTCTCCCAGACAAAGGCGGTGCGCGATGTCCGAACGTGTGGAAGCAGGTCAGATGGTGTTCGTCGCCGATGGCGAGGTCGGTGTGGGTGCGGTACGCGAGGTGCGCGACGGCGGCGCCACGTTCGTCGTCAATATCGAGAACGGCGGCGACTTCGTGGTGCCGGCGAGCGCGGTGCGCGACGTGCACTTCGGCAAGGTGATCCTGGCGGTCGAGCACCTGCCGGCGCCGCTGCGGGAGGCGTTGCGGCATCCGCATGATGCGGAGTTGCCGACCTCGACCTATGCCGCCAGCGATCCGAGCGACGGGGCGCTGAAGGACTGAGGCGGCACGCTCTCCGGCTGCAATACCGAAGCTGCGATGCAACCGGAGTCCAGGGGTTGCGCACTTGGTGGCCGTCCACAGTGGGACAGAGCCGGACGACCAACGCTGTCGCCAGGCGCTCGAGGGATACCGCTGTCGCGCGGTCTTCCCGGGATCACAGCCCGGGAGCCGTGGCACCGGGATGAACGGCATTGCCTGGCACCTGCGTGACCGGGCCGGGCAAGTGCGCCGGCGACGGCGGCAGGTGCTAACGTTCCGCGCTTCGCATCCCATCCCGCTCCCGGAGCCGCGCATGTCCGCCACCGCTTTTCCCGTCTCCCGTCGCGCCCGCCGGGCGCTGGTCCTCGGCATCGGTCTTGCGCTCGCCGGCGCTGCGCAGGCGCAGGTGGTGCGCACGCCCGACGTGCCGGCACCGCAGGACACGCCCTATCCCGGCACGCTGACCCTGCAGGTGGACGCCGGCGACGTGCGCCAAGGCATCTACCGCGTGCACGAGACCATCCCGGTCAGCGCCGGGCGGCTGACCCTGCAGTACCCGCAGTGGATCCCCGGCGACCATTCGCCGAGCGGGCCGGTGGCGATGCTGGCCGGCCTCACCCTCACCGCCAACGGCAAGCCGCTGCCGTGGCGCCGCGACACCTTCGACGTGTACAGCTTCCACGTCGACGTGCCGCAGGGCGTGAGCGCGATCGACGCCAGCTTCCAGTACCTGTCGCCGCGCGACGACGGTTTCGAGATGACCGACAGGATGCTGCAGCTGGAGTGGAACAAGGTGGCGCTGTACCCGGCCGGCCACGACACCCGCGGCATCACCGTGGCGCCGAGCGTGACCCTGCCGGCCGGCTGGGAATTCGGCACCGCGCTGGAGACCGCCAGCCGCAACGGCGCCACCACCACCTTCAAGCCGGTGGACTTCACCACCCTGGTCGACTCGCCGATCTACGCCGGGCGCTACTTCAAGCGCGTGGACCTGACCCCGGCCGGCGGCGCGCCGGTGCATCTGGACGTGGTCGCCGACGCGCCGCGGTTCCTGGACATCAGCGCCGAGCAGCTGCAGGCGCACCGCAACCTGCCGGTGCAGGCGATCAAGCTGTTCGGCTCGCACCACTACGCGCATTACGACTTCCTGTTCTCGCTGTCGGACGTGCTGGGCGGCAACGGCCTGGAGCACCACCAGTCCAGCGAGAACGGACTGGCTGCCGACTACTTCAGCGCCTGGGACGAGAACGCGCCGGACCGCGACCTGCTGGCGCACGAGTACACGCACTCGTGGAACGGCAAGTTCCGGCGCCCGGCCGACCTGTGGACGCCGACCTTCAACGTGCCGATGGGCGACTCGCTGCTATGGGTCTACGAAGGCCAGACCCAGTACTGGGGTTATGTGCTGACCGCGCGCGCCGGGATGTGGACGCCGCAACAGTTCCGCGATGCGTTGGCGATGACCGCGGCCAACTACGACCGCAACCGCGCCGGCTTCCGCTGGCGCTCGCTGGAGGACACCACCAACGACCCCACCGCCGCGCACCGGTCCCCGCTGCCCTACCGCAGCTGGCAGATGAGCGAGGACTACTACAGCGGCGGACAGATGGTGTGGCTGGCGGTGGACGCCAAGCTGCGCGCGATGAGCGGCGGGCGCAAGTCGCTGGACGACGTGGCCAAGGCGTTCTTCGGCATCGACGACGGCAGTTTCGCGGTCAAGACCTACACCTTCGACGACGTCGTCGCCGCGCTCGACGGCGTGGTCCACTACGACTGGGCCGATTACATCAACCGCCGCGTCTACCAGGTGGATCCGCCGCTGCTGGAAGGCCTGCAGGCCAGCGGCTGGAAGCTGGTGTACACCGACCAGCCCAGCGCATTCGAGAAGCAGTACGACGGCCGCCACCAGTCGGCGCGGCACCGCTACAACTTCGCCTGGTCGATCGGCCTGGTGATGAACGACGACGCCAGCATCAACGACGTGCTGTGGGACGGCCCGGCGTTCAAGGCCGGGGTCAGCAGCGGCGCCACGGTGCTGGCGGTCAACGGCCAGGACTACTCGCGCGACACGCTCAAGCAGGCCATCGCCGACGCCAAGGGCGGCAGCGCGCCGATCGTGCTGACGCTCAAGTACCAGGGCGGCGTGCGCGACGTGCCGGTGAACTACCACGACGGCCTGCAGTATCCGCATCTGGTGCGGGTCGAGGGCACGCCGGACTACCTGAGCAAGATCATCGCCGCACGGCGCTGAGCCGACACCGCCGCCGCTGCCGGCAATGCAGCGGCGGCAAATGCGCGACGCGACACCGTCACGCGCCGCACGCGGACGCTGACGACAATGGCAGGCGTAACGTCCGTCCTGCCCCGGCATGCCTGCGATCGAGTTGCTGACCATCAATGCGCACATGGGCTTCAGCGTGCTGAAGCGGCGCTTCATGCTGCCGGAACTGCGCGCGGCGATCCGCGCCCTGCCCGCGGACCTGGTGTTCCTGCAGGAAGTGCTGGGCGAACACCAGCTGCATGCCGGCCGCCACGCCGACTGGCCGGCGCAGAGCCAGTACGAATTCCTTGCCGATACGCTGTGGCCCCAGTTCGCCTACGGCCGCAATGCGGTGTATCCGCATGGGCACCACGGCAACGCGCTGCTGTCGCGCTTCCCGATCGCCTCCTTCGTCAACCGCGACGTCTCCATCGCCGGCCACGAACACCGCGGGCTGCTGCATGCGGTACTGGAGGTTCCCGGGCACGCCGAGACGGTGCACGCGATCTGCGTGCACCTGGGCCTGCGCGAGGCGCACCGGCGCCGGCAGATCGGCCTGCTCGGCGCATTGATCGCCGAACTGCCGGCGCAGGCGCCGCTGATCGTCGCCGGCGACTTCAACGACTGGCGCCAGCGCGGGCATCCGCTGCTGCAGCGGCACGGCCTGACCGAAGCCTTCGCGCAGCTGCACGGGCGCGTGGCGCGCAGCTTCCCGGCGCGCTGGCCGCTGTTGCCGCTGGACCGCATCTATGTGCGCAACGTGCGCATCGAGGCCGCACGGGTGTTGACCGGCCGGCCGTGGTCGCACTTGTCCGACCACGCCCCGCTGTATGCCAGGATCGTGCTGTGAAGCGAGCAGCGGACCGCGACACGCGCTGGCGCCAGGGCCACCGCCTGCAGTTGCTGGAGAACGGCGATGCGTACTTCCCGCGCGCCTTCGCCGCGATCGACGCGGCCCGGCACGAGGTGCTGCTGGAGACCTTCATCTGGTTCGAGGACAAGGTCGGCCTGGCGTTGAAGGACCACCTGGTCGCGGCCGCGAGCCGCGGCGTGCGCGTGCACCTGCTGGTGGATGCGTTCGGCTCGCCGGATCTCTCGCCCGGTTTCGTGCGCGAACTGACCGAGGCCGGCGCCGAACTGCGCCTGTTCGACCAGCAGCCGAGCCTGCTCGGCGTGCGCCTGAACGTGTTCCGACGCATGCACCGCAAGCTGCTGGTGGTGGACGGGCGGATCGGCATGATCGGCGGCATCAACTGGTCGGCCGATCACCTGGCCGATTTCGGCCCGGAGGCGAAACAGGACTACGCAGTGGAGGTACAAGGCCCGGTAGTGGCGGACATGGTCGCGTTCGTGCGCCGGACCCTGGCCACCCACGGCACCGGTGCGGGGTGGGTGCCGCAGGAGCAGGTCGATGTGCCGCCCGCCGGCGCGGCCGAG
Source organism: Xanthomonas sacchari (assembly GCF_040529065.1). Lineage (NCBI taxonomy): Bacteria > Pseudomonadati > Pseudomonadota > Gammaproteobacteria > Lysobacterales > Lysobacteraceae > Xanthomonas > Xanthomonas sacchari. The sequence goes on along the minus strand of NZ_CP132343.1, from coordinate 323,782 downwards.
GTGTGCTTCCTGCCGCGCGACAATGCCGGCCGCTCGCGCAGCATCGAGCGCGCCTACCGGCAGGCATTCCGCAACGCGCGGCACGAGATCGTGATCGCCAACGCCTACTTCTTCCCCGGCTACGGCTTCCTGCGCGACCTGTGCGCCGCTGCGCGCCGCGGGGTGGCGGTGAGGCTGATCTTCCAGGGCCAGCCGGACACGCCGCTGGCGCTGTTCGCCGCACGCGCGCTGTACCGGCATCTGGTCGATGCCGGCGTGCAGATCTTCGAATACTGCGAGCGCCCGTTCCACGGCAAGGTCGCGGTGATCGACGGCCACTGGAGCACGGTGGGATCGAGCAACCTGGATCCGCTGAGCCTGGCGCTGAACCTGGAAGCCAACCTGGTGATCCGCGATGCCGCCTTTGCGCGCGACCTGCACGGGCGCCTGCAACGGCTGATGCAACGGCACTGCCGCGAAGTCGTGCCGGCGCAGGTGCCGCGCGGGCGCTTCTGGCAACCGCTGCTGCGGCCGCTGCTGTTCCACCTGCTGCGCAACGTGCCGCAGTGGGCCAGCCGACTGCCCAAGCGCACGCCGCGCACCGCGGTGCTGCGGCGCCGCCGGCACGCGCCATGAGCCGCACGCACTGGCGCCTGCTGCGTCGCATCGCCTACCTGGCCTTCCTGGTCCTGGTGGCGATCCTGCTGGTACGTTCGGCGCGCACGGTGGACTGGGCGCAAGTCGGCACCACCCTCGCCGGTTACGGTGCCGGCACCCTGGCCGCCGCGACCGGGGTGACCCTGGCCAGTTATCTGTTGTATGCCGGCTACGATCTGGCCGCGCGACGCTACGCCGCGCATGCGCTGCCGACGCCACGGGTCATGGCGATCGCGGACATCGCCTACGCGTTCAGCCTGAATGTCGGCGCGCTGATCGGCGGCACCGCGATCCGCTACCGTCTGTACGGACGCGCAGGGCTGGGCCTGGCGACGATCAGCCGCGTGGTCGGCTTCGCCATCGCCACCAACTGGGCAGGCTATCTGCTGCTGACCGGCGTGCTGCTGGTCAGCGGGCGCCTGCGCATGCCGGCACAGTGGCCGCTGAGCGGCGCGGCACTGCCCTGGATCGGCGCCGCGATGCTGGCCGCAGTGCTGGCGTATCTGATCGCCTGCCAGCGCGCGCATGGCCGCACGCTGCAGGTGCGCGGCCACGTGCTGCACCTGCCGCCGTTGCCGCTGGCGCTGCTGCAACTCGGCCTGGGCACCGGCAACTGGGCGCTGATGGGCGCCTTGCTGTACGTGCTGATGCCGGCCGGCGTGGCCTACCTCTCGGTGCTCGGCGCACTGCTGGCGGCGGCCGTAGCCACCGCCATCGCCCACGTGCCGGCCGGCATCGGCGTGCTGGAAGCGGTGGTGCTGCCGCTGCTCGGGACGCAGGCGCCGCAAGCGAAACTGTTGGCGGCATTGCTGGCCTATCGCGCCTTCTACTACCTCGGCCCGCTGCTGCTGGCCTGTGCCGGCTATGCGCTGCTGGAGGCGCGGCGACGGCGCGGCGCGGGCTGAACGAGGCCGTGTGCGCGGTGGATCCAGACCCGTGACCACCGTACTTGTTGCGCTGCGCCTGCGGTGCTAGCGTCGCAGCGCACGCGTCCTGGAGCAGGACGGTCATGCCGCCGCACGGATGCGCTCTTCGGCACCCCGGCACGGTCGACCGAGCGAACGCGCGCAGCGCACACCATTGGCTGTCCTCATCGCCGCACACCATTCCCGGGAGGTCGCATGAAACCGCTGTTCGCCGTCGCGCTCGCGACGCTGCTGTCGCCGTGTCTGTCAGCATCCGCCGCACCCGTTGCGCCCTCGCCCCTGCTCGGCAACTGGGCCGTTGACGTGGCGCGCCTGGATCGGGCGCCCCAGGATCGGCCCAAGGCCGTCACCCTACGCTTCAGCGAGGCGGGCAAGGGCAAGTGGGCGGTCAAGGTCGACATTGCCGAACAGGGCGGCGGCACCATGCATGCCGAAGGCGTCGCCGCGCTCGATGGCCGCGCCACGCCGGTGAAGAACAACTTCGAGGCCGATGTCTTCGCCCTGCAGATGCCCGCGCCCAACGTACTGGTGATGATGCTGGCCAAGGACAGGAGCGTGGCCTCGACCCGCATCTACACCGTCGCCGCCGACGGCCGCTCGATGACCGAGACCGTGTCCGCATTCGCACCGGACGGCACGCCGACGATGCGCACCAACTACTTCACCCGCATCGCAGCGTCGCAGCGCTGACGCATGCGCAGGGTGACGCGTCGCCTGCGCACATCAGAACGCGGGCTACCAAGGATGGCAGCCGTGGCCGTCTGGACGAGCCTGCTCGGCGGCTGCGGTGCAGCGGGATCACCATCGCATCCCCCACGCAGCGAACCGCCGCGGGTCTGGATCGGCATGCCGTGTTCGGCAACGACACGGCAGCAGGATCGGCATCTGCTCGCATCGCCTGCCGACAATTCAAAGATCTGCGTGGATCGCGGTGCGGCGCGCCTGGACTACCGCCCGGATGCGCTGCGCATCATCGTTTACCGCAATGAGGTCGCCGCAGTGCTGTTGCAGTGCGCATCGGCGCAGCAGGCGGCGACGTTCTTTCGCGAAAACCAGGGGGAGCGCGCAATCCTGATCGTGGGTGACACTGCCATCAGTGAGCCTCACGTGGCATTGCCCACGATGGAGTGCGGGTGGCTATCCGCCAGCGACCTGCAGGACGCCATCACCCAATGCGAGCGGATCGCCAGCGCCTGGTCACGGCCGACGCAGCGCTGCTGGAACTTGTGCAATCAGGCCGAAAACGCAGGCAGCGACGGCATCTGCATCGCGCACAAGCGCACGCCCTGATCGCGAGGCGGCACGAGGTCCGCCCGCTGCCGCCACTTACAACACCGTCAGATTGGCGTACGCCATCACCAGCCACTTGGCGCCGGCCTCGTCGAACTGCACCTGCACGCGGGCGTGGGCGCCGCTGCCTTCGTAGTCGATGACCACGCCGCCGCCGAACTTGGGGTGCTGCACGTTGGCACCGAGCTTGATCGCCGGGGCCTCGATCACGCTGTGCCCGAGGCTGCGCGGCGCACCCAGCGAGGCGCTGCGCGAGACCTGCACCTTCGGCCGCACTTCGTGCAGCAGTTCGCGCGGGATCTCGCGCAGGAAGCGCGAGGGCACGTTGTAGTTGTCCTGGCCGTGGATGCGCCGCGACTCGGCATAGCTCAGCACCAGCTTGTGGCGGGCGCGGGTGATGCCGACGTAGGCCAAGCGCCGCTCTTCCTCCAGGCGCCCGCTCTCTTCCAGCGAACGCGCACTGGGGAACAGGCCGTCTTCCATGCCGGCCAGGAACACGATCGGGAATTCCAGGCCCTTGGCCGAGTGCAGGGTCATCAGCTGCACGCCTTCTTCGCCGGCCTGGGCCTGGCCTTCGCCGGCCTCCAGCGAGGCGTAGGCCAGGAACGCGACCAGCTCGGTCATCGCCTGGCGGCCTTCGTCGGCGTCCTCGTCGCCGTCGGCGCGCACGAAGCGCGAGGCCACCGAGACCAGTTCGTCGAGGTTGTCGGTGCGCGATTCCGAGTCCAGCCCGCCGCGGCTCTCCTTGCCCCAGTGCTCGCGCAGGGTGGAGCGCGCCAGCACCTGATCGATCTGTTCGGGCAGCGGCAGCCCGGCCACGTCCAGGGCCAGTTGCTCGATCAGGCCGAGGAACTGGCCCAGCGCGTTGCGCGCACGCGCGGCCAGGTCGCCGCCCTGCTGCGCGGCCTGTCGCGCCGCCGCCCACAGCGACAGCGACTGTGCGCGCGCCAAACGCCGCACTTCGTCCAGGGTGCGGTCGCCGATGCCGCGCGGCGGCGTGTTGACCGCACGCTCGAACGCCGCATCGTCGGCGCGGTTGGCGACCAGGCGCAGATAGGCCAGGGTGTCCTTGATTTCGGCACGCTCGAAGAAGCGCATGCCGCCATAGACCCGGTACGGCACCTGTTCGGCGATCAGCGCCTCTTCGAACGCGCGCGACTGCGCGTTGCTGCGGTAGAGCACCGCCGCCTCGCTGTAGCTGCCGCCGTCGCGCACCCATTGGCGCACGCGCTCGACCACGTAGCGCGCCTCGTCCACCTCGTTGTAGGCGGCGTACAGGTCGATCGGCTCGCCATCGCCCGAATCGGTCCACAGCTGCTTGCCGATGCGGTCGGGGTTGTGCGCGATCACCGCGTTGGCGGCGTTGAGGATGTTGGCGCTGGAACGGTAGTTCTGCTCCAGGCGGATGGTCTGCGCGCTGGGGAAATCGGTGAGGAAGCGCTGCACGTTCTCGACCTTGGCGCCGCGCCAGCCGTAGATCGCCTGGTCGTCGTCGCCGACCACGAACACGTGGCCGCTGTCGCCGGCCAGCACGCGCACGAAGGCGTACTGGATGGCGTTGGTGTCCTGGAATTCGTCGACCAGGATCTCGCCGAAGCGGGCGCGGTAGTGCGCCAGCAACGCCGGGGTGTCGCGCAACAATTCGTGCGCGCGCAGCAGCAGTTCAGCGAAGTCGACCAGGCCGGCGCGGTCGCAGCGCTCCTGGTACAGCGCGTAGGCGTTGCGCAGGGTGGTGACCCACTCGTCGCGCGGTTCCGGCTGGATGTGCTGGGCGCGGCGGCCTTCGTCCTTCTGCTGGTTGATCCACCACACGATCTGCTTGGGCGGGTACTTGCCCTCGTCCAGCTCCAGTTGCTGCACCACGCGCTTGACCAGCCGCAGCTGGTCGTCGGCGTCGAGCACCTGGAAGCTCTCCGGCAGCTTCGCGTCCTGCCAGTGCAGGCGCAGCAGGCGGTGCGCCAGGCCGTGGAAGGTGCCGATCCACATGCCGCGGCTGCCGTTGCGCAGCTGCAGGTCGGCGCGGTGGCGCATCTCGCCCGCGGCCTTGTTGGTGAAGGTGACCGCCAGGATCCCGTGCACCGGCACGCCATGCACCTGGTGCAACCAAGCGATGCGATGGGTGAGCACGCGCGTCTTGCCGGAGCCGGCGCCGGCCAGGACCAGGTAGTGGCCGGGCGCTGCGGAAACGGCCTCGCGCTGGGCGGGGTTCAGATCGTCGAGCAAATGAGAGACATCCACCCGCGCATTTTAGCCGGTGCGGCGGCGCAGCGGCTGCGACAGCGCGCGCCGCCCGGCACACGGCGTGGCGTCAATCGGTGCGGAACAGCCGTTCGGCCAGGAAATCCACGAACACGCGCAGCTTCGGCGACAGTTGCCGGCGCGACGGCCACACCACGAAGAACGCGCCGCCGTCGGCCATGTGCGCGTCCAGCACCGGCTGCAGGCGGCCGTCGGCCAACGCGTCCTGCGCCAGGAACGCCGGCATGCAGGCGATGCCCAGGCCGGCGATCGCCGCGGCGCGTACCGCTTCCATGTTGTTGCAGGTGAGCACCGCCGGCGGCAGCGGCGCCGGTTCGGCCAGTGGCCAATCCTGCGGCTTGCCGGTGTCGGGAACGCGGAACAGCACGCCATCGTGCGCGGCCAGCTCCGCCGGGGTCTGCGGCACGCCGCGGCGGCGCAGGTAGTCCGGCGCCGCGCACAGGCAGAAGCGAAACGGCCCCAGCCGCCGCGCCAGCAGCCGCGAGTCGGCCTGCACGCCGCTGCGGATCACCGCGTCCAGGCCGTGTTCGAGCAGGTCGACCACGCGGTCGTCGAACTCCAGGTCCAGCGCCACGTCCGGATAGCGCTGGCGGAATTCGGGCAACAGCGGCACCAGGAAGCGATAGCCGATGGTCGGCAGGCCGACCCGCAGCCGCCCGCGCGGTGCCTGCCGGGTCTGCGCCAGCGCCTCCTCGGCCTCGCGCAGGTCGGCCAGCACGCGCTGGCAATGCTCCAGGAACAGCGCGCCCTCGGCGGTCAACGCGATGCGCCGGGTGGTCCGCTGCAGCAGGCGCACGCCGAGCGCGCGCTCCAGCGCGGCCACGCTCTTGCCCACCGCCGAGGCCGAGATGCCGAGCACGCGGCCGGCGCCGACGAAACTGCGCTGTTCGGCGGCACGGACGAAGGCGACGATGCCGGTGAGGCGATCCATCTGGCGATATTAGAGCGTTTCATTCCGCAAAGCCCGGAGGATCACGGCCTTTTTCGTGAATTGCCGCCCCGTTATCTCTAGTGGCCTTCCGACATCCGCCGCAAGAGCCGCTCCGATGACCGCCGCTTCATCTCCTGATCCCACTTCCCTGCCGCGCCGCGGCGCCGCCCTGGCCGCGGTGTGCCTGGCCGCCCTGGCGCTGCCGCTGAACTTCTCCGGCGGTGCCGTCGCCACCCCGGCGATCGGCGCGGCCCTGGGCGGCAGCGCACTGGCCCTGGCCTGGATCACCAACGCCTTCATGCTCAGCTTCGGCAGCCTGCTGCTGGCCGCCGGTGCGCTGGCCGACCGGCATGGGCGGCGCCGGGTGTTCCTCGTCGGCCTGGCGCTGTTCGCCAGCGCCAGCCTGGGCGTGGCCGTGGCCGGCTCGGTCGCGGCGATCGACCTGTGGCGGGCGTTGCAGGGTGTCGGTGCCGCCGCCGCGCTCGCCGCCGGCACCGCGGCGCTGGCGCAGATGTACACCGGCGCGGCGCGCACGCGCGCGTTCAGCCTGCTCGGCACCACCTTCGGCACCGGCCTGGCGTTCGGCCCGCTGGCCGCCGGCGCGCTGAGCGAACGGCTGGGCTGGCGCGCGATCTTCTTCGGCGTGGCCGCGGTCGCCGCGCTGGCGTGGGCCCTGGCCGCGCGCTGGCTGCCGGCCTCGCGCGACTCTGCCGCCGGTCCGCCCGACCGTACCGGCGCGCTGTGTTTCAGCGCGGCGCTGGCGCTGTTCACCGCCGGCCTGATCCAGGGGCCGCACAGCGGCTGGGGCAGCGCCGCGCCGCTGGCCCTGCTCGGCGCCGCCGCGCTGTTGCTGCTCGGCTTCGTGCGGATCGAACGGCGCCGCCGGCATCCACTGCTGGACCTGAGCCTGTTCCGTTACCGGCGCTTCGTCGGCGTGCAGTTGCTGCCGGTCGCCACCTGCTACAGCTACGTGGTGCTGCTGGTGCTGCTGCCGCTGCGCATGATCGGCGTGGATGGTGCGCCCGCCGCCAGCGCCGGCCTGACGCTGCTGGCACTGTCGGCGCCGATGCTGCTGGTGCCGAGCCTGGCCGCGGTACTGGCGCAGCGCATCGCCCCGGCCTGGCTGTCCGCGGCCGGCTTGGCGGTGGCCGCGGTCGGCCTGTGCTGGCTGGGCGCGCGGCCACCGGCGCAGGCGCTGCCGGCGCTGCTGCTGATCGGCGCCGGCACCGCTGTGCCCTGGGGCCTGATGGATGCGCTGTCGGTCAGCGTGGTGCCGACCGAACGCGCCGGCATGGCCGCCGGCCTGTTCGGCACGCTGCGCGTGGCCGGCGAAGGCATCGCCCTGGCCAGCGTGGCGGCTTTGCTCGCGACCTTGGTGCAGGCGCAACTGGCCGCAGTCGCGCCGCTGCTGCCGCACGCCGCCCTGGCAGACACCGCACAGCGGCTGGTCGCCGGCGATCTGTCCGCCATGGCCGAGGGCGCGCTGTCCGCGACGCAATTGCGCCTGGCCTACGCCGCGGCCTTCGGCACGCTCACCCGGGTGCTGGCGGCGATCACCGCGCTGGCGGCGATCGCGATTTGCCTGTTGCTCGGGCGCACGCCGCAAAACGCGATGGATGGGAACCGCTGATCGCGACGGGCGACCCACCTGTAGGAGCGGCAATGCTCGTGACGGCTAGAACCGATGCAAACGTCTTGTCGCCGTAGGAGCGGCTTCAGCCGCGACGGGCGTTACCGAAATCCCGGTCGCGGCTGAAGCCGCTCCTACAAAGGAGGTCACGGCTGCGCCGCGCGCAATTGCGGCCGGCATGCACGGCGGTGCTCAGTGCGCAGCGGCAGGCGCCGGCGACGCCAGCGCCAGCAGCGCCTGCGCGGTCTGCTGCGCCTGCACCCGCAACTCGGGGATCGCCAGGCTTTCCCACAGGCTGCCGATGCGCAGGCTACCGAGCACGCGGATGCGCGGCGTGGCGTGGCCGTCGGCGTCGAGCAACGCACCATCGGCGGCGCTGCCTACGCCGATGCCGTGCGGCCCCGGCTGCGCATGGCCACAGCCCAGCAACTGGTGCAGCAGCGGATTGCGCATGGTCTGCGCGCGCAGTTCGACGCCGGTGGCGTTGATCACGCAGTGGGCGTCGAGCTGCAGCGGCACGCCGTCGGCGCCCATGCCGTTGACCTGCACACAGGCGCCGACCGGGAACACCGTGTCCAGCCGCGCGCGGTGCAGGCGCAACTGGCCGACCCGGCGCATCGCCTGCAGCTGCGCGAACACCGGCGCGGCGATGCGATGCCGGTGCACGTCCCAGTAGCGCACCACGTGGCGCAGGAAGCGGCGCTGCTCGGTGATCGACAGCGATTGCCACAGCGCCTGGCTCAGCGGGCGTATCCGGTCCATCACGCTCTGCCAGGGCCGGCCCTGCGCCTGTGCCGCGGCCGCGTGGCGACGCAGCGCGCGCACCCGCTGGCGCAACGGCATCGCCAGCAATGCCTGCGCATCGAAGTCGGCCGGCGCGCCATGCGCGGCGTGCGGCAACGGCAGCAAGGCGTGCCGCGAGACCACGTGCACCGGGCCGCGGTGCGCATTGGCCAGCAGCGTCAGCACGCTGTCGGCCATGCTCAGCCCGGAGCCGACGATGCACACCGTGGCCTCGCGCGGAATCGCCTGCAACTGCGCGTAGTCCCAGGCCTCGATCCGCGACGGCGCGTCGAGACTGGGGGCGCCGCGCGCCGGCAGCGGACGCAGGCTGTTGCCCAGCGCCAGCATGGTGGCGCCGGCGTGCAGCTGTCCACCGTCGTGCAATTGCAGAATCTGACCGCCGGTCGGCTGCGGATGCAGCGCCAGCACCCGCGCCTGCCGCCATTGCAGGCGCGCAGGTCCCGCGGCCTGCGCCTGCAGCAGGCGTGCGCGCAGGTAGGCGGCGTAATGCCGGCGCTGCACGTAGGCCTCGGCCAGCGCCGCGCGCGCCAGCTGCGGATACAGCGCCTGTTGCTGCAGCCAGTCGAGGAAGTCGTCGGGCGCGTCGGCGAAGGCGCTCATGCGTCCGGCCGTCACGTTCAACAGGTGCTCGGCGCAGGGCGTCGCATAGGCCACGCCCTGCGCCAGCGCCGGCTGCGATTCGATCAGTTGCACGCGCAGCGCGGTGCTGGCCTGGCGCAGCACGTGCAAGGCGACCAGCACGCCGGCCGCGCCGCCACCGACGATGGCGATGTCGCAGTCGTCGTCGACCGGGTCGCTGGGCACACACTCATTCATGCGGCGATTGTAAGGGAAGCCCCCACCGGGCCGGCCCATGGCTGAGAACCGTCGCGCATGTGCCGGCACCGATCGCGCATGAGCGCGTCATGCGCCTGTCATCGGCGTGCGTCACATCAGTGCATCGGCCAGGCGCGCGATGCCTTCGCGGCTGCGCCGCCACGCCGGCCGCTTGCGCCAGTCCTGCAACGTCAGCACCCGCGCGTCGGCCAGGTAGTCGGCCTCCACCGCGCGCAGCCGCTGCACCACCGCGGCGCTGTAGCACAGCATGCCGACCTCGGCGTTCAACGCGAACGAGCGGATGTCCAGGTTGATCGAGCCGACCAGGGCGATGCCTTCGTCCACGCTCAGGTGCTTGGCGTGCAGGAAGCACGGCCGGTACAGCGCGATCTTGACCCCGCTGCGCAGCAACTCGTCGTAATAGGCCTCCTGCGCCCAGGCGGTGAGCCGCTGGTTGTTGCTCTCGGACAGGATCAACTGCACGTCCACCCCGGACAGCGCGGCAATGCGCAGCGCGCTGAGCGTGGCCTCGTCCGGCACGAAATACGGGGTGACCATGACGATGCGCCGCCGCGCCAGATGGATCAACGCGTTGACCGTGTCGCGCGCGTTCTCGAACGGGTACGCCGGCCCGCTGGGCAGCAGCTGCGCGGCGACGCCGCCGCCGTGGATGGAGGCGGGCGCGACCACGCTCAGGCGCTGCCCGGTCTCGATGAACCAGTCGCTGGCGAATACCGCTTCCAGGTGCGCCACCACCGGCCCCTGCACCCGCGCCACCAGTTCGCGGTTGGGATGGCCGGGCACGAACTGCGGCTCGGCCAGGTTCTGCGAACCGATGTAGCCGACGCGGTTGTCGATCACCGCGATCTTGCGGTGGTTGCGCAGGTCCATGCGGCCGCTGCGGCGCCAGCGCAGCCCGCCCGGCAGCAGCGCCTGCACCTCGACCCCGGCCGCATGCAGGCGCTTGCGGTAGCGGCGCAGGCCGCGGCGGCCGCCGCGCGCATCCAGCAACAGCCGGCACTGCACGCCGCGCGCGGCGGCGCGCAGCAGCGCCGCGCTCACCGCATCGCCGACCGCGTCGTCGAACATCAGGTAGTACAGCAGGTGCACGCGCTCGACCGCCGCGTCGATGTCGTCGATCAGCGCCTGCAGCGAGGGCGCGTAGCGGTCGAGCAGTTCGACGCTGTTGCCGTGGGTCGGCATGAAGTCGCCCTGGCGCTCGACCAGCGGCACCACTTCGGCGACCACGGTATCGGCCGGCGGCGCCCAGCGCAGCGCGGTCAGCGGCACCTGCTGCTCGCGGATCACCTGCGAGGCCAGCGCCTGGCGGCGGATGCGCTCGCGCGAGAGCCAGGGGTGGCCGAGCAACAGGTACAGCGGCAGCCCCAGCAACGGCACGAAGCCCACCAGCAGCAGCCAGCTGCGCGCGGCGCCCGGCGTGGTGCGGGTGGGGATCCACAACAGCGCCACCAGCCGGATCAACCAGTCCAGCGCCAGCAGCCACGTGCCTTCCAACCAGACCGGCAGCATCGCGATCCTCGCAACCCAGGTTGCCCGATTCTGCGGACTGCGCCAGCAAACGCAACCATGGCCGCAGCGGCGGCGTGTTTTCCATCCCCCAAGACGCACGAAACCCGCCTTGCGGCGGGTTCGGTGTCCAGCGTGAGCAGCGATCCGAGGATCAGCCGATCACTTGATCTTGCCTTCCTTGTACAGGACGTGCTTGCGCACGACCGGATCGTACTTGAGGAATTCCATCTTCCCCGGGGTGTTCTTCTTGTTCTTGTCCGTGGTGTAGAAGTGGCCGGTACCGGCCGAGGAAATCATACGGACCTTATCGCGCTTGCCTGCCATGATGCTCTACTCCTCAGACCTTTTCGCCGCGCGCACGCAGCTCAGCCAGAACGGTGTCGATGCCGTTCTTGTCGATGGTGCGCAGCGCGTGCGCGGAAACCTTCAGCTTGACCCAGCGGTTCTCGCTGGCGACCCAGAAACGGCGCTCGTGCAGGTTGGGCAGGAAACGACGGCGGGTCTTGTTGTTGGCGTGGGAGACGTTGTTACCCGTCTGCACACGCTTGCCGGACACTTGGCATACGCGGGACATTGCGCACCTCGATAGTAGTTTGGTCGCCCATAGCCTGGGAGACGGCGGCCCCGGCAGCCCTGCGGCCACCACGCGACGTGGGAAATCAAACGGTTACGCTGGGAGAGGCCGGCCGGAGATCGCGCATCCGGCCGCCGGCCCCGACCTCGTCGGGCACAGCGAGCCGCGCATTATGCAGGCGATCAAGGGCTTGTGCAAGTTGTCCACAGGGCCAGGCGCCGCGCGCAGGTCCGGGCCGATGGACCAGGCGGGCGTTGCTATTGTATCCGGCGCAAGCCGCTTGCTAGCCTCGTCCAGACCATGCGCCGCCTGTTCCGTCCACTGCGTACCTCCTTGCTGATGCTGCTGCTGGCGGCGTTCGTGGTCGTGCCGGTGGCCGATGCGCTGGCCTGCGCGCTGGAGCCGGAATCGGCCGACGCGGTGCACGCGCCCGCCGCGGCGCATGCCGATGGCGAGGACAGTGACGGCAAGCATGCCGGCGCCTGCAGCCACAACCATTGCCACCACTCGAATCTGAGCCTGCCGGCGAGCGCCCTCGCCGTGTTCGGCGCGCCGCGACCGGCGCGCTGGATGCAGGCCGTCGACGCCTCCCCTGCAGGCATCGTCCAGGACGGATTGAAGCGTCCGCCCAGAGCGTGAGTTGAGCGTGTCCCGCGATCGCGGGGTTCCGTTTCCCTCACCTCTGGAATTTGCTCATGTCGACTCCGACACGTCGGCCGCCGCGCGCGGCCGGGCGGGTCGTCGCCGTGCTGCTGGGCCTGGCCCCGGCCGCGCTGGCGATGGCGCAGACCGCCCCTTCATACGACACCTTGCTGCAACGCCTCGACCAGCTGCCCGGCAGCCGCGTCGGCGCGGCGCTGACCGAGGCCGCCGATGCGCGCGCCGAACAGGCCCGCGCGCTGCCCAACCCGTCGCTGTCCTGGTCCACCGAAAACGCCTGGGGCAGCGGCACCTATGCGGGCACCGCCCGCGCCGAAACCTCGCTGACCCTGTCGCAACCGCTGGAACTGTGGGGCCAACGCGGCGCACGCATCCGCGCGGCCCGCGCCGACGCCGACGCGGCCGCCATGCGCGGCACGCAGCATCGCAGCGAGGCCGCAGGGGAATTGGCCTCGGCCTACGCGCTGGCCGAAAGCGCGCTGCGCCGTCATGCACTTGCCGAGGAAGCGCTGGGCCTGATCGGCGACGATGCGGCCGCCGTCGAGGCGATGGTCGCGCAGGGCCGCGAGCCGCAATTGCGCGCAGTGCAGGCGCGCAGCGAAGTGGCCGAGGCCACCGCGGCACTGGACGAGGCGCAGGCGTTCCGCGACGCGGCGTTGGCGCGCCTGGCCGCGATCGCCCTGCTGGACACACCGGTGCAGTCCCTCGACGGTGGCCTGCTCGACCGCGCGCCGCCGTCGCCGCGCGCGACCGACGAGGCAGCGCTGCCGGTGCGCATCGCCGCCGCGGAGGCCGAGGCCGCCGACCGCCAGGTCGCGGTGGAGCGCAAGCGTGCCCTGCCCGAGCTGAGCCTGACCGCCGCACAGACGCGTTTGCGCGAAGACCGCGCCCACGCCTACACGCTCGGCCTCAGCCTCAGCGTGCCGCTGTTCGATCGCAACCGCGGCGGCATCCGTGCCGCCAGCGCCGAACGGCGCGCAGCCGAGGCGCGGCTGGAGCAGCAACGCCGCGCCAGCGCCGCCGACCGCTTGGCCGCACTCGCCACGCTGAAGGCCGCCGACAGCCGCACGCGCGCGGCCGACACGAGCGTGGCCGCCGCGCAGGAGGCCTACCGCCTGGCCCGCATCGGCTTCGATGCCGGACGCATCGCACAACTGGAGCTGCGCAGCACCCGCGCGGCGCTCATCGCCGCGCGCGGCACCACGGTGGACGCGCGCCTGGCGCGGGTCGCGGCGGAAATCGCATTGGCCCGCCTGGAAGGGCGCGCGCCGTTCATGGAGGCACAATGAACCTGTCCCGTTCGATCTCCCTTGCCGGCAGCGTGCTGCTGGCGCTGCTGCTGGCCGCCTGCGCCGGCGACAAGCAGGCCGCTCCGGTGGCCGACGACGCGCACGACCATGGCGCCGAAGGCAAGGACGCAGCCCACGCACCGGTGGCCAAGACCGATGCCACTGCCCACGCGGATGCCGAAACCGGCGACGTGGTGCGGCTGACGCCGCAACAGATTGCCGCCTCCGGCCTGGACGTGGTCGCGGTCGGCCGCGGCGGCGGTGCCTCGGTGCGCCTGGCCGGCCGAGTCGAACCGGCAGTGGGCGCGCGCGCCTCGGTGGCTTCCACCGTGACCGGGCGGGTCGAGCGCGTGCTGGTCGCACCGGGTGCCGCGGTGCAGGCGCAGCAGCCGCTGGCCATCGTGGTCAGCGGCGAGGCCGCGGTGTTCCGCGCCAATGCCCTGGCGGCCGCGGCCGAGGCCAAGGCGGCCGGGCTGGCGCATGCCCGCGACCGCGCCCTGGTCGAACAGGGCGTGGTCGCCCGCCAGGAACTGGAAACCTCGCATGCGCGTGCGCTGGCGGCGCAGGCCCAGGCTGCTGCCGCGCAGGCCCAGGCCGCGGCCAGCGGCGCCCCCGATGCCAGCGGCCGCGTGCGCATCGTCAGCCCGGTGGCCGGCATCGTCGGCAACGTGCAGGTCACGCCCGGCAGCGTGGTCGCGGCCGGCAGCGTGGTGGCCGAGGTAGCCGATCCGACGATGAACGAGCTGGTGTTCAGCGCGCCGCCGGCGCTGGCGGCGCAGGTCGCGCCCGGCATGGCGCTGGAGGTGCGCGGAACGGGTGGCAGCTTCGCCGCCCGGGTCACGGCGGCGGCGGCCGACCTGCGCCAGCCGGGCGGTGCCGCGGTGATCCGCGCGATGCCGGTCGATGCGTCCCTGCCGCCGGCCGGCTCGCCGGTCTCGGCGGTGCTGGTCACCGACGGCCAGGACGGCGCGCTCAGCGTCCCCACCGATGCGGTGCAGACCGTCGAGGGCCGCAACGCGGTGTTCGTGGCGGTCGCTGGCGGCTTCAAGGTGCAGCCGGTGCTGGTCGGGCGGCGCGCCGGCGACCGCATCGAGATCCTCGGCGGCCTGCGCGGCGACGAACGCATCGTCGGCGCCAACGCCTTCCTGCTCAAGGCCGAACTGGCCAAGGGCGACGCCGAACACGGCCACTGAGGAGGCGACCATGTTCAACCTCATGATCGACACCGCCGTGCGCTACCGCTGGCTGGTGGTGGCCCTGGCCGCGCTGCTCGCCGCCGTGGGCCTGTTCCAGTTGGGCAGGCTGCCGATCGACGCGGTGCCGGACATCACCAACCGCCAGGTACAGCTCAACACGGTGGCACCGGCCCTGACCCCGGAGCAGATCGAACGGCAGGTGACCTACCCCCTGGAAACCGCGCTGGCCGGCATCCCCGGCCTGACCGCCACCCGCTCGCTGTCGCGCAACGGCTTTTCGCAGGTCACCGCGATCTTCACCGATGCGACCGACCTCTACTTCGCGCGCCAGCAGGTGGCCGAACGCATGCGCGAGGCGGCCGAGGAATTGCCCGACGGCGTGACGCCGCGGCTGTCGCCGGTGACCACCGGCCTGGGCGAGGTGCTGATGTGGACGGTGGACTTCACCGCGTTCGACCCGGCGCGGGTGGCGCGACCGGGCGCGGCGGGCTGGCAGGCCGGGGAGGTCTACCGCACGCCGGACGGCGAGCTGCTGCGCACGCCGCAGGAGCGCGCCACCTATCTGCGCACCGTGCAGGACTGGATCATCGCGCCGCAGATGCGCTCCAGCCCGGGCCTGGCCGGCGTCGACACGGTCGGCGGCTACGTCAAGGAGTACGGGGTGCATCCGGACACCGCCAGACTGGCCGCGCACGGCCTGGGCCTGGCCGACCTGGTCACCGCCCTGCAGCGCGCCAACGTGCAGGCCGGCGCCGGCTTCGTGCAGCGTGCCGGCGAAGGCCTGGTGGTGCGGGCCGATGGGCTGGCGCTGAGCGCCGACGATCTCGCGCAGGCGCCGGTGGCGATCCGCAACGGCATCGTGGTGCGCGTGGTCGACGTGGCCGAGGTCGCCTCTGGTCGCGCCCCGCGCCTGGGCGCGGCCAGCCGCAACGGCCACGAGGCGGTGCTGGGGACCGCGCTGATGATCGCCGGCGGCAACAGCCGCACCGTCGCGCAGGCCGCGGCCGCACGGCTGGCGCAGGTGAACACGTCGCTGCCGCCGGACATCGTCGCGGCACCGGTGCTGGACCGCAGCGTGCTGGTCAACGCGACCATCAAGACGGTGGCCAGGAACCTCACCGAAGGCGCGCTGCTGGTGGTGGTGATCCTGTTCCTGCTGCTGGGCAACCTGCGCGCGGCCGCGATCACCGCGCTGGTGATTCCGCTGTCGTTCCTGTTCGCGGTGATCGGCATGCACCGCTTCGGCATCAGCGGCAACCTGATGAGCCTGGGCGCGCTGGACTTCGGCATCCTGGTGGACGGGGCGGTGATCGTGGTCGAATCGACCCTGCTCATGCTCGGCCAGCGCCGCGCCGCGCTGGGCCGCGGGTTGAGCGCCGCCGAGCGCCTGGGCGTGGCCACCGAGGCCGCGCGCAAGATGGCGCGGCCGGCCGCCTTCGGCCAGTTGATCATCCTGCTGGTGTTCGCGCCGATCCTCACCCTGGAAGGCGTGGAGGGCAAGACGTTCCAGCCGATGGCGGCCACTTTCATGCTGGCCCTGGTCGGCGCGTTCCTGTTTTCCTTCACCTTCGTGCCGGCGATGACGGCGCTGCTGGTGCGCGAGCCGACGCTGCCGGACGACGTGGCGCATGCGGCCGGCGGCGCGCACGAAACGCGGCTGCTCCGCGCGCTGCGCACGCGCATCGCCCCGGTGATCCGCACCGCCGTCACCCATCCGCGCACGGTGGCCGGCGGTGCGGTGGCGATGCTGCTGGCGGGCGTCGGCGCGTCCGCGCTGCTGGGCCGCGAGTTCATGCCGACGCTGGACGAAGGCAATGTGGCGATGCAGGCGCTGCGCGTGCCGTCCACCTCGCTGGAACAGTCGCTGGCGATGCAGTTGGCGCTGGAACAGGCCATCGCCACGCAGCCGGAAGTGGCAACGGTGTTCTCGCGGACCGGCACCGCCGAGGCGGCGATCGACCCGATGCCGACCAACATCTCCGACAGCGTCATCGTGCTCAAGCCGCGCAAGGACTGGCCCGATCCGGCGCTGGACAAGGAGCGGCTGGTGGCCCGCCTGGAGGCGCTGGTGGGGCAGCAGCTCGGCAACAGCTTCGAGTTCAGCCAGCCGATCGAATTGCGCTTCAACGAGCTGATCTCCGGCGTGCGTACCGACCTGGCGGTGATGATCTTCGGCGACGACTTCGGCCAGTTGCAGACGGTGGCCGAGCAGATCGCGGCGACGCTGCGCGCGGTGGAGGGTGCGGCCGACGTGCGGGTGGAGCAGATCTCCGGGCTGCCCACGCTGGACGTGACCATCGACCACACGGCGGCGGCGCAGGTCGGGCTGAGCGCGGCGGATGTGAGCGACGCGCTGGCCACCGGCATCGGCGGCCGCGCGGCCGGCAAGATCTTCGAGGGCGACCGCCGCTTCGACGTGGTGGTGCGGATGGACGATGCTGCGCGCAACGATCCGGATCAGTTGGCCGCGCTGCCGATCGCCACGCCGACCGGGCAGGTGATTGCGCTGTCGTCGGTGGCGCGCATCGCCGTCAGCGAAGGACCGAACCAGATCAGCCGCGACAACGGCAGCCGCCGCGTGGTGGTGCAGGCCAACGTGCGCGGCCGGGACCTGGGCGGTTTCGTCGGCGCGGCGCAGGCCGCGGTGGCCGACGTGGCGTTGCCGCCGGGCGCCTACCTGAGTTGGGGCGGCCAGTTCGAGAACCTGCAGCGTGCCGAGCGGCGGCTGGCGACCGTGGTGCCGGTGGTGTTCCTGCTGATCGGCGGCCTGCTGTTCATGGCCCTGCGCAGCGTCAAGGAAGCGGTGCTGGTGTTCAGTTGCGTGCCGCTGGCGCTGGTCGGCGGCCTGCTCGCCCTGCTGCTGCGCGGCATGCCGTTCTCGGTGTCGGCCGCGGTGGGCTTCATCGCCGTCTCCGGCGTGGCCACCTTAAACGGCCTGGTGCTGATGCAGGCGATGCGCGAGCGCCTGGAGGCCGGCGACCTGCCGCTGCAGGCGGCGATCGACGGCGCGGGCAGCCGCCTGCGCGCGGTGCTGACCACCGCGCTGGTGGCGATCGTCGGCTTCATTCCGATGGCCATCGCCAGCGGCTCCGGTGCGGAGGTGCAGAAACCGCTGGCGACGGTGGTGATCGGCGGGCTGATCACCGCCACCGCGCTGACCCTGCTGGTGCTGCCGACCTTCGCCGCACGCGTGGCCGGGCCACGCCGCGCCGACTGATCCGCCGCTAGCCGGCGCCCTTCCCGCAGGAGGTGGCGCCGGCCTGGGCGGCGGCGGTCAGGCCTTTTTCTTGCGCGCGGCGATGTAGGCGCGGATCTGCTGCTGCAGCACCGGCAGCGGCACCGAGCCCTGCTGCAGCACCGCGTCGTGGAAGGACTTGATGTCGAAATCCGCGCCGAGCTCGCGTTCGGCTTCGGCGCGCAGGTCGAGGATGGTCAGCTCGCCGAGCTTGTAGCTCAGCGCCTGGCCCGGCCAGGAGATGTAGCGGTCGACCTCGGTGGTGACCTCGTGCTCGCTGAGCGCGGTGCGCTCGCGCAGGTAGGCCTGCGCCTGCGCGCGGGTCCAGCCCTTGTGGTGCACACCGGTGTCGATCACCAGGCGGCAGGCGCGCCACATCTCGTAGCTGAGCCGGCCGAAGTCCTCGTAGGGCGTGGCGTAGATGCCCATCTCCTTGCCCAGCTTCTCGGTGTACAGCGCCCAGCCCTCGCCGTAGGCGGAGATGTAGTTCTCGCGGCGGAACGCCGGCTGTGCGCCCTGCTCCTCGGCCAGCGCACCTTGCAGCGAATGGCCCGGCGAGGATTCGTGCAGGGTCAGCGCCGGCAGGTTGTACAGCGGCCGCGACGGCAGGTCGTAGGTGTTGAGCCAGTAGGTGCCGACGCCGCCGCGGCCGGCGGTCCAGAACGGGGCGATGTCCGCCGGCACCGGCACGATGGTGAAGCGCCCGCGCGGCAGCGTGCCGATGAACTTGCCGACCTCCCCGTCCACACGCTTGGCGATCCACGCGGCGCGATCGAGCAGTTCCTGCGGGGTCTTCACGTAGAACTGCGGATCGGTGCGCAGGAACTGCAGGAACGCCGGGAAGGTCTTCTGCCCGGCCGGCGCGTGGAAGCCGACCTGCTGGATGATCGCGTCCATTTCCTTCTGGATCCGCGCCACCTCGCGCAGGCCGAGCTGGTGGATCTGCTCGGGGTCCATGTCCAGCGTGGTGTACTCGCGGATCTGCTGCCGGTAGTAGGCCTTGCCGTCGGGCAGGGCTTCGGCCGCCAGCGTGGTGCGCGCCTGCGGCATGTACTCCTGGCGATAGAAGCTCAGCAGCTGCGCGTAGGCCGGGATCACCTTGTCGCGCAGCGCCGCCTGCGCCTGCGCGCGCAGTTGCGCTTGCTCGGCGGCGGGAATCTGCGCCGGCATCTGCTTGAACGGCGTGTACAGCACCGCGGTGGTCGGATCCTTCAGTTCGGCCACATTGGCGATGGCGCCGTCGCGGCCGTCGAGCACTGCGCGCGGCACGCTGAAGCCGCGTTTGAGCCCGGCGCGCATGTTGTCGGTCTGCTGCGCGAAGTAGCGCGGCACGTCCTCCAGCCGCGCGATGTAGGCGCGGTACTCGTCGGGCGTGCGCAGCGTGCGCCGGGCCATGAACGCCAGGTCCGACCAGAACGCGCTGTCGGAGTTGAACGGCATTTCGTAGGCGCGCAGGCGCACCGACGCGGCCAGGTTCTCCACCTGCGGCCGGTAGATCGCCAGGTTGACCTGGTTCTCCGGCGAGAGCTGGGCGGCATCGAGCGTGTCCAGTTGCCGCAGCACGTCGTCCCACACCTTCAGGCGCGCGGCCTGCGCGGCCGCGCCGACATCGGGCAGATGGGTGTTGTCGCCGCTGCTGTCGCTGTCCTCGTCGGCCTGGCCCAGCTGCGCCTGGCGCCAGGCCCATTCCTTCTCGTAGATGGCCTGGAACCGCGCATCGGCGGCGCTGGCATTGGCCGTGGCCGGTGTCGCACTGGACGCTGCCGACGCCGGCGGTGCGGCCAGTGCGGGCGTGGCCGCGGCGAACGCGATCAGCAGGGAAATGGCCAGCGGGGTCTTGGCGAGCATCGGCATGGGCGGCACACGGCGGGAACGGATCGTCGATGATCGCATCCCGGCCCGGCTCCGCGGGTGGGCCGGAAGTCCTGTGTGTGGCGATGGCATGCGATGACGGTATTAGGGCATCTGCTAACGCGCTTTGCCGGAACCAGCGGGCATGCCGTCATTTCGTAGGAGCGGCTTCAGCCGCGACGGGCGTTACCGGGAATGCCCGTCGCGGCTGAAGCCGCTCCTACAGCGGGCCTTCCATCGAATATCCCCCCGCTCACGACTGCCACTTCACGGTGGAGAAGTCAGCCACACCGCATCCCAATACGGATAGTCGCCCAGGCGCGGCACCAAGCCGGCACGCAGTGGGTTGGCCACGATGTAACGGGCGACATGCAAGACGTCGTCGTCGCGCCGCAGCGCATGATCGTGAAAGCCGCGCGACCAGACGCAGCCTCCACGCCCTCGCGCACGATTCACAGCGCGGGCGCATCGCCCCTTCGCCCGCTGCATGGCATCGGCCAATGTGATGGTGGCCTGCAGTTCGATCAGGCCGTGCCAGTGATCGGGCATCAGCACCCAGCACAGCAGGCGAGCATCCGGCCAGGTGCTTCGTTCTGCCAGACACGCGGCGGCCGCACGGGCGCATCGCCAATCTGCGAACAACGGCGCCCGCTCGAACGTCACCGCGGTCAGCAGGTAGAGCCGGCCCATATCGCTGTGGCGTCCGGCGCGCAACGCGCGATGGCCTCTGGCTGGTTGGATGTGCATGGCACCAGCATCCACCTCGCCCTCGCGCGGCAACAGCGGCGCCTGGCGATGGCGCCTGTCGGAATAGTGCTCGAATCCCTGTCGGAACGGTCCTGGCAGAGGCTGTGCGCGTGCTTGCCGACGTGTCCGCAGGCGCGACAGGATTCCGGTCGCGGCTGAAGCCGCTCCTACCACGGGGCCAGCTGCGATCGGAGGGTATTACGCGCCGCCTGCAATCGCGCGCAGCGGCAGCGCGCTCAATGCGTCGCGCGGTCGCGGTGCCAGCCGCGGTGCTTGATGTCCAGGTACAGGCTGTAGAAGGCGGTAAAGGCGGGGAACAGGTTCTGCAGCACGCCCACCGAGTCCTGCTTGGCCGAGAACATGAAGTAACTCAGCGTCATCAGGCTGCCGACCACGCTCATGTACCAGAACAGGCGCGGGATCACCGGCTTGCCGGCGCGCTTGGAGGCGACGAACTGCACCAGCCAGCGGCCGCCGAACATCAGCGCGCCGACGTAGCCGATCAGCTTCCAGCCGGTGACGTGCAGCCCGGTCCAGTACAGCGCCTGGATCGGTTCGTTGAGGAAGTTCGCCTCCATCTCAGCGCTCCTGCACCGCGGTGCGGCGGCTGCGCGCGATCAGCCAGGCCACGCCGCGCAGATCGCGGATGCCGACCAGAGCACGGTTGAGGTTGTTGTACTTGGAGACGCCCGAGGTGCGGTGGCGGTGGTTCACCGGCACGCTCAGGGTCTGCCAGCCGGCGCGCTGCATCAGCGCCGGCAGGTAGCGGTGCATGTGGTCGAAGTACGGCAGGTCCAGGAACGCCTCGCGCTCGAACAGCTTGATGCCGCAACCGGTGTCCGGGGTATCGTCGCGCAGCATGCGCGCGCGGATCGCATTGGCCCACTTCGAGGCCCAGCGCTTGCTGCCCGAGTCCTGCCGCGACACCCGCCAGCCGGCGAACAGCTTGACCAGCGGCTCGGCTGCCTGGCGCGCGGCCAGCAGCTTGGGGATGTCGGCCGGATCGTTCTGGCCGTCGCCGTCCAGGGTGGCGATCCACAGCCCGCGCGCGGCCTTGACGCCGTTGCGCACCGCGGTGCTCTGCCCGCTCTGGCTGACATGGTGCAGCACGCGCAGCTCCGGCGTGGACGCCTTCAGCCCTTCGAGCACCGCCAGGGTGTCGTCGCGCGAATGGTCGTCGACGTAGACGATCTCGAAATCGATCGTGCCGCGCAGCGCGGCGACGATCTCGGCGACCAGCGGCGGCACGTTGTCGCGCTCGTTGAACACCGGAACGACGACGGAAAGGGAAAGCTGGCTCATGGATTCGGCAGGGCTGGGCGCGGGGGCGCGTGGGGAAAAAAGCGGGGCATTGTGCCGCGAACCGATGGATCCGCGCATGAAGCGTCAGGCGGCGGCGCCGAAATACTCCCGGCACCAGGCCACCACCTGCGGCAGGCCGACCTCGATCGGGGTGCTCGGATCGAAGCCGAACGCAGCGTGGGCCCGCGCAGTATCGGCCATCGTCTCGATCATGTCGCCCGGCTGCATCGGCCGGTACAGCTTTTCGGCGCTGCGGCCGGCGGCGGCCTCGATCACCGCGATGAAACGCTCCAGTTCCACCGGGGTGTGATTGCCGAGGTTGAACACGCGGTGCGGCACCGGCTCGCTGGAGGGGTGATCGAGCGCGCCGAGCACGCCGGCGACGATGTCGGCGACGAAGGTGAAGTCGCGGCGCATGCGGCCGTGGTTGAACACCTCGATCGGGCGCCCGGCCAGCACCGCGCGGCTGAACAGCAGCGGCGCCATGTCCGGGCGGCCCCAGGGGCCGTACACGGTGAAGAAACGCAGCCCGGTGGCGCGCAGGCCGTACAGCTGCGCGTAGGTATGGGCCATCAGCTCGTTGGCGGCCTTGGTCGCCGCGTACAGCGAGCGCGGCTGGTCGATGCGCTGGTCCTCGGAGAACGGCGGCGTCGCCGAATCGCCGTACACCGAGCTGCTGGAGGCATAGACCAGGTGCTCGACGCCGCGGTGCCGGCACAGCTCCAGCATGTTGACGAAGCCGACCAGGTTGCTGTCGACGTAAGCGTAGGGATTCTGCAGCGAATAGCGCACCCCGGCCTGCGCGGCCAGGTGCACCACGCGGGTCGGCTGCACCTCGTCGAACAGCGCGGCCAGGCCGTCGCGGTCGGTCAGGTCGAGCGTGCGGATGTCCGCGCCCGCGCACAGCGCGGCGACGCGGTCGCGCTTGAGCTGCGGGTCGTAGTAGTCGTTGTAGTTGTCCAGGCCGACCACCAACTGCCCGGCGGCGCGCAGCGCACGGACGGTGTGGGCACCGATGAAGCCGGCGGCGCCGGTGACGAGGATGGGCATGGCGGAATCCTGGAAAACGAAAGACGAAGAAATGGCGGGCGTCGCGACCGGGCAACGCTCAGGGCAGCCCGGCGTTGACGCCGCCCGGATCGATGGCGCTCGCCCGGCGGTGCTGCATGCCGCTCGAGCTGATCTGCGTGTCCTGGTGGCTCATGCAATGCTCCGGTTGCTGCCTCGCGCCGCGGCGCGGGGCCTCAGCGCAGGGTCAGCGGCGCGTCCTTGGCCAGCGCCGCCTTGCGCTCCTTGCTGAATTCCCACCATGGACGCGGCATCTCGCCCTGCATGAAGCGCACGATCGACAGGAACACGTCGATCACGCAGTGGTCGTGCACCACGCCCGTGCGCAAGCACAGCTGCGCGTACATGTCGTACGGATCGCGGCCCTGCAGATGCGCCGGCACGCGGATGCCGATCAGGCGCAGGTCCTTCTCGCAGGCCGGCCCGACGTTGGGCAGGTCGGTCAGGCGCAGCAGGTGGTGGCGGTCGACCTTGCTGGGATGCATGGCGGTGGCGGTCCTGGCGGACGCGGGCGGCGGCGCTCAGGCCTGCCGCGGACGCAGTTTCTCGAGCACGCCGTCCAGCGTGTCCAAATCGGTGTAGTGGATCACCAGCTTGCCCTTGCCGCCGCGGCCGTGGGCGATGGACACCTTGGTGCCCAGTGACTCGGACAGCTCGGTCTCCAGCGAGGCGATGTCGGCCTGCGGCGCGGTGCGCGCCGGCTTGGCCTTGCGGTTGCTCGGCACCTTGCCGGCGGCGAACTGCTGGGCACGGTGCTCGACCTCGCGCACCGACCAGCCCTGGTCGGCGGCGTCGGAGGCCAGGCGGCTGGCCAGTTCCGGCGACAGCGTCAGCAGCGCGCGCGCATGGCCCATCTCCAGGCGCCGCGCCTCCAGCAGTGCGCGGATCGCCGGCGGCAGTTCCAGCAGGCGCAGCAGGTTGGACACCGACGCGCGCGAGCGGCCCACCGCCTCGGCGGCCTCGGCGTGGGTCAGCGAGAACTCGTCGATCAGCCGCTGCAGCGCCTGCGCCTCTTCCAGCGGATTGAGGTCTTCGCGCTGGATGTTCTCGATCAGCGCCATGGCGATGACGGTGCGGTCGTCCAGCTCGCGCACCACCACCGGCACTTCGCTCAGCCCAGCCAACTGCGAGGCGCGCCAGCGGCGTTCGCCGGCGACGATCTCGAAACTGCCCGGCGCCAGTTCGCGGGCGACGATCGGCTGGATCACGCCCTGCGCCTTGATCGACTCGGCCAGCTCCTGCAGCTTGGCCTCGTCCATCTCCTGCCGCGGCTGGTACTTGCCCGGCTGCAGCTGCCCCACCGGCAGGCGGCGCAGGCTCTCGCCCGGCTGCACTTCGGCGGTGGGCACCGGCGCGGCCGCGCCCTTCGGCCCCAGCAGCGCTTCCAGGCCACGGCCGAGGCCGCGCTTCTTCGCTCCGAGGGCGGGGGGCTTGGCACTCATCAGACGGTCTCCATGGCCGGCATCGGCCGATTGCGTTCGTTGCGGCGGCGCACGATCTCGCCGGCCAGTCCCAGGTAGGCGACGCCGCCGCGCGAGGTGCGGTCGTAGCCGACGATGCTCTGGCCATGGCTGGGCGCCTCGGCCAGACGCACGTTGCGCGGCACGATGGTGCGGAACACCTTGTCGCCGAAGTGGTTGGTCAGCTCCGCCGACACCGCGTTGGCCAGGTTGTTGCGCACGTCGAACATGGTGCGCAGCACGCCTTCGATCTCCAGCGCCGGGTTCAGCTCGGCGCGCAGCGCCTCGATGGTCTCCAGCAGCGCGGTCAGCCCTTCCAGCGCGTAGTACTCGCACTGCATCGGCACGATCACCGAGTCGGCGGCGGTCAGCGCGTTCAGGGTCAGCAGCGACAGCGCCGGCGGGCAGTCGATCAGGATGAAGTCGTAGGCCTCGCGCAGCGGCGCCAGCGCGGTCTTCAGCCGCTGCTCGCGCGCCGGCTGGTCCATCAGCTGGATCTCGGCGGCGGTGAGATCGATGTTGCCCGGCAGCAGGTCGAAGCCTTCCGGTGCGGTCACCCGGATCTGTTCGGCGCTGCTCTCGCCGAGCAGCACGTCGCAGGTGGAGGCGGCCAGTTCGCGCTTGTCGATGCCGCTGCCCATCGTCGCATTGCCCTGCGAGTCCAGGTCCACCAGCAGCACGCGCTGCGACTGGCGGGCCAGCGCCGCGGCCAGGTTGACCGCGGTGGTGGTCTTGCCGACGCCGCCCTTCTGGTTGGCGATGGCGATGATGCGGGCCATGCGGGAGCCTCGTCGGCGATGGGGGTGGGACCGGGCATTATGCGGTCACAGCCCCCCGTGGCGGAAATCGGGGCCGGCCGCGGCCGCCGCTCAACCGCGCTCGACCACCACCAGGTGGCGGTCGGCGCCCAGGCCGGGGACCTGCAGCGGGTGCACCGTCGGCGCCACCCAGCCCGGCGGCAGCGCGGCGATCTCCTCGTCCGGACGCACGCCCTTCATCGCCAGCAGGCGCCCGCCCGGGCGCAGCAGGTGGCCGCCGACCGCGACGATGCCGGCCAGCGTGTCCAGCGCGCGCGCGGTCAGCAGGTCGTAGGCGCCGGCCTCGTCCAGCGCCTCGGCGCGCGACTCGGCCACCCGCGCGTTGTCCAGGCGCAGCTGGCGCACCGCCTCGCGCAGGAACCGCGCCTTCTTGCCGTTGCTTTCGACCAGGGTCACCCGCAGTTGCGGCCGCGCGATCGCCAGCGGGATGCCGGGCAGCCCCGGCCCGGTGCCCAGGTCGGCCAGCGCGCCCTCGCTGGCGAACGGCTGCATCGCCAGCGAATCCAGCAGGTGGCGGGTCACCATCTCGTGCGGGTCGCGGATCGCGGTCAGGTTGTAGGTGCGGTTCCAGCGCGTCAGCAGCGCCAGGTAGGCCAGCAGCGGCGGCGCCAGCGCGGCGGCGTCCAGGCCTTGCGCGTGCAGGCCCTGTTCGAGCGCGACGCGGACGGAATCGGGAAGGGAAGCATCGGTCATCGGTGGATTATCGCAGGTGGCGCCGCGCGTGCTGCCATGTTGCGGACATGGGCGCGCGCGAGCATTGTCGGTCGTCTTCAAGCACGCTTCTGCCCATGTCCGACCTTGCAGACACCCCGAACGCGCCCGCCGACGCCCCGCACGATCCGGGCCGCCGCCGGGTGCTGGCCGGGCTGGGCCTGCTGGCGGCGACGCCGCTGCTGAGCCCGTTCGCCCGTGCCAGCGGCAGCGCCGATCCGTTCACCCTGGGCGTGGCGGCGGGCGACCCGCTGCACGACGGGCTGGTGCTGTGGACCCGGCTGGCGCCCCAGCCGCTGGCGCCGGATGGAAGCGGCGGCCTGCGTGCGCCGGTGCCGGTGCGCTGGCGCGTGGCCACCGACGCGGCCATGACCCAGGTGGTCCAGCGCGGTGTGGCGATGGCGCATCCGCGCTGGGGCCATGCCGTGCACGTGGAGGTCAGCGGCCTGCAACCGGGACGGCCGTACTGGTACCGCTTCGAGGCGCTGGGCGCGCAGAGTCCGCTCGGCTGCGCGCGCACCGCGCCGGCGCCTGGCGCCCTGGACAGCGCGCGCTTCGGCTTCGTCTCCTGCGCGCACTGGGAAGAAGGCTATTTCAGCGCCTACCGGCATTTGGCCGCGGAGCGCCCGGACCTGGTGTTCTTCCTCGGCGACTACATCTACGAGTACAGCCACCGCGGCGAGGAAGCCGCCGGCCTGGTGCGCACCCACGGCAGCGGCGACTGCGTCGATCTGGCCGGCTACCGCAACCGCTATGCGCTGTACCGCACCGATCCCGACCTGCAGGCGCTGCATGCGGGCTCCGCCTGCGTGGCGACCTGGGACGACCACGAAGTGCAGAACGACTACGCCAACCGCTGGTCGCAGGACCCGGCCGTGCCCACCGCCGCCTTCCTGCGCCGCCGTGCCGCTGCCTATCAGGCGATGTACGAGCACTTTCCGCTGCGCGCCCGGCATCGTCCGCACGGCCCCGACATGCGTCTCTACCGGGCCCTGGACTACGGCGCGCTGGCGCGCTTCTTCGTCCTCGACGGGCGCCAGTACCGCAGCGAGCAGCCCTGTCCCCTGCCGAACGGCTGGCGCGGCGGGCACGTCGCGCCGCTCGACTGCAAGGACCTGAACGACCCGGCGCGCAGCATGCTCGGCGCGGCGCAGGAGCGCTGGCTGTACCGCGGCTTCGGCCGCTCGCAGGCGCGCTGGAACATCATCGCGCAGGACCTGCTGGTCGCGCCGATCGTGCAGCACGACCGCAACGACGGCCATGTCGGCGCCTGGACCGACGGCTGGGACGGCTACCCGGCCACGCGCACGCGCATGCTCGACGCCATCGTCCGCAGCGGCCTGCGCAATCCGGTGTTCTGGGGCGGCGACATCCATTCCTACTGGGTCACCGATCTCAAGGCCGAGACGACCGACCCGCACGCGCCCACCGTGGCCACGGAGTTCGTCGGCACCTCGATCACCTCCGACGGCCCGCCTTACGAGGAAATCTTGCGACGGCTGCCGGACAATCCGCACGTGCGCTACGCCGAGAGCCGCCAGCGCGGCTACGTGTCGGTGTCGCTGAGCCCGGCGCGGATGGAGACCCGGCTGCAGGCGATCTCCGAACGCCGCGATCCGCACGCCACGGTGTCCACGCTCAAGCGCTTCGTGGTGGAGGATGGCCGCGCCGGTGCGCTCGACGCCTGAGGCACGGCACCCGCGGCGCCTGGCGCGGGTCGGCCGCCGGCTGCGCACCGGTGCGCACGGCGATCGCTACGGCAGCGCCGCAGGGATCCAGGCCAGCGCCGCGCGGTAGCCCGCGACCGGCGCCCATTCGTGCAGATGCCAGGCCTCGGCCTCACCCAGGCCCGGGTCGCACCAGACCAGGCGCAGCGCGCCGCTGGCGCCCTCGGCGAAGCGCAGCCGGTGCAGGCCGAAGGCGATGCCGTGGCCATGCGCCTTGAGCAGCGCTTCCTTGGCGCACCACAGGCGGAAGAACAGCGCCTCGCGCGCCGGCATCGCCAGCGCCGCCAGCAGCGCGACCTCGTCCGGGTGGAAGAAGCGCTGCGCCAGTTCCAGCAGGCGCGGCCGCGGCCGCTGCCGCTCGATGTCCACGCCCAGCCGGGCGTGCGCGGCCACCGCCACCAGCAGGTAGTCGCCGCTGTGGCTCCAGCCGGTGTCCAGGTGCGCCAGCGGCGCATGCAGCCCCGGCCGGCCGCGCGCATCGCGACGCAGCGGCAACTGCGCCGCCGGCAGCGCCAGTTCGCCGGCCAGCAGGTGCCGCGCCTGCGCTTCACCAGAAGTACGCGGCGGATGCGGGCGCAGCCACAGCGCCACCGGGCCAAGGCGCCAGTCCGGCGCCTCGGCGCCGTCGGCGGCGGCCGGGGGCAGCGGCGCGCTCACGCCGCACCCACAAAGCGCAATGGCCGCTGCGCCACGGTGCCGCCGCTATACGACCGCTTCACGGCGGCGCTTCTTAAATGGCGCGCACCCCACCGCTCCTGGTGCGGGCCGAACCGAGGAGTCTGACGCATGGGCATCATCATCTGGTTGATCGTCGGCGGCATCGTGGGCTGGCTGGCCAGCATCATCATGCGCCGTGACGCACAGCAGGGCATCATCCTGAACATCGTGGTTGGCATCGTCGGTGCGCTGATCGCCGGCTGGCTGTTCGGCGGCGGCATCAACCAGGCGATCACCCTGTGGACGTTCCTGTACTCGCTGATCGGCGCGATCATCCTGCTGGCGATCGTCAACCTGGTCACCCGCGGCCGCGCGCGCTGACGCGTCGCCTTTACCGCTTGCGCAAACGCCCGGTTCGCCGGGCGTTTTGCGTTTGCGGCCGCGCTCACGGCGCGGCGCGGTCGGCCGGATGGCGCACGCCGTCCTCGACCGGCACCGCGATGGCCAGCGCATACGGGTCCACGCCCTCCAGGCAACCGACGTTGTAGCCGTACAGGCTGGGATCGGAGCGGCGCCGATGATGGGTGTAGATCCCGCAGGTGCCACAGAAATAGTGCTGCGCGGTGTGGGTGTGGAACTGGTACAGGCGCAGCGCCTGCTCGCCTTCGCGGACATGCAGGGCGGCCAGCGGGACCGACGCCACAATGGCGCCGCGGCGCCGGCACAGCGAGCAGTTGCAGCGGCGCGGGTCGACGATGCCGTGCGGCAGCTCCAGATCGATCTGCACCGCACCGCAGTGGCAACTGAGCCGGTGCAGCGGCGCGATCGCGGTATCTCCGACCTTGTCGATGCAGCGCCGCACGTGGCGCTCGCTCATGCGCCCGTCTCCAGTTCGATCCAGGCCGGCGCGTGGTCGCTGGGACGCTCCCACGTGCGCGGTTCGCGGTCAATGCCGGCGGCACGGGTGCGCGCCTTCAGCGCCTCGGACACCAGGGTCAGATCGATGCGCAGGCCCAGATCGCGGCGGAAGCCGGCCTGGCGGTAGTCCCACCAGCTGAACAGGCCGCCATCGGCATGGTGCAGGCGGAAACCGTCGTGCAGGCCGAGGGCGAGCAGCTTGTGCAGGGCGCCGCGCTCGGCGGTGGAGGTGAGGATGTGGTTGTCGCTCCACACCAGCGGATCGTGCACGTCGCGCGCATCCGGGGCGATGTTGAAGTCGCCCAGCACCACCAGCCGCGGATGCCGCTGCAGCTCGTCGGCCAGCCAGGCGTGCACCGCCTCCAGCCAGCGCAGCTTGTAGGCGTACTTGTCGGTGCCCACGTCCTGGCCGTTGACCACGTACAGATTGACGATGCGCAGGTCGCCGATGGTGGCGGCGATGGCGCGCTTCTGCTCGTCCTCCAGGCCCGGCACGCCGATCTGCACGTCGCCGATCGGCAGGCGCGAGAGGATCGCCACGCCGTTGTAGGTCTTCTGCCCGGCGAACACGCTGCGGTAGCCGGCCTCGGCCAGCGCCGTGTCGGGAAACTTGTGGTCCTCCAGCTTGGTCTCCTGGATCCCGACCACGTCCGGCGCGAACGCGGCCAGCCACTGTTGCAGGTGCGGCAGGCGCACGTTGAGCGAGTTGACGTTCCAGCTGGCGATCTTCAAGGGAAATCCGGGACGGGGAAGCCGGCCGCTATTCTGACCGCAGCCGCGGCAGCGGCCAAACCCGCCGGCCGCGGCCCATTCAGTGCCGCGCGCAGCACTGCGCGAACAGCGCCGGCGCCAGACCCAGCGCCTGCTGCCGCTGCGCCTCGTTCAGGCCATCGAGCAGTTCGTCGGCACCGACCACCTGCTCGGGCGGCGGGAATGGCCGCTCCGGCGCCTGCCGCGCGGCCAGCTGCCAGGCCGCGGCATACGGCGGATCGGCCACCGCGCGCAGCAGTTGCGCCAACGCGTCGATCGATCCGCGGTCGCCGTGCAGGGCGCGGTCTTCCAGTTGCGTCACCACGTCCTCGGCGTCGCGCTCGTCGGCGGCCGACAGTGGCACGGGTTGCCCGTCCGCACCGACGCTGCCGGCGCGCGCAAGCAGTTGCGTCACGCGTTGCGCCAGCAGTTGGCGCTGCGCGTCGGCATCGCCGCCAGCGGCCGCGCTGCGCAGCATCGCCTCGACCTGAGCGGCATCAAGCCGGGCGACGCCGCGACACGCCGCGAGACGGCGCTGTTCGGCCAAACGACGGGCCGTCGCCTCCTTCCTGCTGTCCTCGTCCACGCCCGGCGGCAGCACCGCGCTGGGCGCTGGCGCCTGCGCGCGCTGCCGGCAGTCCAGCGCCAGCAACGCGGTAGCGGACAGCCGTTGCGCCTCGTTGGCGCCTGCCGGCACCGTGGCGAGGGAATCCGCGGCGACAGCGACGACAGGCGCAGCCGTCGCATCCGGTAGCGACCGTGCTGGCGAGAACCGTGTTGCCTGCGCGAGCGCGGTCGTCGGCGCTGCAGCCGGCCAGCACAGGAACGCCAGCGCTGCCGCCACCGCGGCAGCGCCCCCCAACCACACCGTCAGCGCAGCACGCCGCCGCACCGCCCGCCTCAGCGCGCGGCGGCGGCGTAGGCGGCGCGGTCGAACGCCATCGGTTGCGCCTGGCGCAGCCGCTGCATGGCGTCGGCCGCGGCCTGCTCGCGCAGTTGCAGGTCGATCTGCCCGCGCACCGCGTCGAAGCGCGCGTCGGTCTTCGTATCGAGACGGATCAGGTGGTAGCCGTCGGGGCCGCGCACCGGCGCGGACACGTGGTCCACCGCGAGCTGGCGGATCGGCGCGACGAAGGCATCGGCCAGGTAGCGGCCGAAGGTTGGCGACAACTGCCCGCCCTCGCCGGCGGTAGCGGTGTCGTCGGATTCGCGCATGGCCAGGGTGGCGAAATCGGCGCCGCCGTCGAGCTGGCGCTTGAGCGCTTCGGCACGCTGCAGGGCCTGTGCCTCGGTCAAGCGATGCCCGGCGCGCGGTCCGCCCTGCGGATTCAGGGCCACGAACAGATGGCGCAGGTGGTATTCGGTGTAGTCGTCCGGATGCGCGGCGAACTGCTGGCGCAGCATGCGCTCGTCGATCTGCGCGCCGCTCAGCAGGCGCGCCTGCGCGGCGTCGGCCAGGATCGCGTCGGCGGCACGGCGCAGGCGGGCGGCCACCACCGGATCGTCCTGCAGATGCTGTTGCCGTGCCTGGTCGAGCAGGATGGCGCGGTCGGCGAAGCGGCGCACCACGGAGTCGTCGTCGATGCCGGCATCGCCACGCGTGCCGTCGCTGGCCAGCGCGCGGTACTCGCTGGCGGTGAACTGCTGCGCGCCGACCCGCAACACCACCGGATCGGCGGCGGCGGACTCGGCGGTCGGCGCGGCGGACGCGACGACGGCGCCCAGCGTGCAGGCGGCCAGCGCGATGGACAGGGCGACGGTGGACTTGGCAAGGGAAAGGGACATGCGCTTCTCCAGGAGAGGGCGGCGCGCGGCGCCGGAGCGCCGCGGCCGCGACACGGCGGCCGACCGCGGGGTCGGCCGCCAGGACGTGCAAGGACTCAGTCGTGCTTGCTGCGCGCCTTCAGGTACGCGATCGCCGCCTTCGGGTCGTCAGTGGTGATCAGGCTGAACGCCTCCTGGTTGACGATGAAGTTGAGATCGCCACGGTTGTCGGCGGTGTCGCGGCCGCCGGAGTAGGAGAAGTACAGGTCCGACAGCTGATAGCAGCAGGCGCCGCTGTTCTGGTAGAACTTCCCGGCCAGCGGGCTGTCCGGAATCGCCTGGAACACGCCCACGCGCACGCCGCGCTCGCGCACGCGGTCGGCCTGGCCCTGCAGCAGGCCACCGAGCTGCTTGACGTTGATCTCCATCGCCTCCTTGGTATCGCTCCAGGCCGATATGGCGTTGTCGACATTGATCTTGGTCAGCATGTTGGTGGTGAACACCGGAATGCCGACCATGCTGGTGGTGTCGGCGCGGAACGCCGAACGGCTCGGATACAGGGTGGCATTGACCTTGGCGGCGACGAAGTTGGACGCACCTACCGAGAACGCATCATCGGCAGCGCGCGACACGGCACGCACCGAGGCCGCGTCCTTGATGTCGAACACGATTGGCGTCTTCAGGGCATGCGCCTTGAAGTAGGAGAACAGCTCATCCACGCGCGGCACATGGTAGCCGGTGGTGGTGCGGCGGTCGGGGGTCAGCAGGAACAGGCCGCTGACCACCGACCACGGGGTCACGGTGATCGACGGGTTGTAGCCCTGGTTGCTCATCGGGTCGTACTTGGTTTCGCCGGCACGGCTGGTCCACACGTTGGTGGTGCGGCCGAGGTTCCAGTCGTGCAGCACCACCGGCACGCCGTCGCTGGTCATCTTGATGTCCAGTTCCACGCCGTCCATGCACTGGTCGTTGGCGAGCTGCAGCGAACCGCGTGAGTTTTCCGGCATGTCGGGGAAATTGCCGTACTTGCCCCACAGGCCGCGGTGGGCCAGCACGACGGTGTCGCCGCTGCTGTCGCCGAACAGGATGTTGCTCATCTTGGTGCCGACGGTGTCGTTGCAGTTGGCCATGGCCAGCTGCGGCACGACGGCCAGCACCGTCAGGGCGGCGAGCACGCGGCAGGCGCGCGCCAGGGGCGAGGGAACGAATGCGATCTTCATTGGGCTGCGTCCGGTTCTGAAGGAAAGGGGGGAGACACGGGGGACGAGCGCCGGTCAGGTCGACGCATGGCGGCATCTCGTTTGCTGCGCTCCACGCGGACGTCTCGCGCAGGAGCCTGAGCCGCCGTGATCGGCGGCGGCATCGGGGCGAGAAGCTAATAACTTACTGTGAATTATTTATTTCCGGGGTGCGACCCAGGAAAGGACTGTGGACTGCGCCACGATTTGGGGCCGTGCCGGCCTGGTCGTACCCAGGGACCGGCGCTTCGAACCAGCCGGTGCGCGCCGCTGGCGCTGCATCTGGGGACTTGTCTCATCGCGGCGGAGGATCGCCTCCAGTGATCGCTTCCTTGGCGAGACACGCTGTCCCTTGTAGGAGCGGCTTCAGCCGCGACGCTTTACCGGTCATGCCCCGTCGCGGCTGAAGCCGCTCCTACACGCAAGCCCTATCGCCACGCCATGCACCCGTACCTGGACGTCGGCTGCCACCGCTCAGCGCAACAGGAACGAAAGCATGCGCGCGATCCGCGCGTACGGCGGCTTGAGCAGATCGCTGCCGGCGCGGCGCGCCTGCCACAGGATCGGCAGCGCCTTGCTGAAGGCATCGAAGCCGGCGCGGCCGTGGTAGGCGCCCATGCCGCTGGGGCCGATGCCGCCGAACGGCAGTGCGTTGGCGGCGAAATGCAGCAGGCTGTCGTTGACGGTGACGCCGCCGGCGATGGTGGCGTGCAGGATCGCCTCGATCCGGGCGCGGTCGTGGCTGAAGGGATACAGCGCCAGCGGCCGGTCGCGGCCGTTGATCTCGGCGATGGCCGCATCCAGCGAGCGGTAGCTGCGCAGCGGCAGGATCGGGCCGAAGATCTCCTCCTGCATGAGCAGCGCGTCGTCGCCCGGCTGCAGCACCACGGTCGGCACGATCAGCCGCTCGCGCTCGGCGCGTTCGCGCTCCACCGTGGCCAGCT
The DNA here is from genome assembly GCF_040529065.1 of Xanthomonas sacchari. NCBI lineage: Bacteria > Pseudomonadati > Pseudomonadota > Gammaproteobacteria > Lysobacterales > Lysobacteraceae > Xanthomonas > Xanthomonas sacchari. Next base: position 290,051 of record NZ_CP132343.1, on the reverse strand, counting down.
CGATCACTTCCAGGCCGCGCGCACGCGCATCGTCCAGGTAGCCGCGCAGGCGCCGGTACTGGCCGGCGTTGACGATGCGGGTGTAGTCCTCGGCGCTGGCGAAATCGCCATAGCGCGCCAGCACCTGCGCGCGCAGCGCCTGCACCAGCGCCGCCTCGCGGCCGGCGTCGATCAGTACGTAGTCCGGGGCGATGCAGGTCTGCCCGGCGTTGAACCACTTGCCGGTGGCCAGGCGCGCGGCGGCCTGCTCCAGCGGGTAGTCGGCGCAGACGATGGCCGGCGACTTGCCGCCCAGCTCCAGGGTCAGTGGGGTCAGGTTGGGCGCGGCGGCCGCCATCACCTTGCGCCCGACCGCGGTGGAGCCGGTGAACACCAGGTGGTCCAGCGGCAACGCGGCGAACGCCGACGCCACCTCGGCCCCACCCAGCGCCACCGCCACCCGCTGCGGCGGGAACACCTCGGCCAGCAGCGACTGCAGGAACTGCGCGCTGCGCGGGGTGTGCTCGGAGGGTTTCAGGTAGACATGGTTGCCAGCGGCGATGGCGGTGGCCAGCGGGATCAGCGCCAGATTGACCGGGTAGTTCCAGGGTGCGATCACCCCGACCACGCCGACCGGCACCGGCCGCACTTCCGCGCGCGCCGGCCACAGCCGCCAGCCGGCGCCGACCCGCTGCGGGCGCATCCAGCGTTTCAGATGACGCAGCAGGTGATCGATCTCGCCGAGCACGGTCATGCCGTCGGCGATCAGCGATTCGTGGCGCGAGCGGTGGCCGAAATCGGCGGCGATGGCATCGGCCATCTCCGGCAGCCGCCGCTTCAGCGCCGCGCGCAAGCGCAACAGGTCCTCGCGGCGCTGCGCCCGCTCCGGCTTGGCCGCCTGCCAGGCCGCGCGCAGGCGCTGCAGGGTGACGGGCAGGGCGGCCAGCGGCGTGTCGGCGGGAGCGGCGTCGGCGGCGGAGGTCGGCATGGACGCACTATACGATGGCGGTCGCGGCTGCCGTGCGCGCAGGCCGCGAGTCGGCAGCGCGCGGCCATGCCCCCTCGGTCTCACAGTGGGTCGCGTCGGGACTGAAGTCGCTCCCACAAGGGGCACCCCAACATTGGCCGCGAACTGGACTTTCCCCCCTGTGGGAGGGACTTCAGTCCCGACCCGATGGCGCCAGGCACGCGAGCAGATGTGCTACAGCGCCGCCGGCTCCTCCAGCAACCACGCCTGCAACTGCGCCAGCGAGGCGACCTCGTGGTGCGGCACGATGCCCTCCGGCGCGGCGGCGCCGTGCGCATTGAACCAGCAGGTGTGCAGCCCGGCGGCCAGGCCGCCGGCGATGTCGGCCTGCGGGTTGTCGCCGACCATCAGCACCTGCGCCGGCGGCGGATCGCCCAGTTGCGCCAGCGCGTGCGCGAAGATCCCCGTGTGCGGCTTGGCCACGCCCACGACCTCGGAAATGGCGATGACCTCGAAGCGGTCGTGCAGGCCGGTGCGTTGCAGGCGCGCGGTCTGCAGCGCACCGAAGCCGTTGGTGACCAGGCCCAGGCGCGCGCGCCCACGCAGCGCGTCGAGCAGGTCCACTGCTCCGTCCAGCGGCGCACACAGCTCCGCCATCGCCGCCAGGAACGCCGTGTTCAAGGTCTCCGGCGCGGTCTGCAGGCGCTGCGCCCAGTCGGCGAAGCGGCGCTGCTGCAATTGCAAGGCGGTGATCGCGCCGTTCTGGTACTGCACCCACAGCGGCCGGTTGCACGCGGTGTAATCGGCGTACTCCGCTTCGCCGAACTGCACGCCGTAGCCGGCGAACATGCGCTGCAGGCCGGCGAAGGCGTCGAAATGGAACAAGGTGTCGTCGGCGTCGAACAGGATCCAGCGATAGCGCATGCGGGCGACCGGGGCGGCAAGGGCCCGCCATGGTAGCCGCTGCCCGCAGACACGACGACGCCGGCACAAGGGCCGGCGTCGCGTGCGGCGATGGCCGCGTCCTGCCTAGGCGAGCGTGCTCAGTGACCCGAGCCGCGCGAGGCGCCCAGCCCGGTCTCGGCGCGGATCTGCTGCGCCTTGAACGCGGCGCGTTCCTTGCCGGCCTGCGCGCTGCGGTCCAGCACCGAGAACAGCCAGATGCCGACGAAGCCGATGGTCACCGAGAACAGCGCCGGCGAGGTGTACGGGAACGGCGCCGAGCCGGTCGGGTTGCCCAGCGTGTCCACCCACACCGACGGCGACAGCACGGTCAGCACCAGCGAGGAGATCAGGCCCAGGAAGCCGCCGATCACCGCGCCGCGGGTGGTGCAGTCCTTCCACAGCAACGACAGGATCAACACCGGGAAGTTGGCCGAGGCGGCGATGGCGAAGGCCAGCGACACCATGAAGGCCACGTTCTGCTTCTCGAACACGATGCCCAGCAGCACCGCGATCACGCCCAGCGCGATGGTGGTGACGCGCGACACCTTCAGTTCCGAGCCCGGGGCCGGATTGCCCTTCTTGATCACCGTGGCATACAGGTCGTGGGACACCGCCGAGGCGCCGGACAGGGTCAGGCCGGCGACCACCGCCAGGATGGTGGCGAAGGCCACCGCGGAGATGAAGCCCATGAACACGTTGCCGCCCACCGCATTGCCGACCAGCACCGCCGCCATGTTGGCCGCGCCCTTGCCGCCGTGGATGGTGCCGGTGGCGACGTCGGCGAACTGCGGGTTGGTCAGCACCAGGGCGATGGCGCCGAAGCCGATGATGAAGATCAGGATGTAGAAGTAGCCGATCCAGGTGGTGGCCCACAGCACCGACTTGCGCGCCTGCTTGGCGTCGGGAACGGTGAAGAAGCGCATCAGGATGTGCGGCAGACCGGCGGTGCCGAACATCAGCGCCATGCCGAAGGAGATCGCCGAGATCGGATCCTTGACGAAGCCGCCCGGGCCCATGATCGACAGGCCGGCAGTGGCCGCCTCTTCCGGTGAGGCGCCGCCGTTGGCCGCCACCGCGGTCTTCACCCGCACGCCCTCGGCGAACAGCGCCTCGAAGCTGAAGTTGAAGTGCCACATGATCGCCACGGCCATGAAGGTCACGCCGGTCAGCAGCAGCACCGCCTTGATGATCTGCACCCAGGTGGTGGCGGTCATGCCGCCGAACAGCACGTAGACCATCATCAGCACGCCGACCAGGCTCACCGCCACCCAGTAGTCCAGGCCGAACAGCAGCTTGATCAGCGCACCGGCGCCGACCATCTGCGCGATCAGGTAGAACAGCACCACCACCAGCGTGCCGGAGGCGGCGAAGGTGCGGATCGCGGTCGGCGCGAAGCGGTAGCCGGCCACGTCGGCGAAGGTGTACTTGCCGAGGTTGCGCAGGCGCTCGGCCATCAGGAAGGTCAGGATCGGCCAGCCGACCAGGAAGCCGATCGCGTAGATCAGGCCGTCGTAGCCATTGGTCATCACCGCCGCGGTGATGCCCAGGAACGAGGCCGCCGACATGTAGTCACCGGCGATCGCCAGGCCGTTCTGGAAGCCGGTGATGCCGCCACCGGCGGTGTAGAAATCCGACGCCGAGCGGGTCTTCTTCGCCGCCCACTTGGTGATCCACAAGGTGCCGGCGACGAAGAAGGCGAACATGGAGATCGCCACCCAGTTGGTCGGCTGCTTGTCGGTCTGGCCGACGTCGCCGCCGGCGGCCAGGGCCGCGCCGGCCGGCAGCAACGCGGCCAGCAGCAGCAGCAGAAGGAAGCGCAGGTGCTTGCTCATTGGCGGGCGTCCTCGAGGATGGCGGCGGTCAGCTGGTCGTACACGGTGTTGGCGCGGCGCACGTAGATCGCGGTGATGGCGATGGTGAAGACCATCACCCCGATCGCGATCGGGATGCCAATGGTGGTGACGCCGCTGCCCATCGGCTGGGCCAGGAAGGCCTTGTCGAAGGCGATCAGACCGATGAAGCCGAAGTAGGCCAGCAACATCAGGACGGTCAGCGTCCAGCCCAGCGCGTTGCGCTGGCGCTTGAGCGCGTGGTACTTCGGATTGGCGTCGATCTTGGCGATCAGCGCGTCGTTGGAGAGGCTCATGAGATGGCTCCGGTAAGTGGCCGCGGCGCGGATCAGAAGCTGTACTTGGTGGTGAACTGCAGGCGGGTGATGTCGCCCGTGGCGCCGCTTTCGATCTCGCGCTTGCCGTACATCAGCTCGGCGCCGATATCGACCTTGGGCAGCGGCGAGTAGAAGACGTTGCCGCGGATGCTCTGCACGCTCTTGGTCACGGCCAGGCCGGTGAGCGCGGTGTCGTTGTCGTAGTCGCTGCGCGCGTAGATCAGGTTGGTGCGCAGCTTGGGCGAGAACGCGTGGCGCCAGCCGACGTAGCCGGCAACCACCCCGACCGTGTCGAGGTCGCGGTCGGCCGCGTCGTACACCGCGTTCTGGGTGATGCCCAGGCCGATGTAGCGGCCGATGCCCTCGCCGCCGGTGAGCTGGTAGAACAGGCTGTCGCTGTCGCTGGCCACCCACTTGCCGCCCAGGGTCAGACCGCCGGACGCCTTGCTGGCGTCGGCGCCGGTGGCGCGGTTGTCGACCTTCTGCTGGCCGACCACGCCGGCCACGCCGAAGCTGCCCCAGTCGCCCTTCCAGCCGTAGCGCACGGTCAGGTCCGGCAGCGCGCCGCGGTCGGAACTGGCGGTGCTGACCACGCCGGCCACGCTGCGCGTGTACAGGGTGGTTTCGGGGTTCTCCAGGGCGATGCTGAAGCCGCCGTTGGTGTAGCGCAGCTGCGCCTGGCGCACGAACACCACACCGTCGGTGGGGCCGATGAAGTCGGCCGCTTCCGGCAGCGCCGCCGGATCCATGAAGTTGGACCAGGTCTGGCCGGCCAGCCAGTGGTTCCAGTACATGTAGGCGTGGCGCAGGGTCGCGCCGTAGGTGTTGGTGGCGGTCTGGGTGCCCAGTGAATTGCCGAAGAAATCCAGTTCCACCAGCGCACCGGCCTTGTTGCCGCCTTCGGTGACGCTGTCCACGCCGAAGTTGATCCGCGAGAACTTGGCATGCGCGTTGTAGTCGGTGCCGGACTTGGCCCCGCCCACCGGGGTCTGCCCGGGCAGGTACAGCGCGCGGCCGGTGGCATCGTCGGCGAGCTGGCCGTCGCCGGTGCGGGTGGCCAGGAAGTCGGCCTTGATGAACCCGCCGACCTTGAAGGTGGTGCCGGGTGTCGCCCCCGGGGTGATGGTGGTCACCTGGATCGGCGCCTTGCCGGCCGGCGGTGCCGGGGGTGGCGGCGGCAACGCGGCCTGTGTCGAGCGGACCGCGGCGACCTCGGTCTGGGTCTGCGCGATCTGCCCCTGCTGCTGTTGCTGCGCGGACAGCAGTTGCTGCACCTGCCGCTCCAACTCGGCCACGCGGGTCTCCAGCGCCTGTTCGCGCGCCGACGGTTTGCCTTGGGCGAAGGCCGCGCCGGGCGCGACCAGGGCCACCAACAGCGCCGCCGCCAACGGGCGACGCGCCAAGGATGCGATGCGGTTGCTCATTACTCCCTCCCGAATAATGGATGGCCGCACGCATGCGCACGGCCGTAGCCCAGCGTGCGCGAGCGCAGCGGGCGCGCCTATTGGCCATTAGTCGAACGTCCGCTGAGTTACGACCATCGTCTAAGGCCGGGCGCGTGTGCGCTTAACGCCGGATGCGGCACACTGCGCGTTGACGCGCCGCCGCATGCGGCGCCCCGTTCAATGCAGAGGGAACCATGGCCGATCTCTACCCCGTCGATCCGCAGTTCGCCGCCCGTGCGCGGGTCGACAAGACCCAGTACCAGACCCAGTACAAGGCATCGGTGGAACAGCCGGAAGCGTTCTGGGGCAAGGTGGCCGAGCGCCTGGAGTGGTTCAGGAAGCCGACCCGGATCAAGGACGTCAGCTTCGCCCTGGACGACTTCCGCATCCGCTGGTTCGACGACGGCGAACTCAACGCCAGCGTCAACTGCCTGGACCGGCAACTGGCCACCCGCGGCGACAAGACCGCGCTGCTGTTCGAGCCGGACAGCCCGGACGCGCCGTCCTACCGCGTCACCTATCGCGAACTGTACGAGCGCGTGTGCCGGCTCGGCAACGCGCTGCGCGCGCTGGGCGTGCGCAAGGGCGACCGTGTCACCATCTACCTGCCGATGATCCCCGATGCCGCGGTGGCGATGCTGGCCTGCGCGCGCATCGGCGCGATCCACTCGGTGGTGTTCGGCGGCTTTGCGCCCAACTCGATCGCCGACCGGGTGATCGACTGCGGCAGCAAGCTGATCATCACCGCCGACGAAGGCCTGCGTGGCGGCAAGAAGATCCCGCTCAAGGCCAACGTTGACGCGGCGCTGAAGCTGCCCGGCACCACCAGCGTGGAGACCGTGCTGGTGGTGCGCCACACCGGCGGCGCGGTGGACATGCAGGCCCCGCGCGACCGCTGGTTCCACGATGTGGTCGACAGCCAGCCGGCCGAATGCGAACCCGAGCGCATGAACGCCGAGGATCCGCTGTTCATCCTCTACACCTCCGGTTCCACCGGCAAGCCCAAGGGCGTGCTGCACACCACCGCCGGCTACCTGCTGTACGCCGCCTACACCCACGAGACCGTGTTCGACCTGCGCGAGGACGACATCTACTGGTGCACCGCCGACGTCGGCTGGGTCACCGGCCACAGCTACATCGTCTACGGGCCGCTGGCCAACGGCGCCACCGCGCTGATGTTCGAGGGCGTACCGAACTACCCGAGCGTGTCGCGCTTCTGGGAGGTCATCGACAAGCACCAGGTGACGATCTTCTACACCGCCCCGACCGCAATCCGCGCGTTGATGCGCGAGGGCGAGGCACCGGTGAAGAAGACCTCGCGCAAGAGCCTGCGCCTGCTCGGCAGCGTCGGCGAGCCGATCAATCCCGAAGCCTGGCGCTGGTACTACGACGTGGTCGGCGACGGCCGCTGCCCGATCGTGGACACCTGGTGGCAGACCGAGACCGGCGGCATCCTGATCACCCCGCTGGCCGGCGCCATCGACCTCAAGCCCGGCTCGGCGACGCTGCCGTTCTTCGGCGTGCAGCCGGCGCTGGTCAGCGCCGACGGCGAGATCCTGGAAGGCGCCACCGAGGGCAACCTGGTGCTGCGCGATTCCTGGCCGGGACAGATGCGCACCGTGTACGGCGACCACCAGCGCTTCATCGACACCTATTTCCGCACCTACCCGGGCAGCTACTTCACCGGCGACGGCTGCCGCCGCGATGCCGACGGCTACTACTGGATCACCGGCCGCGTCGACGACGTCATCAACGTCTCCGGCCACCGCATCGGCACCGCCGAGGTGGAGAGCGCGCTGGTCGCCCACCCCAAGGTGGCCGAGGCCGCGGTGGTCGGCTTCCCGCACGATATCAAGGGCCAGGGCATCTACGCCTACGTGACCCTGATCGCCGAGGAACAGCCCAGCGAGGCCCTGCACAAGGAACTGGTGGCCTGGGTGCGCAAGGAGATCGGCCCGATCGCCGCCCCCGACCACCTGCAGTGGGCGCCGGGCCTGCCCAAGACCCGCTCGGGCAAGATCATGCGCCGCATCCTGCGCAAGATCGCCGAGAACGCCCCCGACCAGCTCGGCGACACCTCGACCCTGGCCGATCCATCGGTGGTGGATTCGTTGGTGAACGAACGGTTGGCGCGCTGACGCGCTACGCGCTACGCGCGTCGGGAATGGGGAATCGAGAATGGGGAATGGGAAGAGCCATTCCCCGGTCGCTTCGAGATCTTAGGCACCCGACACTCCGCTTTTGCCGTTCCCATTCCCTATTCCCGTTTCCCCACTCCCGGCCTCACCCATGCCCACCCTGCTGATCGCCGACGACCATCCCCTGTTCCGCGAGGCGCTGCGTGGGGCGGTGCAGCGGGTGATGCCGGGGGTGCAGTTGTACGAGGCCGACAGCGTCGAGGCGCTGTATGCGCTGGCCGATCGCCACGCCGATGCCGATCTGCTGCTGATGGATCTCAACATGCCCGGTGCGCAGGGCTTCAGTGCGCTGGTGCACATGCGTGCGCTGCATCCGCAGTTGCCGGTGGTGGTGGTGTCCGCGCGCGAGGAGCCGACGGTGATGCGGCGCGCGCTGGACCACGGCGCGTTCGGCTTCATTCCCAAGTCGGCCGACTCGGACACCATCGGCCTGGCCCTGGGCACGGTGCTGGACGGCGAGCACTGGGCGCCGCCGGAAGCGCACAACGTGCCGCCCACCGACCGCGCCGAGCGCGAGGTCGGGCAGCGCCTGCGCGAACTGACCCCGCAGCAGTTCCGGGTGCTGCAGATGCTCGGCGCCGGCAGCCTCAACAAGCAGATCGCCTACGACCTGGGCGTGTCCGAGGCCACCATCAAGGCGCACGTCACCGCGATCCTGCGCAAGCTCGGCGTCACCAACCGCACCCAGGCGGTGCTGCTGGCCGGCAAGCTGGCCATCGACAGCGACGCCATCGTGCTGCCGCCGGAAGAGGACTGACCCGCAGCGACGCCTGGCGAAGGCGCGAGCGAGGCGTGAGCGTCCTGCATCAGCAGGGCTGTCATCGCGATGCCGCTGGGCCGTTGTCCGTGCGTAGACGGCGCGCTGGCTGCCTCCTTGTGGGAGGGACTTCAGTCCCGACGCGCTGAACGCTGAGCGCCATTCGCTCGCTTTGGCGCGGCGGAAGCCACCCCATGCAGCGACGACGCATCGGCAGCTGCATGCGGGAATAGCGGACAGGGTCCGTGGCGCTGTCATGAAGTGGCGCACACATTCGCCCACTCGCGCACTACGGCTGAGTGCACCACCCAAGCCACATAAGCGCAGAGGTGAGCCTCCTCGACGTATCCCGTGCACACCTGCCGTACCGCCGCAGAGTCATCGTCGATATAGCAGCAGCTATCAAGATAAGCTGCAGGTTCGCGTGCGTTCCAGGGATGTTCGCCGCAGTTGGCCGCTGTTAGACTGCGCGTCCCCTTGGGGAGTAGCCTGCTGTCCGACCTGCGCGGACAGCGCCCGTATCAACAGACTCGGCCGATGCGCCGTGGTACGGGCAGCCAGTTCGGTTGGCGAGACCAGCGGCGAGTGCGCAAGGCGAAGGCCGGGCGCGCGCGCTCGTCGTTGTCGCCTGTCCCGGTACGGTCCCCCATGTCGTTTCTTTCGATCCTCCTGCTCGGCATCGCCATGTCGACCGACGCCTTCGCCGCCGCGGTCGGCAAGGGCGCGGCGATGCAACGCCCGCGCTGGGCCGACGCGCTGCGCGCCGGCCTGATCTTCGGCTGCATCGAGGCACTGACCCCGGCGCTGGGCTGGGTGCTCGGCCAGGCCGCCTCCAAGTACGTGGTCGCCTTCGATCACTGGATCGCCTTCGGCCTGCTCGGCGCGCTGGGCGTGCACATGATCGTCGCCGGCCTCAAGCCGGAGTCCGACACGCCCGAGGAGGCCGCGCCCAAGCGCCACGGCTTCTGGAATCTGGCCGCCACCGGCTTGGCCACCAGCATCGACGCGATGGCGGTGGGCGTCGGCCTGGCCTTCCTCGACGTGAACATCGTCGAGGTCGCGGCGATCATCGGCCTGTGCACGCTGACCATGGTCACCCTGGGCATCATGCTCGGCCGCGCGCTCGGTGCGCTGGCCGGCAAGCGCGCGGAGATCGTCGGCGGCGCGCTGCTGATCGCGATCGGCTGCACCATCCTGTTCGAGCATCTGCATGGTGCAGGTTGAGCGACGGGTGCTGGTGCGCCCGGGATTGGGGATTGGGGATGTGCGGCGATGATGCGCGCCCATCCCACCAGCGCGGCGCCCTGGGTCAGGCCGGCTTGGCGGTGAATTCGAGATAGGTGGACAGGATGTACTTGTCGCCGCTGCGTGGCGGCAGGCCCGCGTGCAGGAACATCCAGTACGGCGGGAACACCAGCAGGCGGCCGGCGCGCGGCGCGACCTCCAGGTCCAGGTCGAGGAAGCGGGTGTGCCCGCCCTCGGCCACGTCGTTGAGATACCACAGGAACACCAGGTAACGGCCGGTCTCCGCGTCGCAGGCGTCGAAGTGCGGCTGGAAGCGTTCGCCGGCATCGGCGCGGTAGCGCTTGATCCGCAGGTCGGCCAGGCGTGGGCGCCACGGCACCTCGGCAGTCAGACCGAGATCGGCGTTGTAGCGGGCCAGCGCCGCACGCACCTGTTCGATGAAAAAACCCTGGAACGCCGGATCGGCGAGCCGGGTGACGTTGAGTTCGGTCCAGGCGCTGTCGTCCAGCCCTGCGCGCTCGCCAGCGCCGTTGCGGCGGTGCTGGGCGGCGGTCTGCTCGAACTGCGCGATGAGCTGTGCGCAGAAGCCAGGATCCAGTGCCGCGTCGTAGACGCGGACGTAGTGGCGCAGGTCGGTCTGGTTCATGCGCATCGGCATGCTGCTCCCTCAAGCAGAACGGCGCGCCCCACAGGGACGCGCCGTATCGTACGCTCCGGCGCCGCCCACGCAGGCGGCGGCGCCGGCTCCACTCAGAAGCGGTAGGTAGCCCGCATCCAGTAGTAGCGGCCGAGCGTGTCGTAGGTGCTCACGTCGGTGTTCGCGTTCAATACGTTGTTCTGGTACATGACCGGCGGCTGCTTGTTGGTCAGGTTGTCCACGCCCAGGTCCAGGCGCAGGTTGGCCCCGGCCATGTCGTAGCCCACCTGCAGGTTGTGGTACATGTAGCTGCCGTAGTCCAGCACCACGCCCTTGATCGCCGCATCGGCGGACATGTTCTGGGTCAGGTCGCCACTGCCGACCTGCACCTTGCCGATCCAGCGCGTGGTCCAGCTCGCATCCCAGTTGCCCAGCTTCCAGCCGACCTGGGCGTGCGCGCGCCAGTGCGTGTAGTTGCCGTAGGACGAGTTGTAGCGGCCGGCCATGTGCACCACCGTGTCCCCGGTGTCGATGTCGTAGCGGTGCAGGTAGGTGCTGTCCACGGCCACGGTGAACTTGCCGAACGCGGTCTCCGGCAGCACGTAGTTGGCGCCGAGGTCGATGCCCTGGGTGTTGAGCTTGCCGATGTTCACCACCGGCGTCTGGATGTAGTTGATGTTGCCGGCGCTGACGGTGCCCGCGGCATAGCGGTGGATGTAGCTGCAGTAAGGGCTGTTGTCGTCGTTGTAGCAGAGGTCTGCCACGGTCTGCGCGGAGATCGACTGGATCAGGTCGTTGAGCTTGACCTTCCACCAGTCGAGATTGACCGACAGGCCCGGCACGTACTCGGGGCTGTAGACCAGGCCGTAGTCGAAGGAGGTGCCCTTCTCCGGCTTGAGCTGATAACCGACGTAGCTGGACCCGGACACGATGCCGTTGGTCTGCGACAAGCCCGAGCCGTTCCAGCCGGCCGGCACGCCGGCGCAGGCATTGGCGTGGCCGCTGCCGCTGTAGCCGATGCACGGGTCGACGAAGTTCGGCGAGTCGGCGGTCGGGCCCTGGTAGATGTCGCTGATCGTCGGCGCACGGAACACCTGCGCCGCGGTGCCGCGCACCATCAGGTCGTGGATCGGACGCCACTCCACCTGGAACGAGGCGCTGTTGTTGCCCGAGCGCACGCTGCTGTAGTCGGAGTAGCGGTCGCTCAGGGTCAGGTTGAGCGCGCCGACCGGCGAGGACTGCTCCAGCACCGGCACGAACAGCTGGGCGTATGCCTCCTTGACGTTGAAGCTGCCGCTCAGCGGCGAGGAGCATGCTTCGGAGGAGACCGCGCAGGTGTTGTCGCTGTTGATCAGTGCATTGGCCGACACCGTGGAGTTCAGGGTCTCCTTGCGGTACAGCGCGCCCACCGCCAGCTGCGCGGCGCCGGCCGGCATTTCCCACAGGCTGCCGTTGGCGCTGGCTTCCCACTGGCGCATGATCGTGGTGGTTTCCTGGCGCGGAATCGATTCGTTGCTCTTCAGCCAGGCGATGGTGTTGGCGTTGTTCTGGTCGAAGATGTTGACCTGCCCGCTGTCGATCGCGGTCTGCAGCGCGGCGTAGTCGACGTAGCCGTGGCTCCAGTTGCGCTGGCGGTAGTGACCGTAGTTGAAGTTGGTGTCCCACACCCAGCTGCTGTCGCCGATGCCGCCCTTCAGGCCGATCACGTCCTGGTCGGTGGCGGTGTCGTAGAAGCCTTCGCGCTGGCCCAGGGTGGTGAAGCGCGAACGGAACTCGTAGCCGTTGGGGCCGAACTCCACGCCGAACGGGTTGTACGGGTTGTTGGCGGCGATGGTGATGCCGTCGTTCTGCGCGTCGAACGGCAGCGGCGCGATCGCGAAGTTCGACATGGTGTGGTTGTGGTAGGCGTTGACGTACGCCTGCATCGAGTCGGTGATGTTGAAGCTGCCGAGCACGAAGCCGCCGACGCGCTGCTGCGGGGTCAGCAGCAGGTTCTGCGCCTGGTAGTTGTAGGCGTCGGCCGAGGAGCTGTAGCACTTGTAGCCGCCGCTGCCGTTGCTGGTCAGCGCGCCGTTGGCGCTGCAGCCGTTGGCCGCCAGGGTCGCCGCCGGCAGCTTGTAGTAGCCGCTGGGCGTGCGGCTGGAACCGCCCTTGTAGACGCTGCCGCTGGACAGGTACATCGCGTATTTGGAGAACGCGCGGTTGGCGCTGGAGACGTCCTTCTGCTTGTTGTAGTCCAGGCCGACTACGACGTTGCCGCGGTCCCAGGTCTTGCCGAAGGTGAAGCTGCCGCCCTGGCGCGCGCCGTCGCCGCGGCTGGTCTGACCGTAGTTGGCCGAGACTTCGCCGCCTTCGAAATTCTTGCGCAGGATGAAGTTGACCACGCCGCCGATCGCGTCGGAGCCGTACATCGCCGAGGCGCCGACCTTCAGCACTTCGACGTGGTCGATCATGTTGGCCGGGATCGAGTTGACGTCGTTGTTCTGGATGCGGTGGCCGTCGATCAGGATCAGCGTGCGCTGGTCGCCGAGGCCGCGCAGGGAGATGGTCGAGGCGCCGTCGCCGCCGCCGTTGTTGACCTGCGGGTTGGTCGCGGCGCCGGCGATGCCGGGCAGCGCCTGCAGCAGGTCGCCCAGGGTCTGCTTGCCGCTCTGCTGGATCTGCTGGCGATCGACCACGGCGACCGGGCTGGCGGTCTCCACATCCACACGGCGCACCAGCGAACCGGTGACGGTGAGCTTGTCCAGCGTCACCGGCGCGTCGCCGGACGCGGACGCCGCCGGCGTGGCGCTCTGCGCATAGAGCGTGGCGGGAAGCGTCGCCATGGCCAGGCAAACGGCGTGAGCGAGTCTGTTCTTTGCTACGGACATCGGGAAGACCTCATGTGATGTGCGACAAGCGCCGGCTGCACGCAGGCGCGAACCATCCCGGGCGCCTCGACGGCGCGGCGGGTGAAATGGATGCCTCGGGCCTGCGGTTCATTAGAGGACCGTCAGGCACTTGTTAGTTTTTTATAAGAAGGGTGTTGTTTCGGTGTGCCAGCGTGCGCCAGCGCCTGACAAAAACACCGCTTCAACCGCGGTACAGCGCGCGCGGCGTTTTGCCGTTCAACCCGCAGACGGGAACGGTTCAGACAAGCGGCACCCTCAGGTAGCGCGATAGTCCCAGCGTTGCAGAAACGGTTGCAGCACCGGCAGCACCGGCGCGAACGCGTCGCGATAAGCGTGCCAGCGGTCCAGGGCCTTGCGGTTGATGCCTTCCACCACCTGCGCGTAGCTTGGCGTGCTGATGAAGCCCTTGCCCTGCGCGTGCCGCTGGAACTCCAGCAGCCGCTCCGGCTGCTGCAGCTGCAGGAACTGCCCCAGCCGCGCCACCTGCGCCTGCGGGTCGGCCACCAGATCCTCGTAGCGCAACTCCAGCACGCGCGGCTGCAGCAAGGCGGCGTGGTAGAGCCAGAAGTCCATCGCGTCGGCATAGCCGCGCGCCAGCCGCGGCAGGCTGGCACACAGCAGGGCGAAGGCCGGCGAGCGGAACGCCTGCATGTAGCAGCTCAACAGCACGTCGCAGGGGTGGCGCAGCGCCAGGATCACCGGCGCCTCCGGGAACAGACGCCGGATCAGCGGCAGGCGCAGCAGGTTCAACGGGTTCTTGTCGACCAGGCGCTGGCCCGGCTGCAGCTGCACCACCCCGCGCACCGCCTGCCAGTACTCGGCGCGCAGCGCGTCACAGGCGGCATCGTCGAGCTCGCCCAGGCCATCTGGCCAGGCCACGCCGCGCGCCTCCAGGCGGTCGGCCAGCCCCTGCAGGAACGGCCGCTCGTCCATCGCCACCAGCTGCGGGTGGGCGTCGAGCATCTGTTCCAGCAAGGTGGTGCCCGAGCGCGGGAAGCCGACCACGAAGATCGGCGAGTCCGCCATGGCCGGCGCGGTTACCGGCCGCGCCGCGGCATGGCGCACCGGATCCCAGCGGGACTGCGCGACCGGCAGCGGCGGTGCGTCCGCCGCCGCCAGTTCCGGCACCAGCGCGGCCAGGCCCTCGACCTGACCGGCATGGCCCTGCACGCACGCATCCAGCGCCTCGTCGTAACGGCCCAGGCGGTCGCAGACCCGCGCCAGGGCGAAGAACAGGTTGCTCTGCTTGCGCCGGTCGACGGCGCTGCCGTCGGCCAGCAGCCCGCGCAGCAGCGCGTGCGCCTGCTCCCAGTGACCCTCGCGCATGGCCAGCACCGCCAGCGCATTGGCGGCGTCCTGGCGCACGTCGGGGTCGTCGATCCGTTCCGGCGGCGGCAGTTGCGCGGCCGCCTCGCGCGCCTGCGGCAGGCGGTTGGCGCGTTCGAGCACCAGCACCAGTCGCGACCAGGCCCGCGTCGGCTGCGCCATTGGCTCCTCGGCGCAGGCGCGCAGCAGAGCGCAGGCCGTGTCGGTCTCGCCGCCCTGCGACAGCAGCCAGGCCAGTTCCACGGTGGTGTCCGGATCCAGCGGCGGCCACTGCCGCCAGTCGGCGATCAGCGCCTGCACGCGCTGGAAGTCGCCGCATTCGTGGCAGGCCATCGCCGCGTGCACGCACAGCGGCGGGGCCTGCGGCGCCAGCGCATGCGCGTCGAGCAGGTGTTCACGGGCCGCGGCGTAGTCGCCGGCGTCCATCGCCAGCAGGCCGAGGTTGTGGTGCGGCAGCGGATCGTCCGGCGCCAGCGCGCGGGCGCGCAGATAGGCCTCGCCTGCCGGGCCGGGGTCACCGGCCTCGCGCAGCGCCGTGCCGAGGTTGTTCCAGTGCGCCACCTCATGCGGCTCGCGCTCGGCGAGCCTGCGGTACACGGCGGCGGCCGGCGCCGGCTGGCCCTGCATCTGCAGGCTCATCGCCAGCAGGCTGCTGGCCAGGACATCGTCGGGGTGCTGCCGCAGGTAGGCGCGGGCACCGTGTTCGAGCGTCTGCGCCTGCCCGGCCTCCAGCGCCGCCAGCAGGTCCGGGAGCGAGGGCATCGCGGGGGTGTCCAGGGAGGTCATGCGCAGGCGGATCGTGGGTGGTCCATCACCTTAGCTGCCTGCCCGCGCCGTGCGCCACACCGGCCGCGCCGCCGAGTGCCACACGGCACATACATTCCCGTTACAACGACGGGCGACGCCGCTAGATCGGATCGTGGTACGCGGTGAGGAAGGCGCGCAGCGAGGCCGGCTTGACCGGCTTGGTCAGCAGCCGGTAGCCGCGCTCGCGCGCCTGCAGCTTCAGTTCGTCGCGACCGTCGGCGGTGAGCAACGCGCCGGCCACCGGCCCGGGCATCGCCGCACGCAGCGCATCCAGGGTCTCCAGGCCGTCGAGCCGGTCGTGCAGGTGGTAGTCGACCAGCATCACGTGCGGTGCGCACGCGGCCTGCGCCAGCGCCGCATCGACGGTGCTGGCGCAGATCACCTCCACCTGCCAGCGGCCGAGCAGCGCGCGCATGCCGTCGAGGATTTCCTGGTCGTTGTCCACGCACAGCACGCGCAGCCCGGCCAGCGAGTCGGCCGCCGCCGCCGCGCGCGGCGCGCGTTGCTGCGCCTGTGCCGGCGGCGCCGCCCGCGGCAGGGTGATGGAGAACATGCTGCCGTGGCCGACGCGGCTGCGCGCATCCAGGTCGTGGCCGAGCAGGCGCGAGATGCGCTGGCAGATCGACAAGCCCAGGCCCAGCCCCTGCTCGCCCCAGTCGAACGGCTGCTGGTAGCGCTGGAACTCGTCGAAGATCTGCTGCATGTGATGCGGCGGGATGCCGGGGCCGGTGTCCCAGACCTGCAGTTCCAGCGCCGCACCGCGGCGGCGCATGCCGAGCACGATGCGGCCCTGGCGGGTATAGCGCAGCGCGTTGGCGAGGAAGTTCTGCAGAACGCGGCGCAGCAGCCGGCGATCGCTGCGCACCCACAGCGGCCGCGCGTGCACGTGCAGGCGCAGGCCACGGCCGGCGGCGATCGGACTGTACTGCGCGGCCAGTTCGCGCAGCAGCAGGCCGGCGTCGATGTCCTCGATGGTCGGGCGCAGGCCGCCGGCGTCCAGCCGCGACACATCGAGCAGGCCGTCGAGCAGCTCCTCGGCGGCGCGCAGCGAGGCGTCCACGCGCTCGGCCAGATGCCGCTGCTCCTCGTTCTGGTGCGCATCGCGCAAGGCCGAGGCGAACAGCCGCGCGGCGTTGAGCGGCTGCAGCACGTCGTGGCTGATCGCGGCCAGGAAGCGGGTCTTGGACTGCTGCGCCAGCTCGGCCTCGCGCGAGCGCTCGGCCACGCGCTGTTCCAGGGTCTCGTTGGCCTCGAGCAGGGCCTGCTCGGCGCGCTTGTAGTCGGTGATGTCGTTGTAGCTGGTGACGTAGCCGCCGCCGGGCAGCGGCTGGCCGCGCATCTCGATCACCTTGCCGTCGCTGCGGGTGCGCTCGAAAACGTGCGGGGTGCCGGCACGCATGTGCGCGATGCGGCGGGCGATCTGATCTTCCACCTGGCCACCGCCGAGTTCGCCGCGCTCGGCGTTGTAGCGGATCAGGTCGGCGACCGGGCGGCCGACGTAGAGCATGCCGTCGGGATAGCCGAACATCTGCTGGTAGCGGCGGTTCCACGCGGTCAGGCGCATCGCCGGATCGACCACGCTGACCCCGGCACTGATGTTCTCCAGCGTGGTGGACAGGATCTCGCGGTTGAAGCGCAGCTCCTGCCCGGCCTCGTCGAGCACTGCCACCACCTCGCCCAAGTCCATGCCCGAGCCGCGCAGCAGGCTGGTCAGCACCAGGCGCGCAGAGGCCGCGCCGATCGAGGCGGCGAGCAGGCGTTCGGTGAACTGCACCCAGACCCGGTCGGCCACCGCGGTGGGCTGCGGCTCGCGGCCAAGCAATTGCGCCTGTTCGGCGAAGGCACGGCGGGCATGACGCTCGCCGACCATGCGCTCGGCCAGCGCCTGCAGATCCACCACGCGCACCTGCCCGAGCCAGTCGCCGGCCACCGCCGGGCGCTGCGAGTACGGCTCCAGGAACGGCGCCGCGCGCAGGCGCTCGTCCAGGCCCGGTCGCCAGCGCGCCGACACAAACATCATCGTGCCGACGTTGACCAGCAGCGACCAGAACGTGCCGTGCGCCAGCGGGTCCCAGCCGCTCATGCCGAACAACTGCTGCGGGCGCAGCCAGGAGATGCCGAACGGCCCATCCAGCAGCCACGCCGGCGCCAGCCAGCCGGCCTGGGTCAGTGCCGGCAGCAGCAGCGTGTAGATCCAGGTGGCGAAGCCCAGCACCATGCCGGTCTCCACACCCTTGCGGCTGGCGCCGCGCCAGTACAGCCCGCCGATCACGCCCGGCGCGAACTGCGCCACCGCGGCGAAGGCCATCAGGCCGTACGACGCCAGCGTGGTGTCGTTGCTGCTGCTGCGGTAATAGCCGTAGGCGATCAGCGCCAGCAGCAGGATCGCCAGGCGGCGGATCCACAGCACCTTCGAGGCCACGTCGGCGCCGGCGGCCTGGTGCCCGCGGCGGCGCAGCAGCACCGGCATCACCAGGTCGTTGCTGATCATCGTCGCCAGCGCGATGCTGGAGACGATGACCATGCCGGTGGCGGCGGAGAACCCGCCCACATAGGCGACCAGCGCCAGTGCGGTGCGGCTTTCGGCCAGCGGCAATGCCAGCACGATGCTGTCGTCGGCCACGTCGCCGCCGCCGAACAGCGCGATGCCGGCGGCGGCGATCGGCACCACCATCGCCGAGATCAGCACCAGGTACAGGCCGAACAGCCAACGCGCCTTGCGGATGTCGCCGACGTCGCTGCACTCCACCACCGCCACGTGGAACTGCCGCGGCAGGCACACCAGCGCCAGGAAGCTGAGCAGGGTCTGCGAGATGAAGCCCACCGGCGGGGTGTTCTGGAACAGCGTGCGCGTCGACGCCAGCACCTGGCCGCCGTCGCGCGCGGACAGCCACACGTAGGCGAACACGCCCACCGCCACCATCGCCAGCAGCTTGACTACCGACTCCAGCGCGATCGCCAGCATCATGCCGTGGTGGTGCTCGGTGGCATCGACCTGGCGGGTGCCGAACAAGGTGGCGAACAGCGCCATCCCCAGGGCCACGTACAGCGCCGGATCGGCATAGAACGGCGCACCGGTGCTGGACTGGCCGCTGAGCACCTGCAGGCTCATCGCCACCGCCTTGTACTGCAGCGCCAGGTACGGCACCACGCCGACCAGGGCGATCACCGCCACCAGCGCGGCCAGGCGCCGCGAGCGGCCGTAGCGCGAGGAAATGAAGTCGGCGATGGACACGGTGTTCTCGCTGCGCGCGATCAACGCCAGGCGCTCGACGATGCGCCAGCCGAACAGCAGCATCAGCAGCGGGCCCAGGTAGATCGGCAGGTAGCCGGCGCCGTTGCGCACTGCGCTGCCGACCGCGCCATAGAACGTCCACGACGAGCAGTACACGGCCAGCGCCAGGCTGTACACCGCCGGCCGCAGCCACGGCCGCTCCGGGTACAGCGGACGGCGGTCGCCCCACCACGCCACCGCGAACAGCAGCGCCGCATAGCCGACCGATACCAGCAGCAGGATCCAACTGGAAACCAAAGGTGAGTCCCCATGACGATGCGTGCAGTCTAGAGGGTGCGCGGCGTTTCGGCGTGGTCGGGAGTTCGGGGCTCGCTGCGTCTCGCTTGGGCTGCGCGTGCACCAGGCTGGGCGCCGCGAGGCAGGTGAGGCGGCTGCGCCTACACCCCCCAACGGCGAGCACGGCGCTTCTCGCCTCTTTTCCTGCGCCCCCTTTGCACGCAGCCCAGTTAAGCAGAATCACCGCTCGGTTGCGGTGCGGCATCCAATGTCCGCGGCAGACGCAGGCATGCCGCAGGCTCTGCTTCTGCTTCTGCTTTTGCTGTTGATTTGTAGGACCCTTTTGGCGCTGCAGCCACGACAAGGCAAAGCTTTCGCCTTGCGGCGAGTTACTTTTCTTTGCTTGTGCAAAGAAAAGTAACCAAAAGAAAGCACACCCTGCCTCGCGCCCTCCGCGCTGCGCGCTCCGGGTCCGCGTCCATCACGGGGATCCGCGGAAGGGGCATCCTGCCCCTGCCGCGGACGGCGTACATCCATGTACGCCGCCCTTCGGGTTTTTCCCCGCGCTGGCCGCCACTTCGGAAGGGAACCCGATAAGGCAAAGGCAACAACCAAAGCAACTGCAACAGCCATCATGGGCTGCCATCATGGAGCTGCAATCCATGCGTAGGAGCGGCTTCAGCCGCGACGAACGAAGCCGCGATGGTCTAAAGACCCGCCCTGCGCCTCGCGCCCTAGCTTTCTCCAAGATGCCTCCTCCCACGGCAGCAACCGCTTCACGCGCCTGCCTGCCGTGTCCAACGCGGGCAATATCCATCAGCAGACAGCAACCGCAGCCCCACCGGCGCTCAGGCTAAGATGCGCGCGGTGACCACCTGCGCCCGCTCCCGCTGATGTCCGGCATCCCGGCCGCCGTGCCGACGCCCCCGCCGTCGCTGCAACAGCAGACGCAGCGCCTGCTCGCGCAGGTGCAGCAGGCGCAGTCGCGCCAGGCGCAGGCCGATGCGGATATCGAGCGGCATCTGCCTGCCGTGGAGCAGGCGGCGGCCGCAATCCGGCACCGCTTCGCTGCGCACGCCAAGAGTGCGGCGCGGGCGGCGGTACGGCGCGAGCGCCGCCGCGCCTGGGGATCGGCGTTGCTGCTGCGGCCGCTGCTGCCGGATTGGCGCTGGCGCGCGGCCTTGATCGGCATGCTGGTGCTGGTCCTGCCGTGGACCAGCGCACACTGGCTGGGCGAGACGCGCAGCTTCCTCGTCTGGTGGCGCCAGGTCGGCCTGCACGGCGATGGCGGCCTGCTGCTGCAAAGCCTGCTGCCCTCGCTGCTGGCGTACGGCCTGCTGGTCGTCGCCGGTGCGCAGTTGCTGGCGTGGCACCACAGCCATGCCGAACGGCGCGCACTGCAGGCGTTCGCACGCCTGCCGCTGGCGCTGGTGCAGGTGGCCGATGCCGCGCAGCATGATCCAGGGTCGACCTATCCGGTGACCCGCGCGCCCTGGCCGCAGCGCGCCCTGCACGGGCGCTGGTCCATTCCCGCCACGCATGGCGATCTGTCCGGTGCGCGGCTGCTGGCCTTGCACGACGGCAGCGAGGACCCGCGGCTGCAGGCGCTGGTCGTGCTGCCCGATGCCACCCACGCAGCGGCCCTGATCCTCCTCGACGCCGACCTGGCCGCCGACGCTACGCCGTCGCTGCAATCGCTGGCACTGGCACTGGCCGAAGACGCCGCCGTCGATGGCGCGCCGATCGCCGCGCTGCACGACCACGTGCAGGCCTGGGAGGTCGCGCGCGGCCAGCAACGCGCGCTGCAGCAGCGGCTGCAGAGCCTGGATGCGGTGCAACGGCACTGGGCCGACGTCGCGCTGCTCGACAGCACGCTCGACCAGATCCTGAAACTGGTGGACCTGTTCGTGTCCGGGCGCCAGCCGGCGCCGAAAGGCATGCTCCTGCACGGGCCGCCGGGTACCGGCAAAACCCTGATCGCGCGCAAGCTTGCGCGTCATGCCGGCTGCCATTTCGAGGCGCTGGGCGTGGCCGACCTGAAGGCCGCGCACGTCGGCCACACCGGCCCCAAGGTGCAGGCGATCTGGCAGCGCTGCCGCGCGCACGCACCGGCGATCCTGTTCATCGACGAATGCGAAAGCGTGTTCGCGCGCCGTGGCGGCGCCGACAGCGACAGCTTCGGCGCCGAACTGGTGCAGACGTTCCTGGCCGAATGGGACGGCTTCCATGCGGCAAATGGCCAGGTGCTGGTGATCGGCGCGACCAACCGCCCGGCGCTGCTGGACGACGCGATCCTGTCGCGCTTCACCGCCAGCATCGCCATCGGCCTGCCCGACGCCGCGGCGCGCGCCCGCATCCTCGGCGCCGAGCTGCAGCGGGCCGGTTTCACCCTGGCGCCGGACGCGCAGGTGATCGCCGACAGCACCGGCCTCTCCGGTCGCGACCTGCACACGCTGGTCGCGCGCGTTGCAGCCGAGTGCGTGGACGGCACGCTGGACAACGCCACCCTGCTCGCGCACCTGCGCGCGCTGCGTGGCAAAGGTTCCACTGCCGTCGCCACGCTGGGCTGGGACGACATCGTGCTGCCGGCCGCCACGGTCGAGGAATTCGTCGGCCTGGGCAAGGAACTGCGCAACGCCGAGACCCTGGCCACGCTCGGCGTGCCGGTGCCGCGCGGGATCCTGATGGTCGGCCCGCCGGGCACCGGCAAGACCCAGGTCGCGCGCATCCTCGCCAGCCAGTCGGGCCTGGCCTTCATCGCCCTGAGCAGCGCCGACCTCAAGGCCGGCTACCTCGGCCAGTCCGGCCAGCGCGTGCAGGCGGCGTTCGAGCGCGCGCGGGCGCAGGCGCCGTGCATCGTGTT
The DNA here is from genome assembly GCF_040529065.1 of Xanthomonas sacchari. Classification (NCBI taxonomy): domain Bacteria; kingdom Pseudomonadati; phylum Pseudomonadota; class Gammaproteobacteria; order Lysobacterales; family Lysobacteraceae; genus Xanthomonas; species Xanthomonas sacchari. Next base: position 268,313 of record NZ_CP132343.1, on the reverse strand, counting down.
TGTCGACGAACTGGACATCGTCGCCCCGGCGCGCGGTGCCGACGGCGACGGCGACGACGCGTATACCCGCGAGATCGTCGGCCAACTGCTGCAGGAGCTGGACGGCGTCTCCAGCCATGCGGGCCAGGTGTTCCTGCTGGCCGCCAGCAACCACGCCACTGCGATCGACCCGGCGCTGCTGTCGCGGCTGGACCGGCAGATCGTCATCGCCCTGCCCGACCACGCGGCGCGGGCCGCCATCGTCGCGCGCCTGCTGCGCGGCAAACCGCTGGATCTCGACGCCGCCGCCGCCGCGTCCTGGATTGCCGATCGCAGCGACGGCCAGTCCGGCCGCGACCTGCACAACTGGATCAGCCGTGCGATGCGTCGCGCCGTTCGCCGCACCTTGCAGCACAGCGACGATGCCTCCGGCACGCGACTGCAGTGGGACGATCTGGTCGAGACGGCGAACGCGACGATGTAGACGCCTCGCGGGAACCTGCAAGCGCGGGGTGCTGAACCAGGAGTGCCGGCTGGAGTCCCTGTGGGAGGGGCTTCAGCCCCGACGCCATCGTCCACACAGAACCCAGTTGCCACGGCGCACATCTCAACAGCAGCGCAAGACCCAGTTACAGAATCACTGACGTCCACACAACGCCCACACTGGCATCATCTGGGCGACCCCACGGGACCGCAGCACGTGACCCACATCCCCTCATCCCCGCCGCCACGCGCCGAAGCCATCGTCGTGATGGGCGTGTCCGGCAGCGGCAAGACCAGCGTCGCCCAGGCACTGGCGGCATACTACGGACTCACCTTCCTGGACGCCGACGACTTCCACAGCGCCGCCGCCAAGGCGCAGATGGCGCATGGCATCCCGCTCAGCGACGCGCAGCGCGCGCCCTGGGTCGCGACGCTGGCGCAACGCCTGCGCGCGTCCGTCGATGCAGGGCATAGCGTCGTGCTGGCCTTCTCCGGGCTGCGCAAGGCGCATCGGCAACAATTGCGCGACACCGGCGTGCCGATGCGTTTCGTGTTCCTGCACGCGGCCGCGCACGTGATCGCCGAACGCCTGGCCGCGCGCCATGGCCATTTCATGCCGCCGGCGTTGCTGCAAAGCCAGCTCGATACACTCGAACTGCCGCTGGACGAGGCCGACGTGATCTCGGTGGACGTGGACGCACCGTTCGCCACGGTTGTGGCCGATTCCATCGCGCAACTGGATGCAAGCGCCGCAATCGCCTAGGGTGTGCCTTGTCGGCATATCCTCAGCCATGCGCCCGTTTGTGGCGGTGGTGACGCAGCTTGCCCGTCGTAGGAGCGGCTTCGGCCGCGACGAACGAAGCGAAGGAACCTGAGCAAATGCGTTCGTCTCCGAGCCAAAGCGCCTTCCGTCACCAGCGCATTGCGGCCTTTCACTCGTAACGGCTGGCAAGGCACTGACCCTCTTGCAGCGTGTAGTGCGACGATGCCTACGAGCGCCACGCTACCCGCGGCGCTTCACCCGACCCACCACAAAGCGCGACACGTTTGGCTCGTCGGGCACATGCCAGCGCCACGGCGCCTCCATTGCCTTGCTGATACCGATCCGCGTGGTGACGACCGGCGCAGGAGGCGGCGGCGTCCCGTCCTGCCCTAGCCACAGGCGCGACTGCAGCGTGGTCAGGTCCAGCCCGTTGTCCGCGCCCGTAACACCCAGCGCCTTGGCCAGGCGCCCCGGCCCACGGGTGAGATCGGCGGCGCGCACCGCGCCGCGTGCCGACTGCATCGCCTCGATCCCGGCCACAGGCGATAAGGCGCGGATCAGCACCGCATGCCCCGGCGCGCCACCGCATACTGCATTGAGGGCCCAATGCATGCCGTAGATGAAGTACACGTACAGATGCCCAGGCGGGCCGAACATTACGCGTGTGCGCGGCGTCATGCCGCGGAACGAGTGCGCCGCCGGATCCTCCGCACCGCAGTAGGCCTCCACCTCGACGATGCGCCCGCAACGACCATCGGCACTGACAAGCAGCTTGTTCAACAGCTCCGGCGCCACCACGCGCGCATCGCGCGCGTAGAACGCGCGTGGCAGTGGCGTAGCGGCTAGTGGTTCCATCGGATCAGTCTAAGCGCTGTATCGCAGTGGCGGAGTGAGCCGCGGCCGGCGCGGCCCACACCCATGACGTCGGTCTCCCGACCGCAGCGCATGATGCTCATTGTGGGAGGGACTTCAGTCCCGACGCATGACGGTGTCCTGTATCGGGATCGTCTTTCTGATCTCCGACGGCACACTGCATCGAGGTGAGCGCTGAGGGCTCACGCTTCCGAAGCCATGGCGGACGATGCCGCCGCCACATGAGCGCACAGGGCACAGTGCATGCCTATTCCACTAGAGGCAACGCCAAGCGACACACGCATCCCAAACCGCCCAATCACTCCTGCGGAACGTTCAACTCCTTCAGCAATTGCGGCGCCGGATACACCTTGGCCATCAACCAGCGCAGATAGCGCATGTCCACATGGATGGCGCGTTTGTAGCGCGGGTCGTACCACCAACTGGCGCTGACCGCCTCCCAGTTGCTGTCGAAGTTCAGCCCAATCAACTCGCCGCGTGCATTGAGCACCGGCGAGCCGGAGTTGCCGCCGGTGGTGTCCAGGTTGGTCAGGAAGTTTACCGGCTGCGTCTTCGACTGCGGATCGACCGTGCTGCCGAAATCGCCCTTGGCGATCGCCGCCAGCAGCGGCTTGGGCGCATCGAACGGCTCCTTGCCGGTGTTCTTTTCGACGATGCCGGCCACCGTGGTCAGCGGCGCGAAGCTGACCGCGTCGCGCGGCGCCAGCGGCTCGACGCGGCCATAGCTGATCCGCAGCGTGCTGTTGGCATCCGGATACACCGCACGACCCTGCTGCTTGCGCCAGGCGAACAGCGCACGCATGTAGGCCGGGCGCAGCCGCAACTGCTCGCCCTCGCGCGCCTTGCGCTCGTCGTCCAGCCGCAGCTGCGCCGGCACCAGCGTGGCGGCCAGCGCCAGCAATGGATCGGCCGCAAGCGCCTTGCCCTCGCGCGCGTCGACGAAGCGCGACAGCCGCTCGGCCTCGGTGCCCAGCGCTGTGCCGGCATAGGCCTTGTCCAGCACCGCCTGCAATTGCGCCGGGGTCCGCCCGAACGCCGCATCGAACTCCGGTACCCGCTGGGCATCCGGCAATTGCTGGTAGCGGGTCAACAACGTCGTCAGCAGCGCCTTCTCCACGGTCGGCGAATAGCGGCGCTGCACCTGCTTGAGCATGCCCTCGATCAGCGTTAGGTCGCGCTGCTGGTAGCCGCTCTCGCGCCGGTCGTCCGGCTTACCCGCCTCCAGTCGCAGCCGCTCCAGCGTCAGTGCCGAGCGCAGCGCCTGGGTCTGCGTGGCGATCAAGCCCAACAGCAGATCGCGCTCGCGCAACGCCGACGCCTGGCCGAGCAGCTTCTGCAACGCCGCGATATCGCGCGCATCGCTGCCGTGGGTCGCCGCGAGCATGCCTCGCTCGTCCTCCGCGCGCAGCCGCACCGCATCGCTACGCTGCAGCCCTTCCAATTCGCCGGCGGCGCGCTTGCGGTTGTTCTTCAGCGACTGCAGCTGCGACGCGTAGCGCGTGCGCGCCTCTGCATCGGCCTTGCCCGCCGCCTCGATCACCCCGATCAACTGGTCCAGCACCGCCACCCGCTGCGGCAGCGTCGCCTCCACCTGCTCGGCGAACTCGGCCGCCGTGCGATGCCGGTAGGTGATGCCGGGGTAGCCAGCCAGCATCGCGAAGTCGCCGGCCTTCGGCCCATCGGTGGCGATCTGCAGATGCGCCGGTGGCTGGTAGGGCACGTTGTCGGCACTGTAGTCCGCCGGCTTGCCGTCCTTGCGCACATAGGCGCGCAGCAAGGTGAAATCGCCGCTGTGCCGCGGCCACATGAAATTGTCGATCTCGTCGCCGTAGTTGCCGATCGCCCGTGGCGGCGCATACACCAAACGCACGTCGCGCAGCTCCAACTGGCGGATCCGGTAGAAATCGGTGCCGTAATACATGTTGGCCACGCTGCAGCGCACTCCAGCCTCGCGCTCGCAGTCGGCGACGATGCGCTTGCTCGCCGCATCCACCGCATCGTAATAGGCCCGCCCGGTCTTGCCCTTGGCCGGCCCCAGCACCCGATCGGTGACCTTGTCGAAGCCCACCGTCACCAGCACCCGGAAATCCGGATTGGCCGTGCGCTCGTCGGCGCGATCCCGCGCGATGAACCCGTTCTCGATCAGGTTCTCCTTGGCCGAGGTGTTGTACTGGATTACCCCGTAGGCGACGTGGTGATTGGTCAGCAGCAATCCCTCCCCGGACACGAACGCCCCGGTCCCGCCCCCGACCTTGACCACCGCACTCAACGGCGGCTGCGTCACCTCGGCCAGCGTTTGTAGATCGCCCTGAAATCCTGCCTCGCGCAGGGGCTTGGCCAACTCCGGCATCTGTGACGGTATCCACATGCCTTCGTCGGCGTGGGCGGTGGTGGAGAGGGCTAGGCTTAGGGTGAGAAAGGCGGCAAGGGAGTTTGAAAAGGGCATGTGGAAATCGAGGCAAAGAACGTAGCCGCGACCTTAGCTGGCCGATGCGGTGGCAGCAACCAAGGCGCCGATCCATTCATCGATGGATTTGATCTTTACTAGGAAAGATCCAGAATGCTCCTGAAAAAAACGAGCCAAGGGTCAGCTCGCTTCCTACGACCCTATACACAGATGCCTGCTATTGAATAACCTGCCCCTGTTACCGAAGCAGGGCTAACCTTACTTTCCATCCAATGCGATGAGAGCGCTAGCTGCAGGCAGAAAATCCCCGCTCCGAGAGTACCCGGATAGCCAAACGACAGGGGCGACCGCGTGCAAAAATCGTGGAACGTTAGCTGCTGATACTTGATATTTGAAAATAACTCCTTTACCCCCTTGCTTAGTAACAAGACAACCCTCGCCCATTGCCAAACTGGAGGTTGAAATTTTTACTTTAATAAAGCTATCTGCACAATTTCTGGAAGACCCATCTTGAATCAGAACATTAATTTGTGCGCCACTTTGATAGCGTACCACCAAATTCTTTATCGCTTGCGATTGAACATAGACGTAGTAGTCCTTCAAATGCTCAGAACGATGTTTGGTCACTGACCAACAAAAATCTCCTTCACATGATCTATCTGCTTCAACAGACGCTAACGCAACCCCTGGGAGCAGTCCGACCACCAAGACAGAAAGATACTTTCTACGATTGGGAGTAATGTTCATTTAGATAGCTCCTTCTCGAGACGCTTAGAGTCATTGAGTCCCTCGACTCGAAAAACACCCTTAAACCCACTAAGATTCATCTTGAAGGTGGATTCATTAGCCGAAATACCGTCAACATCTCTTGCGGTTAACGTATCACCTCGCCGATCGGCCATGATATTGCTTTGGTTATAGCCTTTTAGATATTCATACTTTCGATCATCAAAATTTCCTCCCACATCACGATATCCCTCGGGAGCGCCCGCGAAATGATAAATGTCATGCACCGCGGCATTATGCCAGTCAGGCGATGAAGAATTAATATGCCCAAAGTTGCCGCCAATACCGCCGTAGATCCCCTCGCCTGCGCTAGGAAACAGGGCCTTATTATAGCCAGGCGATAGATCCATCGTGTTAGTTCCCGCTCCGTTTGGCCGACTTAGAACCTGAAGGACTGGGCGCATGTTTCCAAAACTTGATTTGACTGAATCAAATTTATTCTTGATAGCAGCAATATTTTCTGGCGTGGCAGCTGATCCAGTGAAGTATACAGGTACAACAAGTATATTTTTGTCAGTGAAAAGAAAAGCATCCCTACCATCCGGATCAGTAAATTTATACGGATTGTTATTGGCGTACCAGTACCGGTTAAAAGCACCAACTGGGTTACTGTAAGGTGTCGCTGGATCTCCCGACAGAAATCTTCCTATCTGCGTGTCGTAGTAACGCTGCTGCATGTAAGTTAACCCGGTCGCAGCGTCAGTAACGTGCCCTGTATATCCCGGCCCATCGGTAGTGCGCCGATTCAGCAGGCCACCGTAGGGCTCATACTCGCTACGCTCGAAAATGTTACGATCTCTATCAGTTATCAGTGAAACAGAACCTAGCGCATCCGTGTGGACGTAATGGACCGTTTGCGCCGATGCGCCAAACGTAACGAGCAATATAACGGCGGCGACCACAATCAGACGCATTGTCGCATGACTCCAATGAAAATTTGACATCACTCGCACTTGCGGCTAGCCAATAAAACAGCCAAATGCTTGATCTACTGCTGCTTTTATTCTTTCTGAACAAGCAAATCGCACCTGGTGACACACTAACCTGATCTGCAATAGTAAGGATGCGCTTCAATTATTAGGGTTCGCATGGGTTCTGCCGCAATATCCACTATATTGCCGAAAGCGGAATAAGGTAAAGCTCCCAATAGCGTCTTGCCTGAGTTCACACGAATTTCGCCGCACCCACCCGGGCAATAAGCACTACCAGTCGGCAACAGGTTCTTTTTGCCTCCTGGAGTCACAAGAATGGCTCCGTCAAACCCAGCCGGGACCGCCTCCGCCGTAGGCCATGCCTCACGCGGCATACAAAGAGGGTGACTCGCAGACGAGGTCAACGCAAGGTCAAAACGCTTCTGAGCAATATTGTCGACTATGGTGAGCGAGAACTCATCTCTAGGTGCCCATCGAATTGGAGCAGTTGCGGCGCAAGCGGTAGCTGTAAGGGCAACTACAAAAGATAAAGCAATGAGACGCCTCATTGAGCTTCATCCATGAGATGATCGGGATTTATCAGTCGCTGAGCACCAGGTAAAGAATCGAACACCTGCCGTTGTTCAGGCGAGCCAAACTTGTAAGCGGAGATCCCATTTATCTTCTGGTCTTCGTACCCGAGAACAGCATGTGCCGTTTCGTGGCCTGCGGCCCACGACAATATAAAATTATTCCCAAAACTTGCATGACTAATATTCACAAGGACTTGCTTCGAGCCAGACTTTGGTACACCTGCAAGCGTGTCTGCTCCGACGCTCGGATATGCAGCAGCCAGCGCCGTGCCTGTCATGGCATTCGCCGGAATGGCCCCCTCGCCAGTATTGCTTAGCGCGTCGGCCATAGCTCCCATATCTGAAGCCACCTTTGTCATGTTCTCAAGTGTACCCGTGCCTGCACCGAAGTTCTTCTCAAAGGCGCCCTCAGCTTTCTGAAGCGATTTTCCGCCGGCTGCAATGGCCTTTGTTAGCTTACTAGCCGCCTTAGTCAGGTTGCCAGCAGCGCGCTTCTGCGCGCGATCAAAGGCTTTCCATTGTCTATCAGTCCAACCACTACCCCGAGAAAGTCGCCCGTCCGGATCAGTAAACCTGTATGGATTACTGTTGGCATACCAGTATCGATTAAAGTTACTACCGCTCACGCTACTAGCGGTGACTGGATCAATACTCAGAAATCGTCCAATAGAAGGATCGTAGTAACGCTGTTGCATATAGTCTAAACCGGTAGCAGCGTCCGCAACATGCCCAACATATCCAGGCCCATCCGTTATAGGACGATTCAATAGGTTCCCATAAGGCTCATACTCGCTACGCTCGACAGCATTTCGATCGCTGTTGGTCACTAAAACAACAGACCCCAGGCCATCCGTGTGGATATAGCGAACCGTCTGCGCAGACGCAACGAATGCGGCGGGCAATGACAGGGCGATTGCGGCCATCAGGTACATTGCCCAATGGACTCCCCGGAAATTTGACATCACTCGTCCTTACGAGTTGGAACCATAGATGCGCGATGTAGAGTCGAATTTCCTCTCGGAAGTCGGATCGACAACGCTTCCCCTAGCAACATTAATGTGCAACGTACCCGGCGAAATCTGCGATGCAGACTTCGCCAGAGCAGGCTTACTTTAAGTAGACCTCGACGATGGCGCAGTCCTTGGTCTGCACATCGATCTTTCGTTTGTTGATCAACGCTGTCATGAATGTCGCAAGTAATGCCTTCCCACCTGGCTGATCCTCCTGAAATTGTAGAACAGGATTTCCTGGTTCAGCAGCTTTGCACTCCGCAGGTATCGAGGATAGCCAGATGAAGTGGCTCGCATTGGCTTGATAGTTGCCCAGTTGCACGACCTCGACGTTCTGCATCCATTCGTTTGCCGATGCTTGCCAGCTCAAAAGAGCAAGAATTGTCAGCACGCTCCATGTAGCTCTCATAATTCGACTTCTCTCCTTTGTACTGGATGACGCTTTCCGAGTATTGGGCTTACGTGCGTACAAACTCACTCAACCATGTAGATGAACTTTCCGGTACAGGTCGTATCGTTGTCGTCCATGATTAAGGTCACACGCTTCCCACTGACGAATGCCGACATCAACATCGCATAGATCGCCTTGTTGTTCTCCTGATCCTTTGCCCAATAAACAGGCTTTCCGGCGGGGCAAGTGGCGTTTCCCTCGCTCAAGAGGAAGGGGATCTGGGTAGGCATGTAGGTCGCCTCGATCTGCGTCACCTTGCCCGTGATCATCTGCAAGGCACTAGCCGAATCGCTATAAGCGATCGAAAAGAGCGCACATCCCAACATCAAGATCCAACGCATAAAATTTCCGCCTCTAAGAAATTAAGGATTGAGTTGCAGATGCCGTTCCTGCGACACCGGAACCTTCAACCGTTCAAAAGCAGCTGATACAGCAACGGCACGATATCCACCGCAGGCCGCTGGTCATGCGTCACGTTCGAAACAGCGGTGCAGTTGCCGTCCGCCGTGCACGCGGTCACGCGATACGAATAGGTCCCTGCCGGCCTGGCCAACGAGGTCCAGTTGCCCTGGCTGCCGTCGTACACAGAGGTCCAGGTCACGCCATCCACGCTCTCTTCCACCACGTAGCGGGTCGCGCCGGAGACCGGGTTCCAGTTGACGTAGTCCTTGACCGAAGCGAGTTGGCCCAGCGGCCAGTCGGCTTCGGCAACGAGGCTGCCGCTCAACAGGATGTAGTCGGTGGACTTGGACTGGCGCTGGTTCTTCTGGAAACGCAGTGCCCCTGACTGATCGTACAGCGAGCCGATATTGCCGGCGCTCTGCAGCGCCAGCGTGCGGCGGCCGTTGCCGTCGTAGCGATAGGTCTCCTTGCCGGTGGCCTGGCGCAGGCGGTTGCCGTAATCGAACACGAAGGCCTGACCGTTCTTATTGCTGAGGTTGCCCTGCGGGTCGTAGCTCATGCCGATCACCGTGCTGCCGCCGCAACTGCCGGTCTTGACGTTGGTGAGCTGCCAATTGGCGTCGTAGCAGTAATAGTGATCGCGGCCCGGCGCGACGACGTGGGTCAGGTTATCGAGTACGTCGTAGCTATAGGTCGCGACGCTGAACATTGGCGACTCGGCCCTGATCAAGCGGTCCAGGCCGTCATAGGTCATGGTCCGGTCGCCACGACCACCGCGCCCGGTGGCGCCGTCGCTGATGGCCGCTACGTTGCCATTGGCATCGTAGTCATACCCATCGCTGAGGAACGCCGTGCCGCCGTAGGCATCCTGGCTGGTGTCCGGCAACTGGCGCTTGTTTTGCGTCAGCGTGTGGACGATGCCGTTGCCGTAGGTGAACTGCTTGATCGCGCCATTCGGGTAGTAGCTTACGCCGGTGGCATAGCTGCCCGCCTGGGTCGGTTGGCCCAGTGCATTGGGCGCGTAGTCCACCGTCTGCCCCGACGGATAGCGGTGCGCGGCCAGATTGCCATTGGCATCGTAGGCGTAGCCCAGCGCCCAGGTCTCGCCATCGGCCTGGCCCTGGCTCTCCGCGATCAACAGGCGACGCTTGTTGTAGGCGTAGCTGTTGTAGGTGGCGACACCGTTGTTGGTGGTGGTGATCTGCTTGACCGCCCCATCCGGCCAATAGCTCCAGGCCTGGTTGCCGTTGCCGTCCGGGAAGCTCAGCGCCTTGATCCGGTTGCGCACGTCGTAGCTGCGATCGACCCGGCGGCCGGAGGCGAAGGCGGAATCCGCATCGCACGATGTAGTGCTGGGCAGCGACAGGCCCGCCGCACTCCACACCAGATTGCCGGCAGCGTCGTAGCCGTTGGCGGTGGCACCGGTTTCCGGTTCCACCGTCTTGCACAGCTGCTGGTAGGTGTCGTAGACGTAGCTGCGGGTGACCGACACAGTGCCGTTGGCGTCGTGGCGGCGGATGGACAGCGGCTTGCCGAAGATGTCGCGGTTGATCTCGGTGGTGGCGCCTTCCGGATGCTGGAACCAGACCGGCGCGTCGTAGCCCGGGCGGTCGAAGACCTGGTAACCCGACAGGGTCTGGTTGCCCCGCGGGTTGGTCACACGCATCTGGCTCGCCGACAGGTACTCGGTCTTCGTCGTCAACACCCCCAGCTCGGAGTCCTGGGAGACCGCCGTGGCCCGGCCGAGCGCGTCGTACTGCGTCCAGGTACCGGTCGTCAGTTGATCGGACGTGCCGGGATACGAGGCGAACAAGGTGTGACCCTGATGGTCATAGGTGAACCGGCTGAACCGCTGGGTGGCGCCCACGTTCGCGGCGTCGTACTCCTGGGTCAACACCGGCCGCCACAAGCCATCGAGGTAGGTGACCTTCCTGGCGTTGCCAGTGGATACGGTGTGCCGCCAGTGCCCGGCAGGGAGACCGAATTCGGTTGCGTTCACCTGTTCGAAGGCCAGCCCCGTCGATGCCCAGGCGACGGTGTCGCCGCTGGGATAGGCGATGCTGGTCAATCGCCCCATGGCATCGTAGCCGTAGCTGGTGGCATAGCCGTTTTCATCGGTCGCCGAGCTGATCAGGCCGCGGTCGTCGATGACGGCCGTGTCGCTGGTGCCGTCCGCATAGGTGATGCCCTGCGGCATGCCGCGCTTCCAGCCGCTGAGGCTGGTGGCATTGCCATTGCCGTCGGTGACCTTGGACACTGTTCCATCGGCGTTGTAGGCGACCGTTTGAATGGTCTTGCCGAATCGCGAGAAACGCGTCGGCAGCGCAGTGGCAGCGTCGTAGGCGTTGGCGGACATCTCCTGGCTGCTGCCCGGCGCCGTCTTGGTGACGGACGCGACTTGACCGATCACCCATCGGGTGTAGTCGTCGTAATACGCTGTGGCCTCGGTGCGGGTATTGAACGCGCTGGAGCGGGTCACGCTGGTCGGGCGCGCGAACACATCGAAGCTATTCACTGCCATCTGGAAGGTATCGCCATCCTGGCTGATGGTGGTGCGCTTCAGCGGCCTGAGCCCTGCGATGGACACGTCATCCTCGTTCGATCCATGGCCAGAACCGACGAAGTTCGGAAACGGCTGATTGGCGACCTCATCGCTGGTGATGTAGTCGTTCACGCTGGTGCTGAGGATGTTCACGGTATCCCCGGACGAACTGCTGGTGTAAGAGCCGGTCTCAACCCCCAGGTCCAGTCCTTCGTTCAAGTTGTACCAGGCGCCGAACGTATACCGTTTGAAGTCGTTTTCGGGACCGCGCACCTCGGTTTGCACCGACTTTCTGCACGCGGTCGACGGCAGGTTGGACCGCTGGCACGTTTCCGCAAAGGCGAGTGCCCCCTCGCCAATGCCGTAGGTGTACGACCACTGCATCGACGGCAGGCCAGGGCCGCTGATCGACTTGCTGACCAGGGTGAAGTTGTCCGAGAAGTTGGGGATGGTCAGATACTGATAGCTGGTACTCGGACCGGCCGCATCCATGAAGCTGTTGCACTGCTTGGGGATGTTGTGGCGGAAATGCCGCTGCACCGAGAACGCATAGGTTGCCGTGGCATTGCTCGGCAACGTGACGGCGTAGGTAAAGTTGCCGGTCGACATCTCCGGCGCCGGGCAGCGTGGAGGATTTTCATAGAGCGGCAAGGCGGGCGTCGGCGTAATGATCATGTCGCCGCTCTGCACGTAGCGCGACTGGGCATTATCCGGTTGCGTCACCGTCAACGACTTGTCGCCGTACGAATAGGTCCAGTTGCCGATGCTGGATTCGACCGCAGTGATGTTGGCACCAGAAGTTCCGGTCACCCGAATGTAGCGGCCATCGCTGGCGTCGATACGCGACAACTGATCGCCGTTGTAGGTGTAGGTGACCCAATTGCCGAAGCGATCCTCGACCCGTGTGGCCAGGAAAAACACCGCCAGACGCGACATCGACGCGCTTGCGGAGTAGTTACCCATCCGCTTGGAGATGGATGGGTGCGTCTTGCTGACCACCCAGTCGAAGTAATACTTGTCGCCTTCCGGCGACAGCGCCACGAATCCTTCGCCCGGATAGCCGTTCTTGGTACTCGCCAGGCAGGAGAAGCGCCAGAAATCCTTGGTGATCCAGGGATAGCTTGCGCCGTTGTTCGGTGCCGGCAACTGCGTCGAAGGATCCCGGAGCATCTGGCGATCGCCCGCACCCGGGATGTGCAGATTGTTGCCCGACCAATAGTCCCGCGCGGGGATGGTGTAGCTCGGTGGTTCTGCGGGCTGACTGCAGCGGCTATTCGGGCTATTGCCGGACACCTGCCAACCGTTCGCGCCGAACACACCCATCAGGTACGGCACATCGAACGAACCGCCGACGCCGAAACCGTCGAGCTTTCCGCCGCGTCCCGCACCGTCGTCTTCGACGACATGCGTACGCTGCAGACGAACCGGCAGCTTGCTGTTGCCGGGGATGTCGATGTCCGTCCAGTTGAACACCACACTGCCGTTCTTCAGGCTGACCTGCTCGCCGAAGGAATCGACGCTCAAGCGTCCGATTTCCTGCGATTGCTTGATGCGCTCGACGTACTTCTGGTCGTACCGCAATTCGTCCGCACCGGCGGTCGCCGCATATCCGAGGGCCAACAGCGCCAGGCCTGCACGCAAGCGGAAGAACGTCTGGAACCTATCCATAGAGAAGTCTCAAGAAAGCAGTCGGCAACCGGTGCGAAGGCTGCAGCGCATCTGGCATGCGCGACAGGGACACGGTCGGAATCTGGATGTGGCGCGGAACGCAGGCGCCCGGAAACGGGGCGCCAGCATGGGACGAGACCGCTAGGGCGGCAATCGCGACGGATTGCGCAGCTGTGTGACAGGCAAGCCGGTGCCGACGCGACAATCCATGTTTCCCCCTGGTTTCAGTATCGTGCCCTGGGGATCACGGCGCGCAGGCATGTCGGCGCGTAGCGCTGCCGAAATGCTGCACCTCTACCGCAGTCTGAATCCCCGGCGGAACTGTGATAGAACGCACCGGAGCCTGTCAAGGAGATTTTGCGGTTGCAGCATGCGTCGTGCTCAAACGGCGCACTACTTCTCCTTCCGCCAATTCACCGACCCCCGGTTCTCCACCGTGCTCGATTCCACTTCGGCGTCGAAGCCGCGGCCCAGCAGATATTTCAGCGTCAGGACCGAGCCGCTGCCGATCAGCGACACGCCGTAGCTGACGTAAAGTTTCGGCGAGAGATACTTGCCGAAGCCCACCACCGAGCCGCCGAGGGTGCGCGACTGGCTGACGCCGGCGTCGTCGAAGCCGAGCCTGGCGCCGAGTTGCGAGGCGAGCAGGCCGCTGCCGGCCGACAGCGCGCTGGCCGCGGCAGTGACCTGGTCGGCCTCGGCGCTGCTGGTGTTGCTGAGGCTGCGGCCCAGCACCAGGTAGGACATCGCCTCGGATTGCGACATCGACGGGTCCGACCACACGTCCGCGTGCGGGGCGGTGGCACGGCCGGTGACGTCGATGCCGGCGGTGACGTCGCCGACCTGGCGCTGCGCGCGAATGTTGATGCGCGGGTCGGAGACGATGTTGTTGCTCCAGGTGAGCTGGCCGCGGGTGATGGTCAGGTCCTGCCCGTACGCCTTGTACTTGCCACTGACGTCCAGCCCGCCGGTGGCGGTGGTTTCGCGGCCCGGCCGCGAGCGCACCTGCATGGCGCCGGTCAGCGCGCCCTTGAGGCCGAAGCCGGCCATCTTGACCTGGTCGCCCAACGTCACCCGCAGGTCCATCTCCAGCGGCGAGGTCGGCGTGGCCTCGGGGTCGGCCGGGTCCAGCACCACCACGTCCTCGGACAGCGAGGTGCCGCGGTCCAGCCGTTCCAGGTCGATGTCGGCCGACGGCACGGTGACTTGGCCGCTCAGCATCATGGTCTTGTTGGCGATGCCGAACTGCAGGTCGGGGTTGGCCACCGCGCGCAGTTCGGCGGTGTTGGACACCAGCACATTGGTGCCGCGGATGTTCAACTGCAGCGGCGTGCGGTCGCCGTACCAGGACAGCCCGCCATCGACGTTGAGCGTGCCTTCGCCGGACTTCACCGAGGCGACGATGCGCGCCGAGCCGTCCGGCTGCGCGTCGAAGCGGCCCTTGCCCTCGCTCAGGGTCAGGCCCAGGGCCGGCAGTTCGCCGGTGAAGTTGCTCAGCGTGGCGTCGCCGCCCATCGCCGGCTGCGAGCGGGTGCCGCGCAGGCTGACGTGGCCTTCGACCAGGCCCTTGGGCCGCACCAGATCGGGCGAGAACAGCTCCAGCCAGTACAGCCGCGCCATGTTCATGTAGATCTCGCCATTCAACGGTGCATACGCATCCCAGCCGGTATCGACGGTGGCGTCGACGAAGCCGTCGCCCTGGAAGCCGATGCCGAGCTTGGAATGGATGTGCTGGGCGCTGAAATCGGTGACGAAACTGAACTGGTCGTAGCGCAAAAGTTCGCCGCGAGCGTTATCGCCCAGGCGCAGGCCGCCTTCGCGCGAGGCCAGGCGCAGCGAACCCTGCCAGGCGTTGCCGGCCGGCTTGAAGCTGCCGTCGATGGACAGGTCGCCGCGCAGGTACATCTTTCGGCCGTTGCTGGGCGGCAGCCATGGCTGCACCAGCGCGAGCGGCAGGGCGTCGCCGCGCAGGGTCAGGCCCTGCTTCGGCCAGTCGGCGGACACGCACAAGGCGCCGCCGCTGCCCGGCGCCAGGCAGCTCTCGGACAGGCTGAAGGCGCTGCCGGCCACACTGAAATTGGCCGCCTTCCGCAGCTGCCACGGCTCGCCCTTGGCCGGGGCGATGCGCAGCGTGTTCAAGGCGCCCTGCCAGCGCGCGCCATCGCGGCGCACCTGCCCGGCCAAGGCCAGCGCGCCCATGTCGTTCTCGGTATTGGCGTCGAGTTGCAAGTTCTCGACCGCGCCACGCGCGTCCACGCTCAGTGTCTGCAGCAGCACGCCGGCATTGATCGCGCTGCCGCGCAGGGCGAGTTCACCGCCGTTGCCGCGCCACGGCAGGCGTCCGCGCAGGCTGAGGCTGTCGGCGCTGTAGCTGTCCCACTTCAGGCCGCTGCCGGTGAGATCGGCGGTGAGATCGGGCGCGTCGCGGCGACCCTTGACCTGCACGCTGCCGCGCAGGCTGCCGGCGCCGCCAGGCAGCAGGTCGGCCAGTTGCAGCGGCTGCAGTTGCGCGTCCACGTCGAGCTGGTCGCCGACCTTGCCCTGCGCCTGCAGGCGGCTGTCGCCCAGGCTCAGTTGCAGCTTGCCTTCGCCCTGGCTGCCCTGCAGGGCGAGCTTGGCGTTGGCGTCGAGCGCGCGGCTGCGCAGGTTTCCGTTCAAGCGCGGAATGTCGAGCGTGACCTGGTAGCCGGCGGCACTGCCGTCCGGCCGCGCCGGCAACTGCTTGCCCTGCGAGGCGAAGGTGCCGGACAGCTTGCCGTCCCAGCCCGGTGCGAAGTAGCCGGGGTCGAAGCCGGCCAGCGTGCCTTGCACGTCCCAGTTCAACTCCGGCACCCAGGCCACATTGCCGCCCAGGTCGAGCGTGCCGCTGGGCATGGTCGCGCGCACCTGCTTCAGCTGCGCCTGGCGATCGTCGCCGCGCACGTCCAGCAGCAGGTTGGCACTGTCCTTGCCGCGAGCGACGGTGGCCTCGCCGTAGGTGGCCCATTGCTTCAAGGTGCCGGCCACGCCCAGGTTGGCCTCGACCAGCTTGATCGGCACCGCCGGCGCGTCCGGGGTGGACGGATCCGGCGCGGTGGCGAAGCTCATGCCGCTGGCGTTGACCGCAAAGCGCAGCTGCGCGTTGTCCGGATCGCGCAGATCGGCGGTGCCGCGCAGGCGCAGTTGCCCGTCGAAGGCGCGCAGCTGCAGCGGCGCGACGGTGAGCACCTGGTTGTCCAGGCTCAGGTGCGAGGGATCGAGTACCAGCTTCTGTCCGTCGCGCGACAGTTCGCCCTGCAAGTCGGCGTTGCCGCCCTTGCCATTGGCGCGCAGGTCGAAGGCCAGCGGCACGGACGCCGGCGCATCGTCGGCCGGCGGCACCAGCAGCGACGGATCCAGCGCCTTGCTGCTGGCGGCGAACTCCCACACCGGATCGGTGCGGCCGGTGAACACCAGCGTGGCGCGCAGCGGCGCCGGCGCGTTGCCGGCGATGGCCACTTCCATCTTGTCCAGGTCGCCGCGCGCGACCAGACCCAGGCGCGCCGGGGTGCGCCCGCGTGCGGCCGGCAGCACGGCGCTGGCGGTGAGGTCGGCCTTGTAGTCCTGGCCCGGCAGGTAATCGCCATTGATACGGAAATCGCCGCGGTCGCTGTTCACCACCACCTGGGTGGCGCGGAACTCGCCATTGGCCACTTCCACGCCGCCGCGCAGCGTGCGGATGTCGATCATCGGCTGCTGCGCCTGGGTGATGCGCAGGCCGTCGATGGCGATGCGGTCGGCCTGCAGCGCCAGCGGCACTTCGATCTGCGGCAGCGACTGCGGCCAGCGCGGCAGTTCGAACGGTTCGTCGCTCTTGGCCAGGTTAAGCGTGGCGTTGGTCAGCTCCAGCGCGTCCAGTTGCAGCTTGCGCCCGAGCAGCGGGCGGATGTCCGGATCCAGGTAGGCGCGCTCGGCGGTGAAGTGGATCTCGTTGTAGCGGAAGTCCAGGTTGTGCAGGATCAACGGACCGGCCAGCGGCCCTTCGGCGCGCTCCCAGGTGAGCGTAGAGCCGGCCGGCAGCCGTGCCACCACCTGCGCCAGCAGTACGTCGCGCCCGGCCACGGTCTGCAGCAGCCAGTACAGCGCGATCGCCGCCAGCAGCACCAGGCCGGCAACGGTCAGCGCCGAGCCCCACCAGAAGCGCTTGCGCCGATAGAAACGCGGGCGCCGCGGCGGCGGCGGCGCGCCGGGCGACGTCGGCTCCAGCGGCGCGCTCACAGATTGGCTCCGATGTTGAGATAGAGCTGGAACTGCGAGTCTGGATCGTTCAAGCCATGGGCGATGTCCACCCGCACCGGGCCGACCGGCGAGCGCCAGCGCAGGCCGAAGCCGACGCCGGTATGCCAGTCCGGCGTGTCGTCGAAGGCGCTGCCGCTATCGACGAACACCGCGCCGCCCCACGGACCGCCCTTGAAGTAGTGCTCGTACTCGGCGCTGCCGGTGAGCACGTGCTTGGCGCCGAGCGCGAAGCGGTCCGGCCGCGCCGTGCGCGGGCCGACCTCGCGGAAGGCATAGCCGCGGATGCTGTTGTCGCCGCCGGCGAAGAAACGCAGGCTCGGCGGCATCGCCACCAGCGCGTCGGTCCAGGTGCTGCCGGCTTCGCCGCGCAGGATCAGGCGGTCGTTGTCGCCGATGCCGTGGAACCAGTTCACCCGCATGTGCGCCTGCACGAAGCTGGCGTCCGAGCCCACACCCTCGGCACCGCCGCGCAGGCTGATGTTGCCGCTGAAGCCCTTGCGCGGGAACACCTTGTCGTCGACGCCGACGTAGTCGGCTTCGATCTGCGGATAGAACAGCGTCGAGGTCTGGTACAACGCGCCGTCGAAGACCTCGTCGGTGGCGTAGCGCCAGCGTTCGCGCAGCGCGTTGATCGAGGCGATGGCGGTCCAGTGCTCGTTGATCTGGCCGCTGCGACTGCCGGTGAGCTTGACGTTGCGTAGGTCGATGTAGTCGGTCTGCTCGTCGTAGACGCGCAGCGAGGTGGTGTACCAGCCGTCGAGCCAGCGGAACGCCGGGATCCGATAGCTGGTGATGAAACTCTTGCGCTTCTGCGCATAGTCCAGCTGCGTGCTGAGCTTGTGCCCGCGCGCGTTGACGTAGCGGCGGTCCACGCCCAGGCGCACACCGGCGCCGCTCTCGCTGCCGTAGCTGAGGCCGGCGGTGTAGATGCTGCGCTTGGCGCGGGTGAGGTTGACGTCCACCGGCACGTCGCCGTTGGCGTCGGCTTCTTCCGGCTTGGGCTGGATGTCGATCACGCTGAAGTAGTCGAGCTTGACCAGCGACTCGCGCAGGCGGTCGAGCTTGCCCTCGTGGTAGTAGCTGCCTTCCTTCCAGTACACCAGCGGATCGAACAGCTTCTGGTTGAAGTAGTCCTGGTGGAAGCGGATGGGGCCCATGTTGTAGCGGCGGCCGCTGTCCCAGCTCAGGTCGATGTCGGCGACGTGGTCGGCGCGGGTCACCTCGACTTTGCGCTGGGTGAAGTCGGCATCGAAGTAGCCGCGCTCGGCCAAGCGCCGGGTGATGGTGACCTTGCTGGTCTCGTAGACGCTGCTGACGAAGACGTCGCCCTGGCGCGGCCGGAAGTTCTCCAGGTCCTCGCCCAGGTAGCGGTCGTCCTCGGCCGGGCCGGTGATGCCCACATGAAAGTTGCGCACCCGCACCGGCTCGCCCTTGTCCACGTGCACCACCACGGTCAGCTTGTCGTTCTGGCGTGGCGCTTCGACGGTGATCTTGGGAGTGAAGTAGCCGAATGGCTCCAGCGCCTGCCGGGTCTGGCTTTCGGCCTGGCTCAGCAGATACTCCAGGCGCGACTCGCCCTGGTCCTTGCCGATGGCGTCGTACAGCGACAGCGAGACCTGGATGTTCTCGATCATCGCCGCGTCCTCGTCCTTGTTCAGGCCCTGGATCTGCACCTTTTCGATGACGCCGCGGGCCTCGGCGAGGCCGGCCAGGGAGAGCAGGGACAGGAAGGTGGCGAAACGGGGGATGGGTCGCATGGGCGTCAGAATACCGGCACCCCATGTGAAGCTGTTAACTAGACGTTTGTTACATGTGACCGGGATGTCGGGTGCGGTGGCCTCTGCGCGGGACTGTTTCGCGGTTCCAGACCCGCGGCACCGGTGCGTCTGCGTTGCGAGTCGCCTGGCGAAGGCACCGCTTGCCAAGCCGCTGCCGCGGCGCCACGCTGGCTGCCCCACCCACAGGAGCGCTGCATGTCCACCGTGATCGAGACCGCGCGCCTGCTGCTGCGCCGGCTGGACCCCGAGCGCGACGCCGCGCCGATGCTGGCCCTGCTCAACGACCCCGGCTTCCTGGCGCACATCGGCGACCGCGGCGTGCGCGACGAAGCGCAGGCTAGCCGCTATCTCGCCGATGGCTCGGTGCGCAGCTACGCCGAGCACGGCTTCGGCCTGTATGCGGTGGAGCGTCGCGACGACGGCGCCTGGCTTGGCGTGGCCGGGCTGGTGTTGCGGCCGACCCTGCCCGCGCCCGACCTGGGCTATGCCTTGCTGCAACCCTACGCGGGCCACGGCTACGCCAGCGAGGCGGCGCGCGCGGTGCTGGAGTACGCGCGCAGCGTATTAGCGATGCCGCGCGTCTACGCGATCGTATCCCCGGGCAACGCGCGCTCGCTGCGGCTGCTCGCCGCGCTGGGCTTTGTCGCCCAGGGACGCGTGCGCCTGAGC
Organism: Xanthomonas sacchari; assembly: GCF_040529065.1. Taxonomy (NCBI): domain Bacteria; kingdom Pseudomonadati; phylum Pseudomonadota; class Gammaproteobacteria; order Lysobacterales; family Lysobacteraceae; genus Xanthomonas; species Xanthomonas sacchari. The sequence continues at coordinate 248,741 of NZ_CP132343.1, read as the reverse complement.
CCGGAAGCGGCCGAGGTCGAACTCTATTTGTGCGAACTGTACGCACCCCAGGAGCACGCCTGAGTATGGACACCTTGCACACACTGCGGCTGTTCGCCGACTACAGCCAGTGGATGAACCAGCGTCTCTATGCCGCGGCCGCGACCCTACCGGACACCGCCATCGCCGAGCCACGCGGCGCCTTCTTCGGATCGCTGCTGGGCACGCTCAACCACCTGGTGGTGGCCGACACGATCTGGCTGCAGCGCTTCGCCCAACATCCGGCACGCCACCCGGCCCTGCGGGCCATCGCCGCCAAACCAGTCCCGGCCACCCTGGATACGTCGCAGGCCGACTGCCTGGCGGACCTGCGGACGCAACGCGAGGCCCTGGATGCGACGATCGCCGCGTGGATGACGGAACTGCAGCCAGACGACCTCGATGTGACGCTGTGCTATCGCAACACCCGTGGCGAGTCGCACTGCCGGCGCTTCGGCGACCTGCTGCTGCACTTCTTCAATCACCAGACCCACCATCGCGGCCAGGCCACCACCTTGCTCAGCCAGGCGGGTGCGGATGTCGGCGTGACCGATATGCTGGCGGTGATTCCGCAGGTGGCGGTGGGATGATCTTGCGATCGCGGGCTATGCGCTCGATGAGCGACTTGGGGTATTCCAAGTGCTTTAGCAATGCGCCTTTGTCGTGACGTAGCGAGATCTGTCGTCGCGATTGTAGGAGCGGCTTCAGCCGCGACGGGCATCCCCTGTAGAGCGCATCGCGGCTGAAGCCGCTCCTACGCGTGAGCCTCCGTATCTACGGGAGGCTCTCTTTTGAGGACACCCGCACCGCATCACGCGGATCCGCGCTGCGCCTGCAACTGCGCCACGATCTCGCGCAACTCCGCCACCTCGGCCTCCAGCGCCTGCACCCGGCCTTCCAGTTCGTCGTTCCCCGACGCCGCCGGCCGCGCCTTGAACGTCGCCGCCAACGCCTCTGCATCCACCGGACCGGTGAGCAGATGCATGTAGCGGTCCTCGCGCTGCCCGCTGGCGCGCGGCAACTGCACCGCCAATTGGCGCTGCGCCAGCCGTTCCAACTGATGGCGGACGTCGTCCGCATCGGCGAAGCGCGCCATGCGCTCGGCACGCGTCAGCAACTCATTGACGGTCTGCGGGCCGCGCAACAACAGCAGGCCGAGCAAGGCCACCTGCTGCTGGGTCAGATCCAGCGCCGACGCCAACCGATGCTCGTAGCGCTCGGCGCGCGAAGAGAACTGCTGCCGTACCAACCCGCGCCCCTCCAGTTGCCGCAGCGCATGCTGCACATCGCCCGGACTCAAGGTCATCACCGGCTCGCGCGAGGTCTTCTGATTGGCCGCCACCACCGTCGCATTGACCGTGAGCGGATACGCATCCGGGGTGGTCGCCTCTTTCTCGATCAGGCAGCCGAGGGCGCGGGCTTCGATGGTGGAGAGAACGGGAACGGCGGCGGTGTCGGTCATGGTATTGGCTTCTTGCTGGTCAGGGGCGAAGCATACTGCTTGAGAGTTTCGGCTCTGCGGGCTGCTGCCGCACCGATCTCGGTGCCATGTCCTTGCGCTTGCGCGTCTCCAGGGTGGTGCTGCTGTCGACCGTGGTCAGCGTGGTGCTGTTGAGGTCGTTGCCGGCGACCACGGCCAGGCCATTACCGGCGTCGAGTTTAACGGCGGTCAGGTTGACGTCGTGGCCGGCGCTGAGCACCAGGTTGCCGCCGGCGTTGAGCGCCTGCTGGTCGATGTCCTGGGTGGTCGTGGTGGTGACGACCCTGGTCTTGCCCTGGCGGGTCTCGTCGGTGACGGTGCGGCTGTCGCCCAGCACCGAGGTCACGTTGAGATCGTGCCCGGCCGCGGCGATCAGGTTGCCATCGGCCTTCACTTGGGCCTGGCGGATGGTGAGGTCGTTGCCGGCGGCCAATTGCAGGCTGCCGCCGGTGGCGATGCTGGTGCGCACCGTGGCCTTGCCGTTGGCGTCGGTGACCGGGGTCAGCGACAGGTCGTGGCCGGCCTGCAGGGCGGCGTCGCCGCCGGCGGCGATCGCCACGCCATGCAGTTGCAAGTCGTTGCCGGCCTGCAGGGACAGGTTGTTGCCGACGGTCAGGCTGGTGCCGGCACCATCGTGCAATTCCCCCTTCTCATGCGTGCTGGCAGTGGGTTGCAGGATCAGGTCGCGCCCTGCCTGAAGCGCGGCGCTGTTGCCCGCCTGCACGGTGGTTCCGGTCAAGCTGATGTCGCGGCCGGCCTGCAGCAGCAGGTTGCCCTGCGCCAGGATGCTGGAGCGCCCATTCATGGCATCGCCGCTGGTGCTGCTGGTCAGGTCACGGCCAGCGCTGAGCCACACGTCGCGGCCAGCGATCTGGGCGCCGAGGTTGAGCAGGTCCTGATTGGCCTGCAGCGCCACGGTGCCGCTGGACACGATGCGGCCCTGGTTGAGCAGATTGCCGGCGGTGGCACTGACATTGGCGCCGCTGATGGTGCCGGTGTTGCTCAGGCCGGCCGTGGCGTTGAGCGAGACGTCGCCGTTGTCGCTGGCCAGCAATGCGCCGTCGCTGCGCAGGGTCAGCGCGGTCTTCGACGACAGGATACCACCGGCACCAGCACCTTCTGGCCCTGGACCTCTTCCACCATCCACACGATGTCGTGGGTCAGTGCGGCGACTTGGTCGGCGGTCAGCGCCACGCCCACGCTCAGGTGCAGCGTGCCGGCCTCGGCGACGCCGCCGTCGAGCAACGCGCGGTACTGGGCAACGCCGTCGGCGTAGTTGCTCAGGTAGCGGCGGCCGGTGAGCTGGGTGATCTGGTCCAGCATCAGGCGCTGTTCGTAGAAACCGTCGCTCAGACGGGTCTGGGTCCACTGCGGATCCACGCCGAGCTTCAACAGCCCAGCTGCAGGCGACTCTCGCTAGGTTCTCATCCAGTTGTCATTCTGCATCAGGGCATCATAAACATAGATTTTATAAAAAATAAAATTGCAAATAAAATAATTGCAATTCCTAAAACTTCACAAGATGAGCGCTTCCATCCCTCAATAAAGAAATTTCTTTTACCTCATAGATGGATGCAAAATTTGAACGAACCGTAGATTTAAAGAGCTTCCCAACGACTATAGCTTCATCGCAGTACGATGCTCCTCCTATCCATCCACCAACCAAGGAATCTAATTTTTCCTCTAAACCCGGACAAAAAACTTCAATTTTAGGATTGTTTTGATAATTTTCGGTCGTTGTCGTTAAGTAGCAGCGTCCTCCTTCAATCACTAAAACAGAGTTGATAGATATTTCTTCGCCAAATATCTTAACAACTTCGTCAAATTTCATATCGAAAATTTCTTTTGAAAATTTATTCATTTTATTTTTTGTAAAAATAGCTTCGCCGGAGAATTTCTTCATAAACTCGTCCACCGGAGTGAAGTATTGCCTACCAAGTGCAGGATCGCGTATAGCAACCATTTTTTGACCATTCCGAACTGTAACACCATCAACTACTACCGCGTGCCCGCCTCTATCAAGGCTCATTCGCACGATCGCAGGGTCGCCATTCATAGTAGCATTTGCGAGGTCATCTATCGTTACATTAAGAACTCTTCGTGATTCAAGTCCGTTTGCATTCAAAGCTTCCGCAAGCTTAGGCATTGTCGTTCCGTTGGCACGAACATCTGCCTGCACTATTAATTGCTTGAGATTCACTGGTCTGCCAGCAGTATCAAGCACCATAGCACACGAAGTCGGTCCGCAAGTCGGCGTACTCCCCTGATCTATTGTTAGACGATCTCCATTTCTTTTGAGGCTTATGCTATTTGGATTACTCGGTTCCAATGTGCTAACGCGGCCATCTATCGCATCGGTAGCAACATTCGACGAAGTGAAATCATCAACCGAACGAAGAGCCGATCTCTCCCCAGCGCTACCTGCTGCTTCACCATCTTCTTTGAGCGCCGTTCGTGCAGCAGTGCTTCCACCCCATGTCAATGCTATCTCTGTAAGCGTGACTGCCGACATGAAACGCGCTTCGAAAGCAACCGTGCCCGATACTGACTCGCCAGTGAAATAGTTGGTGGCGAGTCCGCTATTAAAGACGTCCTGCCACCCGGCTACGGTATCACCGGCCCCTTTTAGGACACCTGGCAAGAGCGCTGCCCCAGGGACAAGGGCATACATGCCACCTGGCATATTGTCCAGCGCGCTATAGAGTTTCTGCCCATTATTCGGGAATGTGCGGGACACCGTGCTATCAGGGATGGCGTCCTCTGAACCGCCCACGCCGTTGGCAGCCTAGTAGCTCGCCATTAGTTGGTCGAATCGCTCCTGCGAGTGCTGACCTCCTTCCGCGTCCATCTGGGCGTTCACCAGCGCGACCTGAGCGGCATAGCCTTCGTCTCGGGTCTTATCCAACTTGACAATTTCTTCAAGCAGTTGGCAGGCAAGTGGATTCTGGGGACCACATTCGGCCTGAACTTCTTTTTTAAGCTTATTTTCGTCTGCTTTTAGCCAGTTGTTCTCCACAGAATTACGCGCGATCGCGCTGCCGGCCGCTACGTCGTTCAAACTCCCGCCCGTCATTCCGCCGACCAGCGCACCGACCGCTTGCGACAACGCCAGGATCGTCTGCTTGTCCTGCTCGGACAGATCGCTTGGCTTGACGTCAGCGCCATAGAGCGTCTTGGTTAGGTATTGCGCTGCAGCTTCGCCGTCCGCTCCAGCCAGCGCACCTCCTGCGCCTGAACTGCCGTTGGCTTCGGCTAGTACAGCACCCAGCAATGCATGCGACAGCAGTTGCGCAGCCTCATTCGGATCGCTGCCATGGTTGGCGTCGAATGTCTGCCCGATCAGCTGTGCCGCATATGGCGCCAGCGCGTTGCTCGCCACCTGCGTGCCGCTCTGGCCCGACACCCCGCCCACCAGGGCGGTGGTCACTGCCTGCAACGCACGGCTGTACTCGCCGCCGGTGCCCCATTGCGTTTGGCTGGTATAGGCATCTCGGTAGGCTGCGCTCTGGCTCAGCAACAGATCCTGTTGCTGAGTTGGATCCAGTTTCGCGAACGCCGCTTGCTGATCCCCGTTCAGGCCTTTCAGGTAGGCATCGCGCGCCTCGGCGGTCTTCTGTGCCGCACTGGCCGCGATGTCACCTGCCACCTGCCGACTGGCCTCCAGCACCGTCCCGGCCGCCGCGCCCATGGCCTGCTGTTCGGCCAACACCTTGCGCACGTCCGGCAGCGTCGCCAGCGCCTCGTTCGCCTTGCTGGCATCGGTGTTGATGCCCGTCTCAGCCGCCGTGGTGCGCTTGCCGCCGATCGTGATGTTGCCTTCGGTCAGCGTGGCGCGCGTGGTCGTGCTGTCGTTGCCGCTCTGGGACATCGGCAGTCCGCCGCCCAGCCCGCCGCTGTTGACTGAGCCGTAGTTGCCGTTGGCAATCGTGTTGCCGATGTCTCGTGCCTGCCCGCCCACCGTGCTGCCATCGGCCCCGGTAGACGATTGACCAGTACCGCTACTACCAAACCCGCCAGCGAGGCTGCCGGAGCTGGCCGAGTAGCCCATTCGGTTCTGCAGGTCGCTGAAGGTCAGCGAGGTGGCGGTCAGTTCGCTGTTGTCCGCATTGGTGCTGGCGATGGCGCCGCCGATCAGGTTCACGTTGCCTGCGTCGACGTGGTAGCCGCCCTTGCCGGCGAACAGGCCCGACTGTTCGGTCACGCCGGTGGAGTTGCCGATGGCCTTGGCCGTGCTGGCGTAGCCGCTGGCGTCCCAGGCGGTGCCGAAGGACACCTGGATGCGGCCGCCATAGCCGCTCTCCTTGGATTGGATGTTCGAGGTGTCCTGCAACGACTCGATGGTCAGGTCGCCGCCGGTCTGCACGTCGATGCGGTCGGCCTTGGCCACCGCGCCACGCAACGTGGTATCGCCCTTCGAGGTGAGGGCGATGTTCTGCGCGGCCAGCTCCGTGTTCTTCCATGTCGCGCTGTCGGCGTTGGAGGAGTGACTGCCGACGCTGGCCTGCACATAGGCATAGACGCCGGTCTGCGCGCCGACCGAGGCGCCCACGCCCACTTCCAATCCGGCGTTGCTGCCCTTGCTCTGTTCCGAGCCCGAGGACTTGCCTGCCTCCAGTACCAGGTCGCGCGCTGCGTCCAGACTCAGGGTGTGGAATGTGCCGATCTAGGCTTCTTAATAGCCAGCTTAATATGCCATCACTCCACCTTAGGTTTTATTCATTCTCCCTGATGTATGACCAATACTCCGAATCCTCTGGTTTCCTTATCCATATTCGACCACATGCGGGGCAAGCTATAGCATCGAGGCCAGCCAAATCTATCCGACTAAAAAAGCCATCAAAAGAAATCTCACTCTTTTCGGCCGCTTCCGCCAACTCATATAAAATCGCGTTTGGAACTATAGTTAATTGTTCCGGAACCGGGGAGTTGGTAAGGCTAATGACATAAGAACATTTGCACGAGAATTTAGCCACCCTTACCTCCAAGCAAACTGTTAATAGCACGCCTATCTAGTTGAATAGTCTTCCCTCCTTGTGAAAAGATCACCTGATTCAAAGGAATCGATTTTCCACCTCTGCTTTTTCCAAAGGCAGCAGCAGCTGCCTTATACATATCCACATTGCTAAAACCCTCAGGAACTACAACTATAACCGAGTTAGCTTGCCCCTGAAATACCTTTTTCTCGATTTCTCGAGCAATAGTTACTGGACTCAAATTGGTTGGCGAATAAACATCCACCATGCCAAGCCCCTGAACATTGAATTCAGCTGTTGGCACGCCGGATACACCTTTCTTGCTTGCCTCCAAAGGCACGTAGACATCGTAACCAAGATTTTGGATAGCTTTCAAACCTTCCTGCTCCGAAGCGCTGAGACTCTCAAATGTTTTACCACTCTCAAAGGAAACACTTCCCTGACGAGGCACCAATGAACTACCAGGGCCTTTTGATTCCAAAGGAGCCGAACTTCTTGCAGTTTTAAGGGCTTCCTCGGATGCATAGATTTCACCACCTGGCCCTTGGATAACCAGATCACCTTCAGAATCATATACCCGCCTAAATCCCTTCGGGAGCCCGCCAGTCTCATTAGCTGCTGCCCCCGCCGAGTTCATGTTGCGATAGCCCGGAGGAAGCTCCGGAAAACCGCTCAAGGCAGAGGTGTCGATCGCATTACCTCTCGGTACATCAGCCGTGATATTCGACGACGAAACGTCGTCACCCCAGCGCAGAACCGTTCTTCCTGTCGTGCCACCCGCCGCTTCAGCAACCTCACCCACCGGCTTCAAGGCATTTACCGGCTCAAGAGTAGTTATAGGCAAAGTGGTGGCTGACCTTCCCAGACCGGGAACCACACCGGACGGAACAAATCCAACCAGGGAATAGAGCGCTTCTGCATAAGGCGTTGGCAACCCTGTTTTGCTCAGCAGCATCCCGCCTAACGTTGACGTTGTCTCACCGGTCGCTACGGTTCTAGCGCCGGCAACAGCCTGATCGGCCCCCCAAGGTATGAGCAAACATGAAATGCCCGTCTCTGCACATCCTGCTGCACCTGTCGAAATGGCCGCAGAGCCCGCCGCTGTTTGCAGCACACCGCCCAAGCGAGCCAAGGGATGCCCATTACTGTTATCCCATTTGATTACACCATCTTTTGCGGCATCCCCTAAGTCGTAATCAAAAAGTTGTTTTTCAGAGGGGATCCCTGTTTTCGCGGCAGTATAGGAACTGTAGTCCTGGTAAATTTGCTCCGCGAGCAAGTCGCCTAGCTGCTTGTACTCATCGCCCGCTCCCTTCGCTTCGAGTGCACCCCAGAACGCTTTTTCTGGAGTTCCATCTGCAAATTGTGCTGAGCATTTCACTCGTGCGCACGCAGCAGCAGTGAGGTCCGCCTGCAGCTGGACATCGCCCTTGCTTAGTTCCTTGATCCGGTTGATTTCTGTATCCGTCAGCATGCGGTTGTTTTCGACCGCATTGCGCGCGATCGCACTGCCGACCGCGACGTCGCTCAGACGGCCGCCTGTCATCCCGCCCACCAGCGCGCCAACCGCCTGCGACAGCGCAAGGATCGTCTGCTTGTCTTGCTCGGATAGATCGCTGGGCTTGGCATCGGCGCCGTAGAGCGTCTTTGTCAGGTACTGGGCCGCCAGCTCACCACCAGCGCCGACCAGTGCACCGCCTGTCGCGTGCTGCGTCCAGGCTCAGGGTGTCGCCGGCCTTGAGGTTGCCCTGCACCACGTGCAGGTCGCCGCTGGTGCTGGTCAGGCTGATGTTGCCGCCGCCGCTGATGGTCGAACCTTGCGCGGTCTGGCTGCCGGCCTTGTACTTCTCCGTGCTGGTGGCGTAGCCCACGCCTGCTTCCACGCTGACCAGCGCGCCGCTGCCACCGTTTTGCGCGATGCTGCTGATCGCACTGGCGGTCTGATAGCCGTTGGCCACTGCCGCCATGCCCTGCATCGCCGACAGCCTGCCGTCGGAGTTGCGTGCCGCATCGACGTTGTTGATCAGGTCGATCAGTGGCGATTTCACCCGCGCGAACGCACCGATCTTGAGCGTGTCGTCCTGGGAGGACGCGGCGTGGCTGTCGTTGGCCGTGAGCAACTGGATCGACGCGGCAGTCACGTCCACGTCCTTGGCCGCGACCACGTTGCTGGCGCTCTGCGTGTAGGTGCCGCCCGCGCTCAGGTTGACGTTGCCGCCCAGGCTGCCGACGCTGCTGGCCACCTGCGTCACCGTGGCGTTGTCGTCGCGGTGTTTCTCGGTGTGATAGCCGGAGAAGCGCTCGGTGTCGGAGATGACCACCGTGCCGATCGCCTTGTTGTCGGAGACATTGGCGTTGCCAGCGGTGTCCTGCCCGCTCTGGATGGTCAGGTCGCCGGCGGCGTGCATGGTCACATCGCCCTGTGCCGCGATATTGCTGGCGGTCAGGGTGATGTCACCCTGGGTCGTGCTCAGGTTGGCGTTGCCGCCCACAGACAGTTGCGTGCCGGTGATGGTGTCGGTCTGGCCGTTGCCGTTGCCCTTCTGGTTGTAGTTGCCGAACGGTAGGCCCGCCGCGTTGTTGAAGCTCCAGCCCTTGCCGCGGCTGTCGTTGCCGCTGGACTCGGTGGTATGCGCCACGCCCAGGTCGATGTTCTGGCTCGCCAGCAACAGCGCGTTGCCCTCGGCCGACAGTTGCGTGCCCTGGCTGGTGATCGAGCCGTCGCTGGCGAGCAGGGCCAGGTTGCCGCCGGCGCTGACCTGGCTCACCCGCGCAGTGCTGGTGCTGTCGTTCTGACCGGCAGTGGAACTGTGCGATCCGGCCTGGATCACCACCGGCGTGAGCGCGGCCGCTGTGCCGGCCGTATCGCCCTCGGCGCGCCGGCTGGGCTTGCCCATGGTCGAGCCGCTGTCGGGCATGTTGCTGGTCGCCGAATCGCGTGCGCTGCGATACGCCGCGGCCGGGTCGTAGGTCACGCCGATGGAGAAGCCGCTGGACTTGCTCGACTGATTGGACTGGTTGTCCACCGTGTCCTGTGCCGCGAGCAGCGCGATGTCCTTGGCCGCCAGGGTCAGGTCCTTGCCCGCTGCAACATCGGAGGCACCGATGGTCAGTTGATCGCCGGCACTGATCAGCAGATTGCCGTTCTTGGCACCGACCGCGGAGGCTACCTGGGTGGTGCTCTCGGTGCTGCTGTCGCTGCTGCTGCGCGACTTGCCGTAGCCGAGGCTGGCCACGCCGCCGGAGAAGCTGGCACTGAAGCCGGATTTCTTCTGGGCGCTGCTGTGCGCCTCGCTGCTCTGGTCCTGCGCCGAGACGATGGCCACATCGTTGCCGGCCACCAAGCCCGCGTCCTGCTGGGCCAGCACGGTCGAGCTGTCGAAAATTTACCTAAACAATAGATATTTACCAATGTTAATTTCTAAATCTACCATCAATTTTTCAAAATTTATGGCTGCTTTTTTTTAATAACCTCAAAGCGACGTGCCCGTTATGCTGATTGAACCACCCATGATCCAGCTTCTCTTTCAATGCAGATCTAATATCTTCATCCAATGCCACACTTTTATTTTCCAGCCATCGCAATGCCAACTCATCCCAGTATGCCGAATCATACTTAAAGGCGCTTAATATAATATTTTTGTAATTAAAATCAGGCCCCAATACGGCGTTAACTTTAGAAAATTCTAATTCGAGTAATTTTACAATCGATTTGTAATCATAAACTTTCTCCAATTTAAATTTTTTCCCCGACACTATAGCAAACCAAAATTCATCTTTGAAAAAAAAATCAATGCCTTTAAGATTCATTTTTCATAACCCTCACTGTGATTTACTTCAACTCCATGATTATTCATGTCCTTAATAAATGTCTTGCGCACCTCATTATTCCAATTCTGATGGAAATGACCGCTGCTCTCATTTGTTAGTATTTCCCCAGTGACCGCGTCTCGCCTAAATATTCCGCCCACCACATCATCGGGGGAAGCGCCAATAGTTTTTGCGAGCTGCTCATGGGGAGATCCTTGAAGATCGACGTTTGGTTTCCCTACAGCAAACATCGAGGTCGTTGGGTCATACACAAATTCGATGCTTTTCGTGGGTGTCGATGGAAAATAGTTATTAATTGCTTTTGAAGAAATGGATCCAGGTTCCAAACCTAGAACACCCGACGTGGGTCCAGAACCGTACCATCCAGGCTGATTATCATTCTTTAGAGAGGGGATCCCATAACCATCCGGGCCTCGGAAAGAGGCAGAGTAATTAAATGTCTCCGTCACATCAACTGAATTGGACCTCGGCCTGTCAGCTACCACGTTAATCGCACCTAAGGTCGGAATCTCAGCCCTATTAAAGCCAACTTCCAACACATTTTCTTTTTTTACCAAAAGCTCAAATGCGGGCGGGCCATCGCCGGACCGTGTACTGCGCGGAGCCAAGACCTCAACTGCGCCCATTACATCGTAAATGCTGGCGCCAAAATTGTTCGCCGCAGCGACTTGCTCTGGACTACCGCCAAAAAGGGCTGTCAATCTCGCTGGAGACCCAAAGATACCCAAGACTGCTGTATCTAGACGATTCCTGTCTTCAAGCGAGCTCCCACCGATCAGCGCTTTAACTTGCGGCCCATTCCAATCCCTCTCTGTCAGCAGCTGATAGTCGAGGCTGTAAGACGATACAGCGCCGATCGTACTTTTTGAGGCAGCTTGCGCTACGCCTGCCGCAAGTATCGCGTCATATTCTTGAGTGCCTGGCTTAAGACTCAGCAGGGCTGCTTGCTGCTCCGGAGTCAGGTAGTCGAAGTACCGATCCTTCATCTCACGGCTTTGCGCAAGACTGACGTCATCCCACTTCCGCTCTACATTCTCTCGGCATTCTTCGGTCGTGCACTTGCTGAGCTCACGCGCCTTTTCATCGCGTTGCGGATGACTGAGATAGTTGTTCACCACCTCATTGCTGGCCGTCGCAGCACCCGCAGTGCCGCCCGCCATCGCGCCCGCCGCTGTCGATGCCAAGGCGGTCAACGTGTCCGCCAACGGTCCGGTAACGCCTGCCTCCCTCAGCGCGGTTGCCACGGCGGGGGCGGCGAGCGTTCCTGCAGCGGCGCCGGTCGCGCCCTCTAGCCCGCCCGTGAGTCCCCCGACCACGGTATGCGCCAGCACGCGCAAGCTGCCGTTATCGCCCCACTGGCTTTCCAGTTGGTCGGCCAGTGCGGTCAGTTGCGCCTTCTGGTCAGGATCGGTCGTGTCATTGGCCTGCCGACGTAGGTCTGCCGCCTCCGTCATCTTCTTCTCAGCGTAGTCGCCAATCACATGCGTGGCCTGCTGCCCGAATGTCGCCGTGATCTGCGCCTGCGCCGCCACCTGTTCCTGCAGCTTCTGCCCATCCCATTGCTTGGTCAGGCCGTTGGCGTCATCGCCCGTAACGACATCCCGCTTCAGGCCCGCCAGCGCGTCCGCCACGCTCTTGCCGGTCTTGGTTTGCTGCCCCGCTTCGTCGGTGATGACCAGCGCCCCGCCACTGATGCCGCTGTGCGTGGTGGATTGCGCATCACCGCTCTCATGGCCATAACCGGCCGCGCTGCCGTTGGCACCGGTGTTGTAGTTCTGCCAGGACCAATTGCTGCCATTGTTGGTGGTGGAAGGTGTCTGGCCCTCACTGCCCTTGGACTTTTCGTCGCCGGTGCCGACGCTATATCCGCCCGACAGGCTGATGCCCTTGGCGTCGTAGCTGCTGGTGTTGGCGATGTCGCTATAGGTCAGCGTGCCGGTGCTCAGGCGATTCTTACCTTGGTCGATCGCGTCCTGGCTGCTGGCGATCACTGCACCCTTCAGATCGGTGTTGCCATCCACTGTGATGTCGAAGCCGCCTTTGCCTGCCTGGATACCGCTCTGCTCGGTGACGCTGGCGTAATCGCCATTGACCTTGTTGCTGCTGTAGCTGGCGCTAGCACTGAACCCCATGCCGAACGTGACGCTGCCACCAATCGACTTGTCCTTGCTGGCGTAGGTGCTGGTGTCCTGCAGGCTCTCGATGTTGAGGTTGCCGCCGACATCGGCGATCACCTTGTCCGCGGAGACCTGTGCGCCCTTGAGCGTGGTGTCGTTGCCGCTGATGATCGTGGCGTTGTTGCCAGCAGCCACATGGCTGTTGGTATAGCTGACATCCTCGCCATTGGCCTTGCCACGCGCCCCACTGGCGCTCAACGTCACGCCTGCCGCGAACCCATCAGCGCCATAGGTGATCGCAACGCCGACCGCAGCGCTGCTACTCTTGCTGGTGCTGTGCTGTTCGGCCGTGTTCTTCGCCGCCTCGATGGTGACATCGTGATCGGCGGCCAGCAGCAGGTCGTGGCCAGCGGTAACGTCGCTGCCGCGTACCAGCAGGTTGCTCGCATCGCCGCCGCCAGTAGCGATCAGATTGACGTCGCCGCCGGCCTGTAGCTTGGAGCCCTTGGCCTGGTCCGCCGACTGGGTGCTCTTGCTCTCGCTCTTGCTGCCACCCACCGTCACGGCAATGCTGATGTTTGCCCCTTGCGCAGCGCTTGCGGCACTGCCGCTGGCCAGTGCGCTTCCGGTCTGACTCAGCGAGCTGGCGGCGCCATAGGCGCTGTAGGCCGCGGACCCCGCCGCCAGCGCCTGCATGCGCGCATCGCCACTGACTTTGGAGCCAGCCTTGGCCGTGTCGTAAGCGGACTGGGCCAGGCTCAGCGCCGCAGAGCTAAGCGTGATCGACAGGCCGCCTTGGCTGAACTTGCTGCGCTGCTCGGCATCGGTGGTGTCGTGGACCTCGGTGATGGCGATGTCCTTGGCCTTCACCGTGATGTCGCCGGCATTGGCCAGCACGTCGCTACCGGTCTGTGCATAGCGATTGCCCGCGACCAGCGTGACGTCGCCCTCCACGCTGCCGACCGTGCTGCCGGCATGCGTAATGTCGGCGGTGTCGGCATTGTTCTGAATCTTCTGCGTGCCGAAAGTCACGCCGATGCCGCCGCTGCCGAACATGCCTGACTTCTTCGTTTTCTTCTCGTGCTCCTCGCTATGCGTGTTCTGCGCCGTCTCCAGCGTCAGATCGTTGCCCGCAGCCACCACCACATTGCCCGTGCCGGCGACCTGCGCGCCTTGCGAGAGCAGGTCGTGGCCGGCCGCGATCTGCACGGTGTCGCCACTGAGCGTGGTTGCCACCGCGGTGCTGTCGTGCCACTCGTCGTGCGTGGTGGTGGTCTTGCTGGACAGGAAGCCCTTTTTCTTCTTCTGGATGTCCTGGACGGCGTCGTGCTGCTCCTGCTCGGCGAGCAGATTGACGTCGTTGCCGGCGGACACCGCCAGCGCACCGGCTTCGGTAAACGCCTTGGCCGCGGTCAGGTTCACGTCGTGGCCGGACTGCAGGGCGATGTCGCCGCCGGCGGTGAACTCGCTGCCGTGGACGGTCTCGTCGCGGGTGCTGGTGGTCTGCTTGAAGCGCTTGCGCGTCTCCAGGGTGGTGCTGCTGTCGACCGTGGTCAGCGTGGTGCTGTTGAGGTCGTTGCCGGCGACCACGGCCAGGCCATTGCCGGCGTCGAGCTTGGCGGCGGTCAGGTTGACGTCGTGGCCGGCGCTGAGCACCAGGTTGCCGCCGGCGGTGAGCGTCTGCTGGTCGATGTCCTGGGTGGTCGTGATGGTGACGACCCTGGTCTTGCCCTGGCGGCTCTGGTCGGTGACGGTGCGGCTGTCGCCGAGCACCGAGGTCACGTCGAGGTCATGCCCGGCTGCGGCGATCAGGTCGCCGCCCGCCTTTACTTGCGCCTGGCGGATGGTGAGGTCGTTGCCGGCGGCCAATTGCAGGCTGCCGCCGGTGGCGATGCTGGTGCGCACCGTGGCCTTGCCGTTGGCGTCGGTGACCGGGGTCAGCGACAGGTCGTGGCCGGCCTGCAGGGCGGCGTCGCCACCGGCGGCGATCGCCACGCCGTGCAGTTGCAGGTCGTTGCCGGCCTGCAGGGACAGGTTGTTGCCGACGGTCAGGCGGGTGCCATCGCCGCCGCGGGTCAGACCGGACTCATCGCGCAGCGCGGTCGGCTGCAGCGTGAGGTTGTTGCCCGCCAGCAGTGCGGCGCTGTTGCCGGCCTGTACGGTGGTGCCGGTGAGGCTGAGGTCGCGGCCGGCCTGCAGCAGCAGGTTGTTGCCGGCAGTGATGCCCGAACGCAGATCGCCGCCGGCGAGGGCGTCGCGGGTGGTGCTGGTGAGGTCGCGACCGGCGCTGAGCAGCACGTCGCGGCCGGCGATCTGGCCGCCGAGGTTGAGCAGGTCCTGATTGGCCTGCAGCGCCACGGTGCCGCTGGACACGATGCGGCCCTGGTTGAGCAGGTTGCCGACGGTGGCGCTGACGTTGGCGCCGCTGATGGTGCCGGTGTTGCTCAGGCCGGCCGTGGCGTTGAGCGAGACGTCGCCGTTGTCGCTGGCCAGCAGCGCGCCGTCGCTGCGCAGGGTCAGCGCGGTCTTCGACGACAGGTACACCACCGGCACCAGCACCTTCTGGCCCTGGTACTCCTGTTCGACCATCCACACGATGTCGTGGGTCAGCGCGGCGACCTGATCGGCGGTCAGCGCCACGCCCACGCTCAGGTGCAGGGTGCCGGCCTCGGCGACACCGCCGTCGAGCAGCGCGCGGTACTGGGCCACGCCGTCGGCGTAGTTGCCCAGGTAGCGGCGGCCGGTGAGCTGGGTGATCTGGTCCAGCACCAGTCGCTGTTCGTAGAAGCCATCGCCCAGGCGGGTCTGGGTCCACTGCGGATCCACGCCGAGCTTGTCGAGCAGGTAATCGCTGCTGATGAAATTGTTGTAGTCGACGAAGCGCGGATCGGTCTCGATCAGGTAGCGGCGGCCGGGGGCGCTGGTGTTGGCCTTGACCCCGCTCAGGCCGTTGGCGGCGCGACCCAGCGTGTTGACGCTGGCGCCGTTGCTGCCGACCAGGCGGTACAGCCCGCCCATCGGCAGCACGATGTTGCCCAGCGGCGCGCCGACGCCGCCGACCACCTGCGGCACCTGGCCGGTGCCGGGGTCGATCTGCTGGTACTGGGTGGGCACACTGCCGGCGGTCAGCACCGCCTGCGCGGTGCCGGCCTGGACCTGGCTGCGGCTGCCGCTGCCGGCGCCGCCGAGCTGGGCCTGCACGCCGCTGGCCTGGACCTGGGAGGCATTGACGCTGCTGCCATCGGCCAGGGTGGCCTGGCCGTCGTCGATGCGGATGGCACCCAGGCTGGCGGTGGCGATGTGGTTGCCGACGTTGGCCTTGGTCGGCGACGCAGCGGTCTGCGCCTGCACGGCGATACCGCCGGCGCCGTCGGCGCTCATCGTGCCGTACCGGTTCAGCGCCCCGCCCTGGGTGGCGTTGAAGGACGCGCCGCCGATGCTGCGGCCGTCGCTGCCGACCGCGCCGTTGCTGATGGTGGCGCCGCTGATTGACACGCCCTGTCCGCCGGTCATGTTGGCGGCGAGGGCTGTGTAGCTGGAGTCGACCGTGGTCGACGAAATCGGCTTCTCTTCGGCGTCGTAGTAGCACACCATCCGCTTGCCGTTGGCGGTCTGCGCACAGTCGTCGACCACACCGGTGACGACGTACTCCACGTCGGATTGTTTCACCACCTGCTTCAGTGCAAGCGCCTGGTTCGCCACGGACTCGCCGCCCGTGATCATGCCGTCGGCCATGCCGCCGACACCGCGCTGGTTGACCATCAGCGCACCCGCAGCAGCGATGGTCGACACGTTGTTGGTCACGCTGCCGGACAGGGCGATATTGCCGCCTGCCACGATGCGACCCTCCGCGCTGGCAGCGAGCAGGCTCTCGCGCTGCTCCACCGAATACTCGCGGTAGACGCCCGGCTGCTTGCCCTGGTACGGGACGCGCGCCGACGTGTTGGCCGGCATCTTGATGCTGCGCGCTTCGATCAGCTCGCTCGGCATCGCCGCATTGGCTGCCGCCTTGTCCGCGTCGGACAGCGGGCCGGTCTTGGTATTGAGCACCCGCCGCCGATTGTTGATCTGATTGGCCGCGATCAGGATGCTGCCATCGGCCTCGATGCTGCCGGAGACGTTGTCCAGCGTGCCGGTGCGCGCGGTGACGGTGCCGTTGCCGTCGCGCGCGGCGCCGATGGCGATGTTGCCGAGGCTGAAGATCTTCGCATCGCGGTTGACCAGTTGCTCGCGCACCAGCAGGGTCATGCCGCTGGTGGCGCCGATCAGCGCACTGCCATAGGCGGCGTTGTCGGTAGCGCCGCCCAGGTCGGCGCCGTTGACCAGGGTGCCGGTGTCCACCAGCACGTTGCCGCCGACCACGCTGCCGGTGTTGGACACCGACCCGGCCGTGACCTGCAGGTTGCCGCTGGCGGAGAGGTCGCCGGCATTGGTGACGCTGCCGCCGGTGTTCACCTGCACGTTGCCCGAGCGCATGCTGGCGCCGGCGAGATTGCTGATGTTGCTGGCGTTGATGCCCAGGCTGCGCCCGGCCTGCAGCGTCGAGGCGTTGACGAAGTTGCCGCCCACGGCCAGGCGGAAGTCGCCGTTGCTGGTGATGTCGGCACCGGCGCGATGGGTGTAATCGCTGCGGATGGTCAGGTCGAGCAGGTTCTGGCCGAGGATGCTGCCGCCGCCGTCGAAGCCGACGGTGTCGATGACCACGTCGCCCGCGCCGCCGGCGCTGCTGCCGGCGCCGATCTGGCCGCCGCTGTTGCTCAGGCTCTGCAGGCTCAGGCGCACCGCCTGTTCGGCCTTGATCTTGCCGTTGCGGTTGTCGAGCGTGGCGCCGCTCCGCTGCAACAGCATGCTGCCGCCGGCGTAGACGCTGCCGCCCTGGTTGTCGAGCGCATTGGTATTGGCGACCAGGTCGCCGCCGGCCACCAGTTGCCCACTGCCGTTGGCGATGCTGGCGGCGTCGAGCACCACGCTGCCGCGCCCGCCCAGGCTGCCGCCGACGTTGCGCAACTCGCCGCCGGTGGTGAGCCGGGTCAGGCCGCCGCCGTTGTTGACGATGCTGCCCTGGCTGTTGTCGATGCGGCCGCCGGACAGGGTCATGACGTTGCCGCTGTCGAGCTGGCCGCCGCTGTTGAGCAGCGCGCCGGTGACCGCGACGCTGAGATCACGCGCGGCGCCGATGCGGCCGCTCTGGTGGTTGTCGAGCTGGCCGCGCGCGGTCAACGCCAGGTCGCGCCCGGCCTGCAGGGTGCCGGCGCTGTTGCTGATGTTCTCCGCGCCGAGCGTCAGATCGGTGCTGGCGCCGAGCAAGCCGCCATCGTTGGTCAGCGCATGCGCCAGATCGGCGCGCAGGTCGCCGCCGACACCGTTGACGCTCACCGCTTGGAGCGTGCCACCGCGGTTGTCGAGGCTGTCGGCGCGCAGCACCAAGCTGCCGCCAGCGGCCTGCAGTACGCCGCCGCTACGGTTGTCGAGCGCACCGCTACCCAGTTGCACATTCAAGCCGCGTGCGGACACGCTGCCGCCGATGTTGCCCAGGCCGGCCACGGTGACGCTGGCATCGCCAGCGGCGGCAATGGCGCCGCCCTGGTTGTCGAGCGAGTTGCCGGTGCTGAGCTGCAGCTGGCCCTGGGTGAGGATGCGCCCGCCGGCATTGCCGAGAGCGCCGCTGCTGCTGACCGTGAGCGTGCCGCTACCGGCGTGTTCGATGCGCCCTTGCGCGTTGTTGATCGACGCCGCGCCCAGTTGCAGGTCGCTGCCGTCGCTGACCAGGCGGCCGCTGACGTTGTCGAACGCGCCGGTGACGGCGATGCGGGTGGTGCCGCTGCCGCTCTGCACCAGGCTGCCGCTGCCATTGCGCAGCGTCGCCGCGCCCAGGTCCAGGCCCGCGGCCTGCAGCGTGCCGCCGACGCCGTTGAGCGCGCTGTTGTCCAGCGCGCCACCGGCGCGCACGGTGAGCAGGCCGCCGGCGAGCAGGTCGGCGCCGCGGTGATCCACGTCGCCGCTTGCGGTCAGCGCGACATCGCCGCCGACGCGGGCGGTGCTGCCGGCCAGCGCGAGTTGCGCGGCATCGGCGGCGAGGTTGCCGGCGGCGATCAGGCGGCCGCTGGCGCTGAGCGTGCCATCGGCATGCAGGGTCAGCGCGCCGCTGTTGCCGAGGCTGCCATCGGCGCGTACGCCCGCCGCGGCCACACCGCCGATGGCGACGTTGCCGCCGCTCAGGCGCAGATTGCCGCTGGACAGGGTCTGCCCGGCGTTGTCGATGCGCTGGCCCTGCAGCGCGACGTCCGCACCGCTGACGGTGCCGTTCTGGAGCACGCTGGCGTCGCTGCCGAGCAGGACCTGGTTGGCGTTGAGGGTACCGGCCATGGTCAGATCGCCGTGCGATTGCAGTTGCAGCGTGGTCGCCGCGCTCAAGGCGCCGCTCTGGTTGAGTGCGCCGCCGGCCTGTGCGCTGAACGCGCCGGCCGAGGCCAGGGTGCCGCCCAGGTTCAGATCGCCCTGGCTGACCAGGGCCACGTCGCCGGTTTCGCTGCCGAGCTGGCCGCTGCTGGCGACGCTGGCTGCCTGCACGCGCAGGGCGCTGCCGGCGATCAGGTCGCCGCGGTTGTCGACCGCGCCATTGGCGGTCAGCGCCAGGCGCTGCACGCCGTAGCTGCGCCCGGTCTGCTGCAGCGAACCGACGTCCAGTTGCAGGCGCTGGCGCGCACGCAGCGCGCCGGCGTTGCTGAGCAGGCCGCTCACGGTGAAGGTGCCGTTGCCCAGGGCGGCGAGCAGGCCGCTGCTGCTGTTGGTGACGCTGGCGGCAGTGACGCTCAGGTCGGTGCCGGTGACGACCTGGGCGGCGTTGTTGAACGCGCCAGTCGCCTGCAGGTCGACGGTGGAGGCAGCCTGCACCAAGCCGCCGAGGGCGAGAGCGCCCGTGCTGGTCATCGCCAGCGTGGTGCCGGCATCGACGGTGCCCTGGCTGTCGATGGCCGCGCCGTTCAACTGCAGCGCGCCGGCGCTGTGCAGCACGCTCTGGCTGCCGCTGCGCAGGGTGCCACCGGCTTGCAGGGTAGCGTCCTGGCCGGCGCTGAGGCTGCCGTTCACTTGCAGGTCGCGCTGCGCCTGCGCCTGCAGTCCTTGCGCGGTGGCGAGCTGGCCGCCCAGGGTCAGGTCGCGGCCGGCGCGCAGGTCCAGCGCCTGTGCGCTGAGCGTGCCGGTCTGCAGCAGATCGCCCTGCGCCTGCGCGCTGAGTCCGGTGGCGGCGGCAACGGTGCCGCCCAACGTCAGGTCGCCCTGGCTGGTCAGCGCCACCTGGCCGCTCTGGCTGCCGAGCTGGCCGGTGCTGGCGATGCGTGCGGCGTCGAGCTGCAGGTCGCGCTTGGCGATCAGTTCGCCCTGGCTGTCGATGGCGCCGCTGGCGTGCAGGCTCAGCGTGTCGCCAGCGTAGGCCTGGCCGCTGTGCTGCAGATCGCCGACCTGCAGGGTCATGGCATGGCCGGACTGCAAGGTGCCGGCGTTGGCGAGGGTGCCGGCGGTGGTCAGGGCCAGCGCGCCCTTCGCGGCGAGGCTGCCGCCTTGGGCATTGGCGATGCCGGCGGCAGCGACGCTGAGGTCGCGGCCGGCCAGCACCTGCGCGGCATTGGTCAGCTGGGTGCCTGCGGTGAGCGCGACGTCGCGCCCGGCCTGGGCGACGCCGGCCACGGCCAGGGCGCCATCGCTGCGCAGGGCCAGATCGGTGGCGGCGTCGAGCGTGCCGCGGCTGTCGAGGCTGCCGCCTTGCAGGGTGATCGCACCGGCCGTGCTCTGCAGCACCGCCGCGTTGCCGGTGGCGACGCTGGCGCCCTGCAGTTGCAGATCGCCGCTGGTCAGTGCCTGGCCGTCGATACGCAGCGCGCGCTGCGCCTGCAGCGTCGCGTTGGTCGCGCTCTGCAACCCACCGGCAACGCCGACATCGCGTCCGCTCAGGGCGATCGTGCGTGCCTTGGCCACCCCGTCCAGGCGCAGGTCGCCCAGCGCTGTGGCGTTCAATGCCTGCGCGGCGATCACGCTGCCGCCAAGCTGCAGGTCGCCCTGGCTGGTGAGCGTGACCTGTCCGTTCTGGCTGCCGAGCTGGCCGCTGTTGCTGAGGCTGCCCACGTCCACCAGCAGGTCGCCACCGGCGATCACGTTGCCGCGGTTGTCCATCGCGCCGCTGCTGCGCAGCGTCAGCGCCTGCCCGGTGGACAGCGTGCCGCTGTGCTGCAGGCTGCCGGCCTGCAGCGTCAGCGCCTGCTCGCCGCGCAGCAGGCCGGCGTTGTCGAGCAATCCATCGACGTGCAGATCCAGTCCGCGACCTGCGGCCAGCGTGCCGGCGGTGCGGTTGACCGCGCTGGCCGCCTGCACCTGCAGATCGCGCCCGGCCACTATGCGGGCGCTGTTATCGAACGCACCGGCGGCGGTCAGGAGCACGTCGTTGCCACCCTGGGCGATACCGGCCAGGCGCAACGCGTCCTGGCTGTGCAGGGTCAGATCGCTGCCGGCGTCGAGCGCACCCTGGCTGTCGATGCTGCCGCCGTCCACGGCGATATCCGCGGTGCTCTGCAGCACGGCGGCGCTGCCGGTGCCGACGCTGGCGCCGCGCAGCTGCATGCTGCCGCCGGCCAGCGCCTGCCCGTCCAGCTGCAGCGCGCGTTGCGCCTGCGCCTGCAGGGTCGACGCACTTTGCACCGTGCCGGCCATGCTCAAATCGCGCCCCGCCTCCAGCTGCACGGATTGCGCCTTGCTGGTGCCGGCGTGCAGCAGATCGCCCGCCGCCTGCAGGCGCAGCGCGGTGCCGGCGATCTGGGTGCCGGTCACTTGCAGATCGCCGGCGCTGACGACGCCGAGCTGTCCATCCTGGCTGCCGAGCTGGCCGCTGCTGGCCACGCTGCCGGCGGTGATCGCCACATCGTGCTTGCCGATCAAGTCACCGCTGTTGGTCAGTGCGGTGGCCGCCTGCACGGTCAACGTACCGCCGGCATAGGTGCGGCCACTCTGTTGCAGGCTGCCCACGTTCAAGGTCGCGGCCTGGCCGGCCTGTACCAGACCGGCGTTGTCGAAGTTGCCCTGCACGCTGGCGTCGAGCGTCGTCTGCGCGAGCCACTGGCCTTGCGCCTGGTTGCTGGCGCTGGCGGCGGTGAGCTGCAGCGCGCGCCCGGCGAACACCTTGGCCTGGTTGTCGAGGGCGCCGTCGGCCAGCACCGCGACGTCGCGCCCGGCCTGGGCGAGGCCGGCCAGGTGCATGTCGCCCGCGCTGTGCAGGCGCAGATCGGTGCCCGCGTCCAGCGTGCCCTGGCTGTCCAGGGCCGCGGTGTCCACCTGCAGGGCGGTCGCGCTCTGCAGGATGGCGCCGTTCCCCAGCGCGACGCTGGCGGCGTTGACGCCGACCGCGCCGCTCGCGCTGGCCTGGCCGTCCACGCGCAGCGCACGTTGCGCCTGCAGTTGCAGGGTGTCGGTGCTCTGCAGGGTGCCGGCCACACCCAGGTCGCCTGCGGCAGCAAGCTGCACGCCGGCCGCGCGCAGGCTGCCGCGCTGCTGCAGATCGCCCAGCGCCTGCGCGTTCAATGCGCCGGCGGCAACGACCACGCCGTCGAGCTGCACGTCGCCGCGGCTGTTCAGCACGACCTGGCCGTGCTGGCTGCCGAGCTGGCCGCTGCTGGCCAGACTGCCGGCGTCGATCTGCACGTCGCCGCCGCCGACAAGATCGCCCTGGTTGGCGACGGCGCCATCGACGGTCAGCGTCAGCGTCGCGCCGGCATTGGCCGAGCCGGTCTGCGCGAGACTGCCGGCGCGCAGGCCGAGCGCGCCAGCGGCGTACAGGTGGCCGTCGTTGGACAGCACGGTCGCACTGCTCAGGCTGGCATCGCCCAGGGCCGAAAGGCTGGCGCCAGCGGCGTTGCTGACGCTGCTCGCGTTGGCGCTGAGCGCGCCGCCGGCCACGACCTGGGCCTGGTTCTGCAGCGCCCCGGCGCTGCTCAGCGCGAGGTCGCCACGCGATTGCACGGTGCCGGCCAGCGACAGGTCGCCGGCGCTGCGCAGCGCCAGGGTCGTGCCGGCATCGAGCACGCCGGCCTGGGCGATGCTGGCGCCGTCCAGCGCCAGTGCGCCGCCGCTCTGCACCTGCCCGCTCTGCAGCAACGCGCCCTGCGCATGCAGCGTGGCGTTGCCGCCGGCCGCCAGGGTGGCGCTGCTGCGCAACTGGCCATCGGCGCTCAACTGCAGATCGCCATCGGTGCGGACCACACCGTCCAACGTGGCGTCACCGGCCGCCTGCAGTTGCGCGCTGCCTGCGCCCAGGGTGCCCGATTGCAGCAACGCGCCGCCGGCCTGCGCGGTCAGCGTGCCCTTGGCCGCCACCTGCCCGGCCAGGGCCAGGTCGCCGCGGCTGCGCAGGGCGACGTCGCCACCCTGGCTGCCGAGTTCGCCGCTGCTGCGCAGTTGCGCCGCGTCCACGCGCAACGCCGCGCCGGCCACCAGGCTGCCGCTGTTGCTCAGCGCCGCGGTGCTGGCGAGCGTGGCGTTGCGGCCGGCGTAGCTGCCGCCGGTGTTGCCGACGCTGGCCGCGTCGATGCGCAGGTCGCGGCCGGCGTACAGGGTGCCGGCGTTGTCGAGCGCACCCGGCGTCGCCAGCGCGATGTCGCCGCCGGCCGAGACCACCGCACCGGCCGCGTTGCCGATCGCCGCCGCGCCCAGGTCCAGGCGCCCGCCGGTGCTGAGCTGGCCGAGCGTGTCCAGGCGCCCGCCGGCCTGCACGCTGGCGTCCTGCCAGGATTGCGCGAGGCCGGACAGGCGCATGTCGGCGTCGCTGCGCAGGCGCAGGCCCGCGCCGGCGTCGAGTACGCCGGCGGCGTCGATCCGCGCCGCCTGCACCGCCAGGCTGCCGGCGCTCTGCACGGTGCCGCCTTGCTGCAGCCAGGCCGCTCCGGCCTGCAGCTGCGCTGCGCCACCGGCGTAGGCGCTGCCGCTGCTGCGCAACTCGCCGTTGGCACTCAGCGTCAGATCGCCGCCGCTGTAGAGGCTGCCGCCGGCATCCAGCTCCGAACTGAACAAGCTGATGGCGCCGGCGCTGCTGCGCCCGCTGTGCGCCAACGCGCCGCTGGCGGCGGCGTCGAGCAGGCCGTGGGCGATGGTGTCGCCGCTCAGCGCCAGTTGCGCGGCGCGCAGGTGCACGCCGGCCTGCTGCGAGCCGAGCACGCCTTGCTGGCTCAGCGCGCCGGCCGCGCGCAGGTCGACGTCGTCGCGGGCCACCGCGGTACCGGCCAGGCTGAGCTGGCCGGCGCTGTCGATCTGCAGGCTGCCGCTCTGCGCGGACAGGGTGCCGCGGCTGACCACGCCCACGCCGGCCTCGGTGGCGATCAGGCGAATGCGGTCGGCGTACATGCCGCCCAGGTACGCCACGTCGATGCCGATCGCCGGCGGGGCGCCGTCGCTGCCGGGCAGCACCTCCAGCAGCATGCCGTCGTAGCCGATGCGCTGCGCACCGGCGCTGGCCAGCAGGTCCTTGGCCCACACCGAGCCGTTCACGCTCAACTGCCGCGACAGCAGATCCAGGCGGTCGACGTTATAGGCGTCCAGGCCGTTGCTGCCGATGCTCAGCGCACCGCCGGTGATGGAGAAGCCGTTCAAGGCGCCGTCGGCGCCGAGCAGCGGCGTGCCGGTGGCCAGGGTGACGCGCGAGGTGTTGAGGAAGCCGCAGCCGTCGCAGACGATGCCGTTGGGGTTGGCGATCACCAGTTGCGCCTTGGCGCCGGCGATTTCGGTATAGCCCTGCAGGCGGCTGGTGGTGGAGGTGACTTCGTTGAGGATCAGCGTGGCCGCGCCGCTGTTCTTCAGGTTGTCGTTGCCGGCGATGTAGCCGCCCAGTTCGGTCTTGGAGATCTGCGCGCTGTTGTTGAGGATCAGCCCGTTGCTGCCGACGTCGAAGCGCGAATAGCGGTTGTGCGAGACGCCGCGCGCGTTGGGGGCGACGATGTCGACCACCGGCACGCCGTTGGCGGCGGCCTGCTGGCTGGGCTGGCGTCCGTCCGGATTGGCGACCGGCGCGACCTGCGCGTACAGCGGCAGCGAGGTCCAGGTGACGGTGCAGCACAGCAGCGCGGCCAAGCCGCGCTTGAGCGGCTCGAGCAGGCGGTGGCGGCGGTCGTCGGTACGGTCCATGTGCATCGTCGTCTCTCTCGTGCCGCGCACCGCGGCAAAACCCATCGCGTTGCCTGCCGCCGGCCGGCGGCAGGGACGTGTCAGAACTGGTAGATCAGGCGCACGCCGTAGGCCGGCTGCGCGCTGTGGAAGTCGCGCGGCGCGTGCAGGTCCCAGCCGGCGAAGCCATCCCAACTGAGCCCGCCGTACGCGCCGCGCACGCCGACGAAGCCGCCGACCAGGCTGCGCCCGGCCAGACCGGCGGCGCTGGGCCCGGCGATGCGGCCGGCATCCACGCCCAGGTACGGGGTGATGCCCAGGCGCTGCACCGGCAGGTTGAGGCTGTTGCGCCAGTACGCGCCGCGCTCGGCGCCGAGGGTGTGTTCGCCGTCGAAGCCGCGCACGCTGTAGCGCCCGCCCAGGGTGATGAATTCCGAACCCAGCAGCAGTTGCGAGGACGTCTGCGCATGCAGGCTGCTGTCCCAGCTCATCGCCACCGGACCCAGCGCGAACGGCAGGCCGGCGCTGACATCGAGGGTGGTGACGCCGTAGCGGTAGCCGGGGAAGCCCACCGCCGGGTCGTAGCCGGTCCACTGCCCGTCGAACCACGGCGTGCCGCGGCGGTGGCCCAGGCGCGTATCCAGCTGCAGCTTGCCCAGGTAATGGCGATGGCTGAGATACAGCTCGGCGCTGGTGGTGTGGCGGCGCTGGATGCCGATCTCCACGCCGTCCAGGTAGCTGCGTGCCGCCCGCTTGGCCACCACCATGCCCAGCGTAGTCTTGCTGGTGCCGGTGCGGTGGATCACCCGCTGCAGATCCAGTTGCGCGCTGTCGGAGCTGCCACTGGACTGAAAGCTCTGGCGGAAACCCTCCACCTGCTGGTGGTAGCGATACGACGACAGCGACAGCGAGAAGGTCCACCAGCCCCAGGGCACGCTGTAGGACAGGCTGTTGCCGCGGGTGCCGCGCGCGGCACCGTCGTCCACCAGGTCGTGGTTGTAGCCGATCGAAAGCAGGTCGTTGATGCCCAGCGGCGCATCCAGGGCGAAATCGACGCCGCCCTGGTAGCGGCCGGTCGCCTGCACGCCCGAATCGTCGGCGTTGAACACCGCGCGCCAGCGCTTGCTGCGCTGCACGGTGATCAGCAGGTCCGACTCGCCCGGCTGCTCGCCCGGCGCGATATCGATCTTGGCGTCCTGCGACGGCACCCGCTTGAACTGCTCCACGCCCTGCTCGATCGCGCGCAGGTCGAGCACGTCGCCCGGCCGCAGCGGCAGCGCACCGCGCCAGAACACACGGCCGTCCGCCGACTGCACGCGCACCTGGCGCAGGCGCCCGGGCAGCAGTTCGAAGCGCAGCTCACCGCGGGACAGGTCCTGCGCCGGCACGCCGATGCGGGTGGTGACGAAGCCGCGCGCGACCAGTTGGTCCAGCGCGCGGCGGCGGATCAGGTCGATGCCGGCCGTGCCGATGCAGCGGCCCTCGTAGCGACGCAGCGACTGCCACAGCCAGGAAAATCGCGCCGCGTCGGGGCCGCCGCTGTTGAGGCGGACGCGCTGAATCGGGAAGCACAAGGCTTCGGTCGGCAGGCTGGTGCTGCGCATGTCCGCCGGCGCTTCGGCCTCGCGCGGGCCCACGAACGGCGCCTGCCGATCCTGCTCCTGCTGCCGCTGCACCTGCTCGGCCTGGCGCAGCTGTTCCTGGCGATCGAGCGTGCTCGGCGGTTCCTGCGCCTGCGCCATCGGCACGCCGGCAAGCAGGCACGCAGCCAGCACAATGCGAGAAGCTCCTTTTCTCCAGCGATCCACTGCAACGTCCCCTGTGACGCTTCCGGCGTTTGCCTGCAGGTGCAGGCGCGATCGCGCTGCAGCGCACCAAGCGCCGCGTCGCGCGGTTTTCCGTACTGCGAAGTGTGGTGCAAACCACAGCGCAGCGGCATCCGGAGGCTCCCGACACGCTGTCGGGAAATCCCCTGCAAAACAGGCATTTACGTGAATTTCGTCGCTTTCATGGAGGATGCACGTCACAACTGGCGCGCGATCCACAGCGGCTGCCACACTCTCGGCTCACACCGCGAAGGCCCCGCATGCTCCCGCTCATCCTCCTGCTGGCCCTGGCCGCGCCCGCTGCACCCGACGCCGTGCCGACCCACACCGCCGCGACGCCGACGGACTGCGGCGCGACATCCGCCGCGCTGGCCGAGACCGAGGTCTGCGATCCACGCCGCGGCGTCCTGCATCTGGTCTATCGCGCCGGCCGCATCGTGCTGCAGGTGCCAGGGCGCGCACCGACCGTGCTGGAGACCATCCCACGCGCCTACGCACCGGAGCTGATCGGCAGCGCGCGCGCCATCCGCCTGCTGCCGACCCGGTTGCAGCCGTATCTGGCGCGCGACCGCCTGCTGTACCTATCGGTGCGCCGTTCATCGCCCGGGGACGGACATGGCTACTGCGGCGCCGGGGCGGAGATGGCGTTGACCGTGGTCGACCTGCACGGGGCGCCTTCGATCCTGGCCCGGGTGCCGGTGTCCAGTTGCCTGGACAACGTCGACCTGGACGCACCCGACCTCGACGACCTGACGCCCTACGCCGTGCGCGATGGCCGCCTGCGCATCCGCTTCAGCACCTACGCAGGCCACGAAAGTGCCGACCCCGTCGAGGCGGAGCTCGCCCCGGATCTGCGTGCGCTGACGTTCGCGCCCTGAGCGCGGCGGCCCGCCTGCGCCACCGCGCGCCGCGCCGCGCCGGTCATCGCAACCGGCTAAAATCCGCGGTTCATTCGCCCAGGTTCCCACGCCCGATGACGCCGATCGCCCGCACCGCACTGGCCTGCGCCGTGCTCGCCCTGTCCGCCTGCAAGCCGCAGGCGCAGGTCGCCGACCCCGCCGCCAAGCCGGCTGCCACCGCCACTGCCGCGTCGACCGCCTCCGCCGCCGCCCCGGGCGCCGCCGACGACAACCTCAACGCGGTGCTGTGGATGCAGCGCTCGGCCGAGTACCAGGCCCTGGCCGAGCAGACCTATCGCGCCGCCGCCGACCGCCTGGATGCGGCGCTGAAGGAACCGAACTGGGACGCGCTGGTGCCGGAGGAACGCGGCAACGCCGCCACCGGGTTGAAGCCGGCGGTGGTGATGGACGTGGACGAGACGGTGCTGGACAACTCGCCCTACCAGGCGCGGCTGATCCGCAACGGCAAGGAGTACGACGAGGTCACCTGGGACCAGTGGGTCGCCGAGAAGAAGGCCAAGCCGATTCCTGGCGTGGTCGATTTCGCCAAGGCCGCCACCGCCAAGGGCATCACCGTGCTGTACGTGACCAACCGCGCCGTGCACCTGACCGACGCGACCCTGGCCAACCTGCGCAGCGCCGGCCTGCCGGTGGCCGACAACAGCGTGCTGCTGGGCCTGGGCACGGTGGTCAAGGATTGCGAGCAGAACGGCTCGGAGAAGAACTGCCGGCGCAAGCTGGTCGGCCAGCAGTACCGCGTGCTGATGCAGTTCGGCGACCAGCTCGGCGACTTCACGCAGGTGGTGGCCAACACCCCGGAAGGCCGCGCGCAGCTGCTGCAGCAGTATCACGACTGGTTCGGCGAGCGCTGGTGGATGCTGCCCAACCCCAGCTACGGGTCCTGGGAACCGGCGCTGTTCAACAACGACTTCACCCAGTCGCGCGCCGCCCGCCACCAGGCCAAGGTGCAGGCGCTGGAGCTGGCGCAGTGAGCCGCGCGCCGCTGGCGCTGGCGCCGCACGAGCGCCTGATCTTCGCCCTCGACGTGCCCGGGCGCAGCGAGGCGCTGGAGTGGATCGAGCGGCTCGGCGATGCGGTGGCGTTCTACAAGATCGGCATGGAACTGCTGGCTTCCGGCGAGTACTTCGACGTGCTGGACACGCTGGCCGGGCGCGGCAAGCGCGTGTTCGTGGACCTGAAGTTCTTCGACATCCCGGCCACGGTGGGCGGGGTGATCCGGCGGCTGTCGCAGTGGCCGGTGGACTACTGCACCATCCACGGCTGGCACCCGGCGATGATGCAGGCCGCGGCCGAGGCCAACGGCAGCGACATGCGCCTGCTGGCGGTGACCGTGCTGACCTCGATGGGCCGCGCCGACCTGGCGTCGATGGGCATCGACCGCGCACCGCAAGACGTGGTGGTGGAGCGCGCGCTGGCCGCGCAGGCGGCCGGCATCGACGGCGTGATCGCCTCCGGCCAGGAAGCGGCGCCGATCCGCCGCGCCACCGGCGCCGGCTTCTCCATCGTCTGCCCCGGCATCCGCCCCGGCGGGCCGGTCGGCGACGACCAGCAGCGCACCGTGAGCGTGGCCCAAGCCTTTGCCGACGGCGCCGATGCGATCGTGGTCGGCCGGCCGATCCGCCAGGCCGCCGATCCGCGTGCGGCGGCCGAGGCGATCCAGCGGGAGATCGCGGCGACGCTGGCTGGCGGCGCTGCGCTTTTATTTTAAATCAATGACTTAGGCGATAAATTGTAAAGTATTGCTTTAGCTTCGGCGTGCCGGTAGCATGCCCAGCGTCCGGCTCTGCCGGAGATGTGCCATACCGTTCTCCGGCTTCGGTCGGATTTGAAGAGGCCCGCGCCTGGTGCGCGTGGCCTCTTTTTTTGTGCCCGCGTCGCGCTCAGGCGGGCCGGGCCGCGCAGTAGCGGTCGATGAAGGCCTGGTGCGGCGGCATCGCGTCGGCGCAATGGCCGATGGTCTGCTCGACGCTGGCCATGAAGCGCTCCAGATCGGCCTGCGGCACCTGGTCCACCAGCGGGTGGTAGGCGCGCGGCAGGATGCCCTGCCCGACCATCACCTGCACCCAGCTGATCTCGGCGAACATCTCGTCGCCGTTGCGGTAGAAGCGGCCGCTGTCGCGGAACAGGTCCAGCGTCTCCTGCAGTTCCGGCGTGATCGGCATGGTGCGGCAGTGCCGCCAGAACGCGCTGTCGTCGCGCTCGGTGGCGTGGTAGTGCAGCAGCAGGAAGTCGCGGATGCGGTCGAACTCGAACGCGATGCGCTCGTTGTAACGCCGCACCAGCACCGGGCTGATGCCCTCGCGCGGGAACAGCTCCAGCAGCTTGGAGATGCCGGACTGGACCAGGTGGATGCTGGTCGATTCCAGCGGCTCCATGAAGCCGCTGGCCAGGCCCAGCGCGATCACGTTGCGGTTCCACACCTGCTTGCGGCGCCCGGTGACGAAACGCAGCGGGCGCGGATCGGCCAGGGCCGGGCCGTCGAGGTTGGCCAGCAACGTGGCGGCGGCCTCGTCGTCGCTGATGTGCGCGCTGCAGTACACGTAGCCGTTGCCGGTGCGGTGCTGCAGCGGAATACGCCACTGCCAGCCGGCCGCGCGCGCGGTGGCGCGGGTGTACGGCGTGGGCGGGCCGACCTTGGCGCAGGGCACCGCCAGCGCGCGATCGCACGGCAGCCAGTGGCTGAAATCGTGGTAGCCGGTGTGCAGCGCCTGCTCGATCAGCAGCCCGCGGAAACCGGAGCAATCGATGAACAGGTCGCCGGCGATCGCCTCGCCGGACGCCAGGCGCACCGCGCGTACGTCGCCCGATTCCGGATGCAATTGCACCTCCTCGACGATGCCCTCGCGCCGGGTCACCCCGCGCTGTTCGGCGTAGCGGCGCAGGAAGCCCGCATACAACGCCGCATCGAAATGGTAGGCGTAGGCGATGTTGGCCAGCGGCGAGTTCGGCGGCACGTCGGTGGCTGAGGTCATGAAGCGGTCGCGCTTGGCGGCGACGGTGTTGAGCGTATAGGCACCCAGCGGCTTCGCCTTGCCGGCCAGCGCCTGCTTGAACCAGTACTGCTGGAACGGCAGCAGCCCGAGCGGATGCCCGATCTCGGTGCCGAAGCCGTGCACGTAGGAGGTGCCCGGGCGCTGCCAGTCGGCGAACTCGATGCCGAGCTTGAAGCTGCCCTGGGTGTGGCGCACGAACTCGGCCTCGTTGATGCCGAGCAGGTTGTTGAAGGCCTTGATGTGCGGCACGGTGGCCTCGCCGACGCCGACGATGCCGATCTGCTCGGACTCGATCAAGGTGATGCGGTAGTCGGGACCCAGCACACGCGCCAGCGCGGCAGCGGCCATCCAACCGGCGGTGCCGCCGCCGACGATGACCAGGTTGCGGAGAGGAGCGGCGATCATGCGTGTGTGGTCCTGTACCGAAGAAAGGGGCGACCGCAAACGCGGACGGGGCCACGCGGCCCCGTCCGTTGAAACCCCACGCGCGCCGGTCGGGCACGCGCGTGGGTGATGCGGTGGATCAGAACTTGGCGCCGATCTCGAAGGTCACGGTGCGCGGCACGTACATGATGTCGCCGGTCTTGTTGATGGTGATGTTCGGATCGAAGCGACCATCGGAGCCGAAATCGTTGTACGAGTACGACGAGTAGTTCTTGAAGTTGAAGGCATTGAGCAGGTTCACGCGCGCCGTCAACTTGAAGTCGTTGTACACGGTGAAATCCTTGGTCGCCTGGAAGTCGACCGTGCGGTAGCCCCAGATCTTGCCGCCGACCAGGAATTTGCCGCTGCCCGGCGGTACTGCCGCCACCTGCTGGCAGGTCGCGCCGTCCGCATCGGTGTGGCCATAGCAGGCGATGGTGTTGATCGGCTCCGGCGTCGCCAGCACTACCTTGGCACCGAAGGTCAGGCCCCACGGGCCGTCGATCGAGCCGGAGGCGACGAAGCGGTGCGCCGACACCGCATCGGACTTCACGAACGGATAGTCGTGGATGGTCGCCTTGTCGAACGCGTACGGCTCGTCGATGTTGCGGTTCTGACGCGCGCTGGTGTGGGTGTAGGACAGGGTCAGGCCCCAGCCCGATTCCTTGGTGTAGGGCTTGTCGGCCGACAGCAACACCTGGCTGCTGCGCTGCTCCAGGCCGTTCATGCCGATGATCGTGTTCTGGTAGCCCGGCACCGGCTGGCCCCAGGGGGCGCTGCCGTTCTGGAAGTAGGAACCATCCGGGTAGCGGTTGATCAGCGACATCGCGAAACCGTCGTAGCTGAGCACGCGCTGGAAGGTCACGTCGGTCTGCCAGTCGCCGACCTGGTTGGTGATGCCGATGCTGTACTGGTCGCTGTACGGCGTCTTCAGGTGGTTGTTGAACATGAACAGTTCGGCGCTGCCACTGACGCCGGGGATGGTGTTCAACTGGTCCACGCCATTGAGGTAGCGCGGATCCCACGCGGTGCAGACGCGGTCGCTGCGGTAGCACTGGCCGGTGGCCGGGTTCTGGAAGTACACCGCGACCGGCGACAGCGCGGCCTTGCTGGTTTCCAGCGCCAGCTGTTCGAACAGGTTGCGATCGTAGGAACGGCCCGCACCGCCGTGCAGCACCGCACTCTCGTCGCCGAAGAAGTCGTAGGAGAAGCCCAGGCGCGGCGCCCAGCCATCCTTGAAGTTCTTGCGGTTGCGGCCGGTGCTGATGTAGTCGGCAGCATTGACACCGCTCGGCAGCAGGCGATCGGCCCAGGGATGGCCCGGGTTGGCCGGATCGTCGGAGTACAGCGCGTTGACGAAGGCCTGCGAGGTGACGAAGTCCGTGTAGGCCGGGCTGTCCTCGTAGTCCCAACGCACGCCGACGTTGATCATCAGCTTGTCGGTCGCCGCCCAGTCGTCCTGGATGTAGATGCCGTACTGCTTGGACGGCGACTCCACCGTGGCCTTCTGGCCCGGGGTGTTGTACGGCGCAACGTAGTCCACGCGGTACGGCGTGGCGGCGACGCCGCTGCTGTCGACCGAATAGCTGAACTGCGGGTTGAGCGCCGCCGCATCCTGCGAGGTCAGCTTGATGTCCTTGTAGCTGACGCCCATCTTGATGGTGTGCTCACCGTGCCACTGGAAGCTGGTGAAGGTCAGGTCGTTCTGCAGGAACCAACCCTTCTGGCTCTTGCGCTGCACGTTCAGGCCGCCGGCGGAGCCGGTTTCCAGGAAGGTGTATTCGTCCACGTCGGTGGAGCCGGCGCGGGGCGCCAGATACTTGTAGACGATGCCGTTGCCGATGCTCTTCGGATTCGGGTTGTTCTCCGAGTCCTCGGTGCCGACGATCAACTCGTTGAACCAGTTGTCGGCGCTGTGCTGCCAACGGATGTTGGCGCGCTTGTCCTTGTTGATCTTGTTGGTGCCGTGTTCCGGCGTGCTGGTGCCGCCGACGTTGCCGGTCTGGGTCTCGTCGCGATACTGGCCGCTCAGTTCGATGCGATCGCGGTCGGTCGGTTCGAAATCGATCTTGCCGAAGTACAGGTCTTCGGTGAACGGCATGTTGGCCGCACCGAACTGGCTCGACAGGTTGGACGGCAGCAGGCCGACGTACGGCTGCGCGGTGTTGTCCGCCTGCACGCTCTTCGGCACCACGTTCTCCTTGCCTTCGTAGGCGACGAAGAAGTGCATGCGGTCCTGGATGATCGGGCCGCCCAGGGCGAAGCCGTATTCCTTGGTCTGCGAATCGATCTTGCCGTTCGCTTCGTCCGGACGCTTGTCGCGCAGATCCTGGTCGGTGTAACGGTAGAAGGCCTCGCCGTGGAACTCGTTGGTGCCGGACTTGGTGGCCGCGGTGATCGCTGCACCGCTGATCTGGCCGTACTCGGCCTTGTAGTTGGAGGTGATGACCTTGTACTCGCCGATCGCCAGCTGCGGGAACGGGTTACCCTGAGTATCGCTCTGGCCGGCGATGCCGCCGCCCTTGACGTAGCTCTTCTGGCCGACGCCGTCGATGTACAGGTTGCCGGCGCTGGCGTTGGACGCACCGCCGCGCAGCTTGGTGTTTCCGTTACCGTCGATCTGGAACACCATGCCCGGCACGGTGTCGGCGAACTCCAGGAAGTTGCGCGTCGCCTGCGGCAACTGCTGGATCTGGTGCAGCGACACCACGTTGCCCACTTCCGAGGTCTTGACGTCCTTCAGCAGCGGCGCGCTGACGGTGACGGTGTCCAGGGTGGTCGCGTTGCCGCCGGCGGCCGTGGTCCCGGCATCGAGATCGACGGTGGACGAGGACGCCACCTGCAGGGTCACCGTCTTGGTGACGCCGTTGGCCTCGACCTTGTAGGTGCCCGGCGGCAGGCCGACCACGGTGTAGTTGCCGTTGGCGGCGATCGGCGCGCGGCGTACCGAGCCGGTAGCGATGTTGGTGACGGTGACCTCGGTGCCGGCCTGGGCGGCGGCGACCTGACCGCGCAGGGTCGCGCTGCTGGACTGGGCCATCGCCGGCATCGTGGCGAACAGGCAGGTGGCCAGCGCGCAGCACAGCAGGCTGCGTGCGGGCAGGTTGGAGGCGGAACGCGATTTCTTCATGACAAAAGCCCTCCCAGGGCGGTAAACGGGATCGTTGTTGTGTTCTTCTAGGTGGTGCAAAAAACGACATCGGTGGTGCATGCGTCGGTGTCAGTCCATGGCGGTCCCTCGCTGGGCACTGGAAGCACGAACGATGAGTTGTGGAGCGATCGCATTGGCCGACGCCGGCGATACCGCCGCAGCCGCATGCGGCTCCAGCGCCGCCAGCAGCAACTGCATGGCGCGAGCGCCGAAGCCGGCGATGTCCACGCGCATGGTGGTCAGGGCCGGATGCACGTAGCGTGCCATCGGCACGTCGTCGAAGCCGGCCAGGGCGATGTCCTCGGGCACGCGCAGCCCGGCATGGGTGAAGGCGAACAGGCAGCCCAGCGCCATCATGTCGTTGGCGGCGAACACCACGTCCGGGCGCTGGCCCTGCAGCAGGGCTTCGCCGGCGCGGTAGCCGGAGGCCTCGTCGAAGGCGCCGGGCAGCACCAGCGGCGCCACCTGCGGGCAGCGCTCGCGCAGTTCGTCGCGGTAGCCGCGCAGGCGCTCGCGCGCGTCGAAGTTGTCGTCCGGCCCGGCGATGAAGGCGATGCGGCGATGGCCCACGTCCAGCAGGTGGCGGGTCATGGCGCGCGCGCCGCCGTAGTTGTCGACGTTGAGCACCTGCGCCTCGCCGATGCGCTCGGCGCAGTTCATCAGCACCGCCGGCAGCGTGCCGGGCAGCATGTCGGCCGGGTCCTCGGCATCGCTGGCCAGGGACGGCGACATGATCAGCAAGCCGTCCACGCGCCCGGGCATGCGCCGCACCGCCAGCCGCTGCTGCTCCGGTTCGCCGTGGTAGCTGGACACCAGCAGGTGCAGGCCGCGCTCGCGCGCCACCGTGTCGATGCCGCGGATCAATTCGGAGAAGAACTCGCCGTGCAGATCCGGCAGCACCACGCCGATGGTGTGGGTGCGGCGGCTGCTCAGGCTGCGCGCGGCGTGGTGCGGCACGTAGTGCAGGGTGCGCGCGGCTTCCAGCACGCGCGCGCGCACCGACTCGGCCACGTGCTGGTGACCGTTCATGGTGCGCGACACGGTCGCCACCGACACGTTGGCCAGGCGCGCCACGTCCTTGATGGTGATGTTGGCGCGCTGGTCCGGCGCCATGACGGGGGGCGGGCTCACCAGCGTGCCTCCAGGGTCCGGAACGGCTTGGACAGGGTCACGCCGCCGGCGTCGTATTGGTCGATCCGGCGGCCGTCCACGCGCACCTGGGTCGGCCGCGTGCGCGTCGGCCAGACCACGCGCACGGCGGTACCGGCACGCAGGCCGCTGTCGAGTTCGACCCGCAGCCGCCCGTCGCGCTGGCGCGCGCGCAGGCCGAGCGTGCCGTAGGCGGTGGGCAGGCGCTGCACGGCCAGGCCATCGTCGGCGAGCCAGGCCGGCGGCACGCCGGGCAGCAGCACCAGCGCATCGTCGCCCTCGTGCATGAGCATGCCGAACAGCGTGCGCGCGTACTCGGCGCCGATCCAGGTATGCGGCATGTCGCCCAGGTAGCGCGGGAAGCGCAGCCGCGACTGCACCACCTCGGCCAGCACCTGCCACTCGAACGGGCGGCGGTCGCGCAGCAGGTCCTGCAGCAGTTCGTCGGCCACCTGCGGCTGGTCCAGATGCACGTAGGTCAGCACGTTGCGCATCTCGTACGGGGTGTAGGCCCACAGCGCATTGGGCTGCTTGCGCTGGCGCACGTCTTCCAGGTAGCGGGCGAAGGTGGTGCGCAGCGCCGCCTCCGGCAGCAGGTCCTGCTGGCCGGTGGGATCCAGCGCGATGGAGACGCTGGTCGGATCGCCGTCGCCCAGGTCGGCCGCGGCGGGAATGTAGTCCGCGCCCTTCCACGCCATGGTGGCGCGGATCGAGGCGGCCAGCGAAGTGCGCAGCGCCACGTACTGTTCGCGCGCCCACGCCGCTGTGGCGGTATCGCCCAGCGATGCCGCCAGCCAGGCACCGTCGTGCCAGCCCTTCAGCGCCCAGTAGTCGTCCCAATAGCTGTGGGTGGGGCTGGAATAGCCTTCGTGGCTGATCGACGGGGCCAGGATGCCGCGGAAGCGTTCCGGCGCCGGCTGCTCGGCCATGTAGCCGGGCACCAGGGTGCGCTCGCGCAGCTCCTGCAGGAACTGCATCGCCAGCTTCACCTTCGGCAGGTAGGCGCGCACGCTCTCCGGGCCGCCGTCCAGCCGCGCCACGTCGGCGACCAGTGCGATGTACTCGCCCTGGCTGTCGTACTCCAGGTCCGAGCCGAAACCGTCGTTGACGCTGCCGTCGTCGTTGAGGATCGGCGAGACCAACCCGTTCGGGTGCACCGCGTGGTCGCTGTACCACTGCAGGTAGTCGCGTGCGACCTGCGCCTGGCCCATGCGCAACAGGATCGCCGAGGTGGCCATGCCGTCGCGGATGAAGGAACGGTTGTAGTTGCGCGGCCCCGGCTGCATCGCCGGGCCGGTCTGGTTGATCAGCATGTACGCGGCCTGCGCGCGCAGCATGTCCACCAGGCTGGCGTCGGGCAGGCGCAGGCCGACGTTGCCCAGGCGCTGCTGCCAGTCCGCGGAGACCTGCTCGGCCAGCGCGTCGAAGCTGCGGCCCGCGTCGCCACGGCCGGCGGCGAGCAGGGCGTCGCGGTCCAGCGGCGGCGCCGGCGGCAGGCGGCCCTGGGCGTCGGCGCTGGCAGTGCCCAGCGGGAACGCCAGCACCACGTCCTGTTGCGCACCCGGCGCCAGGCGCACCGTGTAGTTCAGCATCGCCGCGGCCAGGCCGTCGGCGTCGTGCGCCTGCTGCTGCGCCGGCAGCGTGCCGGCGACGACGTGGCGGGTGATCTCGGTGGCGCCGTTCGTGCCGAACGCCTCGGCGCCACCGCCGCTGGGCGTGCTAAGCGACGTCAGCAGCGCGCGGCCGTCGATCTGCACGGTGCCGCCGTCGACGGCGATATCGTGGATCGGCGACAGGCCGCCGTTCTGCCACGGCGGATTCATCTGCATCGGCCGCACCAGCAGAGAGAGGGTGCCGCTGACCGGCGTGGTGCCGATGTTGCGCAGGCGATGGCGCAGCAGCGTCACCGGCTGGCCGCCGCGTTCGATCGCGAAGGTCTCGCTGCGCAGTTCCAGCCCCGGCTGCGGCGACCAGCGCACCGACGGCATCGGCTTCCAGCCATCGCGCAGCGCGTGGGTCAGGGCATGGCCGTCGGCCCCGGCAGCGGTGCCGGACACGTCGCGCCACAGCGGCTGCACCAGCGGCGCGCCCTTCCACGCCTCCAGGTTGCCGTATTCGTCGAAGATCGACTTTTGCCGGCCGGCATGGATGCCGACCGCGGTCCAGTAGGTCTGCTGCATGTGCAGCGAGGCCGGGAACAGCGCGCGCGTGGCGCCGCGCTGCGCGGCGACCTGGTAGCGCTTCATCGGCGTCATCACCGCCTTCGGCCCCAGCAGGCGCAGGCGCGCCAGGGTCGGTGCGACCCCACCGGGCGCGGCGTCCACGCGCAGGCGCAGCGCCCGCACCGGCAGCGGCGCCGTGCCGGCCAGGTAGGCGCTGTCGCTGTCGCCGGCCTGCGGATCGTCGGCCAGCGTGCGCCAGCGGCCCGCGGCGTCCTGCGCCTGCAACTGCGCCGCGCCATGCGCGCCGGCGAACTCGACGATCAGGCCGGCGCTGTCGAACGCGCGCGGGAAGGCGATGTCCAGTTGCCGCGCCTGCGCGCCCTTGCCCGGCATCGCCACCGCGGCACCGCCCTGCCACAGCGCCGCAGCGTCGGCCGCGGACACGCCACGCAATTGCGCAGCGTCGGCGCCCAGCGGCTGCATCTCGTAGATCGACACGCCCCAGTCGGCGCTGCGCGCGGGCGCGGCCAGGCGCAGGTAGCGGGCCAGGTGCGGCGCGAAGAACACCGTCTCGGTGCCGCCCAGCGAATCGGCCATCGTGTAGACCGTGTCCCAGCGCTGGCCATCGCGCGAGGTCTGCAGCAGGAAGCCTTCCGGATTGGAGGTGTCCCACTGCAGGCGCACGCCGCCGACCTGCGCGGCGCGGCCCAGATCGATCTGGAACCAGTGGCCGGGACTGAAGGCGCCGGCAGTGCGGGTGCTGGCGTCGCCGTCGATCAGATAGCCGATCGCCTGCGCCTTGACCTGCTTGGAGGAACTGGACGCCTGCCATTGCGCACGCGGCGGCAGGCGGCCGTCCTGCGCCTGCACCGGGGCCGTCATCGCAAGTCCGCACAGGACTGCAGACAACACCCAGGCGCAGCGGCGCGCGCCACCGTGACCGAGCACTCGGATGATCTCTGACGAATATCGCACTGGGTCCCCCGGCCAGCACCGCCTCAATCGAGGTGGGCGGACGTTAGCAGCAACTGCAAGCGGTTACATGATGCATTGCAACATGTGCAATCCCCTGGCACGTCTGGTCATCCGCCGACATGCCTGTCCCGACGGTCCCAAGCCGGGTCATGAAATGTCCTGCCGCGACAAGCCCAGCCCCCTGGATGCCTGCCAGTGCTCCCCGCGCCACAGCCCCGCCCGGCTTGCCGGAATCGCCCGCGCCCAGCAAGATGCGGGACGTTTTGGGGAACGAGCCCGCACCGTATGCCGTCCTGCCCGACCCGGGTCATGTCCTCACGCGCGCTGTGCGTCCTGCTGTTGGCGATGCTCGCCCTGGCCGCGGGCGGATGCAAGCGCACGCCCGCCGAACTGCCCGGCGCCAGCGCCGAGCCGGCCGCCGCGGTGCGCACGCTGGCGCGCGCGCTGCAGCGCAACGACCTGCTCGGCTACGCCCAGGCCGCGGTGCCGCCGGCCCAGTACCAGCGCCTGCAGCAGGCCTGGAGCGAGGACCGCAGCCGCTGGCCGCTGACCGAACTGCCGCTGGCCGAACGCCTGCCCGAGGTACTGGACACCCTTGCCGCGCCGGACGCCGAGCGCCAGCTGCAGCGCGCCTTCGACGCGCAGTTCGGCGGCCAGGCGGCGAGCCTGAAGCAGGCGGCGCACTCGCTGGGCCTGTTCGGCGTGCAGTTCCTGCGCAATCAGGGCCACTACACGCCCGAGCAGCGCGGCCATTACGTGCAACTGGTGCAGGCGCTGAGCGCCTGGGCCGCGCGCGCGCCGCTGTCCGAGCGCAAGCGCGCGCAGGCGGCGCTCGCGCGGCTGTGCGCGGGCGCGCGCCGCACCGGCGTGCGCAGCGATGCCGACCTGCGCACCCTGGGCATGGACGAGAGCCTGCGCCGGCTGGGCCCGTTCCTGGCCGACCTCAAGGCGGTGCTGGCCGACTATGGCCTGGACCTGGACGCCAGCGCCGGCGCGCTGCGCACCGGCCTGGTCAACCAGCAGGGCGACCAGGCGGTGGTGCGCATCCAGTACCCGCTGGACGGCGAACAGATCGACACCACCGCGGTGCTGGTGCGCCGCGACGGGCACTGGTACCTGCGCGACACCCTCAGCGAGGTGGATGCGCTGCTGGCGGCCAGCGCCGGCACCGCCGCCGCGGCCGCGGCACCCGCCGCCGACCCCGCTCCGCCGGCTAAGCGATAATGGCCCCGATGCCAGAACAGAATCCCCTCCCGTTCCCCGACGACGCCGCGGCCGCACGCGCGGCCGACGCGGCCCGTGCGCCCGCCGATGCGTCCCCCGCCGACCCCGGCGCCGCGCCCTCTTCGACCGTCGTGCCCTCCACCCTGCCCGTGGCCGTGACCGCCGCGCGCCAGGGCAAGGGACCGCTGTGGGCGCGCCTGCTCGGCCGCCTGGCCGATCCCTGGCTGGGCCTGAAGATCGAACCGGCCGAGCCCGGCCAGTACAACGACGGCCGCCCGGTGGTGTACGTGCTGGAGGACTACGGCCTGTCCAACGCGCTGATCCTGGACAAGGCCTGCCGCGAATCCGGCCTGCCCTCGCCGCTGGTGCCGCTGCCCGGCGATCCGCTGGGGCGCAAGCGCGCCTACCTGGCGCTGTCCCGGCGCAGCAGCAACCACGCGCTGCTGCCGGAACAGCGCGGCGCCAAGACCCACTCCGATTCGCTGGCCAAGCTGCTGCAGGCGCACCGCGAGCGTCCGGAGCTGGACATCCACCTGGTGCCGGTGTCGATCTTCGTCGGCCGCGCCCCGGACAAGCAGAGCGGCTGGTTCGCCGTGCTGTTCTCGGAAAACTGGGCGCTGGTGGGCAGCTTCCGGCGCCTGCTCGGCGTGCTGCTCAACGGCCGCAGCACCATCGTGCGCTTCGCCCCGCCGGTGTCGATGCGGCAGACGGTGGAGGAAGGGCTGCCGCCCGAGCGCACCGTACGCAAGCTGCAGCGCGTGCTGCGCACCCACTTCCGGCGCATCCGCGAGGCGGTGATCGGTCCCGACCTGTCGACCCGGCGCCTGCTGGTGGACCAGGTGCTGGCGGCCGAGCCGGTACGCGAGGCGATCGCCGCGCAGGCCAAGCGCGACAACAGCAAGCCGGTGGACGCCTGGCGCAAGGCGCACGCCTACGCCTGGGAGATCGCCGCCGACTATTCCAGCCCGGTGGTGCGCTCGGCCAGCTTCCTGCTGACCCACGTGTGGAACCGCATCTACGCCGGCGTGCTGGTCCACCACCTGGACAAGCTCAAGGACGCCGCGCCCGGGCACGAAGTGATCTACGTGCCCAGCCACCGCAGCCACATGGACTACCTGCTGCTGTCCTACCTGCTGTACGAACGCGGCATCGTGCCGCCGCACATCGTCGCCGGCATCAACCTCAACCTGCCGGTGGTCGGCACCCTGCTGCGCAAGGGCGGCGCGTTCTTCATCCGCCGCTCGATCAAGGGCAACGCGCTGTACTCGGCGGTGCTCAGCGAGTACGTGGCGCAACTGGTGGCCGGCGGCTACTCGATCGAGTACTTCGTCGAAGGCGGGCGCTCGCGCACCGGCCGCCTGCTGCAGCCCAAGGGCGGCATGATCGCGATGACCCTGCGCGCGTTCCTGCGCCAGCCGCGCAAGCCGGTGCTGTTCCAGCCGATCTACGTCGGCTACGAGAAGCTGATGGAAGGCAACAGCTACCTCGACGAACTCAGCGGCCGGCCCAAGGAGAAGGAATCGATCTGGGCGCTGCTGTGGGGCATCCCCAAGGTGCTCAAGCAGAACTACGGCCAGGTGGTGGTGAACTTCGGCGAGCCGATCCCGCTGAGCCAGGTGCTGGCGCAGCGTGCCCCGGATTGGGACGGCCAGCCGCTTGGCGAGGACGAGAAGCCGGCCTGGTTGAACGGCACCGTCGATGCGCTGGCGCAGCAGATCCAGGTGCACATCAACGCCGCCGCCGACGTCAATCCGGTCAACCTGCTGGCACTGGCGCTGCTGTCCACGCCCAAGCACGCCATGGGCGAGGCCGACCTGATCGCGCAGATCGAACTGTGCAAGAAGCTGCTGGCGGAACTGCCGTACTCGGACCGGGTCACGGTGACCCCGCACTCGCCCGAGCGCATCATCGCCCACGCCGAGGAGATCAACGTGCTGACCCGCACGCCGCATCCGCTCGGCGACGTGCTCAGCGTCAACGGCGACAACGCGGTGCTGCTGAGCTACTTCCGCAACAACGTGCTGCACCTGTTCACTGCGTCCTCGTGGGTGGCCTGCTGCTTCCAGAACAACCGCCGCATGAGCCGCGCCGGCCTGCTGCGGCTGGGCCGCACCGTGTACCCGTTCCTGCAGGCCGAACTGTTCCTGCCGTGGAGCGAGGACCAGTTCGCCGAGCGCATCGAACGCACCATCGAGGTGTTCGTGCGCGAAGGCCTGCTGCTGCAGCTCAACGAGGACGATGGCAGCGTGCTGGCGCGCAACACCGGGCAGACCGACGAGGTGTTCCGCCTGCGCGCCATCGGCCACTCGCTGCAACAGGCGTTCGAGCGCTATTACATCGCCATCTCGGTATTGGTGAAGAACGGCCCGGGCAAGCTCGGCGCCGGCGAACTGGAGAGCCTGTGCCAGCAGGCCGCGCAACGCCTGAGCCTGCTGTACGCGCCGGCCGCGCCGGAGTTCTTCGACAAGACCCTGTTCCGCGGCTTCATCCAGAAACTGCGCGAACTGAAGCTGGTGTGGCCGGACGAGAACAGCAAGCTGGTGTTCGACGAACGGCTGGATGCGTGGGCAAAGGATGCGAAGTTCATCCTTGGCCGCGAGTTGCGCCACACGATCGAGCGGGTCAGCCCGGAAGCGGCCAAGGTCGAGGAGCCGCCGGTTCCGCAGGATTGAGGCGGCAGTCGCAGCACTTGCAGTCGTGATGCGGTGAGATTCTGGCGCGTGGCGACGCGCCAGACACAAGGGCGCCCTGGTATCACTGCGGCGCGGCGCGTGGCGGCGCGCCGGACATCAGGTCGCCCCGCCGCCCTGCGGCGCGGCGGGTGACGCCGCGGCACAGTGACTTCCGACACGCGACCGTGGGCCGGTGCGGCCCGAGCATGCATGAAACTCCCTGCTGCGGGTTCCGGCGATGCGCACAGCTCCTCTTTTCGCTCTGTTGCTGTTTGCCGCCTCCAGCGGGCCCGCGTGGGCCGATCAGGGCGAAGACAGCGGCGACGGCAAGCACGACCATCGGCCGCAGGTGTCCTCGCGCCAGTGCGGCCTGAGCACGCCGTTCAACGTGCTGGCCGACAGCGGCGGCATCTGGCTCACCCGCAGCGGTGGCGATGGGCCGCGCGAGATCTTCTTCCATGCCGGCGAATTGAGCGTGGATCGCCAGGTGCAGCAGATCGGCGACGCCGATGCGCAACGGCTGCTGGAGATGGAACGCGAAACCCGCGCGCTGATGCCGCAGGTGGCCGACCTCTCGCACGAGGTGGTCGATCTCAGCTACGACGTGCTCGGCTCGGTGGTGGAGATGCTGACCGGCAGCGGCGGCAACGCGCGCAAGATCGAACGGCTGCGCACGCACGCCAACGCCTACGTCGACGGAACGCTCGGCAAGGGGCGCTGGGACCAGGAGGCGTTCGACGACCGGTTCGAGGACTACGTCGAGACGCAGGCGGAGAGCTTCGTGAGCAGCATCACCCGGCACGTACTCTGGCAGGTCATGACGGGCCGTGGGGACGCCATCGGCGACCGCGCCGAGCGCATGGATGCCGCCCTTGAGGCGCGGCTGGATGCGCGCAGCAAGGGGATCGAGACCAAGGCGCAGGCGCTGTGCGCGCGGGTGGTGCGGCTGGATCAGTTGCAGCAGGCGCTGGAGTACCGCTACCGCGGCCAGCCCCTGCGCCTGCTCGCCGCCTCCGAGGACGGTGCGACTGGACAAAACACCGCCGCCCTCGTCGGCACCGACGATACGCCGCGGAGCAATGCGGTCACGGTGCCGTCGGTCCCAACGCATTGAGCCTGACACCGCCGCTGGCGCGTGGCGACGCACCCGCCGCGCTGGCGGCCTGCGGCGACGGCAGCACCGCTCAGGCCTCGAACAGGTCCCCGGTGCGCGGTCCGGCATCCGCCGCATCCGGCGGATAGACCAGTTGCCCCTGCGCATCGCTGCGCGCGGCCGGGTTCAGCGTGGCCGGTTCCTGGCGGGCGACGTCGATCAGGTGCACCACCGGGTGGCCATGGTGCAGCAGATGGTCGCAGATGATCTGGCGGTGGCACTGGCGCCAGTAGGCCTCGGCGCACATCACCGCGCATGCGCCGTCGCCGCCGAAGGCCTGCAACTCGGTCAGCGCCTCGGTGAATTCGCTGCCCAACGCATAGTCGGCGTAGTTGTGGAAGCTGACGCTGCGCCAGTGACCGTTGCGCTGCGGATCGACCCCCGGCTGCCTGCCGCGGCGCCCGCCCAGGGCGCGGAAGTGCCGGTAGGCGATGCCTGCCGCGGCCAGCGCCGGCGCCAGCGCGCTGCCGTCGAACTGCGGGAACCGCCGCGAATACGGAAACGCGCGCACGTCGGCCAGGCGGGTGACGCCGGCGCCCTGCAGGATCTGCAGGAAGGTCTCCAGGCTGCGCGTGGAATGGCCGACGCTGAAGAAGGTCGCTGCGCTCACGCCGGTTCGTCGGGGATCAGCAGATGCTCCAGGCGCATGATGCAGTCCTTCAGTTGCAGCTTGCGCTTCTTCAGCCGCTTGGCTTCCAGCTCGTCGTCCAGATTGGCCGGGATGCGCTGCAGCTGTTCGTCGAGCGCGCGGTGCTCGCGACGCAGGGCGTCGATGCGCAGGGAGATCTCGGCGGGCGTCAGGGTGTCCACGAGGTTCGAGCATACACAGGCCGGCGGTCCGCCGTCACCGTGCAACGCGCCGCTATCCGGGGCGCGGGCCAGCCGGCACAATGCGCGCGGGCGCCGCGGCGGAGGCGGCGCCCTCCCACCCTCGTGCCACCCGCGGCAGGATCGCCGCGCCGAAAGGAGTCAGCCATGCGTTCGTTCCGTTCCCCGTTCGTTCTCGCCCTCGCCCTGGCGGCAGCCCTGCCGCATCTGGCCTCGGCGGCCGATCCCAAGTTCTCCGGCTTCCTGTGCTGCAACATGCGCAGCGACGGCAGCTGGATCAGCGACAGCAACTACGCCGAAGACGGCAAGCAGGTGATTCCGGCCGGCACGCCGGTGCAGGTGACCG
Organism: Xanthomonas sacchari; assembly: GCF_040529065.1. Lineage (NCBI taxonomy): Bacteria > Pseudomonadati > Pseudomonadota > Gammaproteobacteria > Lysobacterales > Lysobacteraceae > Xanthomonas > Xanthomonas sacchari. The sequence goes on along the minus strand of NZ_CP132343.1, from coordinate 204,362 downwards.
GTTACGGTCGCTACCGGGTCAATGTGTTGATCGACGGCAAGAAGCAGTCGATCGGCAACGACTACAGCCGCGACCTGGGCAACGAGGCCTTCGCCCAGCGCTACGTGGTCGCGCAGGATCCCAAGGCGAAGCTGGCGGCCTACCCGCCGAAGATCCGCGAGGCGATCGCCGCCAACCGCGTGACCAAGGGCATGACCCGCGAACAGGTGCTGATGGCGCTGGGCTATCCGATCACCAGCGAGAACCCGAGCCTGGATGCGCCGCTGTGGCGCTACTGGCTCGACAGCTTCAACGAGTTCCAGGTGTCCTTCGACGGCACCGGCAAGGTCGAGAAGGTCACCGCCGACCCGAAGACCCAGAACCTGGTCTGGCAGCCGTAAGCCCAGCGTGCCCTGGCGCCGCGCTCCCGACGCGATGGGAGGCGGCGCGAGCGGCGCGCCGTGGCCGCGGCCTGCCGCGACCATGGCCCACCGAGGCCGCAGTACCGCGCGCGCTGCCGCCCTGCTGCGCTCAGCGGCTCAGCACTTGCGGCGGATCGCTCCGCGTCGGGCCTTGTTGCGATGCCTGCAGCGCCTGTTCCTGCTCCTGTGCCTGGCGCTGCGCCTGCCCCTGCTGCGCCCCCAGCTGCTGCAGTTGCTGGTAGGTCTCCTGCGCCGGCCGCGCGATCGCCTCGCTGGTCGGCATGTGTGCGCGGTTGGCGTAGGGATCGGGCGAGACATCGCCGCCGCTGCGGTATACGAACGCCAGTTCGCCGCCCTGATAGGAAGCGGTCGGTCGGTTGAAGCCGACCGCCAGCTGGTCGCGCTCGCTGAAGCCGTTCTGCTTCGCCAAGAGGGTCAGGCTGGCGGTCATGCGCTCGCTGTTGTCGTCCCAGCCCTTGCCGATCGCCTGTTCGGCCTGGGCCACGCCGCTGCGGACCCGCTCGTGCAGGCCGCGGTCGGCGGCACCCGGCGCGGCGGCCGGCTCGCCGGCGCGCGGCGCGGGCGGCTGCGCCTGCGGCTCGTGCTGCTGTGCCGGTGCGGGCCCGTCGCGAAATCCTGCCGGCAGCAGGTCGCGCGGCACCTGCGCGGCATCGATGCCGACTGCCTTCAGGTCGGCATGCACCGCCGGCGGCGTGCGCTCGGGATGCTGCGCCTGCGCCCGGTCCTCGGCATCGGCGATCTGCGCCAGCGCGCGCTCGCCGTAGTTCTGCGGATAACCGCGCGCATCGTAGAACAGCTTGCCCATCGCCTCCACGTTGCGCGGGTTGTCGGCGTCGATCTTCAGATCCTTGCCGAAGCTCAGCCCGTCCTTGGCGGTGTAGGTGGCCTTGCTGCCCACGCCCTGCTTGTCGATGTAGCTCGCCATCTCGCTGCTGGCGTTGTACAGGTCCTTGAGCGTGGCCTTGGGATTGTTGCGGGTGACGTAGTCGGCCAGCGTGTTGACCCCGGCGATCTCGTCCTTGGCTTCGCGGGTGCGCTGTTCCTGCCCGTAGGCCTTGAGCGTGGCGGTGTAGTCGTGCGGCGAGGGCGAGGCGGCGATGCCGTCGACCTTGGCGGCGAACGCGGCGTCGCTGCGGTCGATGGCGGCCTTGTTGATGGCATGGCCGATCTCGTGGCCCAGCACGATGCGGGCGGTGTTGGCCGAATCGTCGCGCGGCGCGTTCATCCTGGCCGTGGCCAGCACGTCCATCGGCAACTCGATCTGCCCGGTGCGCGGGCTGTACGCGCCGGTGCCCGCCTCGGGACTGGGCGCAAAGCCGGACAGCTGCTGTTGCCCGATCGCCTGCTCGACGCGCGAGCGCAGCTCCGGCGTGTTGTCCAGCATCTGCCGCAGCGCCTGGCCTTCCTTCGGATGCGCCTGCGCGAACGTGTCGACCATGCCCTTCAGGCGTTCGTCGTCGTGTGCCATCTCCGCTCTCCTTACGCGTCGACCAGGATCTGCAGCATCTCTACGCACGTCCGCGCATCGTGTTCGCCGGCGTCCTTGCCGACGAAGGCGTACACGGCGACCGCGCCGCGTTCGAAATGCCAGCGGCCGGCGCTGCCCTGACGCGGCGGCGCGATCCAGCGCGGCACGAAGCCGGCTGCGACCAGTGCCTGGCGATACGCGTCCAACGATTGCGTGCACTGCGCCGGCGCCGCGCCCGGCGCGGGGGTGAAGCGCAGGTCCAGCCGCGACGGCGGGGCAGCGTCGGCATCGGCGACCGATTCCAGCGTGTAGCCGCCACCACCGGCGAGCGTGCCGGACGCGCTGAACGCATGCCCGCCCTCGTCCTCGACCTGCAGCCCGGTCTGCTCCGCGACCTGGGTGGCGACCAGATCCTGCCTGCCGCCGATCGCCAGGATCAACCGTACTACGCCTTGTGCCAGGTGCTCTGGCGTCATCTCCGACATGGTCCGCTCCGTGTGTGCAGGGGTGATCGAGGGGGAAGAGGAATGCGCGCCGGCACACGCGGCCAGCAGCGCGGTGGCCAGCAGCAGGGCCGCGCGCGGCGCCGGGCGCATGCCGGCTGCGCGCCGCGGCCGGCGGCCATTGCGATGAAACATCCGCTCCATGAAACGCCTCTCCGTCGAGCGCCTGCCGCGCATCGCAGCGCGGCCAGGCTTGGGTGTGCGATTGTAGCCAGCGCACCAAGGCCGCGCAGCCCGCCGCTGCGCCGGCGCGTCAGTCCCAGTCGGCGCGGCGCTGCCAGACGAAGCCGGGCAGATCGATACGCTTGCGCGGCGTACCGTCCCAGTCCACGGTGAAGCCGGCCGCGCGCAACGCCGCGGCGACCTGTTGGCCGACCGCCAGATCCGCCTCCTCGCGCCCGTCCAGATCGCCGAATGCCAGCATCAGCCCGCCGCCGTCGATCGCGCGCTCCATGTCCTGGCCGTGATAGAAGCAGTAGCCGTGATAGCGCCGGTCCGGCGCGTCGGCCACCGCCTGGTTCACTTCGACGTGACCGTCGGACATGGTGTAGCCGGCATTGGCCAGCGCGCAGATGCCGGCCTCGTGCAGCCGCTCGAACAGCGCATCGAGCCGGTCGCAATCGGTCAGCGCCGGCCAGGTCTGTTCCGCCTGCTGCTTGGCCTGCCACTGACTGGCGACCGAGGCGCGCAGCATCGCCTCGTCGCAGTCGTCTTCCAGGATGTCCTCGATCATCTCCTGGATCTCGTCCTGGGAGTAGAAGCCGGACCAGACCCACTTGCGGATCTCGTCGTACACGTAGGCCTCGGATTCGTTCACGGTCGCTCCTGCGGTCTTCGGTGCATGCCGCGCGCACTGTAGCAGGGCCTTCCAGTCGCGTTGCTGACGATCAGGCGCTAGCGAGTTCGCCTGGCATTTGCTACGCAAGCATCACCCACGGCCTCTGCGACCACCATGACCCTGTTGTTCCTATCGGCTTTGGAATTAGACTGATACGCGAGATCTTTCAACACACCTGTGCCGCTCGGCGCGCTCCTCTTGAATGCAAGCACCGACATGAATCGAATGGAGCAGCGGATACTCGACAACGTCGAGAAATTCGGTTGTCACATCACCTCCGTTTTCGATCCGAGTCAGAACAAGCAGCCCTTCTCCTACTCCATCGGTTTGGCAAAAACCCTCGGTATTCCAGAGGTCATTGTCGTCGGAGTTCGCTCCGGCCTTGGCAGCGCCTTGATCAACCGTTACATGGAGCGTGCTCGCAACGGCGAGTTTTTTGTAGCGGGCCTCCCGTATATGGGCTTTCTCGAAGGGTTTCCGGTGCAGTTCCGCCAAGTCCTGGAGGTTCATCGCGAGACCTACATGCTGTCTGCAACCTGGTTTCATGGTGGTACCGACTATGCTGCCCTGCAGATTGTCTATCCGACACTTGGAGGAGTCTGGCCTTGGGATCCAGACGCTTCCGATGACGTTCGCCAGAGTCAGCAGCTGCTGGATGGTGCGGGGATCAGCACTTGATGAAGAGCGTCGTCGGCTGGCTGTTGCTCGTGTCCGGCAGTTGGATACTGGGAGCCGTCCTGAACGAACTCGCATCGCGTAACGGCCTGATCGAGCTGGCCCACGATCGCCGTGGCGAATGGTCCGCCATGACGACACCCATCATCGCCAGTGTCGGCGTGTTGTTGAGTTACTGCGGTGCGTGTTGGCTGATCCTGAAGAAGACCTGCAGGCCATGGCACGTCGCCGGCACTGCCGTTCTGGTGATGTTCCTCTCATTCTGTTGGCTGACGTCGCGCTTCCACCACGCTGTCTGATGATGGACGTTCAGCGCCTTCATCTCTGTCACCCCTCGTGTCCGATTCCAAGCAGAGGGTCGTCAGGCAGCGCGCATCGGTTGGCCTGCTGTACTCGCTGCACGTGCTCCTCTCCGGGTGACGAACGCCGGATCGCGCGGTCGCACCGGCCAAGCCGGCGCGACCGCGCATTGCCGTACGCCTAACGACGGCAGATCGACTTACTTGACCTCCACCGCGCCGAGATCGCACACCGCGGCATTGCGGGGATTGCCGCGCTGGTCGATGGCGGCGCAGCCGCTGCCGGCGTTCAGCGCCGGGCTGTTGGCGGCAGGCAGCATGGTCAGCGTTGGCCCGCCGTTGCTGGCGGGGGCCGACAGCAACGGATCGGCCGCTTTCACGGTGCCCGCGGCCAGGCAGGCATTCGGCCACACCGCGCCCTTGGCCGAGTACTCGATCAGGTTGTTGCCGGTGTTGCTCTGGTTGTTGCAGAACACGCGCTCGGTCTTGGAGTACAGGATGCTGTTGCGGAGGTCGAACCTGTCGCCGAACAGCGTCACCCACGGTGTGTTCTCGGCGAAGGTGACGTTGTTGAAGCGCACGCTGGGTCTGCCCTGGTCGCCGTTGGCCGGTTGCCAGCCGACATGCTGGATGGCCGCGCCCACGCCTTTGGCATAGTTGCCGTAGAAGGTGCTGTTGCTGACGTCGCAGGCGCCGTAGCAATCCAGGTACAGCGCGCCGGCGTTGCCCTGTTCGGCCTTGTTGGACAGGAAGCTGGTCTCGGCGACGCTGATGGTCCCCGGCGTGGTGATGGTGGTGCCGGCGTGCGAGGTGTCGGTGAAGCCCATGCTGATGCGGGCGCCGCCGCCGGGGCCGCCGGTGGCGACGTTGTTGGCGAAGGTGGAGTACTTCACGTCGATGGTGTCCGGCGCGTACGCCCACAACGTGGCGCCGCCGGAGCCATTGGCGGCGACATTGTTGCGGACCACGGTGCCGCACATCGCCAGCGTGCCGCCGCTGCCGACGCCGCCCTTGAGATAGCCGGCCAGCGATGCGCCGTCGGTGTCGATCGCCCCGCCGCCGCCGAAGTTGCCGGCATCGGGGAATCCTTGCGGCGCATTGATCGCCTGGTTGTTGGCGAATTCCGAACCGACGATGGTCAGCCGGCTGAGCTGGGTGTACAGCGCGCCGCCGAGCCAGGAGCTGTTCTTGTAGAAGCCGCTGCGGACGATAGTCACCTCGGCGTCGCTGCCGGCGAAGATGGCGCCGCCGCCGATGCTGCTGCGGTTGGCCAGGAACTGGCTGTTGATGACTTCCAGCTTGCCGCGGTAGCCGACCTTGATCGCGCCGCCACCCCAGGTGCCCGGATCGTAGGCCTGGTTCGATGCCGGTTGCACCGAACTGCCGTTCTGCAGTTTCAGGTTGCGCACCGACAGCGCACTGCCGGCATTGACCAGCAGGATCCGGGCGGACTGGCGACCATCCAGGGTGATCTTGCCCTGGCCGTCGATCACGGTGGGCGTGGTCGCCGCGATGGTGATCGAACGCGCGACGGCGATGCTGGTCGGCTTGGTGCCACAGTTGAAGGTGATGTAGCCGCCCTGCGCGACGGCGGAGGCCAGCGCGCTGGCGGTGCAGCTGGCCTGCGTGCCGTTGCCGACCGTGGTGGTCGCGGTCGGCAGCACCCAGGCCTGCGGCACGCTGCATTGCGGCGCCGCGGGGACCGCGGCGATCGCCGTGGCGGTTGTCATGAGGGCGAGGACACCCAGCGCGTGTGCGCCGGTGCTGAGGGAGAACGTCGTGGTCATGATCATGCTCGATAGGGTTGCGGGGGAACAACACGACGCGCGACAGTCATCCAACTGTCATCCACGTCGCTGACACCTCGAGTGCAACCGGCGGCCTGCGCCGACCGGCGGCATAGGGTGCTCGAGCGCGTGTGGAGCGACCACAACGCAGGTAGCAGATCGCGCGATTGCACGGTCCGCCGATGCGACAGTGTGCCGATACGCGGCGCATGGCACGGTTTGGATGCGTCGCAAGGCACGTTCCCGTGCCGTACCCGATCGCGGCGTGCATGCGGCGCGGCGACCGGCCCGCGCTACAGCGTGTCCAGACGTTCGCGCAACTGCTGCGCCTGCGCCCGTAGCGCCTGCAGTTGCGTGGCCGGCAGCTTGCGCAACTGGCGGTAGACCATGTCCAGGCGACGATTGCGCCCCAGCGTATCCTGGTGCCGCGCGAAGAAGTCCCAGTACAGCGCGTTGTACGGACACGCATGCGAACCAGTCTTCTGCTTGCGATCGTAGCGGCAGCCCTGGCAGTAGTCGCTCATGCGGTCGATGTAGGCCGCGCTGCTGACGTAGGGCTTGGTCGCGAGCAGGCCGCCGTCGGCGAACTGGCTCATGCCGACGGTGTTGGGCAGTTCGACCCATTCGAACGCGTCGATGTAGACGCCCAGGTACCAGCGGTGCACCGCGGCCGGATCCAGTCCGGCCAGCAGGGCGAAGTTGCCGATCACCATCAGCCGCTGGATATGGTGCGCGTACGCGTGCTGCAGCGATTGGCCGATGGCGTGGTGCAGGCAGCGCATGTGCGTCTCCCCGGTCCAGAACCAGGCCGGCAGCGGCGTGTCGTGGCCGAGCGCGTTGCGCGCTTCATAGCCCGGCATGTGTGCCCAGTAGATGCCGCGCACGTATTCGCGCCAGCCGAGGATCTGCCGCACGAAACCTTCCACCGCCGCCAGCGGCGCGGCGCCGGCGCCATAGGCCGCCAGCGCGCGCTGCACCACTTCCTGCGGCCGCAGCATCTTGGTGTTGAGGGCGAAGGAAAGCTGCGAATGGAACAGGCGCGGACTGCGCGTGCTCATCGCATCCTCGTAGCGGCCGAAATGCGGCAGGGCGTCGACGATGAACCGATCGAGGCAGGCCAGCGCCTCGGCCCGGTTCAGCGGCCAGCGCACCGCCTCTGCCTGCGGCTGACCGAAGCTGTCCACGCCAGCGGCCTGGATGCTGGCCCACAGCGCGCGGTGATCGTGGGTCGGGCGCACATCGGGCGGTGGCGGCGGCTCGCCATGCCAGGGCTGGCGATTGTCGTGGTCGTAGTTCCACTGCCCGCCCTCGGGCGTGCCGTCCGCCGCCAGCAGGATGCGGTGGCGCTTGCGCATGTGCCGGTAGAAGTGCTCCATCAACCATTGCGGGCGCCCGCGGAAAAAATCCGCCAACTCGCCGCGGCGCGTGTAGAAGTGCGTGCTGTCCACCGCCTCGACGACGAAGGCCTGCGCCGCGCCCCATTGCCGCAGTTGCTGGTCCAGACGCCATTCGTCCGGATCCTGGTACTGCAGGCGCTGCGCACCGTAGTGCGCCATCAGCGCATCGAGATTGGCGGGGATGGACTGGCGATTGCTGGCATCGTCGATCGCCACGTAGCGCACGCGGTGGCCGGCGCTGCGCAGGTGCCGGGCGAAGTCGCGCATCGCGGCGAACACCGCCAGGATCTTCTGCGCATGGTGCAGGACGTAATCGGTCTCCTGCCGCACTTCCATCAGCACATACACCACGCCGGGATCGCGCACGTCGAACCAGGCATTCTCGGGATCGAGCTGGTCGCCAAGCACCAGGCGCAGGGTGTGAGCGGTGGAGGGCACCGGGCTCATGCAGGGCGGCACGCCTGCTGGCATGCGGTGCGCCAGCGCACGGCCCGGCCTTTCACGGCGCATCCGGCGCGCGCACGCGCTTGCGCTCGCCACGGCAGCGGTCGGAACAATACTTCACCTCGTCCCAGACCTTCTCCCACTTCTTGCGCCAGCGGAACGGACGGCCGCAATGCAGGCAGGGCTTTTCCGGCAGATCCTGTTTCTTGCGCATGCGCGATCCGCAGTTCACTCAGGGTCGCTGTCGCTTACGGCCGCGCCGGCCACTCGCGGAACACCACGCAGACCGTGGTCGGGTCCAGCATCGCGAACTCGCGTGCGCCCCAGGGCTTGAGCGCGACGGTACGGCAATTCGGATGCAGCCACTGCGGCGCACGCGCGGACAACTCGGCATAGATCCTGTCGATGCTGTCGGTTTCGATGCCCAGTTCCGGCCGATCCTTCGCCGCCCACTCGGCGTTCTCCACCAGATAGGCCTTGGCGCCGTCGCGTGCGATCACCGCCATCGTGGCGTCCTGGTACAGCGCCTGGAATCCCAGGCCATCGACGAAGAAGTCCAGCCCGTCCTGCATGCGCGCGTAGAAGATCTTGGGGATGAGGTTCTTGAACATGGGGCGACCTTGCGTCCGTGACCAGGGGCGAGTGTAGCGGGCCGGTCCCGGCGCGGCACGACGACAAAAACAGGGGCGCCGGACACCTGCCGCGCGCCGGGGCTGGCGATGCCGCAGGCGGCTACACTGGCCAACCTTCTTGCCGCCTCGACCCCAACCATGACGTTCCGCTTCACCTGCAGCGCCTGCGATCAGGTCCACGAAGGCATGCCCGGCTTCAGCGTGGCGGCGCCGCTGAGCTATGCGCTGATTCCGGAGGCGCAGCGCGCCACCCGCTGCGAGCTGGGCTCGGACGATTGTGTGATCGACGAGGCTCACTTCTTCATCCGCGGCTGCATCGAGATCCCCGTGCATGACCACGCGGAGCCGTTTTCCTGGGGCGTGTGGGTCTCGCTCAGCGAAGCCAGCTACCAGCAGTGGGTCCGCTGTTTCGATCAGCCGCGGCGTGCGCATGTGGGGCCGTTCTTCGGCTGGCTGAACACACGTCTGTCGCCGTATCCGGAGACCGCCGGCCTCAAGACGCAGGTCCATCTGCGCAACGACGGCATTCGCCCATGGATCGAACTGGAGCCGACCGCGCACCCGCTCGCAGTCGAACAGCGTGAAGGGATCTCCGAGCAGCGGGTGGCCGAACTGTATGCGCTGATGACGCACACATCCATCTCCGTTGCGACGGGCCAGGGGACGACGCCATAACGCTGTCGTCGGTGTGGATGTCTGTGGGCCGCGGGCCGCGTTTCCGTCCGGTGTAGCGGAGGCGTGGAGCCGCGCGCGGTGCCGCAGCGGTACGCTGACCCAAGACACCGAATCGGAGCAGCACATGGGATATGAGTATCGCCTGACGTTTGCCGGCGCCGATCCAGCAAAGACACGGCAAGCCATCGGCCAGCTGCCGGGCGTGGAAGATGCGGCGCGCGCGATACCGGCGCCGCCGCGCTGGCACGACCGATGCCGGACGCAGTGATCTGGTGCACCGCGGACGGCCTGTCCTTTTGCGCGAACACCAGCGAGGGACTGCGCTGCCTCGGCACCGTCATCGCCCGCCTGACCAGCACGTTCGGCACGGTCGAGGTGGCGGAACTGGAATGACCGGCAACGCCGACCGCGCGGTGCGGCGCCAGTCGCGCCGACTACACTACCGCCGATGACCTCGCCCCTGCCCCTACCGCCGCTGCACCCGCTCGCCGATCCCGCACCGCCTGCCGCCCGCACCCCCGCGGCGCTGGGCAAGCGCCTGTGCCGGCAGGTCGGCCAGGCCATCGCCGATTTCGGCATGATCGGCGCCGGCGACAAGGTCATGGTGTGCCTGTCCGGCGGCAAGGACAGCTACACGCTGCTGGACATCCTGCTGCAGCTGCAGCGCAAGGCGCCGGTGCCGTTCGAGCTGGTGGCGGTGAACCTGGACCAGAAGCAGCCGGGGTTTCCCGCCGACGTGCTGCCGACCTACCTGCGCCAGCGCGGCGTGCCCTGGCATGTGATCGAACAGGACACCTATTCGGTGGTCACCCGGGTGGTGCCGGAAGGCAAGACCCTGTGTTCGCTGTGCTCGCGGCTGCGGCGTGGCGCACTGTACCGCTACGCCGCGGAGAACGGCTTCACCAAGATCGCGCTGGGCCACCACCGCGACGACATCGTCGCCACGTTCTTCATGAACCTGTTCTTCCACGCCAAGCTGGCGGCGATGGCGCCGGTGCTGCGTAGCGACGATGGCCACCACGTGGTGATCCGGCCGCTGGCCTACGTGCGCGAGGACGATATCGCCGCCTACGCGCAGGCGCAGGCCTTCCCGCTCATCCCCTGCACGCTGTGCGGCAGCCAGGAGACGCTGCAGCGCCGCCAGGTCGGGCAACTGCTGCAGCAGTGGGACCGGGAACATCCGGGGCGGGTGGAGCAGATCGCCCGCGCGCTGGGCAACGTGCATCCGGCGCAACTGGCCGACCGCGCGCTGTTCGACTTCGCCGCGCTCGGCGGCGCCGCCATGGCGCCGGCCGGCGCCTGGGCGGACGACGCGCCTGGCTGACCCACCTCGCTGAACCGCCCGATGCGGTACCCGGGCGGGCACGATGCGACAATGACCACCGCTCCCCGGCGCACGCCGCCGGACCGTTCCGTTTCCTTCCGCTGGATGCTCGATGTTCTTTCGCAATCTGACCCTGTTCCGCTTTCCCACCACGCTCGATTTCTCCGAGGTCGAAAAGCTCCTGCCGGAGGCCCTGCTCAAGTCGGTCGGCCCGCTGGAAATGAGCTCGCGCGGCTTCATCTCCCCGTTCGGCCGCGACGAGCAGGAAGCGCTGTCGCACCGCATCGCCGATTTCCTGTGGCTGACCGTCGGCGGCGAGGACAAGATCCTGCCCGGCTCGGTGGTCAACGACCTGCTCGCGCGCAAGGTCGCCGAGATCGAGGAGAAGGAAGGCCGGCGTCCCGGCGGCCGCGCACGCAAGCGGCTCAAGGACGACCTGATCCATGAGCTGCTGCCGCGCGCCTTCGTCAAGTCCTCGCGCACCGACGCCATGCTCGACCTGCAGCACGGCTACGTCGCCGTGGACACCTCCAGCCGCAAGACCGGCGAGAACGTGATGTCGGAGATCCGCGGCCTGCTCGGCAGCTTCCCGGCGCTGCCGCTGAACGCCGAAGTGGCGCCGCGCTCGATCCTCACCGGCTGGATCGCCGGCGAGCCGCTGCCCGAAGGCCTGAGCCTGGGCGAAGAGTGCGAGATGAAGGATCCGATCGAAGGCGGCGCGGTGGTCAAGTGCCAGCACCAGGAACTGCGCTGCGACGAGATCGACAAGCACCTGGAAGCGGGCAAGCAGGTCACCAAGCTGGCGCTGGTGCTCGACGACCACGTGTCCTTCGTGCTCGGCGACGATCTGGTGATCCGCAAGCTGAAGTTCCTCGACGGCGCGCTGGACCAGCTCGAGCATGCCGACCAGGACGGCGTGCGCGCCGAGCTGGACGCGCGCTTCGCGCTGATGAGCGCCGAGGTGCGGCGCCTGTTCCTGCTGCTGGAAGCGGCGCTGAAGCTGAGCAAGGCCGACTGATGCCGCGGCGGAGGCGGCCGCACGCGGCTGTCACCGTGCGCACCCGCACCGGCGGTATGCTGTGCCCATGCCCGATCTGCTCCGTCGCCTGATCGCGCCGCCCCCGGCGGCCGTCGAACGCGACCTCGTCCGCTTCCGCCTGGACGAGCGCGATGTCGAGGTGCTGCGCGTGCGCGACCCGCGCGCGCGCCGCATCAAGCTCAGCGTGGACGAACGCGGCGCGCGCCTGACCCTGCCGCTGCGCGCCAGCCTGGTCGCCGGCGAGCGCTTCCTGCTGGAGAACCGGCAGTGGCTGGCGCAGCAACTGTCGCGCTATGTCGCCGCCGAGACGCTGGCGCCGCTGCGCCCGGGCGAGGCCGGCGAACTGCCGCTGCGCGGGCAGTCGCTGCCGGTGGCCTGGCACGACGCCCGCTACGCGCGCATCGCGCTCGTCGATGGCGTGGCCGAGGTGCACCTGCCGCCGCGCGGCGGCGATGCGGCGTTGCGCCGCGCACTGCGCGATTTCTACGAGGCCCAGGCCCGCGCCGACGTCGGCCGCTGGCTGCCGCGCTATCTGCCGTCGCTGCCGCGTGCCCCGCGCGCGGTGCGCTACAAGGTCATGTCCTCGCAGTGGGGCTCGCTGGCGCCCGACGGCAGCATGGCGCTGGACCTGGCGCTGGTGCTGGGGCGGCCCTCGGCGTTCGAGTACGTGCTGGTGCACGAGCTCTGCCACCTGATCCAGGCCAACCACTCGCCGGCGTTCTGGCACGAAGTGGAAGCGCGCTTCCCCGACTGGCGCGCCGAGCGCACCTGGTTCCATCAGCACGGCCGCCAGCTCAAGGCGCATCTGCGCTGGCTGCTGCGACCCGAGCGCGACTGAAGAGCGCCTCCACGCACGATGGAACATGCCCCGTAGGAGCGGCTTCAGCCGCGACGCGCGTCACCGGGAAAGCCAGTCGCGGCTGAAGCCGCTCCTGCGAAACACGCTGCACACGACAGGCTCGGCCGAGCACGTTCTTCGAAGCGCGCGGACGACCTCGCGGCGCTGGTACACCGGACCGCGGCTGAACACCGACCATCGCGGTGCGCGCGGCATCAGCGGCGAGGGTGCGGTTGGGTAGCGAATCGGACAAGCATGCTGCGCTGCGGCACGACATGGCGCGAGCGGAGATGCGAACAAAGGGGATGAAGACTGTGGGCACGCGCGCCGCTGCGGGCGAATCGCGGTGGGTTGGCCCAGCGCTGCGGAAGCAGAACTCCATGCAGCGCCCGGTAGGCCCCCTCTCCTCCCGCCTACCGCAAATCAGGCGCGACCTCCGGCGCCAGCGAGGCGGTACGGTCCGAGCGGCGCTACGCCGGCATGTCAGGACGCCGGGATCGAGCCGCGAACACAGGACGTATCGCGTCTACGCCTGTTGACGGCAGGCGCGGGCGCAACTTAAGCGAAAATTCTTTTACACACAAGCTTCACGTTCAGTGTGTAGGGCGCACCCCGACAGCGCTGTCCGCAGGCCCCTGACGCCCGCGAATTTGGCGTGGCGATGGAGCACCGCCGGTCGCTGCCCGCGCTGCGTACGCAGTGCCCGATCCTGCCGCTGACGCCTTCGCATCAAGCACTGCGCGCGTAATCGAAGCCGACCGGCGCAGGCTGGATTGCCAGTACCGGCGGCTCCTCCTCCGCGCGCGTCACCAATGGTGCCGTACCGGCCAGCCGGAACACCGCCACCGCCTCGCTCAGGCTGCCGGCCTGCTGCTCCAACGCATGCGACGCCGCAGTGGCCTGTTCCACCAGCGCCAGGTTCTGCTGGGTGCTGCGGTCCATCTGCGCCATCGCCTGGCCCACTTCGTCGATGCCGGCGGCCTGCTCCTGCGAGGCCGCCGCAATCCCCGTCATCAACGCATTGACCTCGTTCACCGAGGCCAGCACGCGGCCCATGGTGCGGCCGGCGTCGTGCACCTGCGCCGAGGCCACCGCGACCTGGTCCACCGACGCCTCGATCAGGCGCTTGATCTCCTTGGCCGCATCGGCCGAGCGCTGCGCCAGCGCGCGCACCTCGCTGGCGACCACCGCGAAGCCACGGCCCTGGTCGCCGGCGCGTGCGGCTTCCACCGCCGCATTGAGCGCGAGGATGTTGGTCTGGAAGGCGATGCCGTCGATCACCCCGATGATCTCGCCGATCTTGCGCGAGGCCACTTCCACGCCCTGCATCGCACCGACCGCCGCGTCGATCGAGGCGCCGCCGTGGCCGGCCACCGTCGCCGCCGCGTCGGCCAGTGCGTTGGCGTGGTGCGCATGCGTGGCGTTCTGGCGCACGGTCTCGGTCAGGCGCGCCGCCGCGCGCGCGGTGCGCTCCAGCGTGCCGGCCTGTTCGGCGCTGCGCTGCGACAGGTCCTGGTGGCCGCCGGCGATGGCGCCGGCCTCGGCATCGATCGCCGCAGCCGCATGCTGGATGCCGGCCACGATCGACGCCAGCTGGTCGGCGCTGGCGTTGGCGTCGTCGCGCATGGCGGCGAACACGCCGCGGAAGTCGCCGTGCATGCGCACGCCCAGGTCGCCGCTGGCGATGGCGCGCAGCAAGCCGGACAACTCGCCCAGGTTGCCGTCCACCGTGGCCATCAGCTGGTTGAGGCTTTCGAGCATGATGCGGAAATCGTGCTGGTGCGCACCCAGGTCGGCGCGTGCGCTGAAGTCGCCCGCGGCGGCGGCCTCGGCCAGGTGCCAGATGTCGCGGCTGAGCGTGCCCAGGTTGGCCTTGATCGCATCCATCGCTTCGGAGATGGCGGCCTGCTCGCCGGGCAGGCGCGGCATGTCCTCGCTGAGATCGCCGATGGCGTAGCGCCGCATCAGCGCCACCATCGACTGCGCGGTGCCCACGTGCAGGTCGACCAGCGCATTGGCGTCGCGCAGCAACTGGCCGTAATCACCCGGGAATGCCGCCGCATCGCCGCGGCAGGCGATGGCACCGTCGGCGTGCCGTTGCGCCATCCGCCGCTGCTCGGCCAGCACCGCGCGCAGCTGGGTCTGCATGGTCTGCATGCTGCGCAGCAGGTCGGCAGCCTCGTCGTTGCCGTGTGCCGGTACCACGGCATCGAGCTGGCCGGCGGCGATCGCCGCGGCGACGCGGGTGCCTTCGCGCAGCGGCCGCACCAGGCTCTGGGTGATGCACCAGCCCAACCAGGCGCTGACCGCCAGCAACAGGCCGCCGCCGAGCAGCAGCAGCCAGCGCGCGCGGGCCATGGTGGTCACCGCCTGGGCATACGCGCCATCGCTGAGCGTGCGCAGATGCGCGGCATTGCGCTGGATCGCCTGCTGCCACTGCGCCAGCAGCGGCTGCAGCGTGTACAGATGCAGGGTCTGCGCATCCAGGTTCTGGTTGTCGGCGGCCAGCGCCAGCACCTGCGACTGGAACGGCTGCACCTGCGCGTAGGCCTTGTCGATCGCCGCGCGGCGTTGCGCGCCGGTGCGGTCGGCCGGGTCCAGGCGCAGCGCGAACAGCTTGCGCCGCGCCTGCGTGTAGTCGCGCTGGGCGTCGCCGATGGCGCGCACCACCGCCTGCTTCTCGTCGGGGTTGGTCAGGATCACATCGTTGAGCAGGCCGATCTCCAGCCGCGCCTGCGCCGCGACCATGGCGTTGGACAGGCGGATCTTCTCCATCTTGTCCAGGGCGATGTCGTCGAGCTGCTGCCGCGCCAGCGCCATCGACGCCAGGCTGGCCACGATCAGGGCGCCGCAGATCAACAGCAGGGCAGCGAAGGCGAAGGTCAGGCGCGGGCCGACCCGGTAGCGGCGAAGGAGGTGGATCATGGGAAGCGCGGCGTAGGGCGGAAGGTGCGCGCTACGCTGTGCGCGGAAGTTTTCCGAACCGCGACGGCACGGCGACAACATGCCGAACTGTGACGCCGGAAAGCGCACGGCCGCGGCGGGCTGCACAGCGCAGGTGATGCGTGCGTCGCAGTCCGCGTGCGGGGTGCGCGATGGAGCGATGGCGCCGCAGGCGCGCACTGCGGCGCGGCGACCGCCGCGGCCGCCTCAGAGGAAGTCGTGCAGCAACGCGGCCACTGCCGCCGGTTGTTCCATGTGCAGGTGGTGGGTGCCGGGCAACGTGTGCACGCGGCCGTCGCGCAGGCACGCGGCGCGCTGCAGGCGCAGCGGCTCTGGCAACATGTCCTGGGCCGGGTCGGCGAACACCACCGCGGTCGGACATTCGATGCCGCGCAGCAGCGCCTGCATCTGCGACTCGGTCGCGCGGATCGCCGTCGGCAGGGTCAGGCGGCGGTCGCTGCGCCACACGTAGCCGCCGTCCACCGCGCGCACGCCGCGCTCCACCAGCAGCCGCGCCGCCGGTTCGCTGAGCTGGTTGGCCAGCATCCGCGCCCGTACCGGCGCGGCCAGGTCGGGGAACACGCGCAACGGCGTGGCATTGGCGCGGCGCGTGCTGGCGACGCTGTTGCGCAGCCGTTCCACCGCGCCCGCCTCGCTCTCGGCCAGGCCGCCCAGCATCTCGATCGCCACGAACTTGTCGATGCGCTGCGGCGCTGCGGCCGCGAGCAGGCTGGCGATGGCCGCGCCCATCGAGTGGCCGATCAGCACGAAGCGCTCCCAGCCCAGTGCATCGGCCGCGTCCAGCACCGGGTGCAGGGCGCTGGCCAGCAGGTACTCGGCGCCATCGGGCAGGTCGCTGCTGTGGCCGTGGCCGGGCAGGTCCAGCATCACCAGATCCCACTGCGGCAGGTGCCGGCTCAGCGGCACGAAGCTGGCGGCGTTGTCGAGCCAGCCGTGCAGGGCCAGCGCCTTCGGCCCCTGCGGATCGCCGCTGCGCAATCCGGCCAGCGCGCCCACCCGTGACGGGCAGGCGAAGGGACGCAGGCTCATGCGGCGCGGGCCGCCAGTTGCGCCAGCGCGCGCGCGTGCGCCGGGGCGTCGTTGAGGCAGGGGATGTAGCGCACCTGCATGCCGCGTTCGGCGCAGGTCTCGACGAAGCCCATCGCCACTTCTTCCAGGGTTTCCAGGCAGTCGGTGGCGAAGCCGGGACAGAGTACGTCCACCTGCTTGACCCCCTGCGCCGCCAGTTCCCACAGCCGCGGCTCGGCATACGGGCGCAGCCAGCGCTCGGCGCCGAAGCGCGACTGGTAGCCGAGCTCCCACTGCCCGGCCTCCAGGCCCAGCGCCGTGGCGATCGCCTGCGCGCTGGCTTCGCAGCGCTGCGGGTAGGGGTCGCCGTTGTTGGCCACGCGCTGCGGCAGACCATGGAAGGAGAAGAACAGGCGCTCGCCGCGGCCGTGCTGCGCCCAGTGCGCGCGCACGCTGTCGGCGACCGCGGCGACCCAGGCCGGGTCGGTCGGGTAGTCCTCGATCAGGCGCACCGGCAGCTGCGGATGGCGCGCCTGCCAGGCCTGCACCACGTCCTCGATCGAGGCGGTGGTGGTGGTCGAATATTGCGGGTACAGCGGCAACACCACGATCCGGCGCACGCCGGCCTCGCGCAGCGCGTCCAGGGCCGGCGCCAGCGCCGGCGCGCCGTAGCGCATCGCCCAGGCCACGCGGTACCCGGGCAGTTCGCGCTGCATGCCTTCGGCCAGGCGCCGGGTATACACCGCCAGCGGCGAGCCGTCGGCCAGCCAGACCTGCGCGTACTTCTCGGCCGACTTGGGCGAGCGCCGCGGCAGGATCACCCAGTGCAGCAGCGGCCACCAGAACAGGCGCGGGATCGCGACCACGCGCTTGTCGCCGAGGAACTCGGCCAGGTAACGGGCGACCGCAGGCGCGGTGGGCGCCTCGGGCGTGCCTAGATTCACCACCAGGATGGCGGTCTCGGGTGCGTCGGACATGCGCGCATTGTGGCAGAGCGCACGCCCCAAGGCGTGTCGATTCGCTCGATCGCGGCGATCGACGGCGCCTGCGCCTGGCGGCGGCGGCACTCATTGCCGATTCATTGCCCTGTGACTAAGTTCAAGGACTTGCAGTATCTTGCTGCGGACCTATTTCGGAGCCCGCCATGCCCCTCCTGCCGCGCCTCGCCCTGTTGTTGAGCACCGTGTTGTTCGCTGGCCACGCCGTGGCCGGACCGGAAGAGGACGAGCGCGCCCGCAACGCGCTGCGCGTGCTGACCGACATCCAGCGGATCCCCGAACAGTCCATCCCCGACAAGCTGCTCGACGAGGGCCGCGCCATCGTGGTGATCCCGGACACGCTCAAGGCCGGGCTGGTGATCGGCGGGCGTCGCGGCCACGGCCTGATGTCGGTCAAGCGCCCCGACGGCACCTGGTCCAACCCGGTGTTCGTCAAGCTCACCGGCGGCAGCATCGGCTTCCAGGTCGGCGTGCAGTCCTCCGACGTGGTGCTGGTGTTCCGCAACGACCGCAGCCTGGACAACATCGTCAACGGCAAGTTCACCCTCGGCGCCGATGCCGGCGTCGCCGCCGGCCCGGTCGGGCGCAACGCCGCCGCCGCCACCGACGGCCAGCTCAAGGCCGAGATCTGGTCGTGGTCGCGCGCCCGCGGCCTGTTCGCCGGCGTCGCCCTGGATGGCGCCGCGCTGCAGATCGACGATGCCGCCGACCTTAACGCCTACGGCAGCAACACCACCCCGCGGATGATCTTCGAGGGCCGCACCACCAACCGTCCGTCCAACGACATCGTCGCCTTCCGCGACAAGCTCGAAGAAGCCACCTACGCCGCGCGGCAGAGCCGTGGCACCGATGGCAGCGGCAATCCGGTCGCCGCCCCGGCACCGGCCATGCCGGCGCCGCAGGCCGCACCGGAACCGACCGCCGCGCCCGACGCCGCCGCCAGCACCGTGCCCCTGCAGGGCCAGACGCAGCCGGCGCAGCAGGGCTTCCAGCCGGTGTCCGACGGCGAGATCCGCACCGAGAAGCTCGACGGCGATCGCTGAGCGCCGTTCCCAACGCCACCTGTCCATTCGGCCGTGCAGGCACGCCTGCATGGCAGGGAAAGGTAACGCGGCGCGGCGCGGTGCGTTATCCTGCGGGTTCCTTACGACTTTTCTGCGAGCGGATCATGGGCAGTCTTAGCATCTGGCACTGGCTGGTCGTGCTGGTGATCGTGCTGCTGGTGTTCGGCACCAAGCGGCTGACGAGCGGCGCCAAGGATCTCGGCAACGCGGTCAAGGAATTCAAGAAAGGCATGCGCGACGACGACAAGCCCGCCGGCCAGCTCGGCGACGAGACGCGCAGCAGCAGCGAGCCGTCCCGCCAGACCCAGGCCGAACGCGACCGCGACGCGCACTGACGGGACCCCGCCGGCGTGTTCGATATCGGATTCAGCGAACTGCTGGTGATCGCGGTGGTGGCCCTGGTGGTGCTTGGGCCCGAACGCCTGCCCAAGGCGGCGCGCTTCGCCGGGTTGTGGGTGCGCCGCGCCCGCGCGCAATGGGACTCGGTGAAGCACGAACTGGAACGCGAACTGGAAGCCGAGGAACTCAAGCGCAGCCTGCACGATGTGCAGAGTTCCCTGCGCCAGGCCGAAACCGAACTGCGCGACAGCGGCCAGGAACTGCAGCGGCAGACCGAAGCGCTGCGCCGCGAGATCGATCCGAATCCTCCGGTGCCGCCTGCCGACGCCGCGCCGACGGTGTCGCCGGCAGCGACCGCCGACACCGCCAATAGCTCGATGCCGCACGCTGCCGACACGGCCGCGTCCCTGCCGACGCCGACGCCCGCGGTTACGCCCGCCGCGTCCGCCGTGCCGGCCGCCGCGCGCGGTGCGGCCGCGCCGCATCCGGCGCCCACGGCCGCGACCACGCAGACCGGCAAGCCGCTCTCCGATGACCCGGAGGCGCCGCGATGAACGTCGAAGCCGAAAGCAGCCTGATCGAACACCTGATCGAATTGCGCGCGCGGCTGATGCGCGCGCTGATCGGCCTGGGCGTGGTGGTGGTGGCGCTGCTGCCCTTCTCCAAGCGCCTGTACTCCTGGCTGGCCGAGCCGATGCTGGCGCAGTTGCCGGTGGGCCAGAGCGTGATCGCCACGCACCCGGCCGGCGCGGTCATCGCCCCGCTGAAGCTGGCGTTCTTTCTGGCGCTGTTCGTCTCCGCACCCTGGCTGCTGTACCAGGCCTGGGCCTTCGTCGCCCCCGGCCTGTACCAGCGCGAGAAGCGCCTGGCGCTGCCGCTGCTGGCCTCGGCGGTGGTGCTGTTCTACCTCGGCTGCGGCTTCGCCTACTTCCTGGTGTTGCCGGCGGTGTTCCACTTCCTGACCACGTTCAAGCCGGACGTGATCCAGCTCACCCCCGATGCCGGCGCCTACCTGGACTTCGTCCTGGCGATCTTCTTCGCCTTCGGCGCCAGCTTCGAGTTGCCGGTCGCCCTGGTGATCCTGGCCCTGCTCGGCTGGGTGACCCCGCAGCAACTGCGCGAGGGCCGCGGCTACGCGGTGGTCGGCATCTTCGTGCTGGCCGCGGTGCTGACCCCGCCGGACGTGGTCTCGCAACTGATGCTGGCGATCCCGATGTGCCTGCTGTACGAGTTGGGCATCCTGGCGTCGAGCTGGCTGGTGTCGAGCCAGGCGCGGACGCAGTAAGGGAATGCGGCGGTAGACCGCGCGATCGCTTGCGGTGATCTGGGATGCGAATTACGGCAACGCCCTGGCGCGTGACGTATAAAAGTTCCCACGGCCGACTGCACGCCGTCGTCCCGAACACACCGCAACGGATGCCCCCTGGGGGCCGCGAATACGCCAAGGAAGGTGCCGCGTGCGACTGACTGCCGGGACACACGACCAAGACCATTCCCTTGCGTGCATGCTGATCGCCCATGCGCGAGTGCTGTCGCTTGCGCGACGACGTGATCTGCGGAGTCAGCGGTGCGATGCGCTTCCACGGCGCGGCACTGACCTCGTTGCGGTGCGCCACGCCGCGCCATTTCGCCAACGCTGCAGCTGAGTCAGAGCAAGGTGTGTTGTCGGCTCGCGGCCGACGCCGGATCGCGCGATCCGCGTACACGGCGTCGGAGCCACATCGGATTACAGGAGCATCGGCACCGGGCCGGATCCCGGCCCTGCCGACACGGTCATGGAAGACCGTATTCGTGGCGGTGCGTACGTCCACGCCGCCACCCCCGGTCCCTGGCGGACGGGCAGGCCGGAAGCGCGCAGGAGGTCGCGTCGACCCGGCTTCTCTCGCAATGAAGCAGTATCCCAATGACCAAGGAGCACGTCATGAAACGTCTGGCTGCACTGGGATTTACCTTGCTGGTATCGACAGCGGCGACCGCGGCGGTCGCGGCTACGCCATCGTTCCAGAAACTGGGCGGGAAAGCGAAGTTCATCAACGGCGACAATCTGGTGACCGGCGTGTCCGCGGAAACGGCACCCCCGACGGACACGCGCCTGCAGAGCCCGCAACAGAAGGCCGCCGGCCTGAGCGCGGTGATGGTCACCCGCAATGGCGACCAGTACGCGTCGCCGGCAAGCGCGGAGGACGTGGCACTCTTCGAAGAGGCGATCAAGGCGATGGAACTGCTCGGCCGCCTGCCGGACTCCGTGCCCGGCACGCCGCCGCTGCGTCCCACCGACCACGGTGACGGCCGCGCCGTCCCCAACGTGGTGATCGGGACCGACGAGCGGGTGCAGGTAACCACCACCACCGTCGCGCCGTACTGGCACATCGGGCGCATCGGCATCGGCTGCACCGGAACGCTGATCGGACCCAAGCACGTCCTGACCGCCGGCCACTGCGTGTCCGACGGCGCTGGCAATTGGTACTCCAGCCTCGACTTCACGGTGGCCCAGAACGGCAGCTACCAGCCGTGGGGAACGGCGACGTGGGCGCGTGCCATCACCACGACGGCGTGGCTCAACAACGGCGACAGCAACTACGACTATGCGCTGATCGTCCTGAGCACGCCTCCCCATGGCGGCAATGCGGGCTGGGGCACCTACTCGGGAGGCACCCATACCATCACCGGATATCCGGGCGACAAGCCGTTCGGAACGATGTGGAGTGCGTCCGGGGGCGTCTCCACCAGCGGCTCCTACCGGCTCTGCTACACCATCGACACCAGCGGCGGCAACAGCGGGAGCGGCATCTACGACAGCGGCTACGTGGTCCGCGGCGTCCACACCACCGGCTCGTCGAGCCAGAACTGCGGGACGCGGCTGACCAGTACCGTCTTCAACACGCTGCAGAACTGGATCGCCGACAACCCGTGATGCGCGCACGGTGACGATCCTGCGTGATACCGCCGTGGTGCAGCGGTGGACTGCGCACCACGGCGTTGGCCGAACCCGCGATTCAGGAGGAGGTGGGATGAGACGAATGCTTGCCGCGACGCTGCTACTGCTGGCGGGCTGCAGCCTGGGCAGTGGGCCGGCCGCGAATCGCGAGCCGCTGGAATCCGCGCTGATTATCGGCAGCGCGCAATCCCCGGACCCCGTGCTGGCACGGGTCATGGAACTGAAGGAGCAGGGCGTGGTGGAGGACGTCGTCGTGTACGAATCGTTCCCCGTGCAGATCCGCTTGCGCGCGCCCAGGCGGGTGATCGACGAACTGCAGGCGATGCCGCGGGCGGCCCAGCGCACGCCCGGCGACGGCAGCGAGCGCCGCTGAGTCAGCCGCGATCAGGCTTCGATGACATTCGCTGGCGGCGCGACGGCTGCGGCATCGTCGGCGTGCACGAACATCTGCTTCCAGGCCACGTACACGATGCCGGCGATCGCTGGGGGCAGCACCGCCATCTGCAGCACCTGCAAGATCAGCGCCGCCATCGTGGTGCCGACCAGCAACTGCAGCACAAGCATCACCACGGCCAGTGCGAAGTAAAGCGCGAACATCGCGAGGAAGGCGAGCACGAAGAAGACCAGCATCGCCGGCAGGTTGTGCAAGCAGGCGCGCAAGCCGTGACCGATGGCGGCTAGGCCGTTGCGGCCATCGAACATGACCTGCGGCGCAAACAGGAACAGGGTCAGCACCACTCCGACGACACCCACTGCCACCAGCATCAGCCACATCACGATGCGCAACGCCGGCAGGGTCGCGATCAGATCCTCCACCTGCTTCGGATCAGGCTGCGCGCCGGACTGGCCCAGTTCGTTGAGCTTGAGCATCACCGTGTTCAGCTGCATCAACCCCTCTGGACGGATCACCACGACGGCGAGGAACGACAGCGCTAACAAGGCGATCGCCTGCGGCAGCACCGCCACCAGCAGGTTAGGCGCACGGCTGCCGTGCAGGCCCTGCAGCAGGTGCGCCGGCTCGGCGCTACGGCCCTGGTCGACCTCACGCACCGCCCATACCAGCCCGCCGAACAACAACGGCCCGGCCAGGCCCATCAGCATTTGCGCCAACATGCCTAGGATCGGATGGAGCGCGCTCAGGAACAGGGTGATCAGTGTCGCCAGACCCCAAATCAGCCCGAGCCGGCCCAGCGCCCACGGCGCGCGCCGCAGCAGGGCCACACCACCCAACAGCCATTCCGCGCCGGCCGAGGCCGGCAGCTTGCGAATTTCGATCATTGCCAATCCGAAGTGGGAGACGCCGTACAGCGCGGCGACTGCACAGATTATCGCGGTTTTGCCTGGCCGCTGCTGTGCTGCCCGCGTGCGTGCTGAACGAAGCGCCGCAACAGTTTGCGTGCCAGCGGCGCGGCGCTGACCTCGCGGGCGATGGTACGGGCGCAGCGTCCGGCGCTGCGTAGACAGTCCGCGCGCGCCTGCACGTAGCCGCGCATGTGGTGGGTGGCGAACTCCGGGTGGAACTGCACGCCCCAGGTCGCCTCGCCCCAGCGGAACGCGTGGCACTGGTCCTGTGCCGAGCGGGCCAGCACCGTGGCGCCGGCCGGTGCGCGCAGCACTGTCTGCAGATGCGTGGCATGCGCGGGGAAGCGCGCCGGCAGACCGGCGAACAGCGGATCCTCGGCCGCCGGCGGATGCAGTTCGATATGCACGGTGCCCGATTCGCGCCCGGCCGGGTTGTAGGCCACCTCCCCGCCCAGCGCGTGCGCCAGCAACTGGTGGCCGTAGCAGATGCCCAGCAGCGGCGTGCCGTCCTCGGCGGCCGCGCGCAGCCAGTCGGCCGAGCGCTCGCTCCAGTCGGCGCGGTCGGTGACGAACGCCGCCGAGCCGGTGACGATCACCCCGGCGAAGTCGTCCCGCGCCGGCAAGGCCTCCCCGGCGGCGACATTGGCCACCACCGTGTCGTGCTCGGCCAGGCCGGCAGCGACGCGGATCCAGTGCGGGAAGCGTCCGTAGCGCCGCATCGTCGCCACCGGTTCGCCGGTTTCGAGGATCAGGAAGGGTGCAGCACGGCGACGGACGGGAGAAGCGAACGGCATGGTGGGATTCTAGACGCCGTCGCCGTGGATTGTTCAAGGCCGCGCGGCGGTGGCGGCATAGCCATATAACTGGCGATCATGAGTCTGGGAAGCGCCCAGCGCTCACTCTCGCGGCGGCAGCACCGACAGCACTTCCTCGATGGTGGTCAGCCCGGCGGCCACCTTTTCCAGGCCGGCGCGGCGCAGCGTGCGCACGCCCTCGGCCTGGGCGGCGCGGCTGAAGCCGGCCAGGTCCATGTCGGCGCGGATCAGGGTGCGCAGGCGCGGGGTCACCGGCAACAGCTCGTACAGGCCCACGCGGCCCAGGTAGCCGGTGCGGCGGCATTCCAGGCAGCCGACCGGGGCGTAGGGTTGCAGCGTCTCGGGCAAGGCCTCGCCCGGTTCGCGCAGCGCGTCCCATTCGTGCGGCTCCAGCGTGTGCGGGCGCTTGCAGTGGCTGCACAGGGTGCGCACCAGGCGCTGCGCCAGCACGCCGTTGAGGGTGGAGGCGACCAGGTAGTGCGGCACGCCCAGGTCGAGCAGGCGGGTGATCGCCGAGGGCGCGTCGTTGGTGTGCAGGGTCGACAGCACCAGGTGGCCGGTCAGCGAGGCCTGCACCGCCATCTGCGCGGTTTCCAGGTCGCGGATCTCGCCGATCATGATGATGTCCGGGTCCTGCCGCAGCAGGGTGCGCACGCCGCTGGCGAAGTCCAGGTCGATGTTGGCCTGCACCTGCATCTGGTTGAACTCGGTGGCGATCATTTCGATCGGGTCTTCCACGCTGCACACGTTCACGTCCGGCGTGGCCAGGCGCTTGAGCGTGGAGTACAGCGTGGTGGTCTTGCCCGAGCCGGTGGGGCCGGTGACCAGCACGATGCCGTGCGGGCGCTCCACCAGCGCGTTCCAGCCGGCCGCTTCCTGCGCGCTGAAACCGAGCTGGTCCACGCTCTTGAACGCGGCATCCGGGTCGAAGATGCGCATCACGCACTTCTCGCCGAACGCGGTGGGCATGGTCGACAGGCGCATCTCGGTCTCGCGCCCGCCCGGCGAGCGGGTCTTGATGCGCCCGTCCTGCGGCCGCCGCCGCTCGGCCAGGTCCATGCGCCCGAGCACCTTGATGCGGCTGACGATGGCGGTCATCACCGCCGGCGGCACTTCCAGCACCTTGTGCAGCACGCCGTCGATGCGGAAGCGCATGCGCCCGGCCTCGCGCCGCGGCTCCAGGTGGATGTCGCTGGCGCGCTGCTCGTAGGCGTACTGCAGCAGCCAGTCGACGATGTGCACGATGTGGTGGTCGTCGGCGTTGACGTCGCCGCCGCGGCCCAGTTCCACCAGCTGCTCGAAGCTGGGCAGGCCGCTGCTCTGCTCGGTGCGCCCGTCCTTGGCGCCGCGCACCGAGCGGGTCACGCCGAAGAACTCCATCGTGTAGCGATGCAGGTCCAGCGGGTTGACTACCACCACCTCAATGCGCCGCCGCGCCAGGTGCTGCACGTCACCCAGCCAGTCCAGCGCCAGCGGTTCGCTGGTCGCCACCAGCAGGCGCTCGGGCTGCAGCGCCAGCGGCAGGATGCGGTGGCGGCGCGCGTAGGCATGCGAGACCACGCCGGTGACCGCGGCCACGTCGACCCGGGTCGGATCGATGCGCAGGTAGCGCAGGCCGCAACGCTGCGCCAGCCATTCGGTCAGCCGTTCCAGGCTCAGTTCGCTGCCCGGCGGGCGGGTCGCGGCGAGCTTCAGATTGGACAGCAGCACCAGCGGATGCACGTCGCTGGCAGTGCGCGCAGTCTGCGCCGAGAACTGCACGCGGCCGCGTTCGGCCGGTGCGACCAGGCCGTCGGCGAGCAGCGCGGCGGCCACGCGCTCGAAGCTCAACCGGCCCGGCGGCAAGGCCACGGTGGGTTCGGCGGGCGACGACGCGGGCGGCGCGGCAGGGCGCGAATCCATGGTCCAGGTCCGGTGCGCGGAAGTCCCCGCGAGTCGGTCGCTATACTAGCGCACCCCTCAACCGGCCCCCTGCGAGATGTCCGTTTCCCGGTCCGTTCCGATCACGTTCCAGGGTCTGATCCAGACCCTCAACCAGTTCTGGGCGCAGCACGGCTGCGTGCTGATCCAACCGTTGGACCTGGAAGTGGGCGCCGGCACCTTCCATCCGGCCACGTTCCTGCGCGCGCTCGGGCCGGAGCCGTGGAACGCGGCCTACGTGCAGCCGAGCCGGCGCCCCACCGACGGCCGCTACGGCGAGAACCCGAACCGCCTGCAGCGCTACTACCAGTACCAGGTGGCGATGAAGCCGAACCCGGACAACATCCAGCAGCTGTACCTGGATTCGCTCAAGGCACTGGGCATCGATCCGCTGGTCCACGACCTGCGCTTCGTCGAGGACAACTGGGAATCGCCGACGCTCGGCGCCTGGGGCCTGGGCTGGGAGGTGTGGCTCAACGGCATGGAAGTCACCCAGTTCACCTACTTCCAGCAGGCCGGCGGCCTGGAGTGCAAGCCGGTGCTGGGCGAGATCACCTACGGGCTCGAGCGCCTGTGCATGTACCTGCAGAACTGCGACAACGTCTACGACCTGGTGTGGACCTACGGCCCCGACGGCACGCCGGTCACCTACGGCGACGTCTACCACCAGAACGAAGTTGAGCAGAGCGCGTACAACTTCGAGCACGCCAACGTGGCCGAACTGTTCCACCGTTTCGACGCGTGCGAGCAGGAAGCGCAGGCGCTGGTCGAGGTCGGCCTGCCGCTGCCGGCCTACGAGCAGGTGACCAAGGCCAGCCACGCCTTCAACCTGCTCGACGCACGCCGCGCGATCTCGGTGACCGAGCGCCAGCGCTACATCCTGCGCGTGCGCGCGCTGGCGCAGGCGGTGGCCAAGGCCTACTACGCGCAGCGCGAGAAGCTCGGCTTCCCCGGCGTCAAGAAGTGATGCAAGCCCCTCTCCCCACGGGAGAGGGGTTGGGGTGAGGGTACGCCGGCACGAGTAGCCGGGTGCTCCGACTCCCCAGGCGCCCGCACCCTCATCCGCCCCTTCGGGGCACCTTCTCCCGCAGGGAGAAGGGAAAAACCGCTAGCAAGGTCTGACACATGAGCCAACACCTTCCCCTGCTGATCGAACTGGGCACCGAGGAACTGCCGGTCAAGGCATTGCCGGGCCTGGCCCAGGCGCTGTTCGACGGCGTGATCGCCGGGCTGGAGAAGCGCGGCATCGCGGTCGAGCGTGGCGACGCCAAGCCGCTGTCCACGCCGCGCCGGTTGGCGGTGCTGCTGCCGGGTGTGGCCGTCGAGCAGCCGGAGCAGCGCGCGGAAGTGCTCGGCCCCTACCTCAACATCGCGCTGGACGCGGACGGCCAGCCGACCAAGGCCCTGCAGGGTTTCGCCGCCAAGGCCGGGATCGACTGGACCGCGCTGGAGCGCACCAGCGACGCCAAGGGCGAGCGCTTCGTGCACCGCGCGGTGAACCCGGGCGCGCGCACCGCCACGCTGCTGCCGGAGATCCTGCGCGAAGCGATCGCGGCGATGCCGATCCCCAAGCCGATGCGCTGGGGCGATCACGACTACGGTTTCGCCCGGCCGGTGCAGTGGCTGGTGCTGCTGTTCGGCAGCGAAGTAGTGCCGATGCCGCTGTTCGGCGTGGAGGCCGGCCGCGACAGCCGCGGCCACCGCTTCCTGCACGACGCGCCGGTGCCGCTGGCGCAGCCGGGCGACTACGTGGCCGCACTGCAGGCCGCGCAGGTGCTGGTGGACCCGGACGTGCGCCGCGCGCGCATTGTCGCCGAGGTCGAGCAGGCCGCGCGTGAGGCCGGCGGCAGCGCGCGCATCGCCGAGGACAACCTGGAGCAGGTGGTGAACCTGGTCGAATGGCCGTCGGCGGTGCTGTGCAGGTTCGAGCCGGCATTCCTGGCGGTGCCGCAGGAAGCGCTGATCGAGACCATGGAGAGCAACCAGAAGTTCTTCCCGGTGCTCGATGCAGGCGGCAAGCTCACCGAGCACTTCATCGGCATCGCCAACATCGTCTCGCGCGACGTCGCCGAAGTGGCCAAGGGCTACGAGCGGGTGATCCGCCCACGCTTCGCAGATGCCAAGTTCTTCTTCGACGAAGACCTCAAGCAGGGCCTGGAGGCGATGGGCGCCGGCCTGGCCAGCGTCACCTACCAGGCCAAGCTCGGCAGCATCGCCGACAAGGTGCAGCGGGTGGCCGCGCTGGCCGAGGCGATCGCCGCGCAGGTCGGCGTGGACCCGGCGCAGGCGCGCCGCGCCGCCGAACTGAGCAAGAACGACCTGCAATCGCGCATGGTCAACGAATTTCCGGAACTGCAGGGCATCGCCGGCCGCCACTACGCGCTCGCCGCCGGCGAGTCCAGCGAGATCGCCCTGGCGATCGACGAGGCCTACCAGCCGCGCTTCGCCGGCGACGACATCGCGCTGTCGCCGCTGGGCAAGGTGCTGGCGATCGCCGAACGCCTGGACACGCTGGCCGGCGGGTTCGCTGCAGGGTTGAAGCCGACCGGCAACAAGGATCCGTTCGCGCTGCGGCGCAATGCGCTGGGGTTGGCGCGGACGGTGATTGAGAGTGGGTTTGATGTGAATCTGCGCAATTTGCTTGCCGCCGCTACGCTGCAGGCGCTCCTCGCTGTCGCCGCCACCACTCCGAAGAAGGAAGCAGCGGGGAGGCAACCCACCACAAACCCGGCTGCCACCGCCTCCGCGAGCGGTGGTTTCGTCGCCGACGTTCTGAAGTCTCACTTTGCCGAGCACGGCCAGACCGCCGCAACACTGGATGCGGCGCCGATGGTGGCCGAACTGTTCGACTTCATCCTCGACCGCCTGCGCGGTTACTACACCGACAAGGGTGTCCCGGCAACGCAGTTCAACGCAGTGGCCGCGCTGTTCTCGGTCGCGGCTGAAGCCGCTCCTACGACAGCGGCAACAACGGCGGCGCTCGGCTCGCTGTACGACTTCGACCGCCGCATCGACGCGATCGGCACCTTCGCCGCGTTGCCGGAGGCCGAGGCGTTGGCCGCGGCCAACAAGCGCATCCGCAACATCCTGCGCAAGGCCGAGGGCGAGATTCCGTCGCAGGTCGACGCGGGCCTGCTGCGCGAGCCGGCCGAGCGCGCGCTGGCCGAGGCGGTGGAAGCGGCGATCGCCGAGACCGACGGCGCGCTGCGCCAGCACGACTACGTCACCGTGCTGAACTTCCTGGCGCGGCTGCGCCCGCAGGTGGACGCGTTCTTCGACGGCGTGATGGTCAACGCCGACGACCCGGCGCTGCGCCGCAACCGCCTGGCCCTGCTCAAGCGCCTGGGCGACCGCCTCGGCAGCGTCGCGGCGATCGAGCACCTGTCGGCCTAAGCGCCAGCAGTGTCGAACCAGAGACGGGCCGCCTGCGCGGCCCGTTCTCGTTTGCGGGTGGAGCCTCCTGCGGCACTGCGCGGCGCCACTGGCTTCGGCACACCGCAATGCGTCGGGACTGAAGTCCCTCCCACAGGGTCTCCACGCAAGCTCACTGTGGGAGCGACTTCAGTCGCGACGAGCGAACGCCGGCAACCTCCAAAGCAAAACTAAAGAAGCGCCTGACTAGGCCCTATCCGCGGTGCACATGCAGCCAACAGTGAATCCCCTGCTCAAGCCCCTCTCCCCCGGGAGAGGGGTTGGGGTGAGGGTACGGCGCGAAGCGACTCGCGGAGTGTGAGTGCACGAGGCTTCGCCCGGACCCTCATCCGCCCCTTCGGGGCACCTTCTCCCGGTGGGAGAAGGAACAGCCGACTAGCCCCGGCACTCGCAGCACACCCCGCTGTTACGAATCCCCAGTCCCAACTCCCCAATCCCGGCTCTCAATCAAACAACGCCTGGATCGCCGCCAGCCCCGCATTGGCGCGCTCCTTCTTGCGCGCTGCGTCGGCCACCGGGTCGGCGCCGTCGCGCTGCATTTCCTCGGCCGGGATCTCGTCGAAGAAGCGACTGGGCTTGAGCCGGATGTGCTCGCCGAACTTGCGGGTGAGCTTGCTGTAGCTCATCCACAGCTGCTCCTTGGCGCGGGTGATGCCGACGTACAGCAGGCGCCGCTCTTCCTGCAGGTTGCCCTCTTCCAGGCTGACCTCGTGCGGCAGCACGCCGTCCTCGCAGCCGACGATGAACACATAGCGGAACTCCAGACCCTTGGACGCGTGCATGGTCATCATCCGCACCTGGTTGCCGCCGTCGTCCTTGTCGTTGCGCGACAGCAGCGCCAACTGCGCGGCCAGGTCGCCGACGGTGGCGCCGCGTGGGCCGCCCTCGAACCACTTGGCCAGTTCCTCCAGGTTGCCGCGGCGGCGCTGGAAACTCGCTTCGTCCTTGCACTGGCTGCGCAGTTCGCGGATCAGCCCGGACTGCTCGGCCAGCTGGCGCACCACGTCGGCCGAGGACAGCGTGGTCGAGGCCGCGCGCAGTTCGTGCAGGATGTCGACGAAGTCGCTCAGCCCGTTGGCGGCGCGCGGCGGCAACTGCTGCAGCGCGCCCACCGACTCGGCCGCGCGCGACATCGGCAGGTGCTTGGCAGAAGCCAGTTCGGCCAGCTTGGCCAGCGAGGTCGCGCCGACCTCGCGCTTCGGCGCCTGCACCGCGCGCAGGAATGCCGCGTCGTCGTCGGGATTGACCAGCAGGCGCAACCAGGACAGCACGTCCTTGACCTCCTGCCGCTCCAGGAACGCGGTGCCGCCGGTGATGTGGTACGGCACGCTGGCCATCTGCAGCGCTTTTTCCAGCGGCCGCGACTGGAAGTTGCCGCGGAACAGGATGCAGAAGTCGCTCCACGGCACCTGCTTGGCAGTGCCCAGATAAGCGATCTCGGCGGCGACCTTCTCCGCCTCGTGTTCGCTGTCGCGGCACTCCCACACGCGGATGCGCTCGCCGTCGGCCTGGTCGCTCCACAGCGTCTTCAGGTGCTCGTGCGGATTGTGCGCGATCAGGGCATTGGCCGCGCGCAGCACGCGGTTGGAACAGCGGTAGTTCTGCTCCAGCTTGATGATCTGCAGGGCCGGGTAGTCGCGGCCCATCTGCATCAGGTTTTCCGGGTTGGCGCCGCGCCAGGCGTAGATGCTCTGGTCGTCGTCGCCCACGCAGGTGAAGTTGCCGCGCGGACCGGCCAGCATCTTCAGCAGGCGGTACTGCGCATCGTTGGTATCCTGGCTCTCGTCCACCAGCAGGTAGCCGATGCGTTCGCGCCAGGCCATCACGATATCCTCGTTCTCCTCCAGCACCTGCACCGGCAGGCGGATCAGGTCGTCGAAGTCCACCGCGTTGAAGGTGCTCAGCCGCGCCTGGTAGCGCTCGTACAGGCTGGCCGCTTCCTGCTCGCGGTTGCTGCGCGCGGCCGCCATCGCCTGCTCCGGCGACAGCCCGGCGTTCTTGGCGCGCGAGATCAGGTTCTTGGCGTCCTCGATGGCATCGGGCTTGGCGCCGGGCATCAGGTCCTTGATCTGCGCGGCGGCATCGTCGGCGTCGAAGATCGAGAAGCCGCGCTTCAGGCCCACCGCGGCGTGTTCGATCTGCAGGAACTTCAGGCCCAGGGCGTGGAAGGTGCAAATGGTCAGACCATCGGCGGCCTCGCTGCGGATGCGCTTGGCCACGCGCTCGCGCATTTCCTTGGCCGACTTGTTGGTGAAGGTGATCGCGGCGATGCGCTTGGCCGGGTAGCGGCCGCTGGCGATCAGGTGCGCGATCTTTTCCACGATCACGCGGGTCTTGCCGCTGCCGGCGCCGGCCAGCACCAGCAACGGACCCTCGCAATGCAGGACCGCGGCGCGTTGGGGAGGATTGAGACCGTGCATGAAGACTTCCCTTGGCCGCCTATTGTACCGGGCGCCCGCCGGCGGCGACGTCCCAACCGTCCCCCCTGCGCTGAACCGGTTCGCCAAGCGCAGGCCGGCCGGGGCGCGCGGCCGCCGCGCTAGAATCGGCGGCATGGCGAAACTGTATTTCTACTATTCGGCGATGAACGCCGGCAAGACCACCACGCTGCTGCAGTCGGCGCACAACTACCGCGAGCGCGGCATGCGCACGGCGATCCTGACGCCGCGGCTGGACCACCGTGCCGGCAGCGGCGTGGTCGCCTCGCGCATAGGCCTGCGCGCCGACGGCATGCCGTTCGTGGCAGAGACCGATCTGCTGGCCACCATCGAGGCCGACATCGCCAGCCACGGGCCGCTGCATTGCGTGCTGGTGGACGAGGCGCAGTTCCTCAGCCGCGCGCAGGTCTGGCAACTCAGCGAAGTGGTCGACCGGCTGCGCATCCCGGTGCTGTGCTATGGCCTGCGCACCGATTTCCGCGGCGAGCTGTTCGAGGGCAGCCAGTACCTGCTTGCATGGGCCGACGAACTGCAGGAGATCAAGACCATCTGCCACACCGGCAGCAAGGCGACGATGACCGTGCGCGTGGACGAGAACGGCCATGCGGTGCAGGACGGCCCGCAGGTGGAGATCGGCGGCAACGAGCGCTACGTGTCGGTCAGCCGCCCCGAGTTCAAGAAGATCATGCGCGGCGAAGGCCGCATCGATCCGCTGCAGATCGCCTTGCCGCTGTAACCCGGATGTACCACTGACGCACCGCGCTGGTGCGTCGCGCCCTGAAGCGATGAACCGTGGCTGACACGTGCCGAGCGCGTGCCTGTCCCTATGCCATCAGTCTATGGAGCGCACCTGGGCGGCATGCCTAGAATCGCGCCGATCGCTCACTCATGGGATGAGGAACATGCTTTCGTTCAAAGGATTTCTTGCCGGCAGCGGCACCGCATTGGCCTGTGCCCTGCTGCTCGCCCTGCCTGGCCCGGCCGCGGCGGCCCCGGGCGACCACACCTTCCAGGACATCCCGGCGCAGGTGCTGACCGACGGCTTCCTCGAGGCACACCTGGACCTTTTCTATCGCCGCGCCGGCATCCGCGCCGACAAGAAGGGCGAGTACGCCGAGGCCAGGAAGCAGTACCAGCTGGCCGCGCGCTACGCCGACAAGCCGTCGCAGGCGCGGCTGGGCGAAATGTACTGGGAGGGCCAGGGCGGCGCTGCCGACCATACGATGGGCTTCCTGTGGATGGCGCTGGCCGCCGAGCGCGGCTACGACCAGTTCGGCGCGCGCAAGATGGAGTACTGGAACCAGCTGACCCCGGACGAGCGCAAGCGCGCGGTCAAGCTCGACAAGTCGATGCTCGCCGAGTACGGCGACGAGGTCGCCAAGCCGCGCCAGGAAGCGGTCCTGCGACGCGAGGCGATGCGCAGCACCGGCGGCCTGCTCGGCCACTCCGGCGCGTCCGGTCCGCTGTCGATCAACGGCCCGCGCGGCGGCAGCATCGATCCGGAAGTGTTCTATGCCAAGCAGTTCTGGGAGCCGAGTGCGTACTGGAAGCTGCAGGACCAGGTGTGGGACGGGCGCACTCCGGGCCGGGTCGACATCGGCGATGTCGAGGACATCAGCACGCAAGGCGAGCCGCAGAAGCCGCCGCAGGAGCCCGATAAGCACTGAATGCGGAGCCATTTCCGCGTCGGGACTGAAGTCCCTCCCACAGCAACCCATTGCCGGGACCGCGCATCCTTGTAGGGGCGGCTTCAGCCGCGACGCGCGAGGCGCACCACGCTCGCACACCCGGCTGCGCCAGGACTGAAATGCGAGCGCAATGCCCGATCCAGGCACACGCGCGCTGCCCGGCAGGCAGCGCGCGCGGTTGCGCTCAATACAGCTTGCGCTCGGCCGCCGGCGGCGGCGTCCACTGGTACAGCCAGGTTTCGGTCAGCGGGCGCTCGCCGCTGCGGAGGTACAGGCGGATATCGATCTGCTCGGTGCCGTCGTCCGGCGGCACCACGTCGAACATCGCGCGGTAGCCGGAGATCTCGTGCAACGGCCGCGCCGAGACGATCTCGGTGCGGCCGCGGTTGAGCTGCAGCACCGCCTCGACCTTGGCGTCCTTCTCCTTGCCCAGCTTGGCCAGTTCGCCACCGGCGAAATCCACCGCGAAGCGCCAGGAGAAATAGTGTCGCTTCTGCCCGACCACGCCGCCCAGGCCGGTGCGCGTGGCCACGCAATGCGCCAGCGGCGAGGACGCCGGCGCCTGCGCGCCCCAGTACAGGCGGTAGCCGAACAGCAGCTCCTGGCCCGGCTGCGGCTTGTCCTGCGGATTCCAGAACGCGACGATGTTGTCGAAGGTCTCGTCGACGGTGGGGATCTCCACCAGTTGCACCGAGCCCTTGCCCCAGCCCTGCTTCGGCTCCACCCACAGGCACGGGCGCTTCTCGTAGAACACGCCGTCGTCCTGGTAATGGTCGAAGTTGCGGTCGCGCTGCAGCAGGCCGAAACCGCGCGGGTTCTCGTCGACGAACATGTTGAAGCGCAGGTGCGGCGGATTGCACAGCGGCCGCCAGATCCACTCGCCGCCGCCGGTCCACATCGCCAGGCCGTCGGTGTCGTGGATCTCCGGGCGCCAGTCCCAGTCCATGCGGCGGTCGTTCTCGCCGACCTGGTACATGCTGGTGCACGGGCCCAGGCCCAGCCGCTCGATGGTCTTGCGCGGATACAGTGCACTGTCGATGTCCATCAGCAGCACGTCGCCATTGGTGATCGCGAAGCGGTAGGCACCGGCCACGCTCGGCGAGTCCAACAGCGCATACACCACCACCGTGTCCGAGCCGGCCTTGGGCTGCTCCAGCCAATAGGCGATGAAGTCCGGGAATTCCTCCGGGCCGCCGGTGCCGGTATCGATCGCCAGCCCGCGCGCCGACTGGCCGTACTGGCCCTCCTTGCCGACCGCACGGAAATAGCTGGCGCCGAGGAACGCGGCGAAGTCGCGCTCGGTGTCCTGCTTGGTGTTGAGGCGGAAACCGGCAAAGCCGAGTTCCTTGGGCAGCGGCTTGCCCTTCAGCCCGCTGCTGCCGTAATCGAACGCCGCGCTGTCGTAGGCCAGTTCCTGCGCCTGCCCGTCGACCAGGTCGAACATGTGCACCGGCGTCTTGAAGTACAGGCCCAGGTGGAAGAACTTGGCCTGGAACTTCGGACCCTGCTCGGCCGCCCACAGCGCGTGGTCCTGGCGATAGCGGATCGACTGGTACTGGTCCCAGGTCAATCCCTCCACCGGCGCCGGCAGCACCCGCTTGTGGCTCTGGTACGGCGCCTCGGCCATGGCCCGCGCGTGGCCCTTGAGCCAGGCGTAGTCGAACGGCTGCGGCTTGCCCAGGCGGCGCAGGCCCACCGCGGGGGCCGCCTGGCCGAGCATCGGCATCGCCGGCAAGCCCATGGCGGCGAAGGCGGCGGCGGCGTTCTTCAGGAAATCGCGTCGTTGCATGGCCGGGATCGAAACGGAAAAGGACGCCCATCATAGACAAGCGGCGCCGCATGCGGCGGTGAGGGTGCCCGTGCGAGGGAGTCCACGGGCGCAGGCATGCCGGATCGCCGAGCGCTGACGCGTACGGCGCGTGTTTTGGCCGTCGGGAACGGGCAAGCCGGCTATGTCCGCCGAGCCCGCTGCCTCATCGACGCGCCACGGCGAGCGCCGCCATCGCTCAGCGCTGGCAGTGGCCGCACCAGACGCTGGCGCGCTGGCCGATGCTGGCGTGGCGCAGCGTGCGCCCGCAGCGCTTGCAGGCCTCGCCCTCGCGGCCGTAGACCGACAGTTCCTGCTCGAAGTAACCCGGCGCCCCGTCGGGGCTGATGAAATCGCGCAACGTCGTGCCGCCGCGCTGGATCGCATAGCCCAGGATCGCCTTGGCCGCGTCGGCCAGACGCGCATAGCGGGCGCGCGAGACCTCGCCGGCCTCGCGCAGCGGACTGATGCCGGCCTGGAACAGGCTCTCGGCCGC
Organism: Xanthomonas sacchari; assembly: GCF_040529065.1. Taxonomy (NCBI): domain Bacteria; kingdom Pseudomonadati; phylum Pseudomonadota; class Gammaproteobacteria; order Lysobacterales; family Lysobacteraceae; genus Xanthomonas; species Xanthomonas sacchari. The sequence goes on along the minus strand of NZ_CP132343.1, from coordinate 168,812 downwards.
GTAGATGTTGCCCACCCCGACCACGATGCGCTGATCCATCAGGAAGGTCTTGACCGGCGCGGTGCGGCCGCGGCTGAGCCGGAACAGATGCTCGCCGTCGAACGCATCGGACAGCGGCTCCGGCCCCAGCTCGGCGAGCAGCGGATGGGTCTCGCCCGGCGCCTGCCACAGCAGGCAACCGAACCGGCGCGGATCGTTGAAGCGCAGCACGCGCCCGTCTTCCAGACTGATATCGACGTGGTCGTGCGCCCGCGGCGGCGTGTCGCCCGGCAGCACGCGCAAACTGCCGGACATGCCCAGATGCAGCAGCGCGCTGCCGACCGCGGTGTCCAGCAACAGATACTTTGCGCGCCGACGAATGCCCTCGATGCGCTGCCCGGGCAACCGCTCGGCCACCTCCGGCGGAATCGGCCAACGCAGATCCGGCCGCCGCAGGATCACCCCATGGATGCGCCGCCCCGACAGATGCGGCTCCAGGCCGCGCCGGGTGGTCTCGACTTCGGGGAGTTCGGGCATGGGTTCGTCGAATGTTGCAGGTAGGGGGACAAGCTTAGCCGGCGCGAGGTGCGCTTCCGCTGAAGCTGGGGATTGTTGAGCAAACACCACGCGCGCTGCGCGACGGAGCGCGCTGCGCGTGTGGCGATACAGGCGTGGTCACTGCGGCGGCGCCGCCAGTTCCCGCGCGCTGAGGTAGCCGTCGCCGTTGGTGTCCTGCTTGCGGAAACGGGCGGTCAGGGTGGCGAGATGTTGTGCACGGGTGATCGGCGGGCCGCGGCCGCCGGGCAGTTCGGCGGGGCTGAGTACGCCGTCGTGGTCGAGGTCGCGCGCGTCGAAGGCGTAGCTCATCCAGGCCAGGTATTCGTCCAGGCTGACGCGGCCGTCGCCGTCGCGGTCCATGCGCTGCAGGTAGCTGGCGGTGCTGTCGATCGCCTGCGCCTGCACATCGATGCCGGCCACGGTCGCGACGCATGCGATGCCCAGCGTCAGCCCGGCCATCAACGACGAACGCCGCGCGAGGCGGCGTTCGGGTGGCGGCGTACGGAGTGCGCCGCGGCTCATGCCAGGGCGTAGCCCTTCAGCCGCGCGGCGTAGGCCTGCAGCGCGGCGATGCCGCTGGCTTCGGCGTCGTGGCACCAGGCCTGCAGGTGCTTGAGACGTTCGCTGGCGTCGTGGGTGCGCGCTTCCAGCAGGGCCGCCAGGCGTGCGCGGTGCTCGACCAGCGTGCGCATGCGCGGGCGCTGCGCCACCCAACGCTGCAGCTGTTCGCGCGCGTCGGGCTTGAGCCAGCGGCCATCGTCGACCAGGCCCTTGCGCAGGCGCCGCGGCAGCAGCTTGCGCAGCTTGGCGCCGGCCTGGGCGGCTTCTTCCTTGAGCGCGGGCGTGAACACGTTGCGCTGGTAGTCGGTCATCGCCTGGAAGCGATGCGACAGCAGCGCGCGCAACGTGTCGGCGTCGGGCACGGCGATATTCGGGCGCACGTCCAGGGTCGGCGCCACGCGCAGGATCTTGGCCAGGCGCAGGGCCGCCAGCGCGCGGATCGCGATCCAGCCGATGTCCAGTTCCCAGCGGCGCATCGAGAAGCGCGCCGAGCTCGGGAAGGCATGGTGGTTGTTGTGCAGTTCTTCGCCACCGATCCACAGCGCCCACGGGGTCAGATTGGTCGAGGTGTCGGCGGACTCGAAGTTGCGGTAGCCCCACCAGTGGCCCAGGCCGTTGATCACGCCGGCGGCCCAGAACGGGATCCAGGCCATCTGCAGCGCCCACACGGCGATGCCGGGCAGGCCGAACAGTGCGAAGTTGACCACGAACAGCGCCACCGGCCCCAGGTTCGCGTACGGGGTGTACAGATGCCGCTCGATCCAGTCGTCCGGCGCGCCCTTGCCGTACTGCTCGATGTCGCCGCGCTGGGTGCGCGCTTCGCGGTACAGCTCCACGCCACGCCAGAATACGCGAGCGATGCCCTTGGTCTGCGGGCTGTGCGGGTCTTCCTCGGTCTCCACCTTGGCGTGGTGCTTGCGATGGATCGCCACCCACTCCTTGGTGATCATCGAGGTGGTAAACCAGGTCCAGAAGCGGAAGAAGTGCGACAGCAGCGGATGGAAATCCACGCCGCGGTGCGCCTGGCTGCGGTGCAGGTACAACGTCACCGCAAAGATGGTGAGCTGGGTGAACAACAGCAGCACGGCCAGCATGCCCCACCAGCCGACGCCGAGCAGGCCGTTGCCGAGGAAGTCGAGGATCGCGTCGAACATTGCCAGAAGCTCCAGAGCGTAAGACGGCGTGAGGGGATGACGACATGATGGGGGTTGCGGGCGCAAACTTCACCCGGCGCTCGCGTATGGTATTCAGCCGCCAAGCGCCTTCGATCACAGAACGGTGTCGGTTCCATGTCAGTCGTTTCTTCTCAAGCAACCCCTGTGCCAGCGGCGACGCCGTTGATCGAACTCGACCGCGCCAGCGTCGTCCGCGGGCAGGTCCACGTGCTGCACGCGCTGAGCCTGCGCATCGCACTCGGCCAGCACACCGCCATCCTCGGCCCGAACGGTTGCGGCAAATCCTCGTTCATCAAACTCATCACCCGCGAGCTGTATCCGCTGGCGCGCGCCGGCGAGGAACCTGCGGTGCGGGTGCTCGGCCAGAGCCGCTGGCAGGTTGACCGCCTGCGCAGCCAGTTGGGCATCGTCACCGGCGATCTCAGCGTCAATCTCGCCGACATGCCCGGGCTGGATGTGGAAAGCGCGGTGCTGTCGGGATTCTTCGCCAGCTATGTGGTGCCGCCGCACCGCGAGGTGACCGACGCGATGCGCGACCGCGCGCGCGAGGCGCTGCAGGCGGCGCACGCGTTGCCGCTGTTGCGGCGCCCCTATGCCGAACTGTCGGCCGGCGAGACCCGACGCGTGCTGATCGCGCGTGCGCTGGTCAACCGGCCACAGGCGTTGCTGCTGGACGAACCCAGCACCGGGCTGGACCTGGTCGCGCGCGAGCACCTGCTGGCGACGATGCGCGATCTCGCGCGGCAAGGCATCACCCTGGTGCTGGTCACCCACCACATCGAGGAGATCGTGCCGGAGATCGCGCGGGTGATCCTGCTGCGCGAGGGCCAGGTGTACGCCGACGGCACGCGCGAGGACCTGCTGGCCGATGCGCCACTGTCGGCGGTGTTCGGCGGGCCGGTGCGGGTGCAGCGCGATGGCGACCGCTACAGCGCCCGGGTGGTTGCGGAGAGCTGATCGGCGTCGACGAGTTCGGGCGTTCGGGGCCGTCGGGTTTGCGGGGTTGCAGGGTTGCGAGATGTCGCAGGTGATGCGGGACGCGTCAACCGTACGCGGCGCCCGCCGCCCGCGCCGGCGCATCGGCTTCGAACGCGGCGCGCGCGCCACGGATCTGCGCGTGATGATCGGCGGCCCAGCGCACCAGCGGCGCCAGCACCACGCTCAGCGATTGGCCCAGCGGGGTGAGCCGGTACTCCACGCCCGGCGGCACGGTCGGCAGCACCTCGCGCGCGACCAGTCCTTCGCGCTGCAGATCGCGCAGTGTCTGGGTCAGCATGCGCTGGGAGATGTCGGGCACCGCGCGGCGCAGTTCGCCGAAGCGGTGCGGGCGCTCGGCAAGCAGCATCATGAACAGGGTGCTCCACTTGTCGCCGATCTGCGCCAAGACGTCGCGCACCGGGCACTGGTCGATGGCCATACCGGCACGCTGGTAGTCCTGCAGTTGCTGGCTCAGCAGCGGGTCGCAGGTGGCGGCCGGCGGTACGACGATGTCCATGGCGGTTACCTCAAGGTAAGCAGGGGCGGAAAAAGTGCCGTCTTTACAGGTCGGCCAAGGTCTCTAGGATAGACCAGGTTCCTTTTCCAGACCATTGCGTCCTGCGACGCCGCCCTTCCTCAGGAGACCTGTCATGCCCGCATCTTCCGACTCCCTGCTCGTCACCGGCGCCGGCGGCCACTTCGGCCAGCGCGTGCTCGCGCACCTGCTCGACACCCTGCAGATCACGCCATCGCGCGTGGTGGCGATGACCCGCCAACCCGAGCGCCTGGCGGCCTGGGCTGCACGCGGCGTGGACGTGCGCCACGGCGATTTCGACGACGCCGCTTCGCTCGACGCGGCGTTCCGCGGCGCCGGCCGCGTGCTGCTTATCAGCACCGACGCGCTGGACCGCCCCGGCCATCGCCTGCAGCAGCACCAGGCCGCGATCGCCGCCGCCGAACGCGCCGGCGTCGGCCACCTGGTCTACACCTCCTGCCCGGAACCGCACGACTCGCCGCTGCTGCTGGCCACCGACCATGCCGGTACCGAGGACGCCCTGGCCGCCAGCGCCCTGCCCGCCTGGACCGTGCTGCGCAACCACTGGTACTTCGAGAACCTGTTCATGAGCCTGCCCTCGGTGCTGGCCTCGGGCCACTGGTACAGCGCGGCCGGCGACGGCGGCATCGCCCACATCGCCCGCGATGACCTGGCCCGCGCCGCCGCGGTCGCCCTGGCCAGCGGCGACGGCAAGCGCACGCTCACCCTCAGCGGCGCCCGCGCCTATACCACCGCCGAGATCGCCGCACTGGTCGCCCAGGTCCTGGACGTGCAGATCCAGGTCGTGCCGGTGCCGGTCGAAGGCCTGGTACAAGGCATGGTCGGCGCCGGCCTGCCCGAGCCGGTTGCGCGCGTCTACGCCTCGTTCGACACCAACACCGCCGCCGGCCGCGTCGCCACCGTCACCGGCGACTACAAGGCGCTGACCGGGCAGGCACCGCTGCCGTTCGAACAGTGGCTGCAGGACAACCGCGCGCAACTGGCGGCGCTGAAGCCGTAAGCGCGTTCGGCGGCGCGACGCGCTATTTGCCGATGCAGAAGCTGGAGAAGATCCGCCCGAGCAGGTCGTCGGCGCTGAGCGTGCCGACGATCTCGCCGAGCGCGGCATGCGCCAGGCGCAGTTCCTCGGCGGCCAGTTCCAGACGTTCGTGCTGCAGTTCGGCGGCGGCCGCATCGGCATGGGTGGCGGCGCGCTGCAGCGCATCGACGTGGCGCGCACGTGCGGAGAACTCGCCGTCGCTGCCCTCGCCGGCCGCAGTGCCGGCGATCGCGCGCAACTGCGCGTGCAACTGCTCCAGCCCGCTGCCGGTAGCCGCAGAAACGTAGACGCGTTCTGCACTGGCCGCGGGCACGGCGGCGAGCAGGTCGCTCTTGTTGTGGATCCACAGCCGCTGCGGCACGTCGGCGATGGCGTCGGCGATCGCCGCCTGGCCGGCCTCGGCGTCGCGCGCATCGAGCACGATCAGCGCCAGGTCGGCGCGCTGCAGTTCCTGGCGCGCGCGGCGCATGCCCTCGCGTTCGATCGCGTCGCCGCCCTCGCGCAGACCGGCGGTATCGACCAGGGTCAGTTCCACGCCATCCAGGCGCACGGTCTCGTGCAAGGTGTCGCGGGTGGTGCCGGCGATGTCGGTGACGATGGCGCGGTCGCTGCCGGCCAGTGCGTTGAGCAGCGAGCTCTTGCCCGCGTTCGGCGGGCCGACCAGCACCGCGTGCAGGCCATCGCGCAGGCGCCGGCCGCGTTCGGCGTCGGCACGCAGCTGCGCCAGGTCGGTGCGCGCATGCGCCAGGCCTGCGCGAACCTGCGCACCGCCCAGAGTGTCCAATGCCTCGTCGGCGAAATCGATCGCCGCTTCGACGTGGATACGCAGGCGGATCAGCTGTTCGGCCAGGTCGTCGACGCGCCGCGAGAACACGCCGTCCAGCGAGCGCCGTGCCGCGCGCGCCGCACGCAGGTCGCCGGCGGCGATCAAGTCGGCGATCGCTTCGGCCTGGGCTAGGTCGAGCTTGCGATTGAGGAAGGCGCGCTCGCTGAATTCGCCCGGACGCGCCGGACGCGCGCCGAGTTCGCAGCAGCGTGCCACCAGGTGCCGCAGCAGCACCGGGCTGCCGTGCGCCTGCAGTTCCAGCACGTCCTCGCCGGTGAAGCTGCGCGGCGCCGGAAACCACAGCGCGATGCCGTCGTCCACGATCTCGCCATGCGCGTCGCGAAAACGCGCGTAGCGGGCGCTGCGCGGCACCAGTGCACGTAGGCCCAGGCCATCGGCGATGGCGGCCGCCGCCGGACCCGACACGCGCACCACGCCGACACCACCCGCGCCCGGGGCGGTGGCGATGGCGGCGATGGTGTCGGTGGCGGAAGACGGCATGGCGAAGGCAGCAGGTCGGTGATGCGGTGGACTACAGCGTCTGCAACTGGCCGCGCACGTAGGCGGCCGACGCCCCGGTGGGTTGCAGCTCCAGGTAGGTCTGGAAGGCGCGCTTGGCCTTGGCGGTATCGCCGAGCTGGCGGTAGGCGTCGCCCAGGTTGACGTAGGCCACCGCACGCGAGGGATCGATCTTCAGCGTGTTCTCCAGCCAGCGCACGGCCTGCGCGTATTTGCCCTGGCGATAGTAGATGAAGCCCAGGTTGTTGGCCGCCAGCGCAAAGTCCGGGCGCAGCTTCAGCGCCTCGGTGAACTGCGCCTCGGCCTCGTCGTAGCGCTTCTCCTTGTACAACTGCAGGCCGCGGTCGTTGGCGCGCTGCGCACGCTGCCGGTCGGACACCGGACCAGCCGCGGCCGGCACCGCCAGCGGCCGCTCGCCGCCCTGCAGATCCTTGACCACCACCGCCGGCTTGGCCGGAGCGGCCGGCGCGTCGGCGCGGCCGGCGCCCGCGTTCGGCGTCGCGGTCGACGCTGGCGCGGCCGCATCGACGCGGTCGTTCATTGCGATCGCCGCCGAGGACAGTTGCTGGGTGCTGGCGGTGAGGAATTCCTCGCCCTCCGGTACCTGCAGCACGAACTCGCCGCCCTGCGAACCGGGCAGGCTGCCGAACGCGGGCGTTTGCTGCGAGATGCTCGACACCGCCGGCGCCACGTAGGCGGCCAGCTCGGTGCCGGTGATCAGGCCGTCGCCGTTGAGGTCGGCCTTGCCCGACAGCGCCTGCAGCAACACCCAGGTGAATACCGAATGGCCGTTGGGGCCGCTGTCGGCGACCTGCTGGTCGGCGCCGCCGGCGGTGAGCATCTGCCGGGCGATGCGGCGCGCATTCTCGCGCAGGTAGGCGCTGGTGCCGCCGCCGCGGGTAAGGCCCAAGCCGCTGTAGCACGCGTCCATCACGAACAGCACGTGCTTGGCTTCCAGGCTTTCGGCGATGTCCTGGATCTCGGTCATCGGAATCGCGTCGGTGGCGAACTGCGCCGGGTCCGAATCGGCCGGGATGATGTAGCCCAGGTCGCGACCGGAGGCCAGCTTGCGGGTCGCGCCGTGGCCGGCGAAGAACACGAACACGCGGTCGTTCTTGCCGACGCCGCCGTGCGCGAGCCGATCGTGGAAGGCGGCGAGGATATTGTTGCGGGTGGCTTCCTGGTTCTTCAGCACGATCACCTGCGACGACGGGAAGCCGAAGCTGCCGGTCAGCGTCTGCGCGATCGCCTGCGCATCGTTGGCCGCGTACTGCAGCTTGGGCCAGTGCGCGTAGTCGTCGATGCCGATGACGATGGCCCACGACTTGTCGTAGCCGCTGGTCACCGCCGGCGCGGCGGCGTTGCTGGCGGCGCGCGCCACGCTGAAGTCGCGCCCGTTCCAGGCGGCGAACTGGTAACCATCGGCGCTGAGCCGGTCCAGGATCTGCGGCAACGCCTTGACCGTGCGTTCGTGGATGTCGTGGAACAGCAGGATGCCGCGTTGCTCGCGGCCGACCTGCTCCAGCACGCGCTGCACGATCGACTCCGGCACCGGGTCGGCCCAGTCCAGCGAATCCACGTTCCACATCACCGACTTCAGCCCGGCCTCGCCGAGGATCTGCATGCCCTCGGCGTTGCGCGCACCGTAAGGGAAGCGGAACAGCGGCGCACGCTTGGCGTCGACCGCGCGCAGCATGCGGTCGGTGTCGAGGATCTGGCTGCGCAGGGCGGCGCCGGTTTCCTTGGATAGCTGCGCGTGGGTCAGGCTGTGGTTTCCGACGGTGTAGCCCTGCTCCATCAGGCTGCGGCTGACGCTGGCCAGCGGCGACAGATCGACCTTGCCATCGGACTCCAGCTTGCCCAGGTTGCGGCCGACTTCGAAGAACGTGGCCGGCACGTCGTAGCGCTTGAGGATGGCGACGATCTCGTCGGTGTACTCGCGATGCGGGCCGTCGTCGAAACTCAGCACCACGGTCTTCGGCGGCAGGTCGCGCCCGAACACCTCGCGGTCGCTGTCCTTCATCGACATCGGGTACGGGGTGATCACGCCGTAGTCGCGCAGGATCGCCTCGCGCGTGTACAGCGTGCCCAGGTGGGCGACGTAGTCCTCCCACTTCTCGCGCTTCTGCACGATCGCGCGGGTGCGGTCGAAGCGGCTGAAGATCGCGGTGATCTCGCGGTTGTAGGTGCGTTCGATCTCGTCGAGCGCTTCCAGGTCCTCGCCGATGCGCTGGTGCAGCTTGATCGCCGGCAGCGAGGAATCCTTGCCGATGCGCAGCTGCCAGTCGGCGAGAATCTCGCGGAACGCCAGGCGGTCGGCGTCGTACAGGTCCGGCGCCGATTCGACGTAGTCGAGCAGGCTGCCGACCGCGGCGAAGCGCTGCGCGTCCGGCAGCGCCAGCAGCGCATCGAACTGCTTGGCCAATGCCTCGCGGCGCTCCAGGCCCTCGTGGAACAGTTGCTGGCCGACGCTGCTGGAGGTCTGCCGGTCGGCCGGCGACTGCTTGGCCTCGTCGGCCAGCAACACGATGATCTTGCGCTGCGCCGCCAGCTGCGCCTGCAGGCCCTGCAGCAGCGCCGTCGCATGGGCCTGCAATGCGGCAGAGCCTGGAATGGCGATCGCCGGTGCCGATGTCGCGGGCTTGGACGGCGTCGCGGCGCTGTCGGCAGGCGTGCGCTGGCACGCGGCCAGGGCCAAGGCGAGCAGCCCGATCACGACAACGGACGACGGCAACGGACGACGGCGCTTGCGCATGACCACGGACTCGCGAGCAAGGCGCTACGGGAAGAACGCAGACGCCGGCGCCTTCCCCGGCCGCATGCGCAACGCCCGCCGGAGGGCGGGCGTTGTCGGGTTTACTTCTTGGCCTTGGCCGGCGGCTTGCCGCTGCCGCCGCCGCCAGCGGTGGCCGCCTCGCCGTGGCGCTTGAGCATCCACCACTGCTGCAACAGGCCCAGCGAACCGTTGGTGACCCAGTACAACACCAGGCCCGACGGCACGAAGGCCATCATCACGCCGAACACCAGCGGCATGAACTGCATCATCTTGGCCTGCACCGGATCCATGCCCGGCGACGGCGTCAGCTTCTGCGTCAGCCACATCACCGCCACGTTGATCACCGGCAGGATGAAGTACGGATCGCGCGCGGTCAGGTCCTGGATCCAGGCGAACCACGGCGCCTGGCGCAGTTCCACCGACTCCACCAACACCCAATACAGCGCGAAGAAGATCGGCATCTGGATCAGCACCGGCAGGCAGCCGCCCATCGGGTTGATCTTCTCCTTCTTGTACAGCTCCATCATCGCGGTCTGGAACTTCTGCTTGTCGTCGCCGTAGCGCTCCTTGAGCTGCTGGATGCGCGGCTGGAACTTGCGCATCTTGGCCATGCTCTTGAACTGCGCGGCAGACAGCGGATACAGCATCAGTTTCAGCAGCACCACCAGGCCGACGATCGACCAGCCCCAGTTGCCGAGCAGGCTGTGCAGGTGGCTGAGGATCCAGAACAGGCCCTGGCCGAGCAGCGCCATCACGGAGAAACGGCTGTAGTCGACCACGCGGTCGAGGCCGCGCACGTTCTCCTTGGCGATCTGGCTGACCAGCTTCGGTCCGACCCACAGCCGCGCCTCGGTGCTGGCGGTGGCGCCCGGCGCCACGGTGAAGCCGGGGCCACGCGCTTCGATCACATGCCGCGGGCCGTCGTTGGACAGCACGTACAGCGCCTGCTGGTTGGCCTGCGGAATCCAGCCAGTGAAGAAGTGGTGCTGCAGCAGCGCGATCCAGCCGCCGGAAATGGTCTGGTTGAGCGGGCCATCGTCCAGATAGTCCTTGAACGCGCGGCGCTGGTAGCCGTCGGCCGGGCTGAACCAGGTGGCGCCATTGAAGCTGAAGGAATCCGGGTTGGTCATGCCGCGGCTGACGATGGTCGGCACCCGGCTCAGCTTGCGGAACACGTAGCCCTGCCACGGCTTGCTGCCGTGGTTGATGACCTCGTCGTGCACCTGCACGGCGTAATGGCCGCGCTGCAGGGTGTAGACGCGGCGGATGGTCACGCCGTCCGGACCGTTCCACACGAACGGCACCTGCAGGCTGTCCTGGCCCTTGGCCAGCACGTACTCCTGGCCCGGGTGTTCGGGGCGGAAGCCAGCCGGGCCCGGCGACGGCGAGTTGTGTTCGCCGACCCAGCCGCTGGTGGCGGTGTACGGATGCGCCGCGTCCTCGGTCAGCAGCTGCACCGGGGGGCTGCCGGGCTGCTTGGTCTGCGGGAACAGCAGCAGGTCGGCGTCGAACACGCTGCGGCCGTCCAGGGTCAGGCGCAGCACGTCGGTGGTGACGGTGACCCGCGGTGCGGCGCTGGCCGCGGCGGTCTCGGACGTGCTGCTGGCGGCCGGCGTGGTGCCCGGCACCGTGGCCTGCGGGATCGCCGGCACATGCGTGGCGCCGGCATCGGCGTCCTGCGCCGGCGGCACCGTGGTCGCCGCCGCGACCGTCGCCGCAGTGGCGTTCGGCGCGTGTTCCTTGTTCCACTCCATCCACAACAGGGCCGCGACCATCAGCCAGGCGAAAATCAGGAAAAGGCGGGTCTGGTTCATCGGACAGGCAAGCTCGGCTCAGCCAGAAGCGGGTTCTGACGTGGAGGTGGGGGAAGAAGGACGAAGAGGCGGCGGCATTGTGCCGTCCGCGGCCTGGGCCGGCAATGCGCCGGCGCGACGCAGCAGGCGCAGATAGGCTTGGCGCAGTTGATCGCCGCTGGCCTGGGCGGCGGCGCTGCGCGCCACCACCACGTAGTCGCCGGGCGCCAGCCACGGCAGCAGCTGCCGCGTTGCCTCGCGCAGCACGCGCTTGATGCGATTGCGCACGACCGCACGCTTGTCGACCTTACGCGACACTGCCAGGCCCAGCCGCGCCGGGTGCGGCGCACTGCGCCAGTGCAGGCTCATCAGCGGCTCGGAACAGCGGCGCGCGGCATCGAACACGACGCGGTATTCCGCAGACGTGCGAACCCGCGCAGAGCGAGGAAATCGCCTACGCGGGTCTGGATGATTCACGGTCCGGATTGCAGGCGCCGCCTGGGGCGGCGAGGCAATCAAGCGCTCAGGCGCTTGCGGCCCTTGGCGCGGCGGCGGGCCAGGATCTTGCGGCCGTCGGCGGTGGCCATACGGGCACGGAAGCCGTGGTCGCGCTTGCGCTTGAGGTTGCTGGGCTGGAAGGTGCGCTTGGTGGCCATCGGGGCGCTCTGATCTGAATGGGGCGGAAAGAACCGGAAATTCTATAGGACCCCTTACGTCGCGGTCAACTCCCTGTGACGACCGGAACGGAGGACGGCCGCACCCGGCCTGTGGATGGATCTGTGAATAGCCGTGGGAAAACCATTCCCGACCCTGCGCGCCGGTGGTAGTCTGATCCATCCGCTTTCCTCTCCCACCGGCCGAATGCGCCGCGCCCGAGCGCGCCTTTCATGCCCGGTCTATCGACGAATTTAGATCTGATGGATGCTTGGCCCCGTTGCCTGGAACGTCTGGAAGCCGAATTTCCAGCCGAGGACGTTCATACTTGGTTGAAACCGCTGCAAGCCGAACAGCGCCATGACAACAGCATGGTGCTGTACGCCCCGAACGCCTTCATCGTCGAGCAGGTGCGCGAGCGCTACCTGCCGCGTATCCGCGAACTGCTGACCTATTTCGCCGGCAGCGGCGAGGTGCTGCTGCAGGTCGGCTCGCGTCCGCGCGCGCCGGAACCGGCCGCCGCACCGCCCAGCGAAACCGCGGCGGCACGTACCCCGGCGCAGCCGTTGCTGGAGCCGTTCGCCGGCAATCTCGATTCGCACTACACCTTCGCCAACTTCGTCGAAGGCCGCAGCAACCAGCTCGGCCTGGCCGCGGCGGTGCAGGCCGCGCAGAAGCCCGGCGATCGCGCGCACAACCCGCTGCTGCTGTACGGCGGCACCGGTCTGGGCAAGACCCACTTGATGTTCGCCGCCGGCAACGCCATGCGCGAGCAGAACCCGAACGCGCGGGTGATGTACCTGCGCTCGGAGCAGTTCTTCAGCGCGATGATCCGCGCGCTGCAGGACAAGACCATGGACCAGTTCAAGCGCCAGTTCCAGCAGGTGGACGCGCTGCTGATCGACGACATCCAGTTCTTCGCCGGCAAGGACCGCACCCAGGAAGAGTTCTTCCACACCTTCAACGCGCTGTTCGATGGCCGCCAGCAGATCATCCTGACCTGCGACCGCTACCCGCGCGAGGTCGAGGGCCTGGAGCCGCGGCTGAAGTCGCGCCTGGCCTGGGGCCTGTCGGTGGCGATCGATCCGCCCGATTTCGAGACCCGCGCGGCGATCGTGCTGGCCAAGGCGCGCGAGCGCGGCGCGGAGATCCCCGACGACGTGGCGTTCCTGATCGCCAAGAAGATGCGCTCGAACGTGCGCGACCTGGAAGGCGCGCTCAACACGCTGGCCGCGCGCGCCAACTTCACCGGCCGTGCGATCACCACCGAGTTCGCCCAGGAAACCCTGCGCGACCTGCTGCGCGCGCAGCAGCAGGCGATCGGCATCCCCAACATCCAGAAGACCGTGGCCGACTACTACGGCCTGCAGATCAAGGATCTGCTGTCCAAGCGCCGCACGCGTTCGCTGGCGCGACCGCGGCAGGTAGCGATGGCGCTGACCAAGGAACTGACCGAACACAGCCTGCCGGAAATCGGCGACGCGTTCGCCGGGCGCGACCACACCACCGTGCTGCACGCCTGCCGCCAGATCAAGCATCTGATGGAGACCGACGGCAAGCTCCGCGAAGACTGGGACAAGCTGATCCGCAAGCTCAGCGAGTAGTGCGGCGGCCGGGTTGGCGGGCGCCGGATAAATCGGTGCATGACTTCGCGACAAATCCGGGAGAAACTGTGGATAAAGCCCGACGCGGCGGCGGCGGCAAAACTATCCACAGGTTTCCCCACCAGTTCCGGGACAGTAGTACACGGGATTGGGAGCGTTAAAAACTCTTTGTATTCAGTGGCTTGAGCTACATTTGCACCGAATTTCGCTCTACCATCACCACCAAGCTTTTGATTTATTCCACATCTTTTAAAGCATAGGGGCACGGAACCACATGCGTTTCACACTGCAGCGCGAAGCCTTCCTCAAGCCATTGGCGCAAGTCGTCAATGTGGTCGAACGCCGCCAGACCTTGCCGGTTCTGGCCAACTTCCTGGTGCAGGTGCAGGGCGGCCAGCTGTCGCTGACCGGTACCGATCTGGAAGTGGAAATGGTCTCGCGCATTGCGGTCGACGATGCCCAGGACGGCGAAACCACGATCCCGGCGCGCAAGCTGTTCGAGATCGTGCGTGCCCTGCCCGACGGCAGCAAGGTCACCGTGTCCCAGTCCGGCGACAAGATCACCGTGCAGGCCGGGCGCAGCCGCTTCACCCTGGCCACGCTGCCGGCCAACGACTTCCCGTCCGTCGACGAAGTGGAAGCCACCGAACGCGTGGTAGTGCCGGAAGCGGCGTTGAAGGAACTGATCGAGCGCACCGCGTTCGCGATGGCGCAGCAGGACGTGCGTTATTACCTCAATGGCCTGCTGTTCGACCTGCGCGATCAGACCCTGCGCTGTGTGGCCACCGACGGCCACCGCCTGGCGCTGTGCGAGACCGAACTGGAAAACGCCGGCGGCGCCAAGCGCCAGATCATCGTGCCGCGCAAGGGCGTGACCGAGCTGCAGCGCCTACTGGAAGGCGGCGAGCGCGAAGTCGAGCTGGAAGTCGGCCGCGCGCACGTGCGGGTCAAGCGCGACGATGTCACCTTCACCTCCAAGCTGATCGACGGCCGCTTCCCCGATTACGAAGCGGTGATCCCGATCGGTGCGGACCGCGAGGTCAAGCTGGATCGCGAAACCCTGCGCGCGGCGCTGCAGCGTGCGGCGATCCTGTCCAACGAGAAGTATCGCGGCGTGCGCGTGGAAGTCTCGCCGGGCCAGCTGAAGATCAGCGCGCACAACCCGGAGCAGGAAGAAGCGCAGGAAGAAGTGGAAGCGGACACCAAGGTCAGCGACCTGGCGATCGGCTTCAACGTGAACTACCTGCTCGACGCGCTGTCCGCGCTGCGCGAGGAGTTCGTGGTGATCCAGCTGCGCGACGCCAACTCGTCGGCGCTGGTGCGCGAAGCCAGCAGCGCACGTTCCCGTCATGTGGTGATGCCTCTGCGTCTCTGACGTTCCCGCTGCGTGTTCCACGTGGAACACGTGCGAAAGCGACCCGGCCTTGTGCCGGGTTTTCTTTTTTGGAGCGCTGTAAAACTGCTTCTGCACCCAGGAAAGCAGTGCCGAGTTGTCGCTTCATGGAAAACGGGGGCCGTCGAGCGACACACGGCGTTGGAGCGTCTTCGTCTGCACGGCCACCAAGATGGACAGCTTGGACGTATACACCCCTTGGATCGCTACGCTCAGGAACCGCCGGATCCTCATAGAACGTTGCTTTGCCGAAGAAGCCCAGCTGGCTCAGGGCAGGCCAGCCCTGGATAGCCCAAGGCATGGCTCCCACGTAACGCTTCGATCAGCCCATTGAGACGGCGCTCGCGCCGCCGTGGGCAGCAACGCCTCACGGCACCCACAGACCATTTTGAGTATGCTGCCGCCCTGACCCAATCCCGATCTGCGTGCGCCCGGTGCGAGCGCCTTCGCCTCTATCCCCGCATGCACATCTCCCGTCTAGATTTCCATCACCTGCGCCGGTTCGCGACGCTCGAGCTGGCGCCCGCGCCCGGGCTGAACCTGATCACCGGCGACAACGGCGCCGGCAAGACCACCGTGCTAGAGGCGATGCACCTGATGGCCTACGGTCGCAGCTTCCGTGGCCGCGTGCGCGATGGGCTGGTTCGGCAGGGGCAGGACGCGTTGGATGTCTTCGTCGAATGGCAGGAACACGCCGGTGACGCAGGTCCGACGCGTCGGCGTCGCGCCGGCCTGCGCCACAGCGGTCAGGAATGGCGTGGTCGCCTCGACGGCCAGGACGTCGCCCATCTCGGTGCGCTGTGCGCCGCGCTGGCGGTGGTCACCTTCGAGCCAGGGAGCCATCTGCTGGTCAGCGGCGGCGGCGAGCCCCGGCGCCGTTTCGTCGATTGGGGCTTGTTCCACGTGGAACCTGACTTTCTGTCGCTATGGCGACGCTATGCCCGCGCGCTCAAGCAGCGCAATGCCCTGCTCAAGAGCGGTGGCAGCGGCGCGGCGCTGGATGCCTGGGACCACGAGCTGGCCGAGTCCGGTGAGCCGCTGACCTCGCGTCGCCAGGACTACCTGGACCGCCTGCTCCAGCGCCTGCTCGCCCTGGCCCCGGATCTGGCGCCCGCGCTGGGCATCGTGCATCTGCAGTTCGCGCCCGGTTGGCGACGCCAGGAGTTGTCGTTGGCCGACGCGCTGCTGCTCAACCGCGAGCGCGACCGTCAGCTTGGCTATACCTCCGCCGGTCCGCACCGGGCCGACTGGAGCCTCAGCTTCGCCGAGATTCCCGGCCGCGACGCGCTCTCCCGCGGCCAGGCCAAGCTCACCGCCCTGGCCTGCCTGCTGGCGCAAGCCGAGGACTACGCAGAGCAGCGCGGCGAGTGGCCAGTGATCGCCCTGGACGATTTGGCCTCGGAACTGGACCGCCACCATCAGGCGCGCGTGCTGGAGCGGCTACGTGCCGGGCCGGCCCAGGTCTTCGTCACCGCCACCGAAACCCCGCAGGCGCTGGCCGATGCCGGCCTACCGATCGCGCGGTTCCACGTGGAACATGGCCAGATCCTGGCCGTCTCCTAGGCCGCCGCGGGTCCGGCGGCCCGGGCTGCTATAATTTCCGCCAATCCCCTATCCAGCGGCGCGAACCGGCCCCCGCCTGTCTTCGCAGCCTCGTGGAGCCTACGGCACCCGCATGACCGACGAACAGAACACCCCGCCCAGCAACGGCAACTACGACGCCAACAGCATCACCGCCCTGGAAGGGCTGGAGGCGGTCCGCAAGCGGCCCGGCATGTACATCGGCGACGTCCATGACGGCACCGGCCTGCATCACATGGTGTTCGAGGTCGTCGACAACTCCATCGACGAAGCGCTGGCCGGGCATGCCGACCACGTCGCGGTGACGATCCACGCCGATGGCTCGGTCTCAGTGTCGGACAACGGCCGCGGTATCCCGGTCGGCAAGCACGCGCAGATGAGCGCCAAGCTCGGCCGCGAGGTCTCCGCCGCCGAAGTGGTGATGACCGTGCTGCACGCCGGCGGCAAGTTCGACGACAACAGCTACAAGGTGTCCGGCGGCCTGCATGGCGTGGGCGTCAGCGTGGTCAACGCGCTGTCGGAGAAGCTGCTGCTGGACGTGTTCCAGGGCGGTTTCCACTACCAGCAGGAATTCAGCAATGGCGCAGCCGTCGCGCCGCTGGTGAAGCTGGGCGAGACCACCAAGCGCGGCACCACCGTGCGCTTCTGGCCGTCGGTGGTGGCCTTCCACAACAACGTGGAGTTCCACTACGACATCCTGGCGCGCCGCCTGCGCGAGCTGTCCTTCCTCAATTCCGGAGTCAAGATCGTGCTCGCCGACGAGCGCGGCGAGGGCCGGCGCGACGACTTCCACTACGAGGGCGGCATCCGCAGCTTCGTCGAGCACCTGGCGCAGCTGAAGACCCCGCTGCATCCGAACGTGATCTCGGTCACCGGCGAGCACAACGGCATCACCGTGGACGTGGCGCTGCAGTGGACCGACTCCTACCAGGAGACGATGTACTGCTTCACCAACAACATCCCGCAGAAGGACGGCGGCACCCACCTGGCCGGCTTCCGCGGCGCGCTGACCCGCGTGCTCAACACCTACATCGAGCAGAACGGCATCGCCAAGCAGGCCAAGATCAACCTGACCGGCGACGACATGCGCGAAGGCATGATCGCGGTGCTGTCGGTGAAAGTGCCGGACCCGAGCTTCTCCAGCCAGACCAAGGAAAAGCTGGTCAGCTCCGACGTGCGCCCGGCAGTGGAGAACGCCTTCGGCGCGCGCCTGGAGGAGTTCCTGCAGGAAAACCCCAATGAGGCCAAGGCGATCGCCGGCAAGATCGTCGATGCCGCCCGCGCCCGCGAGGCCGCGCGCAAGGCAAGAGACCTGACCCGCCGCAAGGGCGCGCTGGACATCGCCGGCCTGCCCGGCAAGCTGGCCGACTGCCAGGAAAAGGATCCGGCGCTGTCGGAGCTGTTCATCGTCGAGGGTGACTCGGCAGGCGGCTCGGCCAAGCAGGGCCGCAACCGCAAGAACCAGGCGGTGCTGCCGCTGCGCGGCAAGATCCTCAACGTCGAGCGTGCGCGCTTCGACCGCATGCTGTCCTCCGACCAGGTCGGCACGCTGATCACCGCGCTGGGCACCGGCATCGGCCGCGACGAGTACAACCCGGACAAGCTGCGCTACCACCGCATCATCATCATGACCGACGCCGACGTCGACGGCGCGCACATCCGCACCCTGCTGCTGACCTTCTTCTACCGGCAGATGCCGGAGCTGATCGAGCGCGGCTACGTCTACATCGGCCTGCCGCCGCTGTACCGGCTCAAGCAGGGCAAGCAGGAGCTGTACCTGAAGGACGACAACGCGCTCAACGCCTACCTGGCCAGCAGCGCGGTCGAAGGCGCGGCGCTGGTCCCGGCCAGCAACGAGCCGCCGATCACTGGCGCGGCGCTGGAGAAGCTGCTGCTGCTGTTCGCCAGCGCCAACGAGGCGGTGGCGCGCAATGCGCACCGCTATGACCCGGCGCTGCTCAGCGCGCTGATCGACCTGCCGCCGCTGGACGTCGCCCAGCTGGAGAGCGAGGGCGAAGCGCACCCGAGCCTGGACGCGCTGCAGGCGGTGCTCAACCGCGGCAGCCTGGGCTCGGCGCGCTATGCGCTGTCCTTCGAACGCGGCAGCGAGCAGAAGCCGGCGATGTTGAAGGTGATCCGTCGCCACATGGGCGAAGAGCTCACCAGCTGGGTGCCGATGGCCGCCTTCGAGAGCGGCGAACTGCGGGCCTTGCGCGAGGTCGCGCTGGCGCTGCACGGGCTGGTGCGCGAGGGTGCGCAGATCGTGCGCGGCAACAAGACCCAGGCCATCAGCAGCTTCGCCCAGGCGCACGCCTGGCTGTTCGAGGAGGCCAAGAAGGGCCGCCAGATCCAGCGCTTCAAGGGCCTGGGCGAAATGAACGCCGAGCAGCTGTGGGAGACCACGGTGAACCCGGACACGCGCCGCCTGCTGCAGGTGCGCATCGAGGACGCGGTCGCCGCCGACCAGATCTTCAGCACCCTGATGGGCGATGTGGTCGAACCGCGCCGCGACTTCATCGAAGAGAACGCGCTGAAGGTCGCCAACCTCGACATCTGACCGTGGCGGTGCCCGTCCTGGCCTCCGTGCCGGGGCGGGGCGTCCCGCTGCGCTTTCCGCCCGCTGCCGCCCAGGACCGCGATGACCGCACCGCCGTTGCCCGCCACCCCGCTGCCGTTGCCGTCCGCGCCGCCGGCCCGCCCGCGTCGGCCGATCCTCGGGTTCTTCCTCGACGTGCTGCTGGCGGCGGTGGTACTGCTGGCGGTGAGCGTGCTGAGCGGCCTGGTCTGGGGCGTGATCCGCGGCTTCCAGCTGGCGATGGAACTGAAGGCGCACGGCATCCCCGCCGATCGCCTGGCCTCGGTGGTGGCGCAGCGGGTCGGTCAGCCGGGCGCGCTGGCGCAACTGCTGATCGCCCTGGTCAGCACCCTCTCCGCGGCGCTGCTGCTGTACTTCCTGCGTCGCCCGGCCAGCGCCGCCGAGCGCCGCGCCTCGTGGCAGGCGGCGCGCACGCCGTCGACCTGGGGCTGGGTGCTGCTGGTCGCGGTCGGCGTGTTCGTCGGCAGCGCGGCGATTTCCGCGCTGGCGGCGCAGATCGGCATCAAGCCGGTGCCGACCAACCTGCCGTTGATGCAGGACGCGATGGCGCAGATGCCGCTGTTCCTGATCGTGTTCGCCGTGGTGATCGCCCCGGCCTACGAGGAACTGCTGTTCCGTCGCGTGTTGTTCGGGCGGCTGTGGGACGCAGGCCGGCCGCGTTTGGGCATGCTGCTCAGCGGCGCCGCCTTCGCCCTGGTGCACGAAGTGCCGGGGACCACCGGCAACAGCCTGGCCGCGACCGCACAGCTGTGGCTGGTCTACGGCGGCATGGGCGCGGCGTTCGCCTGGCTGTACAAGCGCACCGGCACCTTGTGGGCGTCGATCGCCGCGCATGGCCTCAACAACGCCATCGCGGTCGCCGGGCTGTACTGGTTTGGCGCAACCTGAAGGTTTGTTTGACGAAATGTTAAGACGCGGCCCTCCACACTGCGACGCGTGTCAGGAGGGGGGACCGTATGAAGCAAGTGGTACTTGGCGCGTCGCTCGCGATGCTGCTGGCAGCGTGTGCGACGACGACATCGCCAACCGGGCGCACCCAGGTCGTCGGCGGCATCTCGCAACAACAACTCGACCAGATGGGCGCGCAGGCGTTCGCCGAGGCCAAGGCCAAGGAACAGCTGGATACCGATCCCAAGCGCAACGCCTACGTGCGCTGCGTGGTCAACGCGCTGGTCGCGCAATTGCCCGACCAATGGCGCGGTAACGGCTGGGAAACCGCGCTGTTCAACGACAAAGAACCCAACGCCTTCGCCCTCCCCGGCGGCAAGGTCGGGGTCAACAGCGGCATCTTCAGCGTGGCCAAGAACCAGGACCAGCTCGCCGCCGTGCTCGGCCACGAGATCGGCCACGTCATCTCGCGTCATCACGAAGAACGCATCACCCGCCAACTCGGCGCGCAGGCCGGCCTGAGCGTGATTGGCGCGCTGGCCGGCGCCCGCTATGGCCAGGGCGCGGCCGATACCGTCGGCCA
Organism: Xanthomonas sacchari; assembly: GCF_040529065.1. Classification (NCBI taxonomy): domain Bacteria; kingdom Pseudomonadati; phylum Pseudomonadota; class Gammaproteobacteria; order Lysobacterales; family Lysobacteraceae; genus Xanthomonas; species Xanthomonas sacchari. Next base: position 148,753 of record NZ_CP132343.1, on the reverse strand, counting down.
GGTAGGCGGCATGACCGCGCAGACGCTGTTCCTGCTGCCCGGCTCGCGCCAGCAGGAAGCCGAAGCCGACGTCGTCGGCCAGCGCCTGATGGCGCAGGCCGGCTTCGACCCGGCGCAGGCGGTGGAACTGTGGAAGAACATGATGGCCGCCGGCGGCGATCGACCGCCGCAATGGCTCTCCACCCACCCCGATCCCAGTGCCCGCATCGGCGAGCTGCAGCGCGACGTCGCTGCGCTGGAACCGGTGTATGCGCAGGCGCGCAGTGCCGGCAGGACGCCCAAGTGCGGCTGAGCCTGGCGTCGTCCCCGCGCCGGCCGCCGGCACTGTCACAGAAAACGCATCCAAAAACGTTTTCACGGCGTACAGGTTTCTGATAGGTTTGCTGGCTCGGCCGAGGAACGGCCGCTCCGTCTTCCGTGCCGCTCCGGGCGGTATCCACCGAGGTGACCCATGAAATTCCGCATTCGCAAGCAAGCGTTGTTGTCCCTGGTGATCGCCGCCGCCCTCGGTGGCGCGGTGGTGACCGATGCCGCTGCGCAGAGCGATCGCACCGACCACCGTTCCTCGCGCAATGCCAAGAACGAGAAGGCGGCGGTGCTGTTCCCCAATGCCGAGCGCAAGGAGCCCAACGGCAAGCCGTCGTCCAAGCTCGGCAGCAAGCTGCAGAAGCTGATCGACACCTACAACAAGGGCGAGGACTACGCGTCGGTGCGCAGCCAGGCCGATGAGATCCTGGGCAACAGCGGCGCCAACGAGTACGACAAGTCGGTCGCCGCGCAGCTGGCCGCGCAGGCCGCCTACAACCTCGACGACAGCAAGGCCGCGCAGGCGTACCTGAAGCAGGCGATCCAGTTCAACGGCCTGGACAACAACGGCCACTACCAGTCGATGCTGATGCTGGCGCAGCTGCAGCTGCAGGACGACCAGACCGCCGAAGGCCTGGCCACGCTGGACAAGTTCCTCGCCGAAACCAAGTCGACCCGCCCGGAAGACCTGATCCTCAAGGGCCAGGCCCTGTACCAGGCGCAGCGCTACCAGGAAGCGATCCCGGCGCTGAAGCAGGCCATCGCCGCGTCGCCGGAACCGAAGGACAGCTGGAACCAGCTGCTGATGGCGTCCTACGCCGAGGCCGGCCAGACCGGCGAGGCGGTCAAGGCCGCCGAGGCGCTGGCGGCCAAGTCGCCCAACGACAAGAAGGCCCAGCTCAACCTGGCCAGCATGTACATGCAGGCCGACCAGATGGACAAGGCCGCGGCGGTGATGGACAAGCTGCGTACCTCCGGTCAGCTGACCGACGAGAAGGAATACAAGCAGCTGTACTCGATCTACGCCAACACCGACGGCCATGAGAAGGACGTCATCGCGGTCATCAACGAAGGCATGCAGAAGGGCATTCTGAAGCCGGACTACCAGACCTACCTGGCGCTGGCGCAGTCGTACTACTACACCGACCAGCTGCCGCAGGCGATCGAGAACTGGCAGAAGGCCGCGCCGCTGTCCAAGGACGGCGAAACCTATCTCAACCTGGCCAAGGTGCTGCATTCGGAAGGCCGCGTGGCCGAGGCCAAGCAGGCGGCGCAGCAGGCGCTGGCCAAGGGCGTCAAAAAGCCGGAAGACGCCAAGAAGATCATCAACCTGAAGTAGCACGCAAAAAAAGCCCCCGATTACCAGTGCTGAAAGTAGTGCAGGTAACAGGGATTGGTATAAGCTTGGAGGTTCCTGCGGTGTCATCGCCGCGTGAACTTGGGTCCCGCTCCACCGCGGGATCCGCCCCCCTTTAATCGAGTCATTGGCGCATGACGGAACAACTGGTCATCCATCGGCATTACGACAAAGATGACGCCTCCGGCCTCAGCTGGCCGCGCATCATCGGTATTGCCTTCGTAATCGCGCTGCACCTTGCAGCGCTGATGTTGCTGCTGATTCCGGCCGTTGCGCCCAAGGCGGTGGCGGAGAAGGAACGCAACATCATGGTCACCCTGGTGGACGCACCGCCGCCGCCTCCCCCGCCGCCGCCGCCGCCGCCGAAGCCGCCGGAAACTCCGCCGCCGCCGGTGAAGAACCTGGCGCCGCCGAAGCCGACCCCGCTGCCGCCGCCGCCGGAAGCCCCGGTGATCGACGTGCCGACGCCGCGCGACACGGACATCGCCACGCCGCCGTCGCCGCCCGCGCCGCCGGCCGCACCCTCCGACATCAGCGCTAGCGTCGATATCTCGTCGAAGAACATGAACCCGCCGAAGTACCCGCCGGCTGCATTCCGGTCGGGCGCACAGGGCGAGGTGATCCTGATCATCGACGTCGACGCCAGTGGTAACGTCACGAACGTTGCCGTCGAGAAATCCAGCCGCAACCGCGACCTGGACCGCGCCGCCATGGAAGCAGCGCGCAAGTGGCGGTTCAATGCCGCTGTCGTCAATGGACAGAAGACCGCCGGCCGCGTTCGCGTCCCGGTCAACTTCGCGCTGAACTGATACAAAGGTTGCGCGGACCGGCGCACCGCCGGTCCGCAAGCCCTGTCTACTCTTTGCACCACCCTCATCACCACCACACACAACAAAGGTAAGCGTCATGCTGCAGGAAATTTTCATCGCCGCTGCTGCGGGGGGCAACAACGCATCGAACGCCCTGTCGCAGATGGGCTTCGAGCACCTGATCACCGAAATGACCTCCAAGCCGGGTGACTTCGCCGTCTCCTGGGTGGTGCTCATCACCCTGATCATCATGTCCGCCTCGTCCTGGTACTGGACGATCATCAACATCTTCCGCGCCACCCGTCTGAAGAGCCAGGCCGACCGCGTCACCAGCCTGTTCTGGGACACCCCGAACGCCCAGGACGCCATCCGTGCGATGGAAGAGCAGCCGGCCTCCGAGCCGTTCTCGAAGATCGCCCTGGACGCTGCGCAGGCCGCCGCGCACCACCAGCGCGCCGAAGCCGGCACCGGCACCGGCCTGGGCGAGACCCTGAGCCGTTCGGAGTTCGTCGACCGCGCCCTGCGTCAGGCCGTGACCCGCGAAAGCACCAAGTTGCAGTCGGGCATGACTCTGCTGGCGACCGTCGGTGCGACCGCGCCGTTCGTCGGTCTGCTGGGTACCGTGTGGGGCATCTACGGCGCGCTGATCAAGATCGGTGCCACCGGTTCGGCCTCGATCGACGCCGTCGCCGGCCCGGTCGGTGAAGCGCTGATCATGACCGCGATCGGTCTGTTCGTCGCGATCCCGGCCGTGTTCGCCTTCAACTTCTTCAGCAAGGTCAACAGCTCGGTGATCGCCAAGTTCGACACCTTCGCTCACGACCTGCACGACTTCTTCGCCACCGGTTCGCGCGTTCGCTGATCCCGGCTAAGTCGTCCACGCAACGTTAACGGAGCCCGTTATGGCTTTCAGTAGTGGTAACAGCGGCGGCCCCATGGCCGACATCAACGTCACGCCCCTCGTGGACGTGATGCTGGTGCTGCTGATCATCTTCATCATCACGGCACCGCTGATGTCCCACAAGGTCAAGGTGGAGCTGCCCCAAGCCAACTTGAAGCAGGATCCGGACAAGGACGACAAGCGTTCGAATCCGATCACCCTGGCGGTCAAGGAGGATGGGTCGCTGTACTGGAACGACGAGCCGATCTCCAAGGAAGCCCTGGAGTCGCGCTTCTCGACCGCTGCACAGCAGACCCCGCAGCCGCCGCTCAACCTGCGTGGCGACCGCACCACCAAGATGCGCACGATCAACGAGATCACCAAGATCGCGCAGAGTCAGGGCATGCTGGACGTCGGCTTCGTTGCGACCAAAGAGAAGGGGAACTGAGCCATGGCGTTCAGCTCAGGAGGCGGCCGTGGTCCCATGGCCGACATCAACGTCACGCCGCTGGTCGACGTGATGCTGGTGCTGTTGATCATCTTCATCGTGACTGCGCCGATCATGACGTACCCGATCGACGTGGATCTGCCGCAGCGGGTCATCAACCCGCCGCCGCAGTTGCGCGATCCGCCGCCGCCGATCGATCTGCGGATCGATGCGTCGAACCAGGTATTCTGGAACAACAGCCCGGTGGCGGTGAGTGCGCTCCCGCAGATGATGGAAAACGAAGTCCAGCGCGATCCGACCAACCAGCCGGAACTGCGCATCGATGCCAATCCGGATTCCGAGTACGAAGTGATGGCCAAGGTGCTGGCCGCCGCCAAGAACTCGGACATGAAGAAGATCGGCTTCGTGCAGCAATAAGCTTCAACGCAATCCGTTTCACCGCAACACCTCAGTCATGACGCGACTGCAAACGCCACCGGAAACGGTGGCGTTTTTTTGTGCGTGCACGGTTGGATGTCCTGCGCATTGCGACGATGCCGGCCCGCGGTCCGGCATGTAGCGCGGTATGTCGTCCCGAGTGTGGACGTGCCTCCCTGCTCGACGGCCACCCGGCCTGGGCCGTTGAGGAGCTTCGCCGCCGGACCAAGCCGAATCCGCCCTGCGCCTTGTCTCCGCCTCTCGCACACCGCCGCGCCGCGGGTGTAGGCTGGTGGCGCGACACCACACCCACAGGAGGCTGACCATGGCGTTCAGTGCTGCAGGGAATCGGGGACCGCTGGCGGAGATCAATGTCACTCCGCTGGTCGACGTGATGCTGGTGCTGTTGATCATTTTCATCGTCACCGCGCCGATGCTGACGCGAACGATCACCATGGACCTGCCGCAGCGGACGCCGGCACTCTCCAGACCCTTGCCGCCACCGGACCCGATCCAGTTGCGCCTGGATGCCAGTGGCCAGTTGTTCTGGAATGCCGCGCCGCTGGCCTTGCGCGATCTGCAGCCGCGGCTGCAAGAGGCGATGGCGCAGGCGGCCGGCAATCCGCCCGAGCTGCGCATCGATGCCAGCCCGGACGCCGACTACGAGGCCATGGCCAAGGTGCTGGCGGCGGCCAAGAACGCCGACGTGCAGCGCATCGGTTTCGTGCAGTAACAGGCAGCCGGCGATGCGACGCCACCATTGTCGGTGGCGTCGCCCGCTCGCACACCGCTCGGCGCGCCGCCTGGGGGAGACAGCCCAAAACCCGCGATGATTGGATCGCGCCGAGCGCGACAGCCCTGCGGCACTGGATGGCCGCGGCCGCCAAGCGGCCAGTCTGTCAAGGAGACGCCCTGCCTCGCGTTGCCGGCGTCGCTCAGCGTGCGCCGGCCAGCACCGCCAGATAGGCCTTCACCGTGGCGTCGAGTCCGGCGTAGAGCGCCTCGCCGATCAGCGCGTGGCCGATCGATACTTCCAGCACGTCCGGGACCGTCGCCAGGAACGCGCCGAGATTGGCCTGGGCCAGATCGTGGCCGGCGTTGACGCCCAGTCCGGCGGCCTGCGCGCGGCGTGCGGCGGCGGCGAACGGCGCAGCCGCGGCGCTGTCGCCCTGCTCCCACGCGGCGGCATAGGGACCGGTGTACAACTCGATGCGGTCGGCGCCCAGTTCTGCCGCCACCGCCAGGTCGGGGTTGTCGGCATCGACGAACAGGCTGACCCGGCAGCCCAGGGCCTTCAGTTCGGCGATCAGCGGGCGCAGGCGGTCGCTGTCGCGGCCGAAGTCGAAACCATGGTCGGAGGTGAGTTGGCCGTCGCCGTCGGGCACCAGGGTGGCCTGCGCCGGACGCGCCTGCGCGCACAGCGCGATCAGCCCGGGATAGCCGGGCCGCGGTGGCGCGAACGGGTTGCCCTCGATGTTGAATTCGACGCCGCGCTCGCGGGTCAGGTCGGCTAGCACCAGCACGTCCTCGGCATGGATGTGGCGCCGGTCCGGGCGCGGGTGCACGGTGATGCCGTGCGCGCCGGCGTCCAGGCAGGCGCGCGCGGCCTCGAGCACGCTGGGCAGGTCGCCGCCGCGCGAATTGCGCAGCACCGCGATCTTGTTGACGTTGACGCTGAGCTTGGTCATCGCCGGCGAACCGCTTACGGCGCCGCGGCGTCGTCGCTGGCGGCGGCCGCGGCGCGGCGCGCTTCGGCCTGCTCGCGCAGCCGGCGCAGTTCGGCCGGGTCGATCATCGGCATCGCGTCGCGCTGGCTGGCGTCGCCGATCTTGGCCACGTACCAGCCGCGTGCCCAGGCCAGCAGAAAGGCCAGCGCGGCCAGCAGGCTCACCACCAGCAACCACATGTGCGGCGTCGTGAACGCCAGAACGAAAGCACCCAGCGCAAGCGGCAGAAAGAGCCAGTACATGACGATCTCCCCAAGGATGGCGCAGTGTAGCGCCGCGGGGCGTGCCGGTTCCACGTGGTGCCGCACCCAGGCGCCGGGCCGCCGCGCCGGCCGCGGCTACAGCAGCGGCGAGGTCAGCCGCGCCACCGCCTCCGGTAGCCGGTAGCGCCATAGCGAGCGCTTGCGGTCGTCGCGTACGCGCACCGCATCGGCCATCTCCCCTTCCAGCAGCTCGGCCAGTTGCCTGGTCAGCCCGCGGTCGCGGAACAGCGTGGCGACCTCGAAATTGAGCCGGAAACTGCGGTTGTCGAAGTTGGCGCTGCCGACCAGGCACAGGTCCTCGTCGGTGATCAGCGCCTTGGTGTGCAGCATGCGCGGGCCGTACTCGTAGATCCGCACGCCGGCCTGCAGCAGTTCGTCGAAGTACGAGCGCGCGGCCAGCGTCACCAGCCGCGAGTCGCTGCGCTTGGGCACCAGCAGGCGCACGTCCAGCCCGCCCAGCGCCGCCGAGGTCAGCGCCATGCGCGCGGCCTCGCCCGGCACGAAATACGGCGTGACCAGCCACACCCGCCGCTGCGCCTCGTAGATCGCCGCGACCTGCAGGCGGTGGATACTCTCCCAGGACGAATCCGGCCCCGACACCAGCACCTGCGCCTGGATGCTGCCGGCATCGCGGCTGGGCATGTCGCTGGGCCAGATCCGCGCCATGTCGAAGGCGTCGCGGCCCTGGCGGGTGGCGTACAGCCAGTCCTCCACGAACACCAGCTGCAGGCTGCGCACCACGTGGCCTTCGCAGCGCAGGTGCAGGTCGCGGTAGGCATCGGCGCGCAGCGCCTCGTTCTCCTCGTCGGTGACGTTGATGCCGCCGGTGAAGGCGATGCGGCCATCGATCACCACGATCTTGCGGTGGGTGCGCAGGTTGACCCAGGGCCGCTTGAACTTGAACGGCCGCAGCAACTGGGTGGGGTGGAACCAGGCGACCTCGGCGCCGGCCTCCAGCAGCGGCCGCAGGAAGCGCTTGCGCACCTGCGAGGAGCCGACCGCATCCAGCAGCAGGCGCACGCGCACGCCAGCGCGGGCGCGCTCGACCAGCGCGTCGCGGATGCGCGTGCCGGTGCGGTCGGGATTGAAGATGTAGTACTCCAGGTGCACGTGATGCTGTGCGGCGCCGATGTCGCGCACGATCGCGTCGTAGGTTGCCGCGCCGTCGACCAGCCATTGCACGGCGGTGGCCGAACTCGGCGCCAGGCCGGTGGTGGCCTGGGCGATCTTGGCCAGCTCGGTGCAGTCGGCATCCGGCGGGCACACGCTGCTGTAGTGCTCCATGCCCGAGCGCGAGCGGCCGCGGCGCAGGCGCTGCCGCTTCACCTTCTGCGGGCCCAGCAGGTAATAGATGACGAAGCCCAGATAGGGCAAGGCGGCCAGCGACAGCACCCAACTCAGCGTCGCCGCCGGTTCGCGCTTCTGCAGCACGATCCAGCCGCTCAGCCACAGGATGTACAGCAGGTAGGCGGCGGTGAGGTAGGCGCCGATGTGGGGGATGCCGGTCAGCCGGTCCCAGGTGTTCTGCAGAGTCGCGATCACGAGCATCGGCGGATTCTAGAGGGTGGCGCGGAGGTTGCGGCGAAGGCGATGCCGGCCCGCCACTGCGGTGACCGGCCGGATCGCGTGCGTTTGCTGTCTGGCGTGCTGGCAGCCATCGGCTCTGCGCACCTGTGCTGCACTGCGGGTGTATGACAGCAGGCGTTCGCGGCAACCGGGTGACGCCAAGGCGTCGGCGTTCGCGTGCGCCCGCGACGAGGCCCCGGTTCGGCGAATGGCAGCGTCATCGCCGAAGAGCGACATGCCGCCGGCCCGCCGTGGAACGTCGATCTGCGCCGCCGTGCGCAACGGACGGAGGTGCGCCACGCTGACTGCGTCGCCTGAAAGATTCAGCGCCGCCGCCGGTGCCGTCGCATCCGCCGAGACGGTCGGCGCGTAGCCTATGTCGATGAGCACCGCCATCAAGGGCCGCGGCGCCGGCAGCCACCTGCCGGGCCGCTTCGAACGGACCGTCAGCCAGGCCGAGGACGACGGCTGGCATCCCGACGACAGCGAGGAATTCGCCGCCCCGCGCCTGCGCACGCAGGTGAGCGAGGAGACCGCGCGCAGCATCATCAGCCGCAACCAGTCGCCGGACGTGGGGTTCGCGCAGTCGGTCAATCCGTACCGCGGCTGCGAGCACGGCTGCAGCTACTGCTTCGCCCGGCCCAGCCACGCCTATCTGAACCTGTCGCCGGGGCTGGACTTCGAGACGCGGCTGTTCGCCAAGACCAATGCCCCGGAACTGTTGCGCCGCGAGCTGGCTAAGCCCGGCTATGTGCCCAGCCCGATCGCGCTGGGCATCAACACCGACGCCTACCAGCCGATCGAGCGCAAGCTGCAGCTGACCCGGCGTCTGATCGAGGTCTTCGCCGAAACCCGCCACCCGTTCTCGCTGATCACCAAGAACGCGCTGGTCGAGCGCGACCTGGATCTGCTGGCGCCGCTGGCCCGCGACAACCTGGTCAGCGTGCATTTCTCGGTGACTTCGCTGGATCCGCGGCTGTCGGCCAGGCTGGAGCCGCGCGCCTCGGCGCCGCACGCGCGGCTGCGCGCGATGCGCACCCTGCATGAGGCCGGTGTCCCGGTCGGAGTGATGGTGGCGCCGGTGATCCCGTGGATCAACGACCATGCGCTGGAAGCGGTGCTGGAAGCGGCCCGCGAGGCCGGCGCCGAGTCCGCCGGCTACGTGCTGCTGCGCCTGCCGCACGAAGTGGCGCCGCTGTTCCGCGATTGGCTGCAGGCGCACCATCCCGACCGCGCCGCGCACGTGATGAGCACGGTGCAGCAACTGCGCGGCGGCAAGGACTACGACAGCACCTTCGGCAAGCGCATGCGCGGCGAAGGCGTCTACGCCGACCTGTTGGCGCGGCGCTTCGCCCTGGCGCACAAGCGGCTGGGCTATGCCGAGTCCCCGCGCCGCCGCCTGGACTGCAGCCACTTCGTCAAACCGCTGCCGCCGCGCCCGCCGTCGCCGCAGGGCGTGTTGTTTTGAGCGGGGATTCGGGATTGGGGATTCGGGATTCGTAAAAGCGGCTTTCTTGGCAGTTGGGTTGCAGAGGCTGCGTCAGGCCGCGCCATGCCGCTCTTGCGAATCCCCATTCCCTATTCCCTGCCGTAAAGCGCCTGGGCCGACTGGAACAGGATCCAGCTCGTGGCGATGAACTTGTCGCCGCGCTGCGGGCGGTTGCCGCGGTGGGTGTGGGTGAAGGCGGTCGGGGCAATCAGCAGGCTGCCGGCGCGCGGGGCGATCTTGCGGCGCTGGAACAGGAACTCGGTCTCGCCTTCGTCGAAATCGTCGTTGAGGTACAGGGTCCACAACAGGTGCCGGTGCAGGGTCTCGGCGCTGGGGTCGCGCGGGTACAGCTCGCAGTGCCAATACGGATAGCCGCCCTCGCCCGCCTCGTACCACTGCAGGTTGATCGCGCCCGGGCGCAGGCAGGTGCGCGCGAGGTTGGACAGCGCCGCGTCGTCGAGCAGGGCGAAGTCCTCGGCACCGAGCCGGTGCGGCTGGCCGTCGGCACCGGGCACCTGCAGCATCAGCGGCGAGATCAGGGTCTGCGGGTACTTGCGCAGATAGCCGAGCAATCCGCCGAACACCGCCTGCTGCAGCCGTTGTTCCACATCGCGCCACGGCTCCAGGCCGCTGATGCGCAGGTCGCGGCTGCGCTTGAGCTCGGGAAACACGCCGCTGCCGACCTCGCCGGGCCGCAGTTGGGTGCTGCCGCGCAGGCGCCGCAGGATGGCGGCGCAGTCCTCGCGGGACATGGCGCCCTCGAACACTTCGATGAAATCGGGATGCGTGTCGGACATCGCGCGACCTTACCAGCGATCTGCCGGCGCCGCAGCAAGGGCGGACGCCCGTGCGCATGTTGCCGGCGTCCGGCCGCGCCGAGACGCGCCCCCGGCGGACATCGCCTCGCCAAGACGCCGCTCGCCCAGCGCATGCGGCCGCAGTGGGTTCAGCCGACGTCGGCTGCTGCTCCCTCGAAAATCGTCAGGTGCGGAGCCAGCTCGGTGAACAACAAATAGTCCCAATGCATGTACAGGAACTCGGTGCCATCCGGCAGCCGTCGACGTCCGAAGCGTCTCTTCGAGCCATCGGCCATACGACCCCAGCCAAGCAACTTTTCGGCCTGCAGGATCAGGTGTTCGGTAGTGATCGCCGCGACGCTGCAGACACGTCCGCCACGCTGATCCAGAAAGGCTTGCACGGTGAGGTGCGGATAGCTCAGGCCAAGCTCGGGATGCTTGATCGCCGCCAGGCGCTTTTCGTACTCGGTTCCGGCACCGCTCGGCTTGCGGTAGCGGATGGAGAACGTCCTGCGGTCCTGGCCCCACTGCACACGGCTCGCGATGCTGCGCATGCCGATGCGGTTACCCACGACCTGCCATGCGTCGATCCCGGCCAGAGTGTCCAGATCGCGCGCGAGCCCGGTGTCCACGTTTGCCTCGACCAGATGCAGTTCGCCACCGCCGATCCGCGGATGCGAGGCGATGCGCGGCCAGACCCGCGTCTGAAAATCCAGTGCGCTCTGCGAAAGATTGTGCTGGAACTCCGACGGATCCTGCATCTTCGCGCTCCCGTGCGTTCAACGACCTCGCATGATGCTAAGCGGCGGTCGCGTGTTCGACCGGCTGCAACGAAGAGTTGTCTACCGCGATGTCCGTCTGGAGGGCGGCTTGGCGGGTCCTGGAGTTCCGCTAGGGTTCCTTCAACTGCGTGGGATTGCCGCGGATCGCGATGCCAAGGAGAGCCAGCCACACCGCCAGCGCCAGCAGGGTGGGCAGTTCGAAGCGACTGGAGTTGTACAGGGTGAAACTCCGGGCGGCGAAGAACAACAGCGTCCACAACGCCAGGTTGATCAGCACGATGCGCTTTCGCCAGCGATGGCGGGTGAACAGCGCGATGACGGTGGGCATCAGCGCGACCGGTGCGGTGGCGAAGAAGAACAGCACGACGAGGGTCTGGTTCATGGATTTCCTCCCGCCCGATATGACCAGGTGCACGTGACCAACAGCCAACGGTGCTTGCGCTGCGCATGCCGCTGACTGCCGCTACCCTACCGCAGCCGGAACGCCAGGCGACGGCCGCCGCGTCAGATCAGCAAGGGTTCTCTCGAGGGGCGAAGCCGGCATCCGACAGCACGCAAGCCAAGATGCGTATGCGGCCTTAGTGCGCTGTATTGGCCGGCCAGACCCGATCGACCAGGTCGCCGATCTCCATGGGCGCCGCTTGGCCCTCGGCGGCACGCTGCCAGGCCGCTGGCGACGGCCCTAGGCGCTCGGTCGGCGGCGCGCCCCACAGGGTGACGTTGAGCGCGAACACCACCACGCCGCTCCTGGCCTGGAACGGCGGCACCCGCTCCAATGCCGCGACCAGCGTGTTTGCCACCGTGTCGGGAAGTGCGGGTGTCACATCCAGCCATACCCGGGAACGGCCGCCTGGGCGGACGGCCACCGCCACGAAGCCGGCGGTGGGCCGGGGCGTGCTCACCCGCGACAGTTCACGCGATGCAGTGGCGTCCAGCGCCTTCACGTATGCCGCCAGCGCATCGATGTTCTCGGCACGCTCGCGCATCACCGCTTCGGGCTGCAGCAGCATGAGGTTCTGCATGCGAAAGGGCTCGGCAGCGGACACCACGCCGCTCGACATCATCGCCATCAGCATCAGGCACCAGCGCATCGGAACGTCCTTGTCGTCTCGGTGGTCGCATCCTGCCGCGTCGCCGCGCTCCCAACCAAGAGCGCGGCGCGCGTGCGATCAGTACAGCAGGTCGACGTAGTGGATCTTCTTCGCGCCGAAGCCGCCACAGCCCTCACTGGTCGTGTACTGCAGCACGACCTGGGTCCTGGACGTGGCGGCGGAGAGGATGGCCGAATACTTTTCCTTGGCGATGGCGTCTGCCGAAAAATCGATCACCCAACGCCCGTCCGAGGCGCACTCGTTGCTGGTCGGCTGGTTCTCCAGCCACACCGAGGCGTAGTTGGATTCGACCACGACGCGGGTGATCTTGCCTTGTTGCGTGGTGTCGGCACAGGCGACACCCGAGACGAGCAGCAGCAACAGCCCGAAGACACGTTTCATTGCACTTTCCCCTGTTTGAATTGTTGATCGGCATCGGCGCGGCGACCGTGACAGCGCACACCCCGGAGCCGACACGCCGCTTTGGAGCAGCCGCCATCGTTCCGGGACGATTTTGCCGAATCGCACTGCGCCGCCTGCAGCGGCTTCCCCTTGCACCGACCGAGGGCATGCCTCGGCGATGCGGCACCGACTATACGGCAACGGTGGCGACAGTCGCCATCGCCTAGGCGATGCCTAGACGCGCGCCTGCGGCACCACCGCGCTCAGCCGTGGCGGCTGTCGTGTTCCACGTGATACCGCACCGCCTCGGCCACCTCGTTCTTCGAGCCCAGGAACACCGGCACGCGCTGGTGCAGCTGTTCCGGCTGCAGGCCGAGGATGCGTGCGCGGCCGGTGCTGGCGGCGCCGCCGGCCTGCTCCACCAGCATGCCCATCGGGTTGGCTTCGTACATCAGCCGCAGCTTGCCGGCCTTGCCCGGGTCCTTCTTGTCCCAGGGATAGATGAAGATGCCGCCGCGGGTGAGGATGCGGTGCACGTCGGCGACCATGCTGGCGATCCAGCGCATGTTGAAATTCTTGTCGCGCACGCCTTCGCTGCCGGCCAGCAGGTCGGCCACGTACTGCTGCATCGGCGCTTCCCAATGGCGCTGGTTGGACATGTTGATCGCGAACTCGGCGGTGTCCTCGGGGATGCGCATGTCGGCCTGGGTCAGCAGGAAGCTGCCCTCCTCGCGCTCCAGGGTGAAGGCGTGGGTGCCGTGGCCCAGGGTCAGCACCAGCATCGTGCTGGGGCCGTAGATGCAGTAGCCGGCGGCGACCTGCGCGGTGCCCGGCTGCAGGAAGTGCTCGTCGCCGGGCTTGTCGGTGCCCGGCGGTGCGCGCAGCACAGAGAAGATGGTGCCGACCGAGACATTGACGTCGATGTTGGAACTGCCGTCCAGCGGATCGAACAGCAGCAGGAAATCGCCGCTGGGGTACTTGTCGGGCACCGGCTGGCAGTGGTCCATCTCTTCCGAAGCGCAGGCGGCGAGGTGGCCGCCCCAGGCGTTGGCTTCGAGCAGGATGTCGTTGCTGAGCACGTCCAGCTTCTTCTGCGCCTCGCCCTGCACGTTGCCCGTGCCGGCATCGCCCAGCACCCCGCCCAGGGCGCCCTTGCTGACCGCGATGGAGATGCGCTTGCAGGCGCGGGACACGATCGTGATGAGCTGGCGCAGTTCCGGGCCGATACGCCCGGCATGCTGTTCTTCGATCAGGAAGCGGGTCAGCGACGTTCGCGACATGGGCAGGACGGCCTTGCGTGAGAAAGGGGACCGCCATTGTCGCGGGTTGCGCGGTAGATTTCGATCAACGGCGTTCTTGGAACATGCCTGCGCTACCGACGCGGCCGCTCTGCAGGCACAAAAAAAGCCGGAAGCGCAGGCGCTTCCGGCTCGGTGCGGGACCGCGGGGCTCAGCCCTTGTGCACGGTCGCCACGGCCTGGGTCACGTAGTCCAGGTTCTTCTGGCTCAGCGCGGCCACGCAGATGCGGCCGGTGCCGACTGCGTAGATGCCGAACTCCTCGCGCAGCCGGTCCACCTGCGCCTTGCTCAGGCCCGAGTAGGAGAACATGCCGGCCTGCTGCTGGATGAAGCCGAACTCCGGCGCGCCGAGGGCGGCCAGCTTCTGCACCATGCCGGCGCGCAGGGCGTGGATGCGCTCGCGCATCTCGGTCAGCTCCTGCTCCCACATCGCGCGCAGTTCCGGGCTGTTGAGCACCCCGGCGACCAGCGCGGCGCCGTGCGTGGACGGGCTGGAGTAGATGGTGCGGATGATGCGCTTGACCTGCGACTGCACCGCCTTGCTCTCGGCGGCGTTGGCCGAGACCACCGACAGCGCGCCGACGCGTTCGCCATACAGCGAGAACGACTTGGAGTAGGAACTGGCGACCACGTAGTTGTCGATGCCGACCTCGGCCAGCAGGCGCACCGCGTAGGCGTCGGCGTCGATGCCCTTGTCGAAGCCCTGGTAGGCGATGTCCACGAACGGGAACAGATTGCGTTCCTTCAGCAGCTCGGCCACGGTGCGCCACTGCGCCTGGCTCAGGTCGGCGCCGGTCGGGTTGTGGCAGCAGGCGTGCAGCAGCACCACGCTGCCGGGGGCGAGCGCGCGCAGGTCGGCGAGCATGCCGTCGAAGTTCAGGCCGTGGCTGGCTGGATCGAAATACGTGTAGTCGACCACGTCGAAGCCGGCGGCGGTGAACACCGCGCGGTGGTTCTCCCAGCTCGGGTTGCTGATGGCGATGGTCGAGGTGGACAGCAGCTTCTTCAGCAGGTCCGCGCCCACGCGCAGCGCGCCGCTGCCGCCGACGGTCTGCGAGGTGGCGACACGGCCGGCGGCCAGCAGCGGCGACTCGGCGCCGAACAGCAGTTTCTGCGTGGCCAGGTCGTAGGCGGGCAGGCCGTCGATCGGCAGGTAGCCGCGCGGCTTGGCTTCCTGCGCCAGCTGCTGCTCGATCTGCTGCACGGCGCGCAGCAGCGGGATGCGGCCGTTTTCGTCGTAGTAGATGCCCACGCCCAGGTTGACCTTGGTCGGGCGGGAGTCGGCGTTGTAGGCCTCGGTCAGGCCCAGGATCGGGTCGCCTGGGACCTGTTCCACGTTTGCAAAGAAGGACACGGCGGTACTCGTTCGGTGGCGGAGGTGGGGGCCGGAAGGACCGGAGCCGGCGCGGTCAAACACCTCATCCTAACAAACGCTGCCGCGCTTGGCCGGTGCGGCCGGGCGGCAGTTGGGCGATGATGGGCCATGTCTTCTTCCCTGCCCTCCGCCCTGCTCTGCGGGGCCTGCGCCCTGGCGCTGTCGTCCCTGGTCCACGCCGCTCCTGGCGAGGAGCCGGCCACCACCCTGCCCGCCTTGCAGGTCCAGGCCGCCCGCGTCGGCGGCGTGGCCGATTTCGACCTGCCGGCGTCGCTGACCACCACCGGCCTGGGCGACAGCGACCGCCTCGGCATACAGGCATCCGAGGCGCTGGTCGGGGTGCCCGGCCTGCTGGCGCGCGATCGCCAGAACTATGCGCAGGACACCCAGCTGTCGATCCGCGGCTTCGGCGCGCGCTCGGCGTTCGGCGTGCGCGGGGTGCGCCTGCTGCTGGACGGCATCCCGGCGACGATGCCGGACGGCCAGGGCCAGCTGTCCAACTTCAACCTGTTCGGCAGCGAGCGGATCGAGGTGCTGCGCGGGCCGTTCTCGGCGCTGTACGGCAATTCCTCCGGCGGCGTGGTGCAGCTGTGGAGCGCCGACGGCCAGCCCGACGATCCCTGGCGGCTGCGCAGCGCGATCGGCAGCCACGGCACCGCGGCGCTCAGCGCGCAGGCGCTGGGCCAGCAAGGCGAGGTCCACTACAACCTGGCCGCCACCCATTTCAGCACCGACGGCTACCGCGACCACAGCCACGCCCAGCGCACCACCTTCAACGCCAAGCTCGGCATCGACCTGGCGCCGGGGCGGCGCCTGGACCTGCTGTTCAACGCGCTGGAGGCGCCCGATGCGCAGGATCCGCTGGGCCTAAGCCGCGCCCAGGCCGCTGCCGACCCGCGCCAGGCCACCGCCGCGGCCAGCCAGTTCGATACCCGCAAGTCCACCCGCCAGGTCCAGGCCGGCGCCATCTTCACCCAGCAGGTGGACCAGCAGACCTGGCGCCTGATGGGCTACGCCGGGCGCCGCGACGTCACCCAATACCTCTCGGTGCCGGTGAGCGCGCAGAGCAACCCGCTCAACGCCGGCGGGGTGATCGACCTGGATGGCGACTACGGCGGCCTCGACGCGCGCTGGGCCTGGCAGGGCCAGTTCGCCGGCCGCCCGTTCCAGTTCACCGTCGGCGCCAATGCCGACCGCCAGCAACAGCACCGCACCGGCTACGAGAACTTCGTCGGCAGCACGCTCGGAGTGAAGGGGCCGCTGCGCCGCGACCAGCAGGACCGGGTGGAGAACGTGGACCAGTTCGCCCAGGCCTGGTGGCAGTTCGCCGCGCGCTGGTCGCTGCTCGCCGGCCTGCGCCACAGCCAGGTGCGGTTCCGTTCGGACGATGCCTATATCGTCGGCCGCAACCCCGACGACAGCGGCCGCACCGACTATGCCGCGACCACCCCGGTGGCCGGGCTGGTGTTCCGCGTCACCGACGACCTGCGGCTCTACGCCTCGGCCGGGCGCGGCTTCGAGACGCCGACCTTCAACGAGCTGGGCTACCGCCGCGACGGCGGCGCCGGCCTGGCCCTGGACCTGGCCGCGGCGCGCAGCCAGAACCTGGAACTGGGCGCGAAGTGGCGCAACGCCGCCGGCGCCAGCTGGGACGCGGCGCTGTTCCGCGCCAGCACCGACGACGAACTGGCGGTGGCCAGCAACACCAACGGCCGCAGCACCTACCGCAACATCGGCCGCACCCGCCGTCAGGGCGCCGAGACCAGCCTGACCCTGCCGCTGGGCGACAGCGCACAACTGCAACTGGCCTACACCTGGCTGCAGGCGACGGTGCGCCAGGCCTACCTGACCTGCGCCAGCAGCGGCTGCGCCACGCCCACCGCGGTGGTGGCCGCCGGCACCCGCCTGCCCGGCGTGCCGCAGCAGCAACTGTTCGCGCGCTGGCAATGGCAGCCGCGCGCCTGGCAATTCGCGGTGGAGGGCGTGGCCGCCGGCGACACCGTGGTCAACGACTTGGCCAGCGAGGCCGCGCCCGGCTACGCCCTGCTCAACCTGGAAGCGGCGCGGCGCTGGACCACCGCGCACGGCACCCTGCGTACCTTCGCGCGCATCGACAACGCGTTCGACCGCCGCTACATCGGCTCGGTCATCGTCAACGACGGCAATGGCCGTTACTACGAGCCGGGGCCGGATCGCAGCTATACGGTCGGGTTGCAGTGGGACTTGCCGCACTGAGCCGGTCGTAGGCGGGGAACATCTCCCAGCGCCATCCGAGCGTGTCGTTTTTCGGTAGTTCGCTGATCGCTGCTAGCGATGGGCGGCACCATGGGACGCGGGATTCCTGTTCGGCGGCGCAGGACTGCTTCGTCGAGCAGCGCCGGGGTCCCTGCCCTGACCTGTCCGCGGGCCTTGCGACACACCGTGGCATGCGCGCTTCACAAGCCGCCGCCGGCGACGCTTAGACGCAGGGAAGGCACTGCCGCATGGATGGCCCATGCAGGCGTCGATGTCGCGGAGGGATAGCGTGGAAGACAAGCTCGACCGGTTGCTGAGCGACGTCGCCCGGCTCAAGCAGGCACTGCAGACGCGGAAAACTCCGGCCGAGCGCGCGTTCCGGCTCCTGGAGAAGATGCTGGCGCCGGTGGCAATGGCGGTGTTGGCCTTCTACGGCAATGCCGCCGCGGACAAGATTTCCGCGGGCCAGTTGGCGCTGGCAAAGCTCAGCGTGGAAGACAAGAACAGGGAATTCGCGCGCTCGTTGCAGAGCAAGTACGTGGAACTCTTCTATGCCGACATCACCTCGGGCGATCCGGTGCGGCAAGGCCACGCGCTGGGCCTGCTGCGCCTGATGGATCCACCGCTGGCGCTGCAACTGGCGGCGTTCGTCGCGTCCAGTCCCGCGGCGCCGCCGGCGCTCAAGGCGCAGGCCGAAGCCACCGGCCGGCAGATCCGGCGCGAACCCCGCGCACCGGCGGCACCGGCACGGGCGCGATGAGCCAGGCCGACGGCAGCAGCGCGCCGCTCAACTGCGGTTGATCGACACCCCGCCGTCGACCAGCATCGCGCTGCCGGTCATGAACGCAGCCTCGTCGGAGGCCAGGAACAGCGCGGCCTGCGCCAGTTCGTCCGGTTGCGCCAGGCGTTTGAGCGCGTGCAGCTGCGCGACCTGCGCCAGCGCCTCTGGCGTGCCGTTCATCGCCTCCGCCATCGGCGTCTGCGTGCCACCCGGCAGCAATGCGTTGACCCGGATCGCCTGCGGTCCGAACTCCGCCGCCAGCGCCTGGGTCAGGCCGATCAGGCCTGCTTTGCTGGCGGCGTAGGCGGCCGTGCACGGAAAGCCGACGGTGTGGCCGACGAAGGTCGAAGTGAAGATCAGCGATCCGCCACCACGCGCCAGCATCGCCGGAATCTGATGCTTGGCGCCGAAGAACGCGCCGCTGAGATTGATGTCGAGCGCGTCGCGCCAGGCCTGCGCCTGCAGCTGTGTGGTCGGCACCAGGGTGCCCAGGGTGCCGGCATTGTTGAAGCCGATGTCCAGGCCGCCGAAGCGCTCGCTGGCCAACGCCACCAACGCCTGCGCATAGGCCTCCTCGCGGACGTCGCCGGCCAGCCACGCGGCCTGGCCGCCGGCCTCCTCGATCTCCGCGGCGAGTGTCTGCAGCAGCGCGCCGCGGCGCGCGCCCAGCACCACGCAGGCGCCTTCGCGTGCGAACAGGTGCGCCGCGGCGTGGCCGATGCCGGAACTGGCGCCGGTGATGAGCGCGATCTTGCCGTGCAAGCGTTGCATGTGACGCTCCATGGTCTTGAAAGAACCTGGAGCATCGTCGGCGCCGCCGCGCGCTGCTCGCCGTGTTCGGACGCGGCAGTCGCGGGCGATGCGTACCGTCCGCAAGAGGCACTGGATGCGAGAGCGACGGTCAACCGTGACGCGGTGTTCTGCAGGATCTGTCGCAACTCGGCAAGAAGCACTGCTGTCGTGTAGGAGCGGCTTCAGCCGCGACTGGCATGACCGATGGAGTCGCGTCGCGGCTGAAGCCGCTCCTGCGAGAAACGCGATGTCGACGACCGCGCGGCGCAGCTGGCACGCAGCGAAACGCGATCTCAGTGCGCGCCCAACTGCAGCCGCCGGTACAGCGTGCTGCGGCTGATGCCGAGCCGCCGTGCGGCCTGCGAGACGTTGCCGTTGCAGGCGTCCAGAGCCTGGCGCATGGCGCCGAGCGCGAGACTGTCGAGGTCGGCATCGGGCAACGGCATTGCGGTGCCGGCATTGCTGCCCTGCTCTGCCGCGCGCACGCCGGGCAGATAGGCCGGCAACGCGTCGCTATCGACCAGCGCGTCCGGCTCGCTCAGCGCCACCAGCGTGCGCAGGCAGGCCACCAGCTGGCGCAGATTGCCCGGCCACGCATAGGCGCTCAGCGTCGCCAGGGCGGCCTCGGTCAGGCGCCTGCCCTGGCCAAGCCGCGTCCACAGCTCGGCGACCAGCGTGCGCCGGTCCGGATGCGCGCGCAGTGCCGGCACCTGCACGCAGTGGTGGGCGATGCGGTAGTACAGGTCGGGGCGGAAGCGCTGCTCGGCCATCGCCGCGTCCAGGTCGCGGTGGGTGGCGCAGATCAGCGCGAAATCCAGTTTCACCGGCTTGCCGCCGCCCAGCGGCAGCAGTTCGCGCTCCTGCAGCACACGCAGCAAGCGCGGCTGCAGGGCCAGCGGCATGTCGCCGATCTCGTCCAGGAACAGCACGCCGCCATCGGCCTGACGCAACAGCCCCGGATTGCCGTGCTTGCGCGCGCCGGTGAAGGCGCCGTCCTCGTAGCCGAACAGTTCCGCTTCGATCAGCCCTTCCGGCAGCGCCGCGCAGTTGACTGCCACGAAGGGGCGTCCAGCGCGTGCGCTGCGCCGGTGCAGTTCACGCGCGAACACTTCCTTGCCGGTGCCGGTCTCGCCCTGCACCAGCACCGGCAGTTGCGCGTCGAGCACGCGCCGCGCGCGTTCCAGCGCTAGTTCCTGCGCGGCATCGAACAGCGGGGCGTCGGACGCCGCCGCGGCCGAGGGCCGCGACGACGCGGTTACGGTGATCGGCGCCTGCTGCGGGCGTCGCCGCGGACGATCGTCGGCCGGGCTGTCGATGCGTCCGTGCAGCGCCCGCCCCTGCAGGTCGAACACGCTGCCCTGCTGGCGCAGCCGCGACAGCGGTTCCTCGAACAGCGCCTCGTAGGGCGCGCGGCCGAGTTCGTGGCGCTCCAGCCCGAACAGCCGCAACCCGGCCTGGTTGGCGGCCACCAGGCGGCCGTTGCGGAAGGCCAGCAGCGCCTCGCGTGCGGTGCCGAGCAGCGCCGGATCGTGGTGCACGCGCAGCAGTTCGCAGCCGGGAATGCCGTCGTCGAAATAGCGGTGCTCGATGTTGGCCACCGCCATCCGCGCCAGCGCCAGCGCGTGCATGTGCTGCACGCTGGCGTCGCCGGAGATGTCGAGCACGCCGGCCAGGCGGCCGTACGGATCGAAGATCGGCACCGCCGCGCAACTGAGGATCTGGTGCGGGGCGAAATAGTGCTCGCCACCGCGCACTTCCACCGAGCGGCTTTCGACGATCGCCGTGCCGATCGCGTTGGTGCCGACCTGGGGTTCGCTCCAGCATGCGCCGGGCATCAGCGCCACCCTGCCTGCCTTGTCGAGGAAGCGCGGGCTGCCTTCGGCGTCGAGGATCCAGCCGGCCTCGTCGGTGAGCAGCACGATGCTGCCGGTGGCCGCGGCGTCGCCCGCCAGGCCTTCCAGTTCGGCACGGGCCAGTCGCCAAAGCCGCTCGTGTGCCTCGCGCAGGGCGCGCAGGCGTGAGGCTTCCAGCGGCTCGATCGCCGGTTGGGCGTCCGCGGCCAGGCCCAGGCGCTGGCAGCGCTGCCACGACTGCAGGATGGTGTCTGGCACCTGCCCGACCGGCGCGCCGCCGCGTTCGAAGAAGGCCCGGCGGGCCTGGCCGAGTTGATGTTGCGAAGGGTGCTGCGCCATGTCCGGCTCCGCTGTCGCAGATTGCGACACCTGGTGATACGGGTGTTCCGATAAACAGCACATCCGCCGGCGCGGCGCAATCAGCAGGCGTGGCGCGACGCAGCAAAACCGGGCGGGGTGCGTCGATGTGTCGCGGTGCGAACGCGTGACGCGGCGCAGCACGCAAAACCTGGCATCGGTCTTGCGCATGTGCAGCTACCCGGACGGGCCTGCCCTGTCCTTCTCGACCGCCGAAGGAGAACACGATGAACGCCGTCAGCACCGCCAAGCCGCATGCCACCGATCCGCAGTCCATCTTCAAGTCGCGCTACGGCAACTTCATCGGCGGCAAATGGGTGGAGCCGAAGAGCGGGCAGTACTTCGACAACAGCACGCCGATCACCGGCAAGGTGTTCACTTCGGTGGCGCGCTCCAACGCCGAGGACATCGAGGCCGCGCTGGACGCCGCGCACGCCGCCAAGGACGCCTGGGGCAAGACCTCCAGCACCGAGCGCAGCAACGTGCTGCTGAAGATCGCCGACCGCATCGAGCAGAACCTGGAACTGCTGGCCTATGCCGAGACCTGGGACAACGGCAAGCCGGTGCGCGAGACGCTCAACGCCGACGTGCCGCTGTGCGTGGACCACTTCCGCTACTTCGCCGGCGCGGTGCGCGCCCAGGAAGGCGGCATCTCCGAGATCGACCACGACACCATCGCCTATCACTTCCACGAACCGCTCGGCGTGGTCGGCCAGATCATTCCGTGGAACTTCCCGCTGCTGATGGCGTGCTGGAAGCTGGCGCCGGCGCTGGCCGCGGGCAACTGCGTGGTGATGAAGCCGGCCGAGCAGACCCCGGCCTCGATCCTGGTGCTGATGGAGGTGATCGGCGACCTGCTGCCGCCGGGCGTACTCAACGTGGTCAACGGCTTCGGCCTGGAGGCCGGCAAGCCGCTGGCCAGCAACCCGCGCATCGCCAAGATCGCCTTCACCGGCGAGACCACCACCGGCCGGCTGATCATGCAGTACGCCAGCCAGAACCTGATCCCGGTGACGCTGGAGCTGGGCGGCAAGTCGCCCAACATCTTCTTCGCCGACGTGATGGCCGAGGACGACGACTTCCTCGACAAGGCGGTGGAAGGCTTCGTGCTGTTCGCCTTCAACCAGGGCGAGGTCTGCACCTGTCCGTCGCGCGCGCTGATCCAGGAGTCGATCTACGAGAAGTTCATGGAGAAGGCGCTCAAGCGCGTGGCGGCGATCAAGCAGGGCAACCCGCTCGATCCCAACACCATGGTCGGCGCGCAGGCCTCCAGCGAGCAGTTGGAGAAGATCCTGTCCTACATCGACATCGGCAAGCAGGAAGGCGCCGAAGTGCTGATCGGCGGCGAGCGCAACGCGCTGGATGGCGAGCTCGCCGGCGGCTTCTACGTCAAGCCGACGGTGTTCAAGGGCCACAACAGGATGCGCGTGTTCCAGGAGGAGATCTTCGGTCCGGTGGTGTCGGTGACCACCTTCAAGGACGAGGCCGAGGCGCTGGCGATCGCCAACGACACGCTGTACGGCCTGGGTGCCGGCGTGTGGAGCCGCGATGCGGCGCGGCTGTACCGCATGGGCCGCGCGATCCAGGCCGGGCGGGTGTGGACCAACTGTTATCACGCCTATCCGGCGCATGCCGCGTTCGGCGGCTACAAGCAGTCGGGCATCGGCCGGGAGAACCACAAGATGATGCTCGACCACTACCAGCAGACCAAGAACCTGCTGGTCAGCTACTCGCCGAAGGCGCTGGGCTTCTTCTGACGTGCGGGCAGGGCGGCGGCACGCGCACAGGCGTGTCGTCGCGTTGCCGCCAACTGATCTGGATCAAGGCAATCCGTCGCCGGTCGCGCGATGGTGACATCACCCGTTTTTCTCAGGAGCGTTGCAATGGACAAGACGATGAAAGCCGCCGTGGTGCGGGAATTCGGCAAGCCGCTGGCAATCGAGGAAGTGGCGGTGCCGCGGCCGCAGGCCGGCGACATCCTGGTCAAGATCGAGGCCTGCGGCGTGTGCCACACCGACCTGCACGCGGCCGAAGGCGATTGGCCGGTGAAGCCGAACCCGCCGTTCATTCCCGGCCACGAGAGCGTGGGCCACGTGGTGGCGGTGGGTGCCGGCGTGGGCCACGTCAGGGAAGGCGACCGTGTCGGCATTCCGTGGCTGTACTCGGCCTGCGGCCATTGCGAACATTGCCTGGGCGGCTGGGAAACCCTGTGCGAGACGCAGCAGAACACCGGCTACTCGGTCAACGGCGGCTTCGCCGAGTATGCGCTGGCCAATGCCAACTACGTCGGCCACCTGCCGAAGAGCATCGGCTTCGTCGAGGTCGCGCCGATCCTGTGCGCCGGTGTCACCGTGTACAAGGGCCTGAAGGTGACCGACACCAAGCCCGGCAACTGGGTGGTGATCTCCGGCATCGGCGGCCTCGGCCACATGGCGGTGCAGTACGCCAAGGCGATGGGCCTGAACGTGGCCGCGGTGGACGTGGACGACGCCAAGCTGGCGCTGGCCACGCGCCTAGGTGCGACGGTGACGGTGAACGCGCGCACCACCGACCCGGTGACGTACCTGAAGAAGGAAATCGGCGGTGCGCACGGCGCGCTGGTCACCGCGGTCTCGCCGAAGGCGTTCGAGCAGGCCATCGGCATGGTCCGCCGCGGCGGCACGGTCTCGCTCAACGGCCTGCCGCCGGGCCAGTTCCCGCTGGACATCTTCGGCATGGTGCTCAACGGCGTGACCGTGCGCGGCTCGATCGTCGGCACGCGCCTGGACCTGCAGGAGTCGCTGGAATTCGCCGAGCAGGGCAAGGTGGCCGCGACCGTGGCCACCGACACCCTGGACAACGTCAACGACGTGTTCGCGCGCATGCACGCCGGCAAGATCGAAGGCCGCATCGTGCTGGACATGGCCGCCTGATGGACGCGTCCGCGCCCGCCGACGCGCTACCGCCGCAGGTGCTGGCGACGCTGCCGGCGCTGCAGCTGATCGCCAAGCTGCGGGCGCGGCACGGCGCACTGCTGTTCCACCAGTCCGGCGGCTGCTGCGACGGTTCCTCGCCCATGTGCTATCCGCAGGACGACTTCATCGTCGGCGACCGCGACGTGCTGCTGGGCGAGATCGGGCAGGCGCCGTTCTACATCAGCCCGTCGCAGTTCGCCTACTGGAAGCACACCCAGCTGATTATCGACGTGGTGCCCGGCCGCGGCGGCATGTTCTCGCTGGAGAACGGCGAGGGCGTACGCTTCCTGGTGCGCTCGCGCCTGTTCACCGACGGCGAGTACGCCGCGCTGGAGGCGGCGGGGAAGGTGTAGTGGCGCATCCGCGCCGCTGTTGCAGCTGTAGGAGCGGCTTTAGCCGCGACCGTGGCGTTACCGGTAACGCCCGTCGCGGCTAAAGCCGCTCCTACATGGACACGTCGCGTCTTCGACCATGTCGATGTAATGGCAGATGCAGTGTGGGAGCGGCTTCAGTCGCGACGAGGCTTTCCCGGTAAGGCCTGTCGCGATTGAAGTCGCTCCCACAAGGATGCTGGGATGATGCTCACCGCACCGCACCACAATGTCCCCCGTAGGAGCGGCTTTAGCCGCGACGGAGCGTTATCGGGAACGCCCGGGTCGCGGCCGAAGCCGCTCCTACGAGACATCCGTTGTACTTCGCAAAACGAATACGAACGCCAAAACGGCATCTCAAGACGCCTCCGCCTAAGACCCCTTCGGCGGCTTTGCCGGCACGAACGGCGACACCGGATCACTCGCGGGAAAGGTTTCTTCCAGCGCTTCGTCCTGGTTGGCGTCGGCGTGCCGTCCGTGCGCAGTGTCGGGTGTGGAGTGCGCCGGCGTGTCCGGCGGGGCAGGGCGATCCTCGCCGGTGCGTGGTTCGTGTTCGACGATGGTCTCGGGGCGGTCGCCGGCGCCGCGGTCTTCGCTGAGCTGCGTCTCGCGTTTGCCGCGTTGTTCGCCGGGGACGGGGGCCGCGCGGCGCAGCGGGTCGGTGGGCGTGGACATGTCCGGTTCCTCCAGAGGAATGGCGGCGGAGGTCCAGTTCACCGCCGCGGCAGTGAAGCCATTGCGAATCGCGGCCCTTGCACGCCTCGGTCACGAACCGCTAACGGGGCGGGCGCTACTGCTGCGCATCCCCCCCGCCGACGTTGCCGCCCGGAGCCCTGCCATGCGCCCCAGCGACCGCCCCGACCCGCTGCTGTTCAACGCCCATCTGGACCCCTTGCCGAGCGTGCCGCCGCCGCGTCGCCGTGGCGCCGCGCCGCGCCCGCACGATGCGCCGGATTACCGCCGCTACAGCCTGGCCGACTACCGCCAGCGCCGTGCGCGCCACCGCACCCCGTGGCGCGACCTGTGCCCGGCCTATGCCTTCGCCCTGCAGACCCACGCCCGCGGCTGGCCGCGCGGGCCGCAGGCCGAGACCGATGGCGAACTGGCCGCGCATTGGGACCTGATGCGCGGCGACTCGCGGCTGGACTGGGACCAGGCGCGGCAGGTGGTCGAGGACGCCTGGCAGGCGCTGGACCACCTGCCGGCGCAGGCGACCGGCATGGAGGCGCACTGATGCCGCGCCCGATCTGGACCGGCACGCTGTCCTTCGGCCTGCTCAACGTGCCGGTGTCGCTGATGTCCGGCGAACGCCGGGTCGACCTGCACTTCCGCATGCTCGACGCGCGCGACAAGCGCCCGATCCGCTTCGAGCGGGTCAATGCCGACACCGGCGAGGAAGTGCCGTGGAAGGACATCGTCAAGGCCTACGAATACAGCAAGGGCAACTACGTGGTGGTCGAGCAGCAGGACATCGCCTCGGCCGCGCCGGAGAGCCACGAGGCGGTGGAGGTGGAAGCCTTCGTCGACGCCGCCGAGATCGACCTGCGCTATTTCGAAAAGCCCTACGTGCTGGTGCCGGGCAAGAAGGCCGAGAAGGGCTATGTGCTGCTGCGCGAGACCCTGCGGAGCACCGGCAAGGTCGGCATCGCGCGGGTGGTGATCCGCACCCGTGAATACCTGTCGGCAGTGATGCCGCTGCAGGACGCGCTGGTGCTGATCCTGCTGCGCTATCCGCAGGAACTGGTGGACCTGGACGACTACACGCTGCCCAGCGGCAAGGCCGCCGACTACCGTATCAGCGCCAAGGAAACCGAGATGGCGGCGCAGCTGATCGACTCGATGTCCGGGCGCTGGGACCCCGACGCCTACCACGACGAATTCCGCGAGCGGCTGCATGCGGTGATCCAGAAGCGGATCAAGGCGCAGGAGGGCACCACCCAGGTCGACGAGGACGCCGAGGCGCCGCACCGCGAGGACGCCACCACCAACGTGGTCGACTTCATGTCGCTGCTGCAGAAGAGCCTGGAGGCCAAGAAGCGCACGCCGGCCAGACAGGACGAGCGCGTGCCGGTACGCAAGACCGCGGCGAAGAAGAGCGGCAAACCGGCCAAGAGCACGGCTGGCAAGGCCAAGAAGGCGACACGCGCCAAACCTGCGGCGGCCAAGGCCAAGCCGGCCGCGCGCAAGGCGCCGGCGCGGCGCAAGGCCGGCTAGGGCAGGTCGGTCGCGGCGGCGCCAGGGCTGCCGCGACCGGCTTTACGCAGAGACCATCGCCTCGCGCGTCACCTGCGCCAGCGATTCGCGCGAAATCGCCGCGATCGACCTGGTGCCGGTCAGGGTCATCGCCACCCGCATCTCCTTCTCGATCAGGCCCAGCAGGTGTTCCACCCCGGCCTGGCCGGCGGCGGCCAGCGCGTAGACGAAGGCGCGGCCGAGCAGCACCGCGTCGGCGCCGAGCGCCAGCATGCGCACCACGTCCAGGCCGCTGCGCACGCCGGAGTCGGCCAGGATCTTCAACTCGCCCTTCACCGCATCGGCGATCGCCGGCAACGCCCGCGCGCTGGACAGCACGCCATCGAGCTGGCGTCCGCCATGGTTGGAGACGACGATGCCGTCGGCGCCGAAACGCACCGCATCGCGCGCGTCGGCCGGGTCGAGGATGCCCTTGATCAGCATCGGCCCGGTCCAGAATTCGCGGATCCACTCCAGGTCCTTCCACGAGATCGACGGATCGAAGTTGGCGCCGAGCCAGCCGATGTAGTCGGCCAGCCCGGTGGGGTGGCCGCGGTAGGTGGAGATGTTGCCCAGGTCGTGCGGGCGCCCGTGCAGGCCCACGTCCCAGGCCCAGCGCGGATGCGTGAGCGCCTGCAGCATGCGCCGCAGCGGCGCGTTGGGGCCGCTCATGCCCGAATGCGCGTCGCGATAGCGCGCACCCGGCACCGGCATGTCCACGGTGAACACCAGGGTGGTCACGCCGGCCGCCTTGGCCCGCTCCAGCGCATTGCGCATGAAGCCGCGGTCCTTGAGCACATACAGCTGGAACCACATCGGCCGGTCGATCGCCGGCGCCACTTCCTCGATCGGGCACACCGACACCGTGGACAGGGTGAACGGCACGCCCTTGGCCACCGCTGCCCTGGCGGCCTGCACCTCGCCGCGGCGCGCGTACATGCCGGTCAGGCCCACCGGCGCCAGCGCCACCGGCAAGGCCAGGCGTTCGCCGAACAGCTCGGTGTGCAGGTCCAGCGCCGACATGTCGCGCAGCACCCGCTGGCGCAGGGCGATGTCGCCAAGGTCGGACACGTTGCGGCGCAGGGTGTGCTCGGCATAGGCGCCGCCGTCGATGTAGTGGAACAGGAACGGCGGCAGCCGGCGCTGGGCGGCGGCACGGTAGTCGGTGGCGGCGGAAATGATCATCGGGGCAGGGCGGTCAGGGAGAGGAGGGCAGGCGCGAGGCACGCGCGCGGCGTGCATCGTCCTCGTCGAGCGTGCGCAGCGCGCTGTGCACGAATTCCAGGTGCGCGTGCGCGGCGGCGCGTGCGCGTTCCGGGTCGCCGGCCAGGATCGCGTCGCGCAGCGCGCGGTGCTGGGCGTGCAGGGCGGCGAAGATGCGCGGCGAGGCGAACAACTGCTGCCGGCTCTGCGAGATATTGGCTTGCAGCAGGTCGAACAGGCCGCGCATCACCTGTAGCAGCACGCGGTTGTGGGTGGCCTCGGCGATGGCCAGGTGGAAGTCGGCGTCGGCGTGCGCCTGTGCGGCCGCATCGGCCTGCGCATGGGTCTGCAGCAGCGCCTCGAACGCGGCGTCGATGCGCGCGCGGTCGTCGTCGGTGGCACGCAGCGCCGCGTGCCAGGCGGTGGCGCCCTCCAGCGCATGGCGTGCCTCCAGCACGTCGAAGCGGTACTCAGGGTCGGCGTGCAGCAGCGGCAGGAACGGCTGCAGCGGCGCCACCACCTGGTCCTCCGGGGTCGGCGGCCGTTGCACGTAGGTGCCGCCGCCCACGCGCGCCCGCAGCAGCCCCTGGCTGGCGAGCTGTGCGATGGCCTCGCGCAGCACCGGGCGGGACACGCCCAGTTCCGCGGCCAGGGCGCGCTCGGCGGGCAGGCGCGCGTCGACCGGCAGGCCGCGGTGTGCGATCAGTGCGCGCAACTGGGCGGCGACCCGGTCGCTGAGCCGGGCAGGGGGCTCAGCCGCTGCGTCGGCGCTGGCGGCAATGGATAGATTGGTCATACCAATTGCGTGAAAGTGCGTGCGTGGTCTGGCCATTAGGCGCCACGTTTCACGCAACGTCAATCACCGCAGTAACATGCGGTGCCGCATTGGTCATACCAATCAGAACAACCGATAGCGCGCCATCGCCGCGGCCAGCACCACCAGGGCTGCCACCAGGGCCAGTTCCAGCCCGAGCAAGCGCTGCAGCGTGCGCACCTGCGCGGGCGGCGGCGCCCAATCCGGCTGCCGCCGCGCCTGCCGGCGCCAGCGCAACAGGCGCAGCGTCGGCACCAGCGAGAGCAGGCCGATCGCCGCGAAGGTGCCGAGCTTGGCCCAGAACCAGGGGTTGTGCAGGTAGTAGTCGGCGCCCTTGAGGCCATAGCGCACCCGCAACGCGCCGATCGCCAGGATCAGCAGCGCGGCCACGCCGTAGATGGCGTCGATGCGGACCAGCCGCGTCAGTTGGATGCGCTCCAACGGCCCGCGCAACAGGGTCCATTCGGCCACCAGCGCGGCGATCAGCAGCAGCATCGCCAGGTGGTGCAGGGCGGCCAGCAGCAGGTCGACATTGCCCATCGGCGCGGCCTCACCACACCCACGGCAGCAGCCGCCAGCTGTGCGCGGCGTAGTCCGGGTAGTCCTCGGGGAAGGCCTGGGTCAGCATCGCTTCCTCCACCCGGATGCGGCGCAGGAATGCCCAGGTTACCGGTAGCACGATCACCAGCAGCGACAGCACGTTGCCCATGCCCAGCGCCAGCCCGTAGAACGCCAGCAGCGCGCCGGTGTAGGAGGGGTGGCGCAGATAGCGGTACGGCCCATGGCGGACCAGACGGTGGCCCTCCTGGATGGTCACGTCGACGGTGAACCAGCGCGCCAGCACCCGGATCGACCACAGCCGCAGCGCCAGCCCGCCGGCCAGCAGCACGCAGGCCGTCCAGCGCAGCGGCTCCTGCAGGTGCGGCGCATACCGCCACACGCCGAGCATCGACAGCACCACGCCCAGCGCCACCGCCGCGTACAGCACACGCCACAGCAGGCGCAGCGTGCCCTGGTCGCGGGCACCGCCGTCGGCGGCGCGACGGCGGCGGCTGAGCAGCATCTCGTAGGCGCCCCAGCTCAGGCCGAGCAGCATGAACAGCAGATCCGGATGGCGCAGGGTCAGGGGCATGGCGGCGTCCTCGTGGCGGCGTGCAACAGCGGCATTGCGTGGCAAGGTGGATGAACCGGGCCCGTCCTGCGTGTCGATCGTCCGGCATGCGGCGGGTATGGACACAGTGTGCCGCGTGCCCGGTGGTGCGGCAGTGGCCGCAGGTCATGCCGTCCGCGTGCCGGAAGTCACTTTCTGCGCCCGCCCCATTGCCGTGGCATCGGCCCGCGGTCAGCATCGGCCGCATGAACCGATTCCTGCGCGACCTGATCGAACCCAAGCGCCTGGCCGGGCTGCTGACCGTGGCCACCGTGCTGTGGTCGTTCCAGTTCGCGACACATGCGTTGGCCGTCTGGCGCTGGATCGCGGCGACGCTGTTCCTGCTGCCGCTGCTCGGCGCCCACTACCTGCCCGCGCGTTGGCGCGACGCCGCGCTCTGGGTCGAAGCGGCCGCGGCGATGGCCTTGGTCTGGCTGGAGCCGCACGTCGGCACCGCGCCGGTGTTGCTGGTGGTGGTGGTCGCGCAGGTGGCGTTGCAGTGGCCGCCGCGGCCGGTGCTGGCGCTGGCGCTGCTGGCCAACCTGGGCACGTTCCTGGCGCTGTCCGCCGCCGGCATCAAGCATCCGCTGCTGACCACGCTGATCTACGCCGGCTTCCATGCTTTCGCCGGCCTCAGCGCGCACTACGCGCGCACCGCCGAACTGGCGCGCGAGGCGCTGGCGCGGGTCAACGCCGACCTGCTGGCCACCCGCGCGCTGCTGGCCGACAGCACCCGCGACGCCGAGCGCCTGCGCCTGGCCCGCGAACTGCACGACGTGGCCGGACACAAGCTCACCGCCCTGCGCATCCAGTTGCGCCTGCTGCTGGCCGATCCGGCGCTGGCGCAACGCCCGGAGCTGGCGACGGTGGAGCGGCTGTCCGGCGAACTGCTGGCCGACATCCGCGCGGTGGTGCAGTCGCTGCGCGACGAACGCGGCGTGGACCTGGAGACGGCGTTGTGCGCCCTGGCCGCGCCGTTCCCACGGCCGCAACTGCAACTACAGATCGATCCGGCGCTGCGCATCACCGATCCGCACCTGGCCGAGACCCTGCTGCGGCTGGTGCAGGAAGCGCTGACCAATGCCGCGCGGCATGCCGACGCCGCACATGTGCGGGTGCGCCTGGGCCAGGACCGGCAGCAGCTGTGCCTGGACATCGAGGACGACGGCCACCGCGCCGAGCGCATCCGCGAGGGCAACGGCATCGCCGGCATGCGCGAGCGTCTGGCCGCATTGCAGGGGCGCCTGGAACTGGGCCGCACGCCGCTCGGCGGCATGCAGTTGAGTGCGAGGCTGCCGCTGTGAGCGCGCTGCGGATCGCCCTGGCCGACGACCAGGTGCTGGTACGCGCGGGCCTGCGCGCGCTGCTGCAGACCCAGGGCATCGTCGTCGCCTGCGAGGCCGACGACGGCCAGGCGCTGCTCGACGTGGTGGCGGCCACGCCGGTGGACGTGGTGCTCAGCGACATCCGCATGCCGGGCATGGACGGCATCCAGGCACTGCAGCAATTGCGCGCGCGCGGCGACCGCACGCCGGTGCTGCTGCTCACCACCTTCGACGACTCGGACCTGCTGCTGCGCGCCACCGCCGCCGGCGCGCAGGGCTTCCTGCTCAAGGACGCCGCGCCGGAAGACCTGCGCGAGGCGATCGCGCGCGTGGCCGCCGGCGAAACCCTGCTGCAGCCGGTCAGCACCGACCCGGTGCGCGCGCGCTACCGCTACCGCGACGAGGACGCCCCGCGCGACACCTTCAACGAACGCGAAGTGGCGATCCTGCGCCTGCTCGCCGGCGGCTACTCGAACAAGGAGATCGCGCGCAGCCTGTTCCTGGCCGAGGGCACGGTGAAGAACTACGTCTCCACCATCCTCGACAAGCTCGGCACCCGCGACCGCACCCGCGCCGTGCTCAAGGCGATCACCCTGCGCATCATCTGATGCGTGCACAGCGGTGACGCCGCGACGTCCACCGGCAGCGCGTCGGGACTGAAGTCCCTCCCACACTGTCTCCATCCGGCATCGTGGCACCGTCCCAATGGCGGCACCGTCCGACATCGTAGATACCGTCTTACCCCCTAGCAGGCAAGGGCCCTTTTCGGATCGAACGCCGTGCCCGATTTGAGAACCCCGTAGGCCAGGTGCAGGAGCTTGCGCATGGCGGCGCACACGATCTGCTTGCCGGCTTTGCCGCGTTCGCTCAGCCGCTGTTTCAGCGTGCGGATGATTGGGTTGTGGGTCATGGCCACCAGGGCCGGCATGAACAGGCCCGCGCGCAGGCGGGGCGAGCCGGTGCGCGAGATGCAGACGTGGCCTTTGCGCTCGCCCGACTCCTGCAGGCACGGATTCAGGCCCGCGAAGGCGGTCACCGCCGAGGCATCGGCGAAGCGCCTCACATCGCCAAGTTCGGCCAGCATCAAGGCCGCGCTGGTGTCGGCAATCCCCTGGATGCTCACCAGCAACTCGCGCTGCCCACGCAAGGTCGGATCCTGGTCGATATGGTCATCGATGGCCTGCTCGATCTGGGCGATGTGGTGTTGCAGATCGGCCAGATGGACCTGGATCGAGTCCTTTACCTGGGCCGGAGCGACCTCCAGCCGGTTGCGCTCCATCTGCAGCATCTGTTGCAGGTCCTGGCGCCGGCGCACCAGCGCTTTGAGCTGCTTGAGCGCCGGCGGATCAGGGTGCCAACGGCGTAACTGTTCGCGGTGACGCAAGGCATAGCTGGCGATCAGCTTGGCATCGCTGCGATCAGTCTTGACCCGGCTGAGCTGGCTGCGTGCGTACGCGGCCGTCTGCGCCGGGTTGAGCACGCACACCCGATAGCCGCGTGCGTGGAGGAACTCGGCCAGCGCCTAGTGGTAGGTGCCGGTGGCCTCCATGGCGATCCAGCTATCGGGCTGCGCATGCGTCTGCAGCCATGCCTGCAGGGCCTGGAAGCCCTTGGCATCGTTGGACAACTTGGCCTTGGTACGGTGCTTGCCATTGGTCAGATCGATGGCCACATCGAAACTGCGTTTGGCGACGTCGATGCCGATGACGGGAGACATACGCGATTCCTCCATCGTGTCAGGGTCATGATCGGCGCTGTGCCCGGTCCTGCCTTGTCGATGCGAGTTCACGCCCGGGGGCGGACTCTGGATACCGTTCGGACACACAAGGGCCAGCATGTGGAGGGCGGAGCCGATCTACGATGCAAGCTCGAAGCTTTAGGAGCGACTGGACCTCCCAAACCTCCTCCGATGATCAGTCGGAAGACATGACGCCTGTTTAGGGGCGATATGTCCAGATACAAGGAGCGGCTTCAGCCGCGACAACCGACGTTGCGGTGCGTGGCTCCCCGATAAGCGCTTTGCCTTCCCGCCAGCACAGCATCCGCTACCGCGATGCCGCCTTTGGTGGGAGCGACTTCAGTCGCGACGCGACGCCACCTAGACGCTCGCGCCTCCACCCACACCGACCTCCATACCCCGCCGTGTGCTACCACCGGGACTTCTGTGCGCCCGCCGCAGACATTAAGATGCCGCGGGCATTGTGCCGACGAGGAATTCACGTTGATCATCCATCCGAAAGTCCGCGGTTTCATCTGCACCACCACGCATCCGCTCGGCTGCGAGCGCAACGTGCTCGAGCAGATCGCCGCCACGCGCGCGCGCGGCGTGCGCCACGATGGGCCAAAGAACGTGCTGGTGATCGGCGCGTCCAGCGGCTACGGCCTGGCCTCGCGCATCACTGCTGCGTTCGGCTTCGGCGCCGCCACCCTCGGCGTGTTCTTCGAAAAGCCCGGCAGCGAGAAGAAGGCCGGTACCGCCGGCTGGTACAACGCCGCCGCCTTCGACAAGCAAGCCAAGGCCGCCGGCCTGTACAGCAAGTCGATCAACGGCGACGCATTCTCCGACGAGGCGCGCGCCAAGGTCATCGAACTGATCAAGCAGGACATGGGCGGCCAGGTCGACCTGGTGGTGTATTCGCTGGCCTCGCCGGTGCGCAAGCTGCCGGGCACCGGCGAAGTGAAGCGCTCGGCGCTCAAGCCGATCGGCCAGACCTACACCGCCACCGCCATCGACACCAACAAGGACGCGATCATCGAGGCCTCGATCGAGCCGGCCACCGAGCAGGAGATCGAAGACACCGTCACCGTGATGGGCGGGCAGGACTGGGAACTGTGGATCGACGCGCTCGAAGGCGCCGGCGTGCTCGCCCCGGGCGCGCGCACCGTGGCCTTCAGCTACATCGGCACCGAGATCACCTGGCCGATCTACTGGCACGGCGCGCTGGGCAAGGCCAAGGTCGACCTCGACCAGACCGCGCAGCGCCTGCACGCCCG
The DNA here is from genome assembly GCF_040529065.1 of Xanthomonas sacchari. Lineage (NCBI taxonomy): Bacteria > Pseudomonadati > Pseudomonadota > Gammaproteobacteria > Lysobacterales > Lysobacteraceae > Xanthomonas > Xanthomonas sacchari. The sequence goes on along the minus strand of NZ_CP132343.1, from coordinate 114,684 downwards.
CCTGCAGCAGCACGGCGGCGCAGCCAACGTGGCGGTGCTGAAATCGGTGGTGACCCAGGCCAGCGCGGCGATCCCGGTGATGCCGCTGTACATCTCCATGGTCTACAAGATCATGAAGGAAAAGGGCCTGCACGAAGGCACCATCGAGCAGGCCGACCGCCTGTTCCGCGAACGCCTGTACCGCGAGGACGGCCAGCCCGCGGCCACCGACGACGAGAACCGTCTGCGCCTGGACGACTGGGAATTGCGCGACGACGTGCAGGACGCCTGCAAGGCGCTGTGGCCGCAGGTGACCACCGAGAACCTGTTCCAGCTCACCGACTACGCCGGCTACAAGCACGAGTTCCTCAAGCTGTTCGGCTTCGAACGCCAGGACGTGGACTACGACGCCGACGTCGACCCGGACGTGAAGTTCGATTGTGTGGAGCTCTGAGGAGCCGGGATTGGGGAGTGGGGATTCGGGAGTCGCGTTGATCCCGAATCCCGGAAAGAGATGCGGCCGGCAGCGATGTCGGCCGTTTTCTTTTGCACCTCGCATCGCCAACGTGCGATGGCCGGTCGCGGCTGAAGCCGCTCCTACGGGTGCAGCGCGTGCTCTCGTCTCGTAGGAGCGGCTTCAGCCGCGACAAACGAAGCCGCGATGCCCGAACTGACCGCACACCATCAAGCCGAAAAACCCCGCCGCACCGCAACGCCGATTCGCACGCAAACCCCGCAGCGCCAGCGCCTTCACGATTCCCCACTCCCTATTCCCCATTCCCGGCTCTTCAACGCCTCACATCGAACCGCGTCGCCCCCACGCACGCCTGCACCTCGGCTTCGCTCAGCGCCAGCACGTCGCCCGGCAGCGTGTGCTTGAGGCAGCCGGCGGCCAGGCCGAAGCGGATCGTGGCGGTGTCGTCCCATCCCCGGCTCAAGCCGTGCAGCACGCCGGCGGCGAAGGCGTCGCCGCCCCCGATGCGGTCGACGATGCCACTCAGCTCCTCGGCCGGCGCCTGCGCGACGCTGCCGTCGCGGCGCAACAGCATCGCGCCCAGGCTGTGCCGGTCCACGCTGTGCGCCACGCGCTGGGTGCAGGCCATCGCCTGCAGCTGCGGGAACGCGGCAAAAGCATCGCGCGCGCCCGCTTCCACCCGCGCCTGCACGCTGTCCTGCGGGTAGCGGTGGCCCAGCACCACTTCCAGGTCGCGGTAGTCGGCGAACAGCACGTCCGTCTGCGCCAGCAACTGCCGCAGGATGCCCGGCGCATCGCCGTGCCAGGCCTCCCACAGCTTGGGCCGGTAGTTGCCGTCGAACGACACCCGCACCCCGGCCGCGCGTGCCGCCTGCGCGGCCGCCAGCGCCGCCGCCGCGCCGCGTTCGCCCAGCGCCGGGGTCACCCCGGACAGGTGCAGCCACTGCGCGCCCCGCAGCAGCGCAGGCCAGTCGTGCTGGTCGCCCGCATCCAGCGCGAAGGCCGAACCGGCGCGGTCGTAGGTGACCTCGCTGGGCCGGTGCCCGGCGCCGGTGCTGAGGAAGTACAGGCCCATGCGCCCGGGCACGAAGCGGATGCCGCCGGTGTCCACCCCATGCCGGCGCAGTTCGCCGGCCGCGCCCTGGCCCAGCGGGTTGTCGGGCAGCACGCTGACCACCGAGACGGCATGGCCGAAATGCGCCAGCGCCACGCCCACATTGGCCTCGGCACCGCCCACCTGCACCTCCAGCCGCGGCGTCTGCAGCAGCCGTTCGTGGCCGGGCGCGCCCAGGCGCAGCAACAGTTCGCCGAAGCAGACGATGCGGGAAACGGTCATGGCGGGCGGGTCCGGGCGGCCGAAGGGACGCCAAGCATGCCGCGAAACGCGCACCTCGGCCAGAAAAACTGACTAGCGGTGTCATTTTCGTGCGGCAGCACGCGGTTCGGCACTGGCCCGCGTCGCGATCGTGCGCTATCTCATTGACTGAAAAGACCCTGCGGTCGCCGGGCACTCTGTTGCGCTGCAAGATGCCGCAATGTTTCGCAACTGTTAACGTTGGTTTTGACTAGCGGTGTCATTCGCGACAACGCCCGTAGTTCAACGCCGTCATGGAACCCTTGGGAGGGGAGGACATGCAATCACGTACCGAACGCCGGAAGACACCGGTTACCTTGCTCGCGCTGTCGATCGGCCTGGCCCTGCAGGCCGGAGCCGTGCAGGCGCAGGAGGCGCCGGCGTCCGCGCCGCCCGCCACGGCCTCGGCCGATGCCACCACCGAGCTCGACACCGTCGTCGTCACCGGCTACCGCGCCAGCGTGGAGAAGGCGCTGGACATCAAGCGCGCCGAAAAGGGCATGGTCGACGCCATCGTCGCCGAGGACGTGGGCAAGTTCCCCGACACCAACCTGGCCGAATCGCTGCAGCGCATCCCCGGCGTGGTCATCACCCGCGACGCCGGCGAAGGCCGCAACATCTCCGTGCGCGGCCTCGGCCCCGACTTCACCCGCGTGCGCATCAACGGCATGGAAGCGCTGACCACGGTCGGCGCCAGCGACCAGAGCGGCGGCACCAACCGCGGCCGCGGCTTCGACTTCAACGTGTTCGCCTCGGACCTGTTCACCCAGATGGTGGTGCGCAAGACCGCCTCGGCCGACGTCGAGGAGGGCTCGCTGGGCGCCACGGTCGACCTGCGCACCGCGCGGCCATTCGACTACGACGGCTTCACCTTCGCCGCCAACGGCCAGGCCACCTACAACGGCATGTCGCAGAAGGCCGATCCGCGCATCGCCGCGCTGGTCGCCAACACCTGGGCCGACGGCACCTTCGGCGCGCTGATGTCGGTGGCCTATTCCGAGCGCCAGGTGCTCGAGGAAGGCAGCGGCACCACGCGCTGGGCCAACGGCCCCAGCAACAACGGCTACAGCGCCGCCTCGCCGTTCGCCGCGGCCAACAGCGCCAACGTGTTCAGCCCGCGCATCCCGCGCTACACGCAGATGGAGCACGAGCAGAACCGCCTGGGCGTGACCGGGTCGCTGCAGTGGAAGCCCAACGACAGCACCGAGTTTTCGCTGGACGGCCTGTACTCCAAGATCGATGCCAAGCGCGACGAGCACTACATCGAGGCGATCAGCTTCAGCCGCGGCCGCTCGCAGAACGGCAAGCCGGACATGATCGTGCGCGACGGCTACGTCGACCCGGCTTCCGGCGCGCTGCTGTACGGCCGCTTCGACAACGTCGACATCCGCTCGGAGAACCGCCACGACGAGTGGAACACGGTCTTCAAGCAGCTCACCCTCAACGGCGAGCACCGCTTCAGCGACACCTTCAAGATCACCGGCGAGATCGGCAGCTCCAGTTCCAAGCACCGGAACCCGATCCAGACCACGATCATCATGGACAAGAACAACGTCGCCGGGTACAGCTACGACTACCGCAACAGCTACACCTCGCCGGTGTTCAACTACGGCATCGACCCGACCGCCGCCAACGGCTGGACCCTGGCCGAAGTGCGCATGCGTCCGCAGTCGGCCAACAACAGCTTCGACACCGGCTCGTTGAACTTCGAGTGGAACCTGGGCCCGAACTTCACCCTCAAGGGCGGCGTGCTGGCCAAGAACTACGGCTTCGACACCAAGGAGTTCCGCCGCGCCTCCGAAACCAGCGTGCCGACCTTCGCCACCGGCAACCGCATCGTGCCGGTCGACCTGGTGACGCTGGCCGGGCTCAAGGGCATCGAGGGCACGCCGTCGAACTGGGCGGTGCCCGACCTCAACGGCATCGCCGATGCGCTGGGCATCTACAGCGGCACCGGCACCTGGACGCTGACCGAGCGCGCGGTCAACACCCGCAGCGTGGAAGAGAAGGACCGCGGCGCCTGGTTGATGGGCGACTTCGCCTTCGACATCGGCGCGATCCCGTTCTCCGGCAACGTCGGCGTGCGCTACGTGAAGACCAACCAGTCCTCCACCGGCTATGCCCTGGTCGGCACCAACCTGATCAACACCACGGTCGAGCGCGACTACCACGACACCCTGCCGTCGTTGAACCTGGTCGCCGAGATCACCCCGGACTTCCTGATCCGCTTCGGCGCCGCCAAGGTGATGACGCGTCCGGGGCTGGGCAGCCTGACCCCGGGCGTGACCGTCGCCGTCGCCGGCGGTGCGCGCACGGTGAGCGGCGGCAATCCGAACCTGGATCCGATCCGCGCCAAGACTGCCGACCTCGGCTTCGAGTGGTACCTGCAGGAAGGCGCGATGCTGGGCCTGGCGCTGTTCTACAAAGATATCGACAGCTTCGTGCAGACCGCGCGCACCATCGCCCCGTACTCCAGCAGCGGCCTGCCGGTCAGCCTGCTCGACGGCACCGGCGCGGCGGCCAGCGACGACTTCGTCTTCAGCGTGCCGCTCAACACCCCGGGCGGCAAGCTGAAGGGCGCCGAGTTCAACTACATCCAGCCCTTCAGCTTCCTGCCCGGCAAGTGGGCCAACTTCGGCACCCAGCTCAACTACACCTACGTGCAGTCGAAGATCCAGTACGTCACCGGCACCGGCGCGCTGTCGTTCAACACCGACCTCACCGGCCTGTCGAAGAACTCGTACAACGCCACGCTGTTCTACGAAGGCGAACGCTTCAGCGGCCGCGTGTCGCTGACCCACCGCGACGGCTACCTGACCCAGGTGCCGGCCACGGAAACCGGCTTCGACATGCACGGCATGCGCGGCACCAATGTCGTCGACGCCAAGCTGACCTACAAGATCGACGAGAAGATCGACATCAGCCTGGAAGGGTCGAACCTGACCAACGTGCCGTACTACGAGTGGGTGCAGACCAGCGCGGGCGGCGCGCAGCTGCCGCTGACCTACAGCGAGACCGGCCGCCAGTACGCGATCGGGGTGCGTTACAAGTTCTGATGTCTGCGTGCGCCGGTGCCGCGCTGCGGCATCGGCAACGCCCCGCTGCCCGCATACTCGCGGGTCGGGGAGGGAGATCGACGCGTACCGGAATGGTGCGCGCCGATCGCAAAGGAGCGAGATGAAACAGGCAATTCGCAGTGGCGCCGTCGCCGACCACATCGTCGCGGCTGATGCCGCTCCTACGCGCGCACCTGCTCCTCGTAGGAGCGGCTTCAGCCGCGACAGCCGGCCTCGGTCTTCCACGGCACTGCCCATGCGCCTGCGCAGCATGCTCCACAGTCTCGCCCTGCTGTGCGGACTCGTCTGTCCCACCATCGCCACAGCCGCTACTCCCGAACTCCTGTTCCGCGTCTCCGCCGACCACGGCCTGGACGCCGATGTCGCCCAAGGTGACCCGACACCCAACTTCCGCGACAAGATCGCCCTGGTGCCCACCGGCGTCTCCGGCCAAGCCATCGAATGGGCCGACGACGGCGTGCTGTCCTGGAACGCCCCCGGCAACCTCTACACCCAGCGCGGCACGTTGTCGTTCTTCTGGCGCTCGCGCTACCCGGTGGGCGAAGCCCCGTTCGTGATCTTCCGCGTCGGCTACGCCGACCACACCAGCTGGGACATGGCCTGGCTGCGCATCGACTGGAACGGCCACGGCTTCGATGCCTTCGTCACCGACGCCAACCTGGCGCGCACCCGCGTCTCCTTCAAGCTCGGCAAGGTCCCCGCACCCAGCGCCTGGACCCACTTGGCCTTCGCCTGGGATGAGACCCGCGGCGTGCGCCTGTACGTGGACGGCAAGGAAGCCGCGCGCGTGGACTGCACCCAGGCCTGCGCCGATGGCGGCTCGCTCGACTTCGACGCCGCGCTCGACCAGCTCGGCCTGGCCGCGCGCGTGCTGGCGCCGCACCAAGTGCAGAGCCGCTACAACTTCCTGCGCGGCAGCGACGTCGACGAGATCCGCGTCTACGACCGCATGCTCGATGCCGCCGGCGTCGCCGCATTGGCCAGGCAGCAGGAGCCGCGCAGCGCCGAGGCCGTGCCGGAGAGCGCCGCGCGCAACGCCTGGTTGCACCGCTTCGGCTGGGACCACGGCCGCGCTCCGCCTGCGCTGGATGCCCCGTCCACGCGCATCCGCAAGGTCGAGTTCGCCGACGCCAAGGACCTCAAGGAATGGATGTGGAAGGCGACCGACGGCATCGCCGAGACCACCTGGCCCGGCGTGTACAACCGCTCGCGCCTGCCCGGCCGCAACGACTACTTCCAGTTGCCCGACTGGAACGTCTACGTCGAAGGCGGCAAGGCGCTGGACCTGGCCCTGCCCGACGAACCGTTCAACCGCATCGAACTGCGTGGCGCCGCCTACGGCCAGGCCACCTATGCCGCCGTTGGCGCCACGCCTGCGCCGCTGTTCGCGCGCGCCCAGGGCACCGTGCGCAGCGTCGACCAGTTCGAACGCCGCCGCGGCGGCCACCTGCGTTTCAGCAACGTCGCCCAGGAAACCCCGATCCAGGAAATCTGGGCCTACGACGTCGGCGCCGGCGCCGAGCCGGCCAACCCGAGCGCCACGCTGCGCTACACCGTGCGCAGCGACATCGCCCCGGACTACGCCAACCTCGCCGCGCTGCGCGCCTACATCGCCGGGCGCTACCCGCCGGACGAACGCAGCACCGTGGTCGCGCTGCCGACCAAGGCGCCCTCGCGCAAGCGTGCCGACGACAAGACCGCGGTGCCGCCGCTGCCCATCGTGCATGTGCTCATCCCCTCCAACCTCGGCGACGCACCGGCCGCGCAGTCGCTGATGCGCAGCTGGTCCTACGGCTGGGAGAACATGCACGACGGCCTGGACGGCATTGCCATCGACCTGCCGGCGCTGCGGCTGCCGGCCACGCACAACGGCCTGATTCCGCTCAACATCCGCGTCAAGGATCCGATCTGGCCCGGCCGCGACATGCTCGACGTGTCGGTCTCGGTCGCGCCCGGGCAGGCGCGCACGCTGTGGCTGGATCTGCGCGACCGCATCCTGACCGACGACAGCCTGATGCTCAGCATCGCCTCGGCCGCCCCCGGCTTCGACGCGCGCGCGCTGGACGGCGCGCAGATCCGCCTGCTGTTCAAGCCGCGCGAGCAGGCCAAGGTCGAGCACATCGCCGACCGCTTCAACCAGGTCAAGGACAACTGGGGCTTCCTGGTCGAGGAACACACCACCTCCAAGCGCCAGCGCCTGTACGCGCGCCTGGATGCCGACATCCACGACCTGCTGCGGGTGGACCCGGACAACGCGCTGGGCCGCCAGTACTGGGCCGACATCAGCTACGGCAACCAGGGCCCGCTGCCGGTGCAATTGCCGCAGCCGCCCAAGGGCGTGCCGGGCTGGGCGTTCTGGCAGCTGGAAGACCTCAAGGCCACGCGCCGCTACATCAACTGGTGGATCGACGAGCGACAGGTCGACTACGGCGATTTCGGCGGCGGCATCTCCGACGATTCCGACCTTACCCAGCAATGGCCCGGCGTCGCCCTGATGGGCGTGGACCCGGACAAACTCAATGCCTCGCTCACCGCCCTGTCCGACGCCAACTACCGCAACGGCATGTTCACCGACGGCCTCTCCACCATCGAGACCGACGAACTGCATTCCTACGAGGACGGCATCAACATCAACAGCGAAATGCTCTACCTCAACTGGGGCGACCCGCTGACGGTGGAGCGGCTGATGCGCACGGTGAAGGCGTTCGACAACATCATCCAGGTCAACCCGCAGGGCCACCTGCTGTTCGCCAGCAACTGGTTCGGCGGGCGCAAGGTCTACCGCGAGCCGAACTGGCAGTGGCAAAAACCCTACTCGTTCCCGATCCTGCACCCGGCGCTGCTGCTGGGCGGCTACAACGCCGATCCCAACAGCCGCCGCATCGTCACCGGCCTGGCCGACGGCTACCTGGCCCATGCCTACACCGACGCCAAGGGCCAATGGACGCTGCCCAACGAGATCAACTGGGCCACCGGCAAGACACGCGGCGGCAGCCTATTCGACGGCAGCGGCGGCCCCGACACCCTGCATACCTTCTGGGCCGCGTACCGCTGGACCGGCGATGCGCGCTACCTCCAGCCCATCGACTACCGCGTCGCCAAGGCCGGCCCCGGCGGCCTGTCCCTGCTCAACGAGAACTTCCTCGACGTGCTCGGCAAGCGCGACAGCTGGGGCGCCAGCCTGGCCAAGGCGGCGGCCGACGCCGAGGCCGAAGACGCCCCGGACTTCGCCCACCACGTCGCCTGGGAACAGAGCGGCGACCCGCGCTGGCTGGAAACCCTGTACCGCGCCGAGACCCGCGACAAGCTGCAGACCTTCTACATGAACACCGAAGGCCACTGGTGGAGCGACCGCGTCGAATCGCCCACCGTGAACCTGCAGCGCGCCCGCCTCGGCGGCGTCGCCCTCAAGCGCAACCAGACCTACCCCGGCCACACCGTCAGCTGGCGCTTCGCCGACCCCGAAGGCGCGGTGCAGGTGGCGCTGCTGCTGCCCAAGCCCCGGCAGGATCGCTTCACCGTCATCGGCTACAACACCAGCGGCAAGACGCAGCGGGCGCAGATGACCGGGTGGAATGTCGCCGCCGGACAGTGGCGGATGCGCGCGGGCGTGGATCGCGATGGCGATGGGAAGATCGACGGCAAGGCGGCCACGCGCGAGTTCGCGTTCGAGAAGAGCGGCGCGGTGGACGTGGAATTCCCGGCCGGCAAGACGGTGGTGATGGAGTTCGAGCTGGTCGCGCCGGCTGCGGTGCCGGTCGAGCTACGGCCGGACTTGGGGATCGGGCGGGGGGATGTGCGGGTGACGGGCGATGCCATCGAAGTCACCGTGCATAGCCTGGGGCATGTGGATGCGCCGGCGGGGTTTGTGGTGCTGGAAGACGCGCGTGGTCGGGAATTGGCGCGGGCGGGGTTTCCTGCGTTGGAGGCGCCGCGGGATTTGGAGCCGAGGATCGCGAACGTTCGGCTGGCGGTGCCGGCAGGCGCAAGTACCAACGGTGGCCGGTTGCGGGTAGTCACCGAGAGCGAGGTGGACGAGGTGACGCAGCGCAATAACGCTATGGAGTTGCCCTGATCCAGCAGAGCATACGCGAGCAGCACTCCCTGCGATAACGGGAAGCGTCGTCGCAAGGAAGCGACTTCGGGACAGAATTTACATTTGTCTCCACGCGCCGCATTGCGCCGTGCTACAACAGAATCGCCTGTCTGGGAGGGGGACTCCCATCGGGCCTTATTGAATGGTTGCGCGTGCTTGCGGTGTGCGGCGCACACATGAGTACGCGTCATGAAAGCTATAACTCGACATTTCTCAGGGGGAATCGATGTTCACCAGAGTTTCGATCATCAATGCGCTGGCCGGCTTCGTCGTGTGCCTGGTTGCCGCATCCGCCGACGCGCGAATCCGCGCGGCTGGCGCACATCACACCACTAGTCATGGCGGCCACTACACGTCGGGCCACGGTTCTTCTCATAAGGGCGGTAGTTACCGTAGCCCGAGCACCAAAAATCAATATCGTCGGCACAAGTCTTAGTTTCTATAAATTTTTGAAATAAAAGGCGCCAAGAGCAGTTGATATAGCAACTAGGTTCAGCCTGCGCTTCTATAAATGGGGTAGCTAAAAAACCTACTCTGCCCCCAGGTTCTCGTTACACCCGCAAAAAACGCAGCAGAACGTCCTGCGGTGAAGTTGGCACAACGCTGGCAGAGTCAAGAACCACGGATGTTCGGCCGGATTGATGGTGTTCAACGACTCACAGAGTATTGCGTTACTCCGCGTCTAGGCGGTCCAATAGTCAAGCGTCTAAGGAGAGACTGTGATCGACCGCTTTAACGACGTGATGGAATTTCGCTCATCGCTAAGTCCCGAGACCGATCGCGGGTGCGCGCTAATGGCCGCATCATTTCTAGACTCCGAGCTCGGCGACCTACTTCGGTCATATGTTGTAGACGACAGGAGTGTGGCTGACGAGGTTTTTGGGCAGGCTAGACCTTTGGGAACGTTTTCGTCTCGAATCGACGCCTCATATCTCCTAGGGCTTATCAGCGCAAATGCGCGCCACGATCTGCACTTAATCCGAAAGATCCGAAATGATTTCGGTCACGTACATCGCCCTCTCACATTCGAAGATCAGTCCATCTCGAACCGCTGTCGGGAGTTGTCACTTACATTCCGTAATGCCGGCGATCCTCCACGTAAGCACTTCATCTCTTCAGCTGTCGCAATTTTGGCGTTGCTGCACACAGCCATGAACAAGCGGAGCCGAATAACTTCGCGCGCGGAGCCCGATCTCGCGGCTGCCAAGGGGCGCCAGAGCGAGCTGGTAGCCATGGTGAAACAGGCGCTCGAAGAAGCATCTGAAGCTTACGAGGGAGACGCCTAATTATTCGTTCAAGCCGATGCCGCCTCGCGGCGCGGATTAACTCATATGTTAGCTTAATCATAGAGAGAACCGGCATGTCGCGACGAGAGCTTGTAACGGGAAGCCCTATCGCCGTAATCGACGCTGAAGTCGTATCGCACATCGGCAGGGAGCTCGGCCATGTTCGCGAAGATGTCCGCGACTGCACTTACTTAGCGGAGGCCAAACGCGTACTACCGGTAAAGGGCTACCGAAGCGCGATTGGCTCATATTGGAATGCCGTCGTTGATGACCTGCGTCGAAAAGTCATACATAGAAGCCTAGATCTCTTCAATAAGGAAATGAAGTTCCGTAAGAACATCGAGCGCTATGAGGACTTTCAAGATCACGTGACTGATCATGATCTGATCGAGGGCGCATACAAGATTGGCGTTCTGAGCTGGGAAGCAAGAAAGATGCTTCAGCAAGCACGGGAGACCCGAAACCTCTTCGACGGCCACCCGCAGAGCACCGAACCGGGCCTGCTGAAAGTGCTAAGTCTCATATCGGACTGCAATAAGTACGTTCTGTCTGAAGAATTCCCGCCGTCCATCATCGACATTTCCGAGTACATCGCTCAGATGGACTCTGCAAACTTCGCGAGAAACGAGCTGGCTGTTGACCAAGCGTTCAGCGACCTTCCGCAGGTCTATAAGAGCGAACTAATTAATCGCCTCTATTCGTCTTACGAGGGCGAGAACATATCGAGCGATCTTCGTGGAAACATCGAGTTTAGTGCGCCAATTCTCTGGAAAGCGCTCACTCGTGAAGACAAGACAACTATAGGTAAGCGCTTCGAAAAAACCGTTATATCCGGTAACTCGGCGCGAATTGCTCGCGGCCAGGACTTCATGCAGCTAGTGGGCGGCCTGATGTATGTCTCCACCGCCACCCGAAGAATACTCGTCGAGCCAATCATCAAGTCTTTAGCGGCCGCGCTCGACGACTGGAGTGAGGAAGGGCGCGTCGCCGCAGAGCTTAAGAACTATTCGTCGTTTATACCCGTTGATCTGCTTCCTGACTACGTAGCTGCAATCACAAAAACCTATGTCGGCTATCAGGGTAGCAGCGCGCAATGGTCACGAACAACGTTTTACTCAAATGCGGCAGCACCAATCGTCAAAGAGATGTTTGAGTCATTTGACTCGACGGCAGTCGACGCGTTTGTGGATGTCATTCGAGCGGATGCGGTCTTGCGTCGTCGAATCACGAGTCGGGGGCAGCTCAACCGTCTGCGCGTGCTCGGCCAAATTGCCCTCGACAAAGGGCTCGGCGCTGATGTGTCGAGACGATTCCTGGAGCTTCTCGTAGACGAGCAGCGCACCGGAGAGTTTTACGGCCAGTTGCCAAAGGTCGAGGAGGAGGGATAACGGAGTCAGGTTGACTTATTTGTTGATCGTGGCGAGTAACGTGTCATATCGAGAAAGTGGAGAAAGTGGAGAAAGTGGGGTCAGAGTCCAATTTTATCCAAGAAAGTGGGGTCGGGAAAACATGGGTCGGAGTGCACTTTTCTTAAAAAAGTACACTCCGACCCCAGTTCTGCTCCGACCCAAGTTCTGGAGTGCATAAAGGGAATTTCAAAATGCTTAAGTCCATCAAAATGCGTGATGTTGCAACGTTTCCCGACTCAGACTTACTGATCCCTCTCAGTAAGCGTGTTGTTTTGTTCTATGGCCACAACGGTTCTGGCAAGTCAACGATTGCAAGAGCACTAAAAAAACAGGAAGGTGAATTCAGCAAGTGCTCGCTTTTGGATGATGGCGCGGGACCATATCAAATCCTTGTCTACAACACGGATTACATCGATCAAACTTTCTATGGTGACAACGCATTCCCTGGAATTTTTACCTTGGGTGAAGAAAACAAGGAGGCTAGTGAAGCGATAGATAAAGCTCGTAAGTTAATCGACGAGCATGTCACACGAAAACTCACTTTGACGACGATGAGGCAAAATCACGTCAGTCAAAAGAACAGCGATCATACGGCCGTAAAAAATGCGGTTTGGTCAATCAAAGAGACATATGAAGATGGTGACCTTGATTTCTGTCTAGAAGGACTGAAGGGGGCAAAGGACAAGTTGTGGAACAAGCTTATTGCCTCACCTAAAGCCAATCAGTCGGTCGACCTCGTTGTTTTGGCATCAAGGGCCGCCGAGATCAATGGTGCGACTGGGCTCAAGAAAGCTTCGCTTCCAAAAGTTTCAAACTTCATCGCTTTCAACGAACATTTGTTGGCACAGCGAATTGTTGGAACAAGCGATAGTTATCTATCGGCATTGATTGAAAAGCTAGGAAACTCTGACTGGGTTAGGCAGGGCCAAACATTCCTGCCTTTCAGTGAAAATGTATGTCCTTTCTGTCAGCAGGAATTGAAATCTGAATTCGAAGAGAGCTTGAAAAATTTATTCGACAAGACGTATCAAGAAAGTATTCAAAAACTGGAGGAATTCGAAACCTCCTACACGGGCTTAGTGGACAATTACAAGAAAATTCTGTCGGGCGCTGAGTTTTCTGATGAGTACGTTCAGAGCGATGCAAACTTCATCAAAGCCAAGGCTGCGTTGGACAAGACCCTTGATAGCAATCAGACTTTCATCGAAAAAAAAAGGAATAACCCTGGTGAGGTCGTGGAGTTGAATAAGACGGAAGATTTTGTTGTCGAGGTGAATCGATGCATAGATGAGATTCAAATAAAAATAGACCAATACAATAAATTGATCATAAATAAGCCTGCGGCGCTGGGCCAGATCAAGGAACAATTTTGGTTGGCAATGCGAGCCAACTATGACGATGCCATAAACGATTATGATGCAAAGACTAAGGCTAGTGATGGCAAGATAGGGGATCTGGACAAGGAGTTGTCTAACATTGCTAAGGCAGTGGCAGACCTAGAGACTAGTATAGAAGAGAATCAAGGAAAGATTACCAACATCGACCTTTCGGTTGCTGCCATCAATCGCTCCTTGAAGAGCATTGGCATTAATGACTTTAAACTTGTTCAGTCAACGGCGAAGACTGGCTACTATGAACTGAAGCGTGGAAATGGCAAAGCTTCGCGTTACAAGTCGCTGAGTGAAGGTGAGAAGACGCTAATCGCACTCCTGTACTTTTTGGCGCTTTGTAACGGGGCCCATGATCAGACGACATCGGTGGATAAAACCCGACGGATTCTCGTTCTTGATGACCCCATATCGAGCCTTTCGCATAACTATCTTTATGAGGTTTCGTCATTGATATGCCAGCGATTGATTGAACCAAATGAGTTCCGGCAGATCATCATCTTGACTCACAGCATGTTCTTCTTTCACGAGCTTTACAGGCATTTCAAGCCACAGCCCAATAAGAATTATGAATTTTTCAGGGTTGTCAAAGATAGCTCATCAAAGGTAACAGCGATGAGTTTTGACGACATCAAAAATGACTATCAGTCTTACTGGTCTATCTTAAAAGATGCCCGTGACGGGAAGGTCTTGCCAGTCATTCTTCCTAACATCATGAGGAACATTCTTGAATATTATTATTCCTTTGTTCACAAATCTGACGCGCTTCACAAAGAACTAACAAAGCTTGAGAATGAGGACGAGACATTTAAACCTTTCTACCGATACATAAATCGAGGCTCTCACTCAGATGCAATCAATTTGACGGACATGGGGGTGATGGACGGAACAAAGTTCCTAGACAAGTTCAAAGATGTTTTTGTTAGAACTGGGTTTGTCGAACACTACGACGCGATGATGGTTTAATCACGGAAAAAATGAAAACAGGGGTCAGAGTGCACTTTTCTATCTCGCCTCGCGACGCGGCTTAGTTCAAACGAGTGAGTCCTATGGAAGCCTGGCAGCCCATTACGGTCGATGAGCTTGAGGCGCTGGTGGCCGACCAGCTTCCTGGCTGCTCGCCTGCGCAGCAGGCTGCGTTCGCCCGCTACCGTGTGCCGTTCTACTCAGTGCCTTTCCAGCGCAGCTTCGGCTTGGAGCAGGCGCTTGTTGTTGCGGAGCTGCCGTCCGGCCTGCTCTACTACGAAGACGTCGAGGACGGATTTGAGGTTGGCGTGTTGGATGCGGATGGCATCTTGCACGACCATGGCTGCAACCAGTTGGAATTGACTTACGCGCTGTCGCGGGCAGGGTTCTGACAATTCACTCGAGTCCATCTCGCTCGGCTCCGCTGCTTAACGCTCGTGTTGGACCCCATGCTAAAGATTGTCGTCGGCGTCTGGATCTACCTCTGCGGCCTCTTCGGATCGCTTGTCACGGCGGCACAGCTGTCGCAGATTCTCGCTGCTTTCCCCGCGAGCCAGCTCGAGTCTTATGGGCCGCGTGTGCCGGGGGTTGCTCGTTCGTTTTCTGCTTGGTTGCCCTATTCCCCAGCTGCGCTTTGGCTCAGTGCAGCCGTTACTGCGGCAATTGGTCTCTATCTGTGGCGGTCGCGCCACTCGCTCGAGAACAAGCTCTTTGCCTCGGCCGTCATCGCGGCACTCAATTTGTGCTTGGCAATGTTCTTTGCGACTGCGCTGCTGACGGCGTACTTTTATCTACCCAAGATCGCGAATACGGCCTAGGATCCATCCGAGCTGCCGCCACCTTGCGGCGCGGCATCATGCAGGCTCTGGGCTCATAATCGGGACTTCAAGTGATTCGACTGATACTGACCGCGATTCTCGCTTTGGCATGCACGTCGGTGCATGCAGACGAACCACTTCCAGCTGCGCTTTCGCCAGCCGACGAGGCAGCCAAAATTGCGTCCGCACAAACCGTCGGAAGCGCGATCTACCTGCATGATCAAGCCGCGTCCGTGGCGACCGACGCGGTGCTGGCAGTGCCTGAGTTCAGGCGAGACAAGCGGGTTAGAGGCTGGGTCACGGAACAGCAGGGCGCCGACATTGTCGTGACGTTTCTGGACAGCACGCCGGCGGCGATCTATCGGGTCGCCGTCACCAACGGGAAGGCCGGGTCTGTCAAGGCGCTGGAAGCGCCTGTTGCACTCACCGCTTACGAAGCGGGCGCGGCGCAAGCCCGCGCCGCGGCAACGACGGCGCAATTCGAGCGATGCGCGAAGAAGTACAACTCCGTTGTATTGCCAGGCAAGAGTCCCGAGGAAGACTGGGTCGTTTACCTTCTGCCAGCAACGACAAAAAACAACGTGGTGCCGATCGGCGGCACCTACCGCTTCTCGGTGAAGGACGCGCGCGTCGTATCCCAGCGGGCATTCACGCGCACATGCATCGTTCTAGAGACGGGCCCCAAGGTGGAGGCGCTGATGATCACCCACTTGCTCGATCCAGTGCCCACGGAGGCACACGTGTTCTGGAGTCTGTGGGCCAGAAAGCCCATCTATGTCGCCACAGCGCCCGCGGGAACGATCTGGACTGTGCAGGGCGACCAGATCAGGTTGGTCGAGCGCAAATAGGAAAGACCACGAAGACAAGGGGAGAGTGCACTTTGTTGTGTGCGACACGTCTGTAAGTTTGCTCCGATTTCAGTCGGCTCTAGCGCCAACACCGCGATCTGTGGGAAGCTCGACTCTCGGTGGCAGCGCCCGGCAGCACAGTTCATACGTCACCGCCTCCTGGTATGGATTCGTCGAAGCCGGCATGCTCCGCGCGCGGCTCAACCCAGGCCGTAGGCTCAACAGCAGGGTTCTTGATGGCCCCACATGCTCCGAAAGCACTGGTTCGTCGGCGGTGGGCAGTCGTTGCAACCACGTCGTTGCTTGCCTTGGTGCTTTGCTACCTCACGCTTTGTCTGGTCGTACTGCGTCAGCCGGGCTGGCTACCTTCTGGTTCGCTCCTTGGCGCCTCGCTGATTGGTCCACCGTATTGGCTTGTCTGGGGAGCCGGGGCGTACCCCATGTTCTGGGGCTCCACTCTGCTTGTTGCGGCCGTCGCCGCTATCGGCGCCTGCTGGCGCGCGTTCGCGCTGCCTTGTGTCGGGCTTTGCCTTCTCGTATGGATGAGTTCAGGATTTCTTGCAGTGGCCATGTCTATCTAGACATGCTGGGTAGAACAAATACACGCGAGACGAATGCGTATCCGTGGGTCCGCTTACTTCAGGCATCAATCTAGTGATGGACGCGCGGTGCGGCGTCCACTTTGGACAAGTCCTCATGATCGCGATCTGTGGCATGCTCGACTCCTGGCGGCAGTACTGGGGAGCGCGGTCCATGCTTCACCCCTTCCTTGGCACCAACGCCTAACGATGATGCAACCCGAAGCCGCCGCGCGGTGCGGTTCAATTCAGTTGGCAGACCCCGAGAACATGTCTATGCAGCCGGCGAAGATTTCCGTACTCGCTCTGCTGGTTCTTGAAGCAAGTCTGGTCATTTCTACGGTGGCGGCCCTCCTCCTGTGCGATGTCCCTGTGGTGCCTGTTGCGTTCGCCGTGCTTGGCGTTGGCTCGTTCCTGGCGCTTCTGATCTCTGTTCCGGCAGCGTGGTACTCCGTGGCCACGGATCGCTCAGCTCGCTCGGCACCTTACCTGTCGGTCGTCGCCGTCGGTAGTCTCCTGATTACCTGTTTCATCGTGCTGCCGTTTCTGGGCGGCGGCGTGTAGCAGTGGGCACACCAAGCCCGGAGGCTTGGGGCCTGACGGCCGGTCTTGGTGACACCCAGCGGCCAGCGACGCCAGCAAGATCCAAGACAGAGATCTATGGCATGCTCGCGCCCGTGCGGTAGTGCTGGGGAAGCGCAGTCGATGCTTCACCACCTCCTGGCACCACCGTCTAACTATTCATTCAACCGGCCCAGCTTCGCGGTGTCGCCCAATCCAGGTGTCAGGACGCATGACCAAGCAGTTCCGACTCTCGCAAGATCAGATCAAGCCAGTGGCCGAAGGCTACGGCGGCTGTATTGCCACCGACAGGATCACCGTCGACGGTGATTCCGTGCGCTTCATGTACCGCGAGGCGCCGGACAACGACATCGATAGCGGTTGGCGCTTCATGTCAGGCTCCGAAGACGATGCGTACATGGACAACCCAGCCAACCATGCCGTGTATGACGTCAACACGATCGCCAACTACGATCCGAGCATTATTCCGTTTCTGGACGCCCCGGAAGGCAGCGCATTTGAAAAGCCCCCGGAATCGGAGCAGTTCATCGCGGTGACAAACTGGACGCCGGAGGATGAGCCCTGACAGTTGATTCAAACCGCCTCCAGATCGCGGCGCGGCTTAACTCGTATGTTGGCGCGCCATGAGAATTGCAGACCACTCGATCGTCTCCTTCCGAATCTTTGGAGATGACCTCGTGCCATCAGAGATCACGGACCTGCTGGGCTGTGAGCCAACCAGGGCATTTGCCAAGGGTGATATCCGTGTAGGGGCCAAGACCGGCAACCGCTACGTAGAGAAGATCGGACGATGGAGCTTGGCGGCTGAAGACAGCTACCCCGAAGACATTCCGGCCCAAATCTCCAAGATACTGAGCAAGCTGACAGAAGATCCGGCCGTTTGGGCCTCGCTTCGGTCACGCTTCACAATGGACTTTTTCTGCGGCGTGTTCATGGGCTCCTCCAACGATGGAATGGAGTTCTGCCCAGAGGTGCTCGGAGCACTTTCGTGCTGTGGCATCTCGCTCAGCCTGGATATCTATGACGCGTCCGATGATTGAAGTGCATGGGAAGCATGCCTACGGTGTGGCCTGACAATGCGCTCAACCCTGACGTACCAAGGAAACAGGATCGGCGCACTTGTCTTGGAAATGCACACTGATCCCTGTTCTATTGAACGCAAAGCCATTAAACACGGCCCCGCCTGGATGAAGCGCGGAAGACGCACACGTGACAACGACAGCTGACGACCTCAAAGCCCAACTCGCCCGCTCGGGTGTCATCCTGGAGATTGGGGGATTCCGGCCGCCCGACGATCCCCTGGCGAGTTGGTTCGGTCGTGTGAACGTCTGTGCGCCTGGCGAGGCATGGCCGGAGACGGCGGGACGGCCGATGCATGCGCTGTGTCAGATCAACGTCAGCGAATTGCCTCTGCGTCCGGCCCGCCTCGCGGATATCGCATTCATTGCGGTGTTCATCGGTCCCGATACGCTCCCGGTCGATACGCCCAACGGACAAGGGTGGTGTCTGCGGGCGTACAAGCGGCTCGATGGACTGATCCCGCTGACGCCACGGCACACCGATTCGCCGATCAGCGCATTTCCGATGCGGCCGCATGTCTTTCATGACGACTACCCGTGCTGGGAGGATGCGCCGATGGATCTGCCCGCAGATATCGAAGCGCACTACCACGATCTCTTCCGGAACCTGGATGGCTTCAAGCTTGGAGGATGGCCGACGCTGATCCAGGCCGAGATCTTCTGGGCGCCGTTCAAGCGCCATCCCGCGTCGCCGGAATTCGTCTTCCAGATCGACTCCACGGACAAGGGCCGCTGGATGTGGGGCGACAGCGGTGTCGGCTACTTCGGCCGCGGAACAGCGCCCGGAAAAGAAGACGAGTGGGCGCTTGCGTGGCAGTGCTATTAGCGGCGTCCGGCGGAGAAGGTTGCGGGACCAGGTGCGCAGTTGATCGAGTGATGCATCAAGCGAAGTCCTAGCCAGACCGCGCGCTATTGTGCGCAGTGCGCCGACAGGTCTACTCTGATCCAGCTGTCTGGTCGACCACATTAGGGGGTGTGATATGAAGTGTGGACTGCTGTCGTTGATCCTGCTGGCGGGCCTTGTGGCATGTCACTCCGCGCCGTCGCCGCGGCCGGCCGTCGCACATGGGGATGGCGCATCGCCGGACCGTCCCGTCGATCTGTCTTCGGCGCATAGCGAAGGCGCGGGCATCGCCGCGCAACGCACATGGCTCGATCAGCACTACCCCGGCGCGCGCATCAAATCGCAGTCGCTGTTGTTCGAGCCGTCGGCCATGGACCTCATCACGATCGTGCTGCCCTCCGGCGAGGAGCGCGAGGTCTACTTCGACATCTCGTCCTACTTTGGGAAGTGGTGAGCGGCGCGATGCATGTCATGCAGGCATTTGTGATCGGATTCCTGGCGCTGGTTGCGTGCGCCGGCGCTGCCTTCGTGGTGGCGGTCGTCTTCCCATCCCGCCTGGCGTTGTGGCTGTTCCTGTTTACGTCGACCATGACCCTCCTCTGTCTAATTTGCGTCGACTGGTTCCTGCGGGATGGATTGGGACCGGACGCGGTCACATCGCAGGGAATGCAGGCGGCCTTGCGTGTCGCCGACAGTGCCTGGTTTCCGGTGTTGTGCTGGGTGCTCCTCAACAGTTCGGTCCATCTGGTCTATCGATGGAGACGCAGGAAACGTGGAGAACGCACCGCGATGGCCGACGTACGCTCCGGGTGAAGCGCGGCGACTAGCTCGCCTTACATCGGTCCCGAGTCGCGAAGCCGATCGCTTCGCGCATCGGTTCAATCAGGGGGATGACACATGCAAATAATCCGCGTTGCAGCAATGAAGAGGTTGACGCTCTTCGCCGCCGTACTGCTGGCAGGTCCGGCACAGTCGATGTCGCTTGACTGGCGGCCGGTCTACTTCAAACAGGGACATCCGCTTGTAGGGGAGAACCTTGAGGACTCGATGGATAACGCGAGTGGAATTCAACTCGAGAATCTACAGGTGAATGTCTCAATCATGAAGAAGTATCCGAACGTCGCTTATGACTTGATGGGGAGGGCGAACGCAACTGAGTGCAGCCCTGCATCGTGCATGATGTTGTCGGCACGTCGCGCCGAACTGGTCTATGACTATCTGCTGGAGCAGGGCATTCCCGCCTGTCAGATCAAGACCATCATCGCTGCCGGCACCAGCAGTCCGATTGCGCGACCGCAGGATGATGCGCCCCCTGACAGGTCAGTGCACCTGTTGGTGACGCTCGGCAAGACGTGCTGATGCAATGAGACATCTCTGAAGGGGTCAACTGAACCTTTGACGCGCGTTGGTTCCCTTGTCTTGCGCTCTGTTCGGTAGGGCGAGGCGACGCCTACTCCATCGCGAACTGATCTAGGAACGCTACAGAATGCATCGACGTATCCAGGCCCTGGGAGCCGCGACCATCGTGGCGTGTGTCGCCGGCTTCATGCTCGTCGGCTATTCGCCGATGCCGTGTGCCTGCGAGACGCCATGGCAGCTGGTGTATGCCGCGTCCGGCTTGCCGTCTGACCGTCCCTATCGGACCTATGACGCGGAGCAGCTGCAACGTGGCCTTGACCGCCATCTTGCAGGATCGACTGTCGTAGGTTCGAGCGACTACTTCTTCGATGCCTGCCAGGAAACGGCGCCCCGGCGGCGGCGATGCGTCATCGCCACCGAAGAGTCGCTTCTCCGAAAGTCGGGCTACGTGATCGAGATGGACACGGACGCGGAGGGAAGGCTCGAACGCACCCATGTGACGACTTACTCGGCGTGGCGCTAGCTGCCAGTCCCGCAATGTATCCGGCGGGTAGCGCCGAACTCGTCACGGACGAAAGATCGGGTTCGGCGCTCAAGCGCGTGCTTGAGGATCTGCCGGGCGTCGAGGACGACATCAAGCAGTAGATCCTGTCCGGCCTTGATGAACACGGCGGAGTGCTCAACGAACCACCTGTCGTCAAGGATTTCGTGCCCGCCCTGGGTGCCTACCGGGGCCAGTTGGTCGTCGCCATTGGTCACGATGGTCACCTGCAGGAAATGCGTTGCCAGGACGAGGCCGGCGCGGATCGTGCCGCAATCCCCCATCTGGAGGAGTCTAACGCGGTGGCCTGACCGATTACGGGGTAGATAAATGTGCGGGACGTCTACCTCAGTCAACCCAACGACACGCACCGACACTCCGCCGTAGACATCCCTTGCCGCTCCAGTGATTGGTAGCCATTGACCGCAATCACTGGCTCGGCGAGGATCGCGCCACGCCGCGCTTCTGCGGTAACAGGAACAATCGGGCCACAGATGGACGGTACAGCGATTCGGTTAGGAATTGTGGCCCTTGTCTTTGCCACGTGTGCTTCGATGAACTATTCCGCTCTCCGGATGGCCGGTGGCCTGCCTGGGAGGATGAAGACACTTGGCGTGATGTTTGGCGCTGTCGGCATCCTTTTGATGGTTCTGGTGGTGCTATGCGTCTTCATCTCCCTGCTTCAATACTTCATCGGCGGCGCCTATCTAGTCGTAAGGCTGCTTGATCCACTCCTCTTGGGCGTAGGTTTCTGCACCACCGGCTCTCTCATTACCCTAGTGCTTGGCACGCGAGGCAGGCATGACAAAAAAACCCGCTGACTCAATCGGGTCTACTGCCCTCGGTGGAGCGACGCAATGCAAGCGGACATCGCTTTGAACGCCACCAACGTTGTTGCCCGCAACTTCGCCCGATGCGGTGCATACGACGACTGCTCGTTCGTCGGTCGTCTCCATGAAGAGATGCGCTGGGACTGGGACGAGTACTGGCTTCTGGAGAAGGCATTGTATGACCTGGCGACCGAGGGCGAACTTGAGCGCGAGACGGCATGGCCTCTGTTCCGGATCTTCAGCTTCGTGCTGATGCTCCTTGGTTGCCACTTCAATCCCAACGACGTCTTTGCGATCAAGGGCGCCTCCGACGAAGATGTCCACGATCTGTGCGACCGACTCCAGTTGGTGTTTGAAGGCTTCTATGCTGGCAGCATGCCGGCACATGACAGGCTTGACCCGTCTAACCCGTTGTTGACGTCGACTCATCATTAAACACATCAGACGCACCTATGGATCTGTCCCAATTGGAATTTCACGACGCGGTGCTATTGGGCGTTTCCCTCGACCCGGTCGAGCGCGCTGCCGAGATACGACTCGCCTACTATCCATCGAGTCAATCGCGCGAGCGGGTATTGGGCATCCTTTGCTTTGGCGGCGTGGCGCGCTTCAATCAGATCGCGGACCTGGACGCGCTGCAGCAGCATGCTGGACCCGGCAACGTCAGCCAGTTCGTCACGGGCGAGCAGCCCGGCGTCAGTCATCTCTACCTGGTTCGCGGCTTGATCGAAATCGCAGCGACATCAGTTGCATTCCTGAATGTGCCTGAGTGCTCACAGAAGCCAGCATTGGCGCTTGATGTCGCTTGAACTGGAATCCAGCCGGTGAGGACCGTCCGAATGAGTTCGTGGTCTCCGCTGCTGTTTTTTACCCTTGGCAAGCGATCCATTGAGGCAACCTATGCGACCTGACCGCCCCAAAGCCGTTTCTGCCTCGGTCGCCCTGCTTGTCGCGACGCACATGATCGGGCTAGCGCAGATGATCGGTCTGTCCGGCACGCTGGATGTGCCGCTCTGGCTGCCTTACAGCGCTTTGGCGGTCCTCTATTCGTTGTTGATTTTTCTGATCGTGAAGATGATGCGTGGCAGCCAGCTGGCGCGCACTGCATACACAGCGGTTGGCTTACTTGGTCTGGTTTCTACGGCAAGCTCCGCCAATCATCTCGGCATGGGTTGGTTGATGGTGGCGGCAAAGCTCGCTGCTCTGACATTGCTGTACATACCTTCCAGCGATGCATGGTTTGCCGCCCGAAGCGGAGAGGCACATTCTTCAAAGAAGACAGCTTGAGCGCCAGATGACCACATTCCAATTCCATCCCCGCTGGAAGGAAGAACTCGTCTGCATCGGGCCGGGTGGCGTGTTCGTGCTGGACTTCCCGATGGGCATGCCGACGGTCTACGTGCCTACCGAGCATGCCTGGACGCAAAGTGCACCCGAATGGGCGCGCGACTTGTGGCCGGTGTTCAAGGCCGAGCTGGAAGCTTGGTGCGAAGCGCACGACGTACAGTTCTTCCTGGATGGATCGGCCAAGTGCTATGGCGCTATCGCCAAGACCTAGGTGAACACGCTCACAGCAAGCGGATGCACGCGGCTTGGTATCCTGGCCTGCCAATTGCAGCAAGGCCTCCAATGAGCCAGAGTACAGAGCGCGCTGACACGACGAACGTCCCGCTGTACCACTTGATCGCGCCGGAATCGCACGAAGTCCTTGGTCCGTGGGCGGACGCGTTCCCGGCGTACACCGTCGTTGTCGGCTACTCGAGCCTCGGCCACTTCTTTCTGCATGACCCGGCCAGCCAGGATTACGCGGTGTTGCACCCGTTCAAGGCCGCCGGCAAGTCCTATGGCGCGCACGCGTCCACCGCGGCGTTCGAGGCGGCCATCCTGCGCGAACCGGGCTTCGAGGCGTACGTGTTGCGCGGTGACCACGTGCGGGCGATCGCGGCGCGTCTTGGCCCGTTGAAGCCCGGGCAGATCTATATCCCGCAGCCGTATCCGATGCTGGGCGGCACGGAAGCGCCCGAGACGTACGACAAGGGCGATGCATGGGTGTTCGCGGATCTCGTCGCGCAAAGCGTGGGCTTGTGACGTGAAACCGAGCGATTTCGCAAGGCATGGCTGATGGGGATGGTGCGCGCAAGTCGTCGATCGACACGTGTGTTGTGCTTGCTCGTCGGCGCGCTACTTGGTGTTGCCGCGCTCTGCGTGGGCGTTGATCCTGCGTCGCCGGTACGGTCGGGCGCGTGCGTGCTGCTTGCGATCGGCGCCGGTGTCCACGTGTTCTCCGCGTTCCTGGGCAGCGACGCCTGGCGGAGTCGCTTGATCGGGCTATGGCCGGGCATCTGAAGGCACGCTTTCGAGAACCCAGGCGGCACGACCTCGCCGCCCGGATGACATGCAACCCGAGAGCCGCAAACGCTCGCCTCAGTGCTTTGCGGCCTTGCGCCGGTACACGCCATTGAAGCTCACATTGGCGCCGCCGCACTGCAGGTTGTCCGAGACCACCAGCAGGTCGCCGACCAGTTGCAGGCGGACCTTGCAGTCGTCCTCGCTCAGTTCCAGTCGATTGCCTTCCGGAAACCCCCGCGCGGTGACGGCGCCGATGTTCGGGCCGCCCGGCCGGTCTTCGGGGCTCGGGTTGGCGCTGGGCCAGTAGGCATCGCCGTTGGCGGTGATGGTGCCGTCGCCGTTCGCGATCAGTTGCAGGCCGTTGTCGCCGTCGTGCCACTGACCGACCCAGGCCTGCGGCTTCGGTGCGGCCGTCGTCGGCAGCGGCTGCACGCTGGACGCCGCCACCCAGCCGGCGCTGCCGCCGACCTTGTTGGGGTAGAACGCGCAGACGAAGCCGCCCTGGCGCTGCGCCAGGATCACCGTGTCGTCCTTGACCACATAGGCGCGCTGCCGGCACGCGGTCTCGCCCTTGGCCGGGCAGCCGTCGTCGTCGTTGAGCAGGTACAGGCGCGGCACCGCGACCTTGGCGAGCGAGAACCCGGCCGTGCTCATGGGGAAGCCGCCGTTGCGGCACATCGCCGCGTCCTCGTCCGGCGCCGCGTAGGCCAGTGCGGGAACCGCCAACAAGGCGAGCAGCCAGGTCTTGTGCATCAGAGTCGCTCCAAAGGTGGGGCGACAGTGTGGGCCAACGGGGGTGAACCGGTGGCGAGCGAACCGGCAGGCGAGGGCGTCGTGGCACCTGCCAGGCACTGCTGCCACGGTGTGCAGTGGTCCAGCCGCAAGTCATGCGTGGTGTGGCTTCGCCGACGCGGAAAAACGTCTCGGCCTGTAAGGTAGATGCCATCAGGCACGTTGCAGGGATCCCCGTTGCGGCGATCCAGCTTTCAGACGCAAGAGGGAAGTGGAATGGCAGTGAAGTACCGGGCAGGCGATGTCTTTGCGATTCCGTTGGACACGGGAACGTATGCGCTATGCCAGGTGCTGTGGGCGCCGCAGGGCGACTATCGCCAGGTGGTCGGCTTTTGTGTGCTGGAACGGCATGCCTCCACGCCGGCGCTTGGCCGTCGCCTGGACAGCCGCTGCCCGTGCGCGACGGCAACCAGGACATCCGCTTGCTGTTCACCGGCACCCAGAAGCTCAAGCGCGGCGACTGGCAGATCATTGGCCCAGATCATTGGCCACGCGCCACTGCCCGAGGATGCAGGGGAACTGCTCACCTTCCACATCGCCGGGGAACTGCACGAAGGCGATACCTTCGTGCGGATGCTGTCGGTGGACGAGTACGCCCGCTATCCGTCGATGTCGGTGCTTGGATTCGAACTGGTGCATCGGCTGCTCAGCGGCAGCCAGTGAGTCGTTGACGGCCACCGGCCGCTGGGCGAGCATCGCAGGCAGGCCCAACGCAGGGGCGTGGCCGGCGCCGTACATCACTCTGTCTGGATCAGCTGACACCATGCCCGCACGCCTGTTGACCGAGATCGTCCTGCGCCCGCTGCTGGAGATCGTTCTGTACGGCCTGTGCTATGTCGTCGGCATGATCGTGGTGCCGGCGTTCTCGTTCGGCCACTACAGCGTCGAACCCTGGAGCAGCAAGCAGCGCAGGAAATCAGGCAAGCGCAGTGCCTATCTGGCCCCGCGCGTGGTCTCGGCCGACACGGCGGCCTTCTGGGGCGGGTTCGCCCTGGTGGGCTTTGGGCTGTTGGGCTATGCCCTGTGGCAGGCGGCGGGCCCTTAACCCGCAAGCCACACCGCGTTACGCTTCCTGGACATCGACTGCAACGGATTGCACCTACGTATGCCTCACTCTGCCACCTGCTTCACCACCCGACACACGCTGTCGGCGCTGCGCGATCAGATCGGCGAACGCCCGGAGTTGGAGATCGCGTTGGAGTGCATGATCGAGGTGGAGGAGGAACATTTCCCGGACCCACTGACCTTTGCGGCGCTGTCGCATCTGGCGCAGTGCACGTCGTGCCAGGACTGGAGAACTGCCTGGATGGACGCGCAGTTCCCGGAGCGTGTGGTGTGGCGCGAGCGTATCGCTCGCTACTGCAGCAGCATGTTCGCCGCGGTGACCAAGCCGGACAGGACGGTACGGATCGAGTTCGAGCTGTTCCGCGGCGAGGATCCGACCTGGTACCTCAACGACGCGATCTGTGTGCAGTTCTGTCCGTGGTGCGGGCAGCGTCTGCCCGATCGGCCTTTCGAGCCGGATCTGGAGCCGGAGCCGGAGCCGGAGCCGGAGCAAACACCGTGAGGCTGTGCCGCCGCTGCGTCGCCATGACGGCGGCAGGGCTGCCGCGACGGTCGATCGCCCTGCGGCTGCCCAACCGGCTTGCGGATCCGTCGCACGACCACGCTAGTTGCCGCGTGGCGACGTCGGCGCATGGCGGTGTGCGATGAAGCAGCGCCTGCTCGCCCTCGCGATCGCGCTGCTGTCCGCCGGTTGGGTGCTGCCGCTGTGGTGCGGTGTCGAGGCGTGGCTGACGTTCTGGCAACGCGGGGGCGCAGCGTCGTTGCAGCGTGGTCCTCCCGGCGACTCGTTTCCGTACCTGGCCTTCGCCTCGGCCTGCAGCAAGGTCGCCAGCGTCTGGCTTGCCGTCGCAATCGGCATCTGGGCGTATCTGGGCGCGCGTGCCTGTCTACGACGGATGCGATGAGTTGTCATGCGCCCGTGCTGGAATGGGTCCGGCCGGTCGCTGCACCACGGTATCGGTCCCTGGTGGCAGAGCGCTGCGAGAGATGCCCATGTGCCGCAGACGGCGATGCCGGCCGCCACCGGGTTGCATGACGTGCCGCACCGTTGTCCACCTGGGCGGCCGTGCGTGCGTTACCTTCCTGGACCGCCCATCCGCGACTGCTCGCCATGACGCAGCCGCGCCGATGCGTGCGTCCGCCCCCTGATCGTTCGAGAGTCAAGCTGCCGCATGCATCCTGTCATCCACTTCCGCTCCCGCCTGCTCGAGGTGAGCGCCGAGCCGGAGAATCCGATCAATCCGATCCGCGGCAGCTCGCTGCTGGACTGGCTGCGCGTCCGCGTCGGCGACAGCATGGTGCTGTCCGAGCCGGACCCGGAGGACTGGGGCTGGGCGTCCGAGGCCGAATGCCAGGGGCGCTCCTACCTGGTCGGTGCCTACGCCGAGGAAGAGGTCGACGGCAACCATACCTGGATGTTGCAGATCGAGAAGGAGCGCTCGTTCTGGGAGCGCCTGCTCGGCCGCCATGCGATGCACGACGACGATCCGTGCTTTGTGCGGTTGCATGCGCTGATCGCCGCCGAACCGCGGTTCACCGACGTGGTGGTGGAGCGCGAACCCTGAGGGTTTCCGCCGTCTCGATGGCGGCGCAGCACCGTGCGCGACGGTGGACGCCCGGCTGCAGCACGCCGGCCATCGTGCTTGGGTATGCTCGCAGGTCCGTCTACGTCCGCGTGCCCCGATGCCGAGTCGAACCCTGTCGTTGTTTCCGCTGCTGCTGATCGGCACTGCGCCCACGCTGATGGCGGCGCCCAAGCACTGTCTGCCGTACGGGCCTACCCAGGTCACCCTGTCCGGCACCCTGGCGCCGTCGCCCCCAGAATCCGCGGCGCCCACCGCGCCGCATGCCCACGCGCATGCCGACGCCGCTGCCGCAGCGACCCAGGAAGAGGTGCTGATCCTGCCGCAGCCGCTGTGCGTGGCGGCATCGGCGGACGGGCATCAGCCGCGGCACGAGCAGGTGCGCCAGCTGCGGCTGGCGGTCACCGCGGACCAGGCGGCGCACCTGCGCGAGGAAGGCAGTGGCCAGGTGGTGCGGGTGACGGGAAGGCTGGCGCATGCGCCGGCCGGTCCGGATGCACCACCATTGCGCCTGAGCGTGCTTGGGGTGGACAGCGACTGAAGGACCGCCCTGGTTACGCGCTTTCGCCGCGACTCAGCGGCATGTGGCGTGGTCTTGTAGGAGCGGCTTCAGCCGCGAAGGGCATTCCCAGGAAAGCCTGTCGCGGCTGAAGCCGCTCCTACGTGGGTGGAGTCCCGTTGAGAGCGGATGTTTCCTGTTACCGAGGCCCACCTGATTGCTGCGTCCAAGCCGGCCGCTAGCGCGCACGGGGAGCGCGCATTGACGGCGCGCAGCGCCTCGTTGAGGATCGCCATGCCGCGCCTGGCGGCTCAAGGTGTCGGCGATCGATGAGGGGAATTCGTTTTCTGTGTGCGATGACCCTGTGGCTGAGCGCGTTCGCCGCCATCGCCGGCGAGTCGCCGGCGCGCACGGTCCAGACGTTCTATAGCTGGGCGATCGCGCCCGAGCACGCAGACGGAGACGTTGCGCAGGTCCGGCAGCTGCTGGGGCGGGACTTGTTTGCGGCGCTGCAGGCGCAGCGGGCCTACGAGGCGGCCTGCGCCAAACTGGTGCCCACAGACGTCAAGCCGCACATGCTGGACCAGAGCCCGTTCTTCCTGTGGCCGGACCAGCCGACTGCGCTGGTGTCGACGACCGCCCAGGTCACCGGCGACACCGCGCAGGTGCGCGCCCGCCTGGCCGTCGACGGCCAGCAGTGGACGGACACAGTGGTGCTCGGCCGCCAGGACGATCGCTGGGTGATCCTCGACATCGCCTGGCAGGAAGGGACACTCACCCGACGTCTGACCGAATTTGCCGCGCAGCGCTGCGAGCCTTGATGGCAACGACGCAGATGAGGGAAGGCGCGGTGGATGAGTTCGGTCGCCGCACCGCGTTCGACCTTGGCCTCGCTGTCTGCAACATGCGGTGAAGTGCAGACCCGCTCGTGCGACCGGGTAGCGTGCGCAGACCCAGGCATGTCCACGGCACGCACCTGGCAGGACGACGGCCGGTCACGCGCCGTCGCCTCGCGCGTCCTGCGCCGTCATTGCAATGGCATTGCAACACAGACGACATATCGTGCCGCGCTGCGCCACCGTATGGCGCATGCCGTCGCGGGCTGCTGCGCAAGCCGAACGGACTCGATTCTGCGCGCTCACAAGGATCCGACATGCTGCTCTCCTCTCTCTCCCCGCGGCCGCTGACCGCGCGCGCCGCGCCGGCCCGTACCCGCCTGGCGCAGGCTTGCGCCGCCCTGGTGCTGGCCTCGGTCGCCGCCGCGGCCGCCGCGCAGGACAGCGCGCCGTCGCTGGCCGGCAGCGAGACCCGCCCGGCCAACGCCGCCGGCACTGGCGATGCGGCCACCTCGCTGGACACCATCATCGTCACCGCCGAGCACCGCGAGCAGAACCTGCAGGAGGTGCCGGTGTCGGTGGGCGTGGTGCAGGGCGAGGCGATGCGCGACTTCACCGCCGGCGGCGACGACACCCTGCTGGCGCTGTCCGGCCGCGTGCCCAGCTTCTACGCTGAAACCACCACCGGCCGCATCTTCCCGCGCTTCTACATCCGCGGCCTGGGCAACATCGACTTCTACCTCGGCGCTTCGCAGCCGGTGTCGATCATCCAGGACGACGTGGTGCTGGAGCACGTGGTGCTGAAGTCCAACCCGGTCTACGACGTGGACCAGGTGGAAGTGCTGCGCGGCCCGCAGGGCTCGCTGTTCGGCCGCAACACCACCGCCGGCATCGTCAAGTTCGACAGCATCAAGCCCAGCGACGACTACACCGGCCGCGTCACCGCCAGCTACGGCAGCTACAACACCGTCTCGGTCGACGGCGGCATCGGCGGCCCGATCAACGACGTGCTGTCGTTCCGCGTGTCCACGCTGTACCAGCACCGCGACGACTGGGTGGACAACACCTACACCGGCCCCAGCGCCGACGGCACGGTCACTCCGAAGAAAGACGCGATGGGCGGCTACGACGACCGCAACGCGCGCCTGCAGCTGCTGCTGAAGCCGAGCGAGAACTTCTCGCTGCTGGGCTCGTTTCACACCCGCGACTACGACGGCACCTCCACCCTGTTCCTGCGCGGCGCCCTGCGCAAGGGCTCCAACAAGGTCGACGTGCCGCGCGACCAGGTGGCCTACGACGAGGCGCACGACAACCCGCAGGCGTACAAGACCCACGGCGCCTCGCTGAAGGCGATCTACGACTTCGGCGGCGTGTCGCTGACCTCGATCAGCGCCTACGAGACCACCTCCGGCTACAGCCGCGGCGACACCGACGGCGGCGCCGCGGCCAACTTCCCGGTCAACGGCGTGCCCAACGGCTACGGGCAGTCGATGGGCCAGGTGCGCGACCTGGACCAGTACACCCAGGAACTGCGCCTGGCCAGCGAAGGCGACGCCCCGCTGCAGTGGCAGGCCGGCGCGTTCTACTTCGACGGCAAGGACACCACCGATTTCTACCAGCGCGCCTATTTCCTGCAGACCGCCGCGCGCAATCCCAACAACTGGGTGCGCCTGCACAACAGCAACACCTCCTGGGCCGGCTTCGGCCAGCTGACCTACAAGGTCACCGACGCGCTGACCCTGACCGCCGGCGTGCGCCAGACCCGCGACAGCAAGGAGACCAAGCTGCTCAAGACAGCCGACACCGCGGCCGGCGTGGTCACCTACAAGGGCCGCCGCGACGTGCGCCTGGCCGACACCCAGCCGAGCTGGGACCTGAGCGCGATGTACGAGATCAACCCGAACGTCAACGTGTACGCGAAGGTTGCCCGCGGCTTCCGCGGCCCGACCATCCAGGGCCGTTCGGCGGTGTTCAACTCCGACTTCACCACCGCCGACTCGGAAACAATCCTGTCGTGGGAAGCGGGCATCAAGAGCAACCTGTTCGACAACCGCCTGCGCCTGAACGTCACCGGCTTCACCTACACCGTCGACGACATCCAGCTCAACGGCAACGACTCCAACGGCAACGGCGTGCTGTTCAACGCCGACAAGGCCAAGGCCTACGGCATGGAAGCGGACCTGGACTGGCGCCCGATCCCCAACCTGTCGCTGACCGCCGGCCTGAGCCTGCTGCACAGTGAGATCCAGGACAAGCGCGTGTACGCGCAGGTGTGCGGCCTGAACGGCGTGGTGGTGTGCACGGTGAAGGATCCGACCATCCGCATCGGCAACAACACCTTCGCCCAGATCGACGGCAACCCGCTGCCGAACGCGCCCAAGTACAACGTCAACCTGGCCGCGCGCTACGACATCCCGGTCAACGACGGCGGCGCCTTCTTCGTCGCCACCGACTGGAACAAGCAGGGCTACACCAGCTTCGTGCTGTACGACTCCACCGAGTTCACCTCCAATGGCAACTTCGAAGGCGGCCTCAAGCTGGGCTACACCGGCGACTACGGCGCCTGGGAAGTGGCGGCGTTCGCCCGCAATATCACCAACGAGAAGAACCTCAAGGGCGTGATCGAGAACTACATGGCGGCCGTCTACAACGAACCCCGCATCGTCGGCGTCTCGTTCAACCTGCACTGGCACTGATCGCAGCACGTGGTAGCACCACGCCGGCAGCACCTGCCGGCACCAGCGGGCGGGAGGGCGAAAGTCCTCCCGCCCGTTTGCGTTTGGCAGGATAAGTTGCCGCAGCTGTGACCATAGCCGTTGCCGTTGCCTGGCTTTGGCTCTTGTTTTTGATTGATCGGGTTCCCTTCCGAAGCGGCGGCCATCGCGGGGAAAACCCGAAGGGCGGCGTACATGGATGTACGCCGTCCGCGGCAGGGGCAGGATGCCCCTTCCGCGGATCCCCGTGCTGGACGCGGACCCGGAGCGCGCAGCGCGGAGGGCGCGAAGGCAGGGTGTGCTTTCTTTTGGTTACCTTTTCTTTGCGCGAGCAAAGAAAAGTAACTCGCCCGCAAGGGCGAAAGCCTTTGCTTCTAACTGATGTATCAAATGGAGTTAACCGTAGGAGCGGCTTCAGCCGCGACGCGCGACGCGCCAGCCTCGCTATGCCCATGGGACGATAGCCCCGCATTGCGGCAGCCACCGGTCACTGCGTCGGGACTGAAGTCCCTCCCACAACACGTGTCTGCGCGTGACGCATACGTTGGCGCGATGCCTACCCCCGTAGGAGCGGCTTCAGCCGCGACGGGCGTTCCCGGTAAAGCCCGTCGCGGCTGAAGCCGCTCCTACGACCACCCAGCCTCTCGAGCAAACTCGCCACCCATCCCAACTCCCATGGCGCCCCCGCCCCCGCTCTGCTAAAGTCCGCGCCCAGCGCTGCCGGGTCCGGCAGCCGGGCACAGCCGCCGCCATGCCTTCATCCGTGCGTTTTTCGGGGGGAGTGGTGCATGCGCGTCGCGCGATCGGTGGTGTCCTTGTCTGTCGTCTCCATCCTGCTGGGCTGGGCGCCCACAACGCGCGCCGCAGGCGGTGAGGCCGCGCCTCCCCCCGATCCCACCACCCTCGACCAGATCGTCGTCACCGGCGAGAAAAGCGGCCGTAGCGTGCAGGACACCACCAGCTCGGTCGCCGTCACCACCGAAGCGCGCATCGAGCAGGAGAACCTGCAGAGCGCCTACGAGGTGTTCAACCGCACCGCCAACATGGCCCAGACCTACGGCGATGCCGGCTTCAGCATCCGCGGCATCCGCAACATCGACGGCGGCAGCGATGCACCGCTGGCCACCATCTACCTCGACGGCGCCGCCCTGCCGTGGAAAGCGATCAGCTGGGCGCCGC
The DNA here is from genome assembly GCF_040529065.1 of Xanthomonas sacchari. Taxonomy (NCBI): domain Bacteria; kingdom Pseudomonadati; phylum Pseudomonadota; class Gammaproteobacteria; order Lysobacterales; family Lysobacteraceae; genus Xanthomonas; species Xanthomonas sacchari. Next base: position 82,158 of record NZ_CP132343.1, on the reverse strand, counting down.
TGAGCCTGTGGGACCTGCAGCAGGTGGAAGTCCTGCGTGGCCCGCAGTCCACCCTGCAGGGCGAGAACGCCCTGGCCGGCGCGATCGTCCTGCGCACCGCCGAGCCGACCATGGACTGGCAGGGCAAGCTGCGGGTACTGGCCTCCGACCCGTCCGACCGCAGCCTGGCCGGCGCCATCGGCGGCCCGATCGTGGCCGACGAACTGGCGTTCCGCGCCTCGGTGGAGCAGCGCAGCTTCGACGGCTACACCTGGAACCTCACCCGTCAGGCCGCCGACGACGCGCAGGTCTCGGCGATCTACCGCGGCAAGCTGCTGTGGACGCCGTCGGCGATCGCCGGGCTGAAGGTGCAACTGGGCTACACCCGCTCGCACCGCACCGGGCCGTACATGTACAGCTACGTGCGCACCGATTTGCCCGACTATTTCGCGCACCGCTATACCACCAACAACACCCCGGACCGCACCCGCAGCGACAGCGACATCGTCACCCTGCAGGCCGACTACGCCCTCTCCGACGCCTGGTCGTTGTCCTCGGTCAGCGCCTGGAACAAGGTCACCTCGTCCAGCCTGTGGGACATGGACCATGGCCCGGACAACGCCGGCTACGCGCGGCGCCAGCTCGACGACACCACCGCCTCGCAGGAACTGCGCCTGCACTACGCCGGCGCCGCGGTGCAGGGCCTGCTCGGCGCGTACTGGGCGCGGCACGTCGAAGACAACGACGCGCAACTGCTGAACAACGTCGCCACGCCGACCACCACCATCGCCGGGCTGCTGCGCAGCGCCGGCTTCCCGGCCGCCACCGCCACCGCGATCGCCACCCGCTATGCGCAGGCGCTGCCGGTGATTCCCGTCGACTACGTCAGCGCCAGCCCGACCCGCTCCAGCAACCGCGCGCTGTTCGCCGACGGCCAATGGCAGATGGGCAGCGGGTTCTCGCTGCTGGGCGGGCTGCGCTACGACCGCCAGCGCTACGCCATGGCCTCCGACACCACCGCCGCCTTCGCCGGTCGCTATCCGGACCCGGCCGCCTTCGCCGCCAGCGGCACCGCGTTGTACCGGGCCATCGTCGCGATCAACCAGGGCGTGGCCGGCATCGTGCGCTCGGCCAACGGCGAGGTGGCCTGGAACACGCGCGACTTCGACGCGCTGCTGCCCAAGCTCGGCGTGCGCTACGACTGGAACCCGGACCTGTCGGCCAGCTTGGTGGTGCAGCGCGGCTACCGCTCCGGCGGCTCCAGCTTCAACTCCGCGCGCAGCCAGGCCTTCCCCTACGACCCGGAATACACCTGGAACTACGAGGCCGCGCTGCGCTCGCAGTGGCTGGACCGGCGCCTGACCCTCAACGCCAACGCCTACTACATCGACTGGAAGGACAAGCAGACCACCGCCTACTTCGGCCTCAACAGCTTCGACTTCAACACCGTCAACGCCGGCCGTGCGCATCTGTACGGGGCCGAGCTGGAGGCCAGCCACCGCCCCAACGAGGCGTTCGACTGGTACGGCTCGCTGGGCTATGCGCGCACCCGCTACGACAGCTTCGCCACCATCGCTGGCGCGTCGGTCATCGACTACGCCGGCCGCGAATTCGCCTACGCGCCGCACTGGACCGCGGCGCTGGGCGCCAACTGGCGCTTCGCCGAGGGCTGGCTGGCCAACCTCAACGCCAGCTTCCGCGACCGCGTCTACACCGACATCGGTGCCGGCGCCGTGCAACTGGCCTCGCGCACCGTAGTCAACGCCAAGTTCGGCTACGAGAACCTGGACTGGAGCGCGTGGATCTTCGCCAACAACCTGCTCGACCGGCAGTACCTGCAGTACCGCTGGGCCACCGATCCGGTCGCGATCCTGGGTGCGCCGCGCGTGGTCGGCATCGGCTTCGAGGCGCGCTGGTGATGCCTGCCATCGCCACCGCCGGCTATCTGCTGGCCGCCGCGCTGGCGGCGCTGGCGTTCTACCTGGCCACCGCGCACCAGCGGCTGCGCCCGGCCTGGCGCCGGCACGCGCGCGCGCTGCGCGTGGCCGGCTCGCTGCTGTGCGTGGCGGCGCTGGGCGCGGCGATCGCCGCGCTGGGCGTATGGGCCGGCGTCTTCGCCGCGTTGAGCGCAACGATGCTGGCGGCGGTGGCCTTGCCATACCTGGATGCGTGGCGGCAATTGCACCAAGGGGCTGGCGATGTGGGCTAGGTGGCTGGCGGCGATCGTGCTCGGGCTGCCGCTGGCGGTGGGTGCGATCGGCCTGTGCGTGTTGCTGTGGCCGGGCAATCTGCAGGTGCACACGTTGCCCTGGCTGTTGCTGGTGTTCCCGGCGTGGGTCGGCGCGATGTCGCTGGCCTTCGTGTTCCGCAGCGGCGCGCGCGCGTGGTTGTGGCTCGGTGGTGCGACCGTGCTGTGCTACGTGGCGCTGTTCCTGCTCAAGGCCAGCCATCTCGTGCAGGTGACCCCATGAAGGCCGCGACCCTGCGCCAGTTCCTGTCGGCGCACAGCTGGATGGGCCTGCTCGCCGGCATGGCCTTGTTCATCGCCTTCTATGCCGGGGCGATCAACGTGTTCACCCACGATCTGGAACAGTGGCCGCGGCCGTCTGACGTGCATGCCCCGGCGCTGCCGCCGGAGCAGGCCGCGCAGGCGCTGGCCGATGCGGTGCTGGCGCGGCATCCGGCGCTGGCCGAGTCCTACACGCTGATGCTGCCGGGCGAGGGCCGCGCGTTGCCGCAGCTGTATGCGTTCGGGCCGGCCGCACAGCAGGCGTTCGGCGGCATGGTGCAGTTCCAGCCCGGCGCCGATGGGCAACCGGTGCAGTTGCCGCAGCGCAGCGGCTTCGTCGATTTCCTGTACGACCTGCATTTCACCGCCGGGCTGCCGCGCACCTTCGGCACGTATCTGTTCGGCGTGGTCTGCCTGCTGTACGGGCTGGCCCTGGTCAGCGGCGTGGTGCTGTATGCGCCGGTGCTGCTCAAGGACCTGTTCGCGCTGCGCCGCGGTCGCAACGTCAAGCGCCTGTGGCAGGACGCGCACAACGCCATCGGTATGCTGTCGCTGCCGTTCCACGTGATCTTCGCCTGGTCCGGCGCGGTGCTGACCCTGGGCGTGCTGCTGCTGGCGCCGTTCCAGTATCTGGTGTTCGACGGCAAGCTGATGCAGGTGCTGCAGCCCGACTTCGAACTGGCGCCGCACGTGCAGCCCGCGCACGTGCCTGCGCCGATGCTGCCGGTGGCCGAGCTGGTGGCGCGGGCGCGCGCGGCCAATCCCGGCTTCGTGCCGGAGAGCCTGTCCTTCCACGACGCCGGCGACGCCAACGCGCAGGTCGAGCTCTACGGTCACCAGGACCAGCGCCGGCTCAACACCCTCGGCGGCGTGGCGCTGCGCGCGGCCGACGGCCAGGTGCTGCGGGTGCTGTCGCCGCAGACCATGTCGCCGGGCGTGGCTGCGCTGCGCGGCCTGCAGACCCTGCACTTCGGCAACTACGGGCGCTGGCCGCTGCAGTGGCTGTACTTCCTGCTCGGCCTCGGTGGTGCGTTCCTGTTCTACAGCGGCAACCTGCTGTGGGTGGAAGCGCGGCGCAAGCGCCGGCAGCATGCGCAGCCGTTGCGTACCCACGTCATGGCACGGCTCACCACCGGCGTGTGCCTGGGCTGCGTGGCCGGGGTGTCGGCGCTGTTCGTGGCCGCGCGCCTGCTGCCGCCGGGGATGGAGCGCGGCGCGTACTACGCGGTGTTCGCGCTCGGCGTGGCCTGGGCGCTGCTGCGGCCGACCGCCCGCGGCGCCTACGAACTGCTGCTGGCCTGCGCGGCGCTGACCGCGCTGGTGCCGCTGGCCGGCTTGCGCGGCGCCGCCGGTTGGGTGGCGCCGTGGAGCAGCGGCACCCTGCTGGCGATCGATGCCTGCGCGCTGGTATTGGCCTGGGCCTATTGGCAGATGGCGCGCGCGGCGTACCGTCGTGGGCAGGGCGGCGATCCGCACAGCGTGTGGGCGTTCCCGCCGCCGCGCTGAGGCACCGCAGTGCGCTCCATGCGGCGCAGTAGGGTGCCGCTGTCACGCAATCGATCGCCCCGAAAGTGGACAATCGCGCGCCGGTGCTTTTTCATGGTCTCGACGTGGGCACCGCAGCGTCCGCACGAAATGGAGTCGGGTTCCACGACCTGATGTGACCCGCTCCGCACTTCGCGCCGCGCTGCCGTCGACAGGGGACTGCATGCACGAGCGTTACCAGGAGCCACACGACACGCCGCCGGGCGAGGCCTACGCGGCGCAACTGCGCAAGGGATTCGCCGCGCTGCGTTTCGATCCTCCGCTGGAACGGGCGTACCGCCATTACACCGCCACCACGCTGGGCTTCGCGCAGCGCGTGGCGGCCTCGCTGGGCGTGTTGATCGCGCTGCTGCTGCTGGGCTGGGATGCGGTGCATTTCGGCTGGCGCGGCGGCGGCGGCCTTTTGGGCTATGCGATCGCGGTGCGCGCGGCGACGCTGCTGGCGTTGCTGTGGGTGGCGGCGGCGATCCATCGCGCCGACACGCACGGCCCCGGCCGTGCCGCGCTGCTGCTGCTGGTCGGCGGCACCGGGCTGGTGCTGTCGAGCATCGGCTACCCGCCGCAGGAGCTGCGTTACGCGGCGGCGGTGATGACCCTGGTGCTGGTGGCCGGGTTCTTTCCGCTGGGCCTGGCGCTGTGGCAGAGCGTGGCGGTGGCGCTGCTGCTGTGTGCGATCAGCGCCGCGGCCGGCCACCTGCTGCTGGACGGCGCGGCACGGGACGCCTACCTGCGCCTGCAGTGGCTGCTGTGGACGGCGGTGCCGGTCGGCGCGGTCGGCGGCTACCTGCGCGAACACTCGCGCCGCGAAGGGTTTCTGCAGCGCCGCGTGCGCGACGACGAGGCCTTGCGCGACGCGCTCACCGGTCTTGGCGATCGCCGTCGTTTCGAGGAGCACCTGGCGGTGGCGCTGGCCGAAACCCGGCGCCTGCAGCGCGGGTTGGCGTTGATCCTGGTCGAACTGGATGGATACCCCGCCTTCGTGCAGCGCTACGGCGCGCACGAGGCCGATCGCGCCGTGGTGGACGTGGCCGAGGTGCTGCAATGCCTGCTGCGGCCAATGGACGTGGCCATGCGCATCGAGGCCGACCGCTTCGCGCTGGTGCTGTACGACGCCACTGGCGCGCACCTGCGGCAGGTGGCGCCGGCCTTGCGCGACATGGTCGAACTGCTGGCGATCGCGCACGCCGACATGGCCAACGAACGGCTCGGCGTCAGCGTCGGCGCCTTGCTCGCCTCGCCCGCCGATACCGCGGCCACACTGATGCAACGCGCCGAGGCGTTGCTGCAGCGCGCGCGCATCGGCGGCGGCAACCAGGTGGTGCTGGCCGAGGAGACCGGTTGGTAGTCCCGGCTCGCGCGACATGCAATGCTAGCGGCTGCGCATAGCACTTCGCCGAGGTGATCGATGCGTCTGGTCAAGCCGTTGCGGGTACTCGCGCTGTGGTTGGTGATCCCCTTAGGGGCGATCGTGCAGTTGCAGATGGTCGGCATGATGCGGCACAACTACAAGGCCGTCGGCGCGATGCGCGATCAACTGCAGCGCAGCGGGCTCGCCCAGGTCACCTCCTTGCGCGGGATACCGCAATTCTGCGAGGACGTGGGATTCCTCGATGGGTTCTTCTATTCCTATGCCGTCGATGTGGCGAGGATTCCCGACACCTACTGGGCCACCGCCGCCGCGCGGCGGCATTGGCAGCGCGGTCCCTTCGACCTCGATAGGCAGTTCAAGCTGGAACAGTGGGCCGAACCCGAATCCCCGCTGATAAAAGGTTGCCCCAAGTTCCCCGTGGCAACATCCTCGCGTTTCGTGGTCACCTTCTTCTACGAAGAATCGGGCAAGCTTGGTCCGCAGACCGAGTTCACCAAGGGCGCGGGGGTGATGGTCTACGACACCCGGACATCCAGGCTGTACTGGAAGTACTCCGGCTCGTAGCAGACGGTCGTGCGGCTGCCGTGGAGGACGGCGCGTCGGCTCACAACGTCCCGCGCTGCACGAACGGCACTTGCTGGTACAGGCGCCGCTCGCCGCCGCGCGGGTCGTGCGCCAGGCGGCTGTCGCTGTCGAACAGCATTGTTTCGCGCTGCGCCAGCGAATACGGTTCCCAGCGTGGCAGGCCGGCGTGGTTGGGATCGCCGTGGCGGGCGAAGGCCAGCAGCGCTGTGCTCATTGCATCGGCCATGCGCTGCGCGTCGGCGCCATCGCCGGTGCGCGAACCCGGCTGGCGGATGTTGTCGAACACCAGCGGGATGTCCAGGGTGTGGAAGGCGCCGAACTTGCCGCCGTCCAGCGGCGAGCCCCAGTCCAGTTGATAGACCCAGGTCGGTGCGCCCTGCCGCGCGCGCGCCTCGGCTTCCTCCACCGCGCCGCGCCAGGAGCGGCCGGCGGTGGTGGCGGCGAAGAACACCTCGCTCGGCGTGTAGTGCGGATACAGCCGCCGGTACTCGGCGATCACCACCTGCGGCGACAGGTCCACGTACTGCTCCTGCGCCAGCTTGGCCGGCAGCGTGTCCCAGGTCAGCGCGAAGTTGGCCGGATCGTGGCCGAGAAAGGCGCGGGTCTCGTCGTGGGTGTTGCCGATCACCATCGGGATGCGCGCCGACTGCGGTGGCGCGTCCGGCCAGAACGGATGGCGGTGCAGCACCTGCGCATCCAGCACCGGGCCCAGGTACAGCGCGGTGTCCTCCGCGCGCGATGGATCGCGGATGCGGGTGGCCTCGAGCACGCGCTGCAGCGGCAGCGTGCGCAGCGTGTCCAGTTGCGATGGCGCCAGCAGCAGGGCCTGCAGCAGCAACTGCGCGCGCTGGCCGGCTGCACGTGGCCCGGCGGCAGTGACCTGCTGCCCGCTCATGGTCCAGGCGCGGTGGAACAGGCCCTGCGCGGCCGGCATCGCCATCAGCGTGGCGATCTTGGCGCCGCCGCCGGACTGGCCGAACACGGTGACGTTGCCGGCATCGCCGCCGAACTCCGCCGCGTGCGCACGCACCCACTGCAGCGCCTGCACCAGATCGAGCTGGCCGACATTGCCCGAGGCGGCATAGGCGTCTCCTCCGAACGGCGCCAGGTACAGATAGCCGAAGGCGTTGAGGCGGTGATTGACGCTGACCACCACCACGTCGCCGCGCTGGCACAGGCGCACGCCGTCGTACAACGGGTCGCTGCCGGAGCCGTTGTTGTAGGCGCCGCCGTGGATGTAGAACAGGATCGGGCGCTTCGCGCCGTCGCGCAGGCCGGGCGTCCACACGTTGAGGAACAGGCAGTCCTCGCTGACCGGCTCGGACCCGCGCTGTGGCGCCGATGCGCCGTAAGCGCTGCAGTCGCGCACGCCGTGCCAGTGCCGTTCCTGCAGCGCCGGCTGGAAGCGCCGCGGCGCGGTGTCGGCGCCGTAGGGGATGCCCTTGAACACGCACACGCCCTGGTCGCGCAGGCCGCGGATGCGGCCGCTGCGGGTGCGCGCCAGCGGTGCCGCTGGCGTCGGCGCCGATGCGCTCGCGAGGCCGGGCAGCACGCCACTGACGGCCAGCGCGCCGAGTGCGCCGTCGCGCAGGAAGCGGCGCCGGCCCTGGTCGTCGGGCGCGGTTGCGTCGGGCGCGGTGGGATGCGGGGCGGGCAGGCGAGGGCGGGCGGTCATGCGTGGACGGACTCCTGATGAGGCGATCGGGGACGCGTGTGCGGCGTGGCGGCGCGATCGCCTGGCGGGGCAGCCAACGGTGCGCAGGCCACGCGGCTCACTTTCCCCCCGCCGGCGGCGGGATCGGCGCACGGGCACGCGGATCGTCCTGCACGTTGCGCATCCAGCTCAGCGCCAGTTGCGGCCATGCCGCCAGCGGCAGGCCGGCGATGCCGCGGACACCGAAGCCATGGCCGCCGTGCGCGAACAGGTGCAGCTCGGCCGGTATCCCCGCCTCGCGCAGCGCCTGGTAGAACAGCAGGCTGTTCTCCACCGACACCACCGGGTCGTCCTGCGCCTGCACCAGGAAGGTGGGCGGCATGCCGGCGTGCACGCGGTTCTGCAGCGAGTAGGCGGCCATGGTCGCCGCGTCCGGGTGGCGGCCGAGCAGCCGCAGCCGCGAGCCGGTATGCGCCGCGGTGCCGCTGCCCATGTCGATGACCGGGTACAGCAACAACAGGAAGTCCGGCCGCGCGCTGACCCGGTCAATCGCATCGCGCGCCGGATATACCGTTTCGTCGTAGCGGGTGCCGAGGCTGGCGGCGACGTGGCCGCCGGCGGAGAAGCCGATCGCGCCGATGCGCTGCGGGTCCACCCCGTAGTCGGCGGCATGCGCGCGGATCAGGCGCAGCGCGCGCTGCGCATCGGCCAGCGGCTGGTCGCGCGCCGTGGCGCCGTCGATGGCCGCGTCGGGCAACCGATACCGCAGCACGAACAGGGTGATGCCGGCCTGTTCGGCGAAGATCGGCACCAAGGCCGTGCCTTCCTTGTCCAGTACCACGCGTGCATAGCCGCCGCCCGGCGCCACCAGCAGCGCGCTGCCGTTCGGGTGCTTGGGCCGGTACACCACCAGGTAGGGCTGGTAACGGCCGCTGAGCGCGCGATCGGGCAGGGCCGGGTCGTCGCTGCGCTCGACCAAGTGCGCTTGCTCGGGCCCGGCCGCCGACCCCGGCGCCGGACCGGTCCACAGCGGCAGCCGCGCCGCCAGTTCGGCGGCGCTCTCGCTGGCCGGCCGCTCGGCCGCCATGGCCGCACCGGGGGCAAGCGCACACAACAGCACGCCGGCCACGGTCAGCACTACGGTCCAGGCGCGCAGTGCCGCGGGACGAGGGGCACCGGCGGCTGAGGGCTGTGCCCTGGTCGCGCGTGGCAGATCCGCGTCGTCTGTCTGTTCGTGGAATGGATGCAGTTTCATTGGTTCCTCGCCGGTCGTGGCATGGGCGTGGCACTCAGTCTGCGGCACCGCGCGGCACCACCAACGCGCCGTCCCACCGCCGTTGCCGTTGTGTTTGCTTTTGCCCTTGCCGTTGACCAATCCCCAATCCCCAATCCCGAATCCCGGCCGCCCAAAGGCGGCCCTTTGCCGCACCGCACATTGCCAATGACACCGGTTTACCATATACAACGGCGCAACGCGCTGTCGATGCGCGGCGCAGCAATTCCGATCCCCCACATTCCTTGCGGAGATGCCCTTGAGCCTTCCTTCCGGCCCGTCGCAGACGCCACCGCCCGCGTTGGCCGACATCGCGGCCCGCTTCGTCCAGGCCCGTCGCCAGGGTCGTGCGTTGCCCGATTTCCCTGGCGTCATCCCCGACGATCTGGAGACCGCCTACCGCGTGCAGGATCTGGCGATCGCGCAATGGCCGGACCGCGTGGTCGGCTGGAAGGTCGGCTACATCGCCCCCGAGCGCCGCGACCACTCCGGGGACGAGCGCCTGCTTGGCCCGATCTTCGCCGCTGCGCTGTGGAATGCCACCGGTGGAACAGCCGACATCCCGGTGTTCGATGGCGGCTTCGGCGCGGTCGAGGCCGAGTACGTGCTGCGCCTGGACGCCGACGTGCCGGTCGACCAGTTGCACTGGACCGCGGAGCAGGCCGCGCAGGTGCCGGCGACGCTGTTCGTCGGGGTCGAGGTGGCGAGCAGCCCCCTGGCCACGATCAACCAGCTGGGGCCGCGCGTGGTGATCTCCGATTTCGGCAACAACAACGGCCTGCTGCTGGGGCCGCAGGTGCCGGACTGGACCGCGCTGGACGAGACCGCGCTGCGCGCCGAGACCTGGATCGAGGGCCAGTGCGTGGGCACCGGCGGCGCCACGCTGCTGCCTGGCGGGCTGCGCGCGGCGTTCGCGTTCGCGCTGGCGCGCTCGGCCAGGCGCGGGCGGCCGCTGCGCCGCGGCGAGCTGATCGCCACCGGCAACGCCACCGGCATCCACGATATCGCCATCGGCCAGCAGGCGACGATCCGCTTCGATGGCTATGGCGAACTGCACTGCAGGGCGGTCGCAGCCTAGGCTGCGCGCTGACCACGACGCGCGGGAGGGCGCAGCATGATCACTCGTAGACGATTTCTGGGTGCGGGCCTGACCGCGGCGGCCGCGGCTGGCGTGCCGCTGGGTGCGCTGGCGCAGCGCGGCGACACCCGCCTGCTCACCGCCACCGACGTGCACGTGGCCGACTACCCCACCGTGGAGGCGGTGCGCTGGTTCGGGCAGACCCTGGAGCAGCAGACCGGCGGCCGCCTGCGTCTGCGCCAGTACCACTCCGGCCAGCTCGGCCGCGAGGCGGAGGCGATCGACATGGCGCGCTTCGGCGCCATCGACATCACCCGCGTGTATTCCGGCGCGCTGAACAATACCTTCCCGCTGACTCAGGCGCTGTGCCTGCCGTACGTGTTCGACTCGGTGGCACACCTGCGCCGCGCGATCGACGGCCACGTCGGCGACAGCATCCTGCACAGCTTCGAACAGCGCGACCTGGTCGGGCTGGCGATCTACGACTCCGGCGCGCGCTGCTTCTACAACACCAAGCATCCGCTGCGGCAGCCCAAGGATCTGCACGGGCTCAAGCTGCGCGTGGCGAACTCGGACATCTTCCTCAAGCTGATGCGCATGCTCGGCGCCAACCCGACGCCGATGTCGCTGGGCGAAACCTTCTCGGCGATGGAGACGCACATGATCGACGGCGCCGAGAACAACATGCGCAGCTTCCAGTCCAGCCGCCATTTCGAGGCCGCGCACTACTGGTCGCAGAGCGATCACTCCTACGCGCCGGACGTGCTGGTGATGTCGCGGCGCAGCTTCGAAGCGCTGGCGCCGGACGAGCGCGCGCTGGTGCTGGAGACCGCGCGGCAGTCGGTGACGGTGATGCGCCGGCTGTGGGACGCCTCCGAGGCGCAGGCGCGGCAGCAAGTGATCGACTACGGCGTGGCCATCAATGAGGTCGACATGCCGGCCTTCCGCAAGGCTGCCGCGCCGCTGCTGGCCGAGTATCGGCAGCAGCCGGAGATCGAAGCACTTTACCGCCGCATCCGCGATTTCGCCTGAGCCCATGCCGATGAACGACCACGACCCCGCCCTCCCGGTGCCGCCGCTGCAGCGGCTGCTGGACCGGATCGCCAACCTCGCCATCGGCCTCGCCGCCGCCGCCCTGCTCGGGCTGGTGGTGGTGCAGGGCTGGCAGGTGTTCACCCGCTACGTGCTCAACGACTCGCCGAGCTGGACCGAGCCGGTGACGCTGCTGCTGCTGAGCACGGCGATGAGCCTGGGTGCCGCCGCCGGCGTGCACACCCGCCGCCACTTCGGCTTCTTCCTGCTGGCCGAGACGTTGCACGCCAACCTGCGCCGTTTCATCGACCTGCTGCGCCCGCTGCTGGTGGCGGCGATCGGCGCGGTGATCGCCTGGTGGGGCGCGGTGCTGCTGCTGGACGGGCTGGACATCAAGATGGCCGGCGCGCAGATGCCGCAGAGCATCAACTACCTGCCGCTGTCGATCGGCGGCGCGCTGATGAGCGTGTTCGCGCTGTACCAGGCCTGGCGGGTGCTGCGCCCGGGCACCACCGTGGGGAGGAACTGAGCATGGCCATCGCCATCCTGTTGGGATTGTTCGTGGTGCTGCTGCTGATCGGCGTGCCGGTGGCGTATGCGCTGGGCGCGGCGGCGCTGGCCACGCTGCTGTATCTGGACCTGCCGGCAGTGGTGCTGGTGCAGCAGATCTCCGCCGGCAGCGGCTCGGCGTCGCTGATCGCGATCCCGTTGTTCATCTTCGCCGGCGAACTGATGCTGCGCGGCGGCATCTCCGACCGCCTGATCGCGCTGGCGTCCTCGCTGGTCGGGCGCATGCGCGGTGGCCTGGGCCAGGTCAGCGTGCTGTCCTCGCTGTTCTTCGGCGGCGTGTCCGGCTCGGCCATCGCCGACGTCTCGGCGGTCGGCGGCACCATGATTCCGCAGATGATCAACCGCGGCTACGACCGCGACTACGCGGTCAACGTCAGCATGACCGCGGCGCTGGTGGCGCTGCTGGTGCCGCCCTCGCACAACCTGATCCTGTTCTCGGCCGCGGCCGGCGGCGGCCTGTCGATCGCCGACCTGTTCGCCGCCGGCATCGTCCCGGCGCTGCTGATGACCGCGGCGATGATGATTACCGGCTACGCGGTGGCGCGCTCGCGCGGCTACGGCACCGAGGCATTCCCGGGCTGGCGCGCGGTGGCGCTGCGCCTGGTCGGGGCGCTGCCGGGCCTGGGCCTGGTCGCGCTGATCTTCGTCGGCATCCGCGCCGGCATCTTCACCGCGGTGGAGAGCGCGGCGATCGCGGTGGTGTACGCGCTGCTGGTCACTGCGCTGCTGTACCGGCAGCTGCGCTGGGCCGAGTTCTTCGGCGCGGTGACGCATGCCGCACGCACCACCGGGGTGATCCTGTTCGTGATCGCCACCGCGGCGGTGTTCGGCTGGCTGCTGGCCTACCTGCAGGTGCCGGCGGCGGCGGTGCACTTCCTGCAGTCCATCGCCCACAGCCAGCACACCGTGTTGCTGATGATCGTGGTGATGCTGCTGCTGCTGGGCATGTTCATGGACCTGGCGCCGAAGATCCTGATCTGCACGCCGATCTTCCTGCCGGTGGCCAAGGCCTACGGCATCGACCCGATCCATTTCGGCCTGGTGATGGTGCTGGCCGGCGGCATCGGCCTGATCACCCCGCCGGTGGGCTCGGTGCTGTTCATCGGCACCTCGATCGGGCAGATCACCGTGGCCCAGAGCATGCGCACCATCTGGCCGTTCTGGCTGGCGGCGCTGTGCGTGCTGCTGATCGTGGCGTTCTTCCCGGAGCTGTCGCTGTGGCTGCCGCGCGCGCTGCGCGCCTGAGCCGGGCAGGCGGCGCCGGGTCGCGTCATGGCGCGCCACCGGCGTGAAACGCACGCCGCTCCGCGCGGCAGGCGCCTGGCGTCGACACTGGCGCCAGGCCGGGTCGGGTCGGCGCCGACGCGCTGCGTTTACCCCGGTTCCGTGACCGTACGCTGGAGCGAGCATGACACCCAGTAGAATCCCCTCTCTTTCGTCCGGTTTTCCGTCCATGGCGCCGAACAAGCCCCGCCCCGCCGATGCTCCCGCTTCCGCCCACGGCAAGGCCGCGACGATCAACGACATCGCGCGCCTGTCCGGGGTGTCGAAGAAGACCGTGTCGCGGATCATCAACAACTCGCCGCTGGTGCGCAAAGACACCCGCGAGAAGGTCGAGGCGCTGATGCGCGAGGTCGGCTACGCGCCGGACCCGCTGGCGCGCGGGCTGGCGTTCCGCCGCTCGTTCCTGATCGGCATGGTCTACGACAACCCCACCGCGCAGTACATCGTGGACATGCAGTACGGCGCGCTGGACGCGCTGCGCGGCTCCAGCTTCGAGCTGGTGGTGCACCCCTGCGACAGTCGCAGTCCCGGCTACATCGAGGGCGTGCGCCGCTTCGTGCAGCAGCAGAAGCTGCACGGGGTGATCCTGGTGCCACGCGCCTCCGAGGACCAGGCGCTGGCCGACATGCTCGCCGGCATCGGCGTGCGCTACACCCGCATCGCCTCGCTGCCGCTGGACGACACCTCGCAGATGGTGGTCACCCACGACCGCGACGGCGCCGCCGAGGCCGCCGACTACCTGCTGTCGCTGGGCCACCGCGACATCGCCCTGATCACCGGCCCCAGCGCCTACCGCTCCGCGCACGAGCGCACCGCCGGCTTCATCGACGCGCTGACCCGGCGCGGCATCGAGCTGCCGCCGGCGCGCATCGTCGAGGCCGGCTACACCTTCGAATCGGGCGTGGCCGCGGCGGAAAAGCTGCTGCTGGGCAAGCAGCGGCCCAGCGCGATCTTCACCGGCAACGACGAGATGGCCGCCGGCGTATACAAGGTCGCGCTGCGCGCCAACATCAACATCCCGCGCCAGCTGTCGATCATCGGCTACGACGACAGCCCGCTGGCCTCGCGGCTGTGGCCGTCGCTGACCTCGGTGCGCCGGCACACCCGCGACACCGGCCGCACCGCCGCGGCCATGCTGATCCAGCCCGAGGGTACGCCATCGCTGGCGGTGGCCAGCGTGCGCCCGCACCTGATCGTGCGCGACTCCTGCCAGCCGCCGGAAGACTGAGCCCGCCGCGGCCGGTGTAGACTGCCCGGCGACCGTGCGGACACCGCTCCGCCCATCGAAGGCCCGCTCCGTTCCGGCACCGCCCGCGCGGACCGCGCGGCCTTCCTGCGAGGAGCCTTCGCCATGTCGTCCCCCATCCCCGCCCCCGTCGCGGTCCGTTTCGGCCGCCTGGCGCCGACCGTGCCCGTCGCCGAGATCGCCCGCGCCGTCGCCTTCTACACCGAGCGCCTGGGTTTCCGCAGCGTGTTCCAGAACGGCAGCCCGGTCGGCTTCGTGATCCTGAAGAAGGACGCCGCCGAACTGCACCTGACCCTGCGCCCCGACCACCGCGGCAGCACCAGCAACGTCGCCCACCTGATCGTCGACGACGCCACGGCCCTGTACGACAGCCTGCAGGCGCAGGGCGTGCGCATCATCAAGGCACTCCGCGATGCCGATTTCGGCCTGCGCTGCTTCGTCTTCGCCGACCCCGACGGCAACCGCATCGACGTAGGCGAGCCGCTGCCGCCCGACTAGCACGCCGTCAGCGAGCGGCGCAGCGCTCTTATCCCCAATCCCGAATCCCCAATCCCGGCCCTTCGTGCACTGCAGAATGACACCGGTTTACCAGACCCGCTAGACTTGTCCTCCGTGGCGGGCCGCCACATGCCGTCGCCTGCACTGGAGCGCCCCATGTCCCTGTACTGCAAGACCCACTACGCGACCCATCCCGACGCGATCAAGGGCGCCAGCAACGACCAGTTGCGCGACCTGTACCTGCTCGACGGCCTGTTCGTGGACGACGCGGTGACCCTGAAGTACACCCACTACGAGCGCTTCGTGCTCGGCGGCGCGGCCCCGCGCACGCGGGCGCTGACGCTGCCGGCGCAGACCGAGCCGGCTTCGGCCGCCGGCCACCCGTTCCTGGAGCGGCGCGAGCTGGGCGTGATCAACGTCGGCGCCGGCAGCGGCACCGTCACCGTCGACGGCACCGCGTATCCGCTGGGCCCGAAGGACGGCCTGTACGTGGCGATGGGCAGCGCCGAGGTGGTGTTCGCCTCCGACGACGCGGCCAACCCGGCGCAGTTCTATCTGGCCTCCACGCCGGCGCACGCGCGCTTCGCCACCAAGCGCCTGTCGATCGCCGAGGCGGTGGCGCTGGACCGCGGCGCACTGGAGACCAGCAACGAACGCACCATCTACCAGTACATCGTGCCGGCCACCTGCCAGTCCTCGCAGCTGCTGCTGGGCCTGACCGTGCTCAAGCCGGGCAGCGTGTGGAACACCATGCCGCCGCACCTGCACGACCGCCGCAGCGAGGTCTATTTCTACTTCGACCTCGGCGCCAACGACCGCGTCTACCACTTCATGGGCGAGCCGGACGCGCAGCGCCACATCGTGGTGCAGAACAACGAGGCGGTGGTGTCGCCGCCGTGGTCGATCCACATGGGCGCCGGCACCGCCAACTACGCCTTCATCTGGGCGATGGGCGGCGAGAACCTCGACTACACCGACATGCACGTGCTGGACATCTGCCAGCTCAAGTAGGCCGCCGTCCCGCGCGCCGCTCCCATTCCCGTCGTCCGCAGTCCCTCAAGGAGTCCACGCAATGACCCACCCGTTCAGTCTCGAAGGCAAGGTCGCCCTGGTCACCGGCGCCAACACCGGCCTCGGCCAAGGTATCGCCGTGGCGCTGGCGCAGGCCGGCGCCGACATCGCTGCCGCCGGCATCGCCGCGCCCACCGAGACCGAGGCCAAGGTCACCGCGCTGGGCCGCCGCTTCGTCGCCATCGAGGCCAACCTGATCAGCATCGAGCCGGTGCAGCGCATCCTCGACGAGACCCTGGCCGGCCTGGGCCGCCTCGACATCCTGGTCAACAACGCCGGGCTGATCCGCCGCGCCGACGCGGTGGATTTCAGCGAGCAGGACTGGGACGACGTCATGAACGTCAACATCAAGTCCGCGTTCTTCATGTGCCAGGCCGCCGGCCGCCACTTCATCGCCCAGGGCAGCGGCAAGATCATCAACATCGCGTCGATGCTGTCGTTCCAGGGCGGCATCCGCGTGCCCTCTTACACCGCCAGCAAGTCCGGCATCGCCGGCATCACCCGCCTGCTGGCCAACGAGTGGGGCGCCAAGGGCGTCAACATCAACGCCATCGCCCCGGGCTACATGGCCACCGACAACACCGCGCAGCTGCGCGCCGACGCCGCACGCAACCAGGCGATCCTGGACCGCATCCCCGCCGGCCGCTGGGGCGTGCCGGAAGACCTGGGCGGCACCGCGGTGTTCCTGGCCAGCAGCGCCTCGGACTACGTCAACGGCACCGTGATCCCCGTCGACGGCGGCTGGCTCGCCCGCTAACTGCCGTCCCTTCTCCCTTCGGGAGAAGGTGCCCGAAGGGCGGATGAGGGTACGACCACCGCCGACCTCTCTCATCCCAACCAGATCTATCCCACCAACAATCCCCCACCCCAAAGGACCCCCCATGAAAATCGCCCTAATGAACGAGTTCAGCCAGGCCACCAAGAACCCGGTGATCCTGCAGCAGCTCAACGACGTCGCCGCCGCCCAGGGCCACAGCGTGTTCAACGTCGGCATGGACGGCGACGCCGACCACCGCCTGACCTACATCCACCTGGGCATCTGCGCCGGTCTGCTGCTCAACGCCGGCGCGGTGGACTTCGTGGTCGCCGGCTGCGGCACCGGCCAGGGCGCGATGATGTCGCTCAACGCGCACCCGGGCGTGTTCTGCGGCTACTGCATCGAGCCGACCGACGCCTACCTGTTCGCCCAGGTCAACAACGGCAACGCGCTGGCGCTGGCCTTCGCCAAGGGCTACGGCTGGGGCGCGGAGATCAACGTGCGCTACATCTTCGAGAAGGCCTTCAGCGGCGAGCGCGGCATGGGCTACCCGGCCGAGCGCCGCGAATCGCAGCAGGCCAATGCCGGCATCCTGACCCAGGTCAAGCAGGCCCTGGCCAAGTCCTACCTGGACGGCCTGCGCGCGCTGGACCCGGAACTGGTCAAGCAGGCCGTGGGCGGCGCGCGCTTCCAGCAGTGCTTCTTCGACAACGCCAAGGACGCCGAGCTGCGCGCCTTCGTCGCCGGCGTGCTGGGCAAGGCCGAGGCCGCCGCGGCGTAAGGTCGTTTAGATGCCCGGGCGCTGTTCGCAAAACGCCCCGCATCTGCGGGGCGTTCTGCATACGGTCTTACTGCACCAACAGCAGGCCTTCGGCCAGCGGATAGTTACGCTCTGGGCAGGCGATATGCATGCTGTCCACCACGTAGAACGTCTGGCCCAGCTTCTGCTCGGTGTGCACGACATAGGTCAGGGTGCCGCGAGGCGCATACAGCTTGGCGAGGATGCCGTGGCCGACCAGCAAGCGCTTCAGGTCCTTGGCGAAGTTGTTGGCGATGGAGTTGGTCTGGCTCTGTGCGCCGACCTGGCACGCCATCAGCACGATCTCCTCGAACGAGTCCTTGCCCAGCCCCTTGTTCAAAAGTTGCTGCAGGAACGCCTCCGGCGTCAGCCCGGCAAAGACGTTGACGTTGCCGTGCGAATTGATCACCAGGCGCTTGCCGCGCGTCTTGTTGCTGGGCGACAGCGACGTCGCATCGAGCAGGGTCAAGGCATGCGACTGGGTTTCGCCGAAGTGGGATTGCAGGGCCTTCAGCTTGGCGCCGCGCTGATCCGCTTGATCGCCGTCCAGGCCGACATAAATGAGCATGAGGATTCTCCCGACGCAAAGGGCCGCCAACACGTGTTGGACGGGAGCGTCCGGGAATCCGGGGTGTCCGCGTCGTGGCGCACCGATGTCGCTCGCTGCACAGCCTGGGGCTCGGAGGCGCGGTGCGGGATCGGGCCGAATCCGATTTGCCGGTGCGCGCAAGCCCATGCGCGCCCGCCGCTTCGCATCTAAGCCTCGGGTCGGCATGCAAGAAGCACCCGCGATGCGCCGGTGCGGGTTGATGCGTTCGTGCCACTGCGCCCTAAAGTTTCTGGTGACGCTGCCGATCTAGGACAACTGGCTAGGTCTCGCTGTGTCGACGGGACGACATGGATCTTTCTTTCCCTGCACTGCGCAGGATGGTCATGGACCGACATCGCATGTCTGCTGTTCTGTTTGCCGACGTTCGCCAAGGGCGTGCATGGGGGCCATGCGCGATGTCCGCGCATGCCTGTGGCTGAGCGCCGGCAAACCTTTTTTTCGTCGCTGCACCAACAAGGGGTAATGAATGAAGAATGTTGTGATCAAGGGAGCCACCGGGCTGGCAATCGCACTGGCCTTGGCCGGTTGTGCCACCGAAACCCATCAGAGCGTCAGGCCGCAGACCGTGGCAGCGGCGAGCGTTCCCTATGCCGGCGCGCGAGCGCCGATCGCGGTGGGCAAGTTCGACAACCGCTCGTCCTTCATGCGCGGTCTGTTTTCCGATGGTGCGGATCGCCTGGGCAGCCAGGCCAAGGCCATCCTGATCACCCATCTGCAGCAGACCAATCGTTTCCGTGTGCTGGATCGCGACAACATGGGCGAGATCAAGCAGGAAGCGCAGATCAAGGGCCAGGCGCAGCAACTCAAGGGTGCCGACTACGTCGTCACCGGCGACGTGACCGAGTTCGGCCGCAAGGAGACCGGCGATACGCAGCTGTTCGGCATTCTCGGCCGCGGCAAGCAGCAGCAGGCCTACGCCAAGGTCAGCCTGAACGTGGTCGATAGCGCGACGTCCGAAGTGGTGTATTCGGTGCAGGGCGGCGGCGAGTACACCTTGTCCAACCGCGAGGTCGTCGGCTTCGGCGGGACCTCCAGCTACGACTCCACGCTCAACGGCAAAGTCCTGGATCTGGCGATCCGCGAGGCCGTCAACAATCTCACCGCCGCGATCGACTCCGGCGCCTGGAAGCCGGTCAAGTGACCCGCAACGGACCCTCGCACATGAATACTCTCAATGTCCGCACGCGGTTCTGGCTCGGCACCTGCGCCCTGCTCGCGCTGGTCGGCTGCGCCCACCAGAGCGCCTCGCTCTACCAGTGGGGCAGCTACCAGGATCAGGTCTACAGCCACTTCAAGGGCGGTAGCCCGGAACAGCAGATCCAGGCGCTGGAAAAGGACCTGCAGGTGATGCAGGCCGCCAACCGCAGGCCGCCGCCGGGACTGCAGGCGCATCTGGGCATGCTGTACGCCGAAACCGGCAACGATGCCAAAGCGCAGCAGGAGCTCCTCGCCGAGAAGACGCAATACCCCGAGTCCGGCACCTACATCGATCTGTTGTTGAATAACGCCAGCAATGCGAGGAGCACGCAATGAAGAACGTCGCAAGAATGGCCTGTGTGGCCGTGCTCGGTCTGCTGCTGAGCGCCTGTGCGACGCAGCCGATGTCGCGCGATTACAGCGCGTACAAGGCCAGCAAGCCGCGGTCGATCCTGGTCCTGCCGCCGGTCAGCCATGCCCCGGACGTCAACGCCAGCCTGAGCGTGCTGTCGGTCACCACGCTGCCGCTGGCCGAAGCGGGCTACTACGTGATGCCGGTGGCGCCGGTCTACGAGACCTTCAAGCAGAACGGCATCGCCGTGGCGGATGAAGCACAGGCGGTGTCTCCGGAGAAGTTGCGGGAAATCTTCGGGGCCGACGCGGCGCTGTACATCACCGTGGAAAAGTACGGTGCCGTCTACCAGATCATCAACAGCGTGGTCGTGGTCTCGGCCAACGCCAAGCTGGTGGATCTGCGCACCGGGACAGTGCTGTGGCAGGGCCAGGCACAGGCGTCGAGCGGCGAAAATCAGAACAACGCCGGGGGCGGCCTGGTCGGAATGCTGGTGACGGCTGCGATCAATCAGGTCGTCAACCAAGTCACCGACCAAGGGCATCAGATGGGGAACGTGGCCAGCCAGCGTCTGCTGTCCGCCGGTCACCCTGGCGGCTTGTTGTACGGCCCCTACAACCCGAAGTACGGCACCGACTGAGCCGGCGCCATGCCCCGTCTCCGTCAGGTTTGGCGGGGACGGGCAGTGCCGCGATTCACACGTCGCCGCCGTCCGCCCAGCCTTCGCCGCTGCCGGCATGGAACACGCGGTCCTGCGCCTGCACCTGGCCGGCGGGCAGGTGTGCTTGGTCGGCCAGTGCCGCATAGATCGGGGTGAAGTCCGGCGCGGTCGCCTGCATCAGCTGCTCGAAGCTGTCGATGACGAAGTAGGTCTTCTGGTAGGTATCGATGCGGTAGCGGGTGCGCATGATCCGCTCAAGGTCGAAGCCGATGCGGTTGGGCGCGTCCGACTCCAGCGAATACAGCGATTCGCCCTTGGACGAGACGATGCCGGCGCCGTAGATGCGCAGGCCGTCCGGGGTGTCGATCAGGCCGAACTCCACCGTGTACCAGTACAGCCTGGTCAGGTTCTGCAGCGCGTCCGGGCCGATCGCATGCGCCTTCACTCCGCCGCGGCCATAGGCCTGCATGTAGTCGGCGAACAGCGGATTCATCAGTAGCGGCACGTGGCCGAACAGGTCGTGGAACAGGTCCGGCTCGGCGATGTAGTCGATCTGCTCGGGACGGCGGATCCACCAGGTCACCGGGAAGCGGCGGTTGGCGAGATGGTCGAAGAAATCCAGTTCCGGCAGCAGCCCTTCGACGCCGACCAGGGTCCAGCCGGTGGTCGCCTGCAGCACCGCGTTGAGCTCGTCGAAGCGCGGGATCGCCTGCGGCGTCATGCCCATCGCGTCCTGCGCCTGCAGGAATTCGTCGCAGGCGCGGCCGACCAGCAACTCGCGCTGGCGCGCGTACAGCGTGCCCCAGGTGGCATGGTCGTCGGCGCTGTAGCTCTCCCATGGCTGGGTCACCACCGACGTGGTGTAGACCGGCACGTAGCCCTTGTCGGTCTGCTGGTGTTCGACGCGGCGCGGTGCGGTGTCCATGGTCGACGCTCCGGAAAGGAATAGCCACGATGGTAGGCGTGCAGCCGCGCAATGGGCTTGCGAAGTTGCGCCGATCCGTGCGCCGCGCGCAAGATTGTTGCGTAGAAGCCATGTTGCAGAGCAATAAATGACCGGATCGCCGACCTTCGACCGCACCGATCTGCGCCTGCTCGCCCTGCTGCAGCGGGAGGGCCGCGCCAGCAACGCCGAGCTGGCCGCGCAGGTGAACCTGTCGCCGTCGGCCTGCCTGCGCCGGGTGCAGCGGCTGGAAGCCGAGGGCGTGGTCGCCGGCTACGCCGCGCGGTTGGTGCCGGCGGCGATCGGCCTGGGCCTGCAGGCCTTCGTCCGCGTGCAGTTGGAAAAGCACGGGCAGAGCGGCATCGCCCATTTCGCCGACAGCGTGCAGGGCTGGGACGAGGTGGTCGCCTGCCACGCGCTGACCGGCGACATGGACTACCTGTTGCACGTCTACGTCCGCGATCTGGCGCACTTCTCCGCGTTTCTGCTGGACAAGTTGCTCAACGCCGCCGGCGTTGCCGACGTCAATTCCAGCTTCGTGCTGCGCACGGTCAAGGACTTCGCCGGCCTGCCGTTGCCGCGCGGCTAGCGGGACTGCTGCGGATGTGTCGCCGCGTGTCGCCGCGTGGCTGCCCTTGTTAAGTTGTTGCTAACGATTTACATTTGCGTTCTGCGACGGCCGTCCACGGCCACAGCCCCTCCGCCAGCCCTGCCGGGCCAGCCACGCCGGTCTCCGCCGTGGGGTGCGGCTGCGCCTGTCCTTTTCCTGCCACCCGCGGCGCGACCGTGTCGCCCGTGCCCAAACTTCGCGAGATCGATCCATGCTTTCCTCCGCTCCACGCCGCCTGCTGTCCCTCGCCGTGCTGTCCGTGCTCTCCGCGGCCTCGGCACCGCTGCTCGCCGCCGAGGCCGAGGCCGCTGACGACATGCAGCCGACCACGCTAGACAAGGTCGAGGTCAGCGGCAGCCCGTCGCGCGCGCAGCCGTCCACCACCACCCGTCTGCCGCTGACGCTGCAGGAGACGCCGCAGTCGGTGAGCGTGCTGGGCCAGCAACGGCTGGAAGAGGAATCGCTGTTCAGCATCAACGACGTCATGCGCAACGTCACCGGCGTCAACGTCTCCTTCTACGACACCCAGCGCCCGCTGTACTTCGCGCGCGGCTTCCAGATCACCGACTTCCAGGTCGACGGCCTGCCCACCTACAGCGGTTCCACCAACCAGGAATACGACATGGTCTTTTACGACCGCGTCGAGGTGATCCGCGGCGCCAACGGCCTGCTCAGCGGCGCCGGCATTCCCTCGGCCACGGTCAACCTGCTGCGCAAGCGCCCGGGCAAGACCTTCGATGCCGCGTTCGCGGCCTCGCTCGGCACGTGGGACTTCCGCCGCACCCAGGCCGACGTCACCGCGCCGCTGACTGCCGATGGCCGCTTCCGCAGCCGCTTCGTCGCCGCCTGGCAGGACCGCGGCTACTACTACGACCACTACAGCGACCAGAAGATGTCCGGCATGGCGGTGCTGGAGGGCGACCTGACCGACACCACCACGGTCACCGTCGGATACCAGCGCCAGGACAACGACCCGGTCGGCGCGACCTGGGGCACGGTGCCGTACTTCTTCGCCGACGGTGCGTACGCCGACCTGCCCACGTCCACCAACCTGGCGCCGAAGTGGACGCGCTGGCAGCGTAACACCCACACCACCTTCGCCAACCTGGAACAGCGCTTCGGCGAGAACTGGCTGCTGAAGGTCAACCTGGCGCGCACCGAGGGCGAGGTCAACAACCTGCGCGTGTACGGCAGCGGCTATCCCAAGCGCGACGGCAGCGGCATCTACCTGCGCGCGGCCGCCGGTCGGACCACCGACACCCGCGACGGCCTGGACGTGTACCTGTCCGGCACGTTCCCGCTGTTCGGCCGCGACCACGACGTGGTGATCGGCGGCAGCTGGCAGGACCTGCAGTCGACCACGCCGACCCTGGCACTGCGCTATTCGGGCGACTGGACCACCTGCGGCCGCGAGCGCTGCTACTACATCCCCAACGTCTACGACTGGCGCGGCGACGTGGGCCAGATCACCACCACCCGCACCGGCGCGCGGCGCGAGGCGCGCACCACCCAGCGCGGCGTGTATGCCTCCACCCGGCTGCGCCTGGCCGAGCCGCTGTCGCTGATCGCTGGCGCGCGCCTGAGTTCCTGGCAGACCCGCACCCAGGCCTTCGCCGCCGACGGCAGCTACACCGGCACCAGCGGCCGCTACCGGGTCAGCGACGAGGTCACGCCCTACGTCGGCCTGGTCTACGACATCACCCCGGCCATCTCCACCTACGCTAGCTATACCGAGATCTTCAATCCGCAGAACTACAAGGACAAGGACAACAACCTGCTGGCGCCGGTGCAGGGCTCCAACCTGGAAGCGGGCATCAAGGCGCAACTGGCCGATGGCCGCGCGCTGCTCAGCGCGGCGGTGTTCGAAGCCAAGCAGGACAACTACGCGGTGCGCGACATGACCCAGCCCGAAGCCTCGCTGCCCGACGGCAGTTCGGCCTACATCGGCGTCGACGGCACCAAGAGCCGCGGCTGGGAAGTGGAATACAACGGCGAACTGCGCCCGGGCTGGACGCTCAACGCCGGCTACACCCGCGCCAAGGTCACCCGCGCGCCGACCGACGCGATCTACGCCAATCTGCCGGAAGACTACCTGCAGCTGTCCACCCAGGTGCGCCTGCCCGGCGCCTGGCAGCGCCTGAGCCTGGGCGGCGGCGTGAGCTGGCAGAGCGCGGTGCGCGGCTACAACATCCAGCGCCCGGTCGGCGACGGCAGCGCTGCCACGCGTCCGGTCACCGTAGTGCAGGATCCGTACGCGCTGGTGCACTTCAACGCCAACTACCAGCTCAGCTCGCAGTGGACCGCGACCCTGGCGGTGACCAACGCGCTGAACAAGAAGTACTGGGCCAATTTGGACTACCAGAACTACGGCGAGCCGCGGTTCGTGAGTTTCACGCTGCGCTGGCGGTACTGAGTTGAGGTGTGACGCGGGCGGGACTGCTTGCGCAGGGAGGCTGGGCTAGCGGTCGGACCCTCACCCCCGGCCCCTCTCCCGGTGGGAGAGGGGGCGACGCCTCAGTCCTTGGGCTTGCAGGGATCGTCGCGGCGCAGCAGGCGGCCCAGCCGCGACTGCGGTTCGCACGGCGGCGGCGCCGGTTGCGCGGCCTTTGCCGCCGCGGCGGCGGCGTCGCTGCGTTGTTGCTGCAGTTGCGCCAGCTTGGCCTTGATCTGCGACATCGCCGCCAACGCGGCTTTCTCGCCTTCCAGGATCGCGGCGTTGCGCTGGGCGAAGTCGGCCGCGCCGATGTCGTTGACCTTGGGCCGGATCACGATGTCGGCACGGCCCAGTTCCTGCTGGCCCAGGCGCTGGCCCATGATCGCGATCGACTGGTTGACGGTGCCGAGCATGCTGCCCGGGTTCTTGCCGCTGGCCTTGCTGGAGATGTCCACGGCGATGACGAAATCGGCGCCGAGCTGGCGCGCCGCGTCCACCGGTACCGGGCTGACCACGCCGCCGTCCACGTAGTGGAACTTGCCGATGGTCACCGGTTCGAACACGCCTGGGATGCTGCTGGACGCGCGCACCGCCTGGCCGGCATTGCCGCGCACGAACACGGTGCGCTCGCCGTCCTCCAGACGGGTGGCGACCGCGGCGAACGGCTTGGCAAGCTTCTCGATCGGCTTGCCCTTGAGCTGGGCGTTGACGTAGTCCTGCAGCGCCTGGCCCTGCACCAGGCCGCCGGAGAACAGACGCATGTCGCGGATGCTGCTCTCGTCCAGCGCCACCGCCGCCTGCTGCATCTGGAACGCGTCCATGCCGCTGGCGTACAGCGCGCCGACCACGCTGCCGGCGCTGGTGCCGGACACCACCGTCGGCTCCAGCCCATTGGCCTGCAGCATCTTGATCACGCCGATATGGGCGAAGCCCTTGGCCGCGCCGCCGCCCAGGGCGATGCCGATGCGCAGCGGCTTGGCCGCCGGCGTGGGCGCCGGTGCCGGTCCGGTCACCACCGGGGCCGGCGGCGCCGGCTTGGGTTCGCCGCCGCAGGCGGCAAGCAGGCCGAACAAAGACAGGGACAGCAGCAGGCGCGGGGAGCGGAACACGGTCATGGAAGCGTCGCGGAAAGGAGGAAGGAGCCGGCGCGAGCATAGCCGCATCCTCCTGCACCGCCCACGACTGGAGGTCATGGTGTGGGCGCTTGGGCGCTTCAGTGTCGGCGCGGAGGTCGAGTCTGCGAGGCGCTTCGCGCCCCGGACCCTCACCCCAACCCCTCTCCCGGGGGGAGAGGGGCTGAGCATGCCGTCTTAGAACCTGTTGTCGCCGTCCAGGATCCGGCCGAAGTCGCCCAGCACCGAGCCTTCGCCGCGGTTCTGCCCGCCGCCCTGCGGTGCGGCGGCGAGCATGCGTCCGGCCAGGCGCGAGAACGGCAGCGACTGCAGCCAGACCTTGCCGGGGCCGGTGAGGGTGGCCAGGAACATGCCTTCGCCGCCGAAGAACATGCTCTTGATGCCGCTGACCGGGCGCACGTCCATGTCCACCGAGGCGTGGAACGCGACCACGCAGCCGGTGTCCACGTCCAGGCGCTCGCCGGCGGCCAGTTCGCGCTCGACCACGCAGCCGCCGGCGTGCACGAACACCCAGCCGTCGCCCTCGAGCTTCTGCATGATGAAACCTTCGCCGCCGAACAGGCCGGTCATAACCTTGCGCTGGAAGTGGATGCCCAGCGAGACCCCGCGCGCGCCGGCCAGGAAGCTGTCCTTCTGGCAGATCAGGCGGCCGCCGTGCTGGTCCAGTTTCATCGCCAGCACCGTGCCGGGGTAGGGCGCGGCGAAGGCGACCTTGGCCTTGCCGTGGCCCTGGTGGGTGAACACGGTGGTGAACAGGCTCTCGCCGGTGACCAGGCGCTTGCCGGCCGACAGCAGTTTGCCCATCAGCCCACCCTGGTCGGCGTTGGAGCCGTCGCCGAACACGGTGTCCATCCGCACCGCCGCGTCCTTGAACATCAGTGCGCCGGCCTCGGCCACCGCGCTCTCGCCCGGGTCCAGCTCGATCTCCACGAACTGCATCTCGTGGCCGACGATGCGGTAGTCGATCTGGTCGGCGCGGCTGGCGGCGGTGGGCAACGGCGGCAGGCCCGGCGGCAGGAAGGACGCGCCGCCCCGCAGCGCGGCGATCTGCGCCACCGGCAGCCAGCCGCTCTGGCCCTGGCACCAGGCCAGCGCCGTGGGGTTGTTGCGGGCGAAGGCGACCGCGTCGGCATCGTCGAACGGGCCGGAGCGGGTCTGTTCGCTGCCGGTCAGGAAATACCACTGGGTCATCGGTGCAGGTCCTTGGCGGGAAGTTGCGGCGAGTCTAGCGGTCCATCGCGACGGCCGACATCTGCCCAACGGCAGGGTGGCCGGCGCCACGCTGGCCGGTCATCAGGACACACCGCGGCGCGGGTTTTGCGGACCGTTCGTCGAAAAAACCATGACAGCGCTCAAGAACGCGGCGCGATCGCCGTTATCGGCTCACTGCCGTCACGGGTCGCAATCACCAGGACGGGATGCGGTCGGACTGTCGTCCATCGCCAACCCGCCATGTATTTGGGGAAATTCAATGAAATTCAAGGTTTTACTGTTGAGCGGTGCGCTCGCACTCGCTGCCGCCGGCAACGTCCAGGCGCAGGACGGCCCCGAGCTGTCCTTCAGCGGCTTCGGTACCCTGGGCTTGGTGCACTCCACCGAGGACCGTGCCGACTTCACGCCGGACCTGCAGACCACCGAAGGTGCCGGCGCCAGCCAGCACACCTCGCCGCGACCGGATTCGCGCATCGCCGGCCAGGTCAACGCCACCTTCAGCGACAAGTTCAGCGGCGTGCTGCAGGTCACCAGCGAGTACGCCGAGCGTGCCTCGTATACGCCCAAGGTCACCCTGGCGCACGTCAAGTACCAGTTCGCGCCGGATTTCGCAGTGCGTGTCGGCCGCATCACCGCGCCGCTGTACATGCTGTCCGAGTACCAGCGCGTCGGCTACGCCACGCCGTGGGTGCGTCCGCCCTACGAGGTCTACAACTACCTGCTGGCGATGGACGGCGTGGAAGGCGTGTACACGCGCAACGTCGGCCAGAGCGTGCTCAGCGTGCAGGGCTTCTACGGCCGCATCGATTCCAAGAAGGCCGACGTGCACGCGATGCGCGGCCTGTCGCTGGTCCTGGACCAGGGCGCGTCCACCTACCGCGTGGCCTACATCAAGGGCAATGCCGACTACCGCACCGCCGACCTGGACCGCCTGTTCGCCGTGTACCGCCGGATCAACCCGGCCCTGGCCGAGCGTCTGGACACGGTCGGCGTCGCGGGCAGCTTCGCCAGCGCCGGCTACAGCTACGATCCGGGTCCGTGGTTCGCGCGCGCCGAAGTCATCCGTGCCGACTACTCGCCCTCGCTCAACGGCAAGACCACCGCTGGCTATGTGAGTGCCGGTGCGCGCTTCGGCGCGCTGACCCCGTCGCTGACCTACGCCAACGTCGACAAGAAGGCGCCGGTGATCGCGCCGGGTGCCGATCCGCTGGGTCTGATGACCCGCGCCGTCGCGCTCGCCGAAAACGGCCGCCACAGCTACACCGCCTCGCTGCGCTGGGACGTGTACGAAAACGTGGCGTTCAAGTTCCAGGCCAGCCATGTCGTCAACAACGCCGGCTCGTACGGCAGCCTCGGCAACATCCAGCCGGGTTTCCGTCCTGGCGGCAGCTACAACCTGCTGTCGGCCTCCTTCGATTTCGTGTTCTGAGGACGACGCCATGAATGCTTACAAGATCGCCGGCGCTGCGGCCCTGGCCTTGCTGTTCTGCACCGCCGCGCAGGCCGAGGTGGTGGTGGTGATGTCGTCCAAGAGCCCGGTGGACAGCCTGAGCAAGGATCAGGTGTCGCAGATCTTCCTGGCCAAGTCCAACGCACTGCCGGGCGGCGCGCAGGCCACGCCGATCGACCAGGACGAGGGCGCCAAGGCGCGCGAGGAGTTCTACAAGAAGGTCACCGGCCGCGATGCCGCGCAGCTCAAGTCGTACTGGTCGCAGTTGATGTTCACCGGCAAGGCGCAGCGTCCCAAGCACGTGGCCGGCGACGATGCGGTCAAGAAGGCGGTCGCCGCCTCGCCTGGCGCGATCGGCTACATCGATGCCGGCGCGCAGGATGCGAGCGTCAAGGTCGTCTTCAAGCCCTAACCGCCACCGGAGAGCCTCCATGATGAGACGTCTGCTTTCCCTGCCGTTGTTCTGGAAGATCCTGCTGCCGGCGGCGGTGTCGATCCTGTGCCTGCTGGGCTACATCGGCTTCAGCACCGTGGTATTCCAGCGCAACAACGGACATCTGGAGGCGATCCGCGACGTGCACTTCCCGGTGCTGGACACCATGACGCGCAACGTCGCGGCGCTGGACAAGATCATCAATGGACTGAACGGCGCGGCGGCGGCCGGCGACATGGACATGCTCAACGCGACCCGTCCGATCGCCGCGCAGATCCACGCGTCCTATCTGAAGCTGCAGCAGACCGACCCGGGCAACGCCCAGGAACTGGCGCGTCTGGGCAAGGAGTTCGACGCGTACTATGCGCACGCCTCGGCCGTGGCCGCGGCGTTCGCGCAGCAGCGCGAACCCGACGCGGCGGAGATGGAGGCGATGGCGCCCTCGCTGGAGCGCTACCGCACCCACCTCAACGCGATGCACCACAGCGCCGACGCGCGCTTCCGCGCCACGGTGCAGAACGCCGTGGACAGCTCGATCGCCGCCAACGTCGGCGGCCTGATCGTGGGTGTGCTCGGTGCGGTCGCCTGCATCGTCTTCGGCTGGATCGTGGCCCGCGCCATCACCCGGCCATTGCGGCGCGCCATCCGCACCGCGCATGCGGTATCGCAGGGCAGGCTGGACAACCCCATCGCCATCGACAGCGGCGACGAGGTCGGCCAGTTGCTGCAGGCCATGGACAGCATGCAGCGCCAGCTGCGCCGCGTGATCCAGGCGCAGACCGAGATGGGCGCGCAGCACGAGGCCGGCGTCACCAGCCACCGCATCGCCGCCGCCGAGTTCCCTGGCGAGTTCGGCAGCATGGTCCAGGCGAGCAACGCCCTGGTCGAGGGGCACATCGCGGTGACCCTGCGCGTGGTCGAGCTGATCAAGCGCTATGCGCGCGGCGACCTGTCGCAGGAACTGGACGCCTTGCCGGGCGAACGCGCGGTCATCACCGAGTCGCTCAACGATGTGCGCCGCAACCTGTTGCGGATCAACGGCGAGATCCAGCGGATGGCGGCCGCAGCGGCGGCTGGCGATTTCACCGCGCGCAGCGACGAGGCCGCCTTCGACTTCGACTTCCGGCAGATCCTGGTCGACCTCAACCAGCTGATGAGCACGGCCGACCGCAACCTCAACGCCCTCTCCTCGCTGTTGCAGGCGGTGGCCAGCGGCGACCTGACCGGGCGCATGCACGGCGAGTTCGAGGGCGTGTTTGCGCGGATGCGCGACGACGCCAATGCCACCGTCGAGCGTTTGACCGAGATCGTCGGCCGCATCCAGAACTCGTCCGCGGCCATCGATGCGGCCGCCGCCGAGATCGCCGCCGGCAACGACGACCTGTCGCGCCGCACGGAGCAGCAGGCGGCCAGCCTGGAAGAAACCGCCGCGTCGATGGAAGAGCTGACCTCCACCGTCAAGCAGAACGCCGAGTACGCGCAGCAGGCCAACCGCCTGGCCGCCGGCGCCGCTGCGGTGGCCGTGCAGGGCGGCAACGTGGTCGGCCAGGTGGTGAGCACGATGGAAGGTATCGCCTCTTCGTCCAGGCGCATCGGCGACATCATCGGCGTGATCGACGGCATCGCCTTCCAGACCAACATCCTCGCGCTCAACGCGGCGGTGGAAGCCGCGCGTGCCGGCGAACAGGGCCGCGGCTTCGCGGTCGTCGCCAGCGAGGTGCGGACGCTGGCCCAGCGCTCGGCCAATGCGGCCAAGGAGATCAAGGGCCTGATCGATGAGTCGGTCACCCGTGTGGCCGACGGCTCGGCCCTGGTCGGCCAGGCCGGCACCACCATGCAGGAGATCGTCGCCTCGGTGCAGCGCGTCACCGACATCATGGGCGAGATCTCGGCGGCCTCGCGCGAGCAGTCGGCCGGCATCGAACAGGTCAACACCACGGTGGCGCAGATGGACCAGGCCACCCAGCAGAACGCGGCGCTGGTCGAAGAAGCCACGGCCTCGGCGCGCGCCATGGAAGAGGAAGCCGGGCAGCTGAGCCAGTCGGTCGCGCTGTTCCGCCTGGGCACGCCGGCACCGGCACGCACGCCGGCGTTGCGGGTGGTGGACGCCACTGCGGCGGCGTCGCCGGCCGCGGCCGTGGAGGACGCGCTCGACGCGTGAGGGATCGACAATCGCGGCCGTGTCCGTCGCGCGGCCGCGGTCTGCGCTTGCCCTACAGCGCGCTGGCCGGGCGCACCTGCAGGACATCGGCCTCCGCGGCGCAGTCGCTGGTCGGCGTTTGCCCGGCGGCGCGCGCGGCGGCGATCTCGCCGCGGGCCGCGGCCAGGTCGGTGCGGAAGGCCGGGTCGTCGTGCAACCGCGCCACCGTGGCCGCGCCAATGAAGCGGCCGGCGAGCACGTCGCTCTGCCAGTGCACGTTGCACACCAGCCGGCTCTCGCCGTAGTTGCGGCCGCGCGCGATCAGCGCATCGGCGCGCTCGGGCGCGATCTCGCTCAGGGTCAGCGCCCACGCCCAGCCGATGGCGCTATGCCCCGACGGATACGAGCCGCTCTGGCGCAGGTCGTCCAGATCGTCCGGGGTGCACACCGCCTGCTGGTTGCGCAGGAACGGCCGCGGGCGCTGGTACTGGCGCTTGGCCGCCTTGGTGGCGGCGCTGGCGTCGATGCGGCTGCGCTCCAGCAGGGTGTACAGGTGCGGGGTGTGCTGCGCGTCGATTGCCACGCCCAGCGCGCAGGCGAACTGGCCGGCGCCGTTCGGGAAACTCAGATCGGCATCGCGCGCGGCCTGCTGCCAGCGCGCGCTGCCGCGCAGGGCCAGCGCCTCGCGGTTGACCGCCAGGTCCAAGGCCTCGCCCGGTGAGCCGGCCGCCGGGGGCGCCGGCAGCAGCTGCAGGCTGTCCGGCACCGCGGCGGCCGGCAGATAGCCCACCGCCTTGGCCGGGACAGGTGCCGGCGCACGCAGCGCGGGGCCGCTGCAGGCGGCCAGGGCGAGTGCCAGCACGGCGGCGGCGGAGCGGGAACGGCAGGCGGGCGACACGGACATGCGAACTCGGACAGCGACGGCGGACCGGTCAGTGTACGGCGCGATGCAGTGACGGGTCGCCCGTGGCGACATGCCGCGGCGCGCGACCGCTGTAGGAGCGGCTGCAGCCGCGACGGGCGTTCCCGGGAAGGCGTCGCGGCTGAAGCCGCTTCTACGGATGCCGACGGACGTATGGCCGGCATGGCCTTTGCCCACCTCAGCCCCCGTCACGCTCCCCACGCGGCGGAAAGCGCAGCACCACCCCGCGCTGCGCCTGGGGCGGCTGCCACAGCACCGGCACCTGGGCAGGCGGTGGCGGTTCCAGTTCGTCGTCGGCGACGAGGACGTCGTCGGTGTCGTCCTCGTCCTCCCAGCTGTAGCGCTTGCGCGGCGGCAGCGGATCGCGGTGGCGCAGCAGCAGCGCCGCGACCACCCCGCCCACCGCGCCGCCCAGGTGCGACTGCCAGGACACCCCGTCCTCGTGCGGCAGCACCGTCACCAGCATGCCGCCGTAGAACAGGAAGGCGATCATGCTGGCGGCGATCGCGGCGCGGTCGCGGCGCAGCAAGGCCAGTACGAACACCAGGAACAGCAGGCCGTGGGCGACGCCGCTGGCGCCCAGGTGATGGCTGCCGGGGTCGCCGAGCCACCAGGCGCCCAGGCCCGAGCCCAGCCACAGCAAGGGCAGCCCGGCCAGGGTGGCGCGCGGATACACGCTGCCGGCCAGGGTGCCCAGGATCAGCAGGGCGCCAGCGTTGGCCCCCAGGTGCTCGAGCGAGCCGTGCAGCAGCGGTGCGGTGAGCACGCCGAGCAGGCCCGCGGCCGTATGCGGGGCGACCGCCCAGGGCCGCCAGTCGAACAGGCCCTGGCTGGCGAACACCGCCACCAGCACCGCCACGAAGGCCAGGCTGACATTGAACGCGCGCAGGATCCGCGCGCGGTCGAAGCGGCCCTGCGCCTCGGGCTCGGGCGTGGGCGAGGGGAGCGAAGAGGTGTCCATGCTCCCTGGATGGCGGCGCCGGGCGTCCAAGGCAAGGCGCCGCCGGTGGGAGGGACTGGCCGCGGCCGCGGGACAATCCGCGGCCGCGGCACAGGTGCCGGGTCAGTGCGCCGGCTTGGCCGGGCGCAGCAGGCTCAGCACCACGGTGGCGCCGATCACCACGGCCACCGCCAGCAGCGACACCAGCACCGGGATCTTGTACAGGTCGATGATCAGCATCTTGGTGCCGATGAACACCAGCACGATCGCCAGGCCGTAGGGCAGCAGGTGGAAGCGGTCGGCCATGCCCGCGAGCAGGAAGAACATCGCGCGCAGGCCCAGCACCGCGAACACGTTGGAGGTCAGCACGATGAACGGGTCGGTGGTGATCGCGAAGATCGCCGGGATGCTGTCCACCGCGAAGATCACGTCGGTGATCGCGATCAGCATCAGCACCGCGAACAGCGGGGTGAACCAGCGCTTGCCTTCCTGGGTCACGCTCAGTGCGTTGCCGTGGTACTGCGGGGTCAGGCGCAGATGCTTGCGCATGAAGCGCAGTACCGGGTTGGCCTCCAGGTCAGGCTCCTTGCCCGCCGAGAACCACATCTTGATGCCGGTCAGCAGCAGGAACGCGCCGAATACGTACAGCAGCCAGTGGAACTTGGTCAGCAGCACCGAGCCGGCGAAGATCATCACTGCGCGCAGCACGATCGCGCCGAGCACGCCGATCACCAGCACGCGCTGGCGCTGCTCCTCCGGCACGGCGAAATAGCTCATGATCATCAGGAACACGAAGATGTTGTCGACCGCCAGCGACTTCTCGACCAGGTAGCCGGTCAGGAACTCAAGCCCCAGGCGGTTGCCGGTGGCCACGTCGATGGTCTCGCGCAGGTACCACCACAGGCCCGCATTGAACGCCAGCGCCAGCGCGATCCAGCCGATGCTCCACCACAGCGCTTCCTTGAAGGTGACCTTGTGCGGACCACCGTGGCGCATCAGCACCAGGTCCGCCAGCAGCGCCACGACCACCACGATCGCGAAACCGCCCCACAACCACACGTTGCCTATCGTTTCCATTGGGAATTTTCCGTCAGTGAACAGGGAACCTCGGGGCCGCGTTGGCGGAGGCGTTCCGGACGGAGACGACGGATGTCGTCCAGAGGGTGCCTTCGCCACTGCGGCGAAGGTCTCGCTCGCAACCGGCGGACCGGTTGCCGTTGCACCGGAGCCCGCGGGCTCGAATTGACGGCGACAACGTCGGGAGCTACTCCCCTTCTGCGCGCATTCTTGCGGCTGCCGGCGGTGCCGTCAATCGGGGCGGCTACAATGGCGTTCATGAATAGTCCCCTGCCCGTAGTCCGCCTCAAGAACGCCTGGCGCTCCAGCCATCCTTGGATCTTCCAGAAACTGGTCGAAAAACCCGCCGCCAAGCCCAAGCCGGGCGCGCTGGTGGACGTGGTCGGGGTGGACGGCGACTGGATCGGCCGCGGCTTCTACAACGGCCACTCGCGCATCGCCGTGCGCATCCTCGAGACCCACCCCGACATCGCGGTCGACGAAGCGTGGTTCGCGCGCAAGATCGCCGAGGCGGTGTCGCTGCGCCGTGACGTGCTCAAGCTGGACGCGGTCAGCGATGCCTGGCGCGTGGTACATGCCGAGGGCGACGGCCTGTCCGGCCTGGTGGTGGACCGCTATGGCGACCTGCTGGTGGTGGAATTCTTCAGCGCCGGCATGTTCCGCCACCGCGAGTGGATCTATGCCGCGCTGCGCGCGCAGTTCCCCGGCGCGCGCTTCTACAGCTTCGCCGAGGAGCACGTGCAGAAGCAGGAGAGCTTCGACTACCGGCCGGTGTCCAGCAGCGGCGAGCGCCCGGAGCCGGCGATCATCAGCGAATACGGCGTGCGCTTCCGCGCCGACCCGGCCGGCGCGCACAAGACCGGCTTCTTCGCCGACCAGCGCGAGAACCGGCAGTGGCTGAGCCAGCAGGTGGAGGGCAAGCGCGTGCTCGACCTGTGCTGCAACACCGGTGGTTTCGCGGTGTACGCCAAGGTCCGCGGCGCCACCGAGGTGGTCGGCGTGGACATCGACGAGGATGTGATCGAGATCGCCAAGGGCAACGCGCGCCTCAACGACGTGCGGCCCAAGTTCGTGCAGGCCGACATCTTCCCGTACCTGCGCGATGCCGCCGCCCGCGGCGACCAGTACGACGTGGTGATCCTGGACCCGGCCAAGATGACCCGCGACCGCGACCAGGTGATCCCGGCGCTGAAGAAATACCTGGACATGAACAAGCTGGCGCTGGGCGTGGTCGCTCCGGGGGGCTTGTTCGCCACCTTCTCCTGCACCGGCCTGGTCGCCGAGCACGAGTTCCTGGACATGCTGCGCCGCGCCGCCTACTTCTCCGGCCGCACCATCCAGATCCTGAAGGTGGCCGGCGCCGGTGCCGACCATCCGTTCATGGCCCACGTGCAGGAATCGCGCTACCTCAAGGCGGTGTTCTGCCGCGTGCTGGACTAGCGCGCCGCGCATGCGCAAAGCCGAGCGGCGATGCGTGCGTGACGGCCTGATCCGGGCGCGCCGGCCGGCGATCGACGCCGCCGCTGCATGAAGATCGTCATCGCTCCGGATACGTTCAAGGAAAGCCTGTCGGCGGCGCAGGCCGCGGCGCAGATCGCGGCCGGCTTCCGCAGCGTGTTCCCGGACGCTCAGTACGTGCTGCTGCCGTTCGCCGATGGCGGCGAGGGCACGGTGGAGGCGCTGGTGGCCGGCGCCGGTGGACGCCGGGTCGCCTGCACCGTGACCGGGCCGCTGGGTGAACCGGTGGCGGCGCAGTTCGGGTTGAGCGAGGACGGCGACACCGCGCTGATCGAGATGGCCGCGGCCAGCGGGCTGATGCTGGTGCCATCGGCGCGGCGCGACCCGCGCCTGACCGGCACCCGCGGTGTCGGCGAACTGATCCTGGCCGCGCTGGATGCCGGCGCGCGCCGGCTGCTCATCGGTATCGGCGGCAGCGCCAGCAACGATGGCGGCGCCGGCATGGCGCAGGCCCTGGGCGTGCGCCTGCTGGACGCGCACGGCCGCGACCTGGCCGCCGGTGGCGCCGCGCTGGGCGCGCTGGCCCGCATCGACCTGGACGGGCTGGATCCGCGACTGCGCGAGTGCACGATCGAAGTCGCCTGCGACGTCGACAACCCGCTGACCGGGCCGAGCGGCGCCTCGGCGGTGTTCGGGCCGCAGAAGGGCGCCACCCCGGCGATGGTCGCCGAGCTCGATGCCGGCTTGCAGCACTACGCCGAGGCGATCGAACGGACCCTGGGCGTGGCGGTGGCGCAACTCCCCGGCGCCGGCGCTGGCGGCGGCATCGGCGCGGCCCTGGTCGCCTTCCTCGGCGCGCGCCTGCGGCCGGGCGTGGAGATCGTCGCGCAGGCGCTGGGGTTGGAAGCGCACCTGGCCGGCGCCGATCTGCTGGTCACCGGCGAGGGCCGCCTGGACGGGCAGAGCGCGCAGGGCAAGGTACCGGTCGGCCTCGCCCGCATCGCCCGACGCCACGGCGTGCCGGTGCTGGCCATCGCCGGCGGCCTGGGCGACGGCGCGGCGGACCTGCATGCGCAAGGAATCGACGCGCTGTTCGGCGCGGTGCAGCGGGTGTCCACCCGCGAGGCCGCGCTGGCCGACGCCGCGGATGCCCTGCGCGCGGCGGCACGCAACGTGGCTGCAGCGATCGCGCTGGGCCAGCGCCTGGGCGTTCCCGGCGCGCAATAGCGGCCCGTGCCGTCGGTTCGGCTTGGCGGCGCACTGGAAGCCACGGCGTTGGTTCGCGATACGTCAGCCCCTGTGGGAGGGACTTCAGTCCCGACGCGCTGAACCGGCGGCTGTCACAGGGGAAAGGGAGCTCGTCCCAGGCAGGCGTGGGTCCGCGCTGAGCCCGCTTTCGCCAATCCCAAATCCCCAATCCCAACTCCCGTTCCCGCACCAAACTGGTGCTACAGCCCGCGCCCATTTGGCGCACGCCGCGCCATTCAGGTAAACTGAAAACGTTTACAACACGGATGCTCCCGCCATGGAAACCCCCAATCTCCCGCAGCGCGCCCCGCTCAGCCCCAAGTGGCAGTTCCGCTTCGACTTCTTCGATCGGTATGGCGCCCCCTCCACGCCCGAGTACAAG
Source organism: Xanthomonas sacchari (assembly GCF_040529065.1). NCBI lineage: Bacteria > Pseudomonadati > Pseudomonadota > Gammaproteobacteria > Lysobacterales > Lysobacteraceae > Xanthomonas > Xanthomonas sacchari. Next base: position 45,707 of record NZ_CP132343.1, on the reverse strand, counting down.
GCCGCGTTCAAGGCGCTGCCGTTCATGGAGCGGTTGAAGATCAACATGAACTTCTTCGCCCTGTTCTTCGGCTTCATCTACTTCTTCGTCCTCGGCATGTGGCGCAAGGCGCTGGGGCTGATCGGCATCTCGCTGGTGCTGGGCATCGTCGCGGCGTTCCTGCCCGACGCGCTCGGCCGCGGCCTGGGCATCGCCTACTCGCTGCTGGTCGGCATGGCCGCCAACTACGCCTACTACCTGGACCAGCGCAAGGGCAGCGTCAGCTGGAACCCGTTCGAAGGCGTGCGTTGGTGGTAACGGCCTGGCGCAGCGGCGTGCGCGTTTGATGCGCCGTCGCTGCTTTCAGCGCTGACGTTTCCAGAATTGCCAGGCAGGCGCCGGCTTCGCCGTGACCGCGGCGGCGGCGGCCTGCGCCGGGGCCAGTTGCCCTTTCACGCCGGTCAGCCGCTCCTGCGCATCGAACGCCAGGACGATGCGGCTGTTGCCGCGGGTCGCCACGGTCTGCGCGGATTCGCGCTGCAGCGCAAAGCCCTGGTCGGCCAGAAAGCCGTCGGTCATGGCCCGGTGGTCGAGTTCGAACTGCATCGGCAATTCGCCGAGCAGACGCAGCACGCGGGCGTCGTCGCACGGCGCGAAGACTGCGGCTGGCACCTCCTCGAGCAGGAAGAACAGCGCGCCGCCATCGTACGGCGCGCGGTAGTAGCAGCGCCCACGCAGGGCGCCGGCGAGCAGGGCGATGTGGTGGCCGGCGTCCGCGCCCACTGCCGAGGACGGTTCGACTAACTCCTCGATGCCTTCGCGCTCGCCGTATGCGCGTAGCGCGGTCGCCTCGGTCAGCAGGGCCGGCGGCAGGTTGCTGGCGGTGTTGGCCCAGGCCCACAGCCAACTGGCGCTGGCCTCGGCGGCCGTGCCCAGCAACTGCAGCGGAAACGACAGATCCTCGCCGAAGTGCACCCGGCCTTCGCCCAGGTCCACCTGCCAGCGACGCTCGGCCAGCACGTCGGCCAGCGCCAGTTGGCGGGCATAGGCACTGCCGATGTGGCGTGCCAGCGCCGCCCGGAATGCCGGACTCATCGCGGGGACTGCGCGCGCTGCAGCAGGCTGTTGCGGCGGCCGTACAGCAGGTAGGCGACCACGCCCAGCGCGTTCCACAGCCCGAACCAGATCTTCGTGGTATCCGGCAGGCTCCAGAACAGGTACAGGCAGCCGCCGATCGCCAAAGGCCCGACCAGCCACGCCAGCGGCGTGCGGAAGGTGCGGGCACGGCCGGGTTCGCGGCGGCGCAGGACCAGCATGCAGGCGGCCACGGCGATGAAGGCGGCCAGGGTACCGGCATTGGCCAGCGCGGCGATCTCGTCCAGCCGCGCCACGCCGGCCAGCGCCGCCACCAGCGCCGCGGTGAACAGCGTCGTCGCCACCGGCGTGCCGGTACGCGCGTTGACCTTGGACAGCCCGCGCGGCAGCAGGCCATCGCGCGACATCACGAAGAAGATCCGGCTCTGCCCGTACAGGAACGCCAGCAGCACGGTCGGCAGTGCGATCACCGCGACCACGCCGATCGCCGCCGCCGCCTTGCCGTGGCCCAGCTCGCGCAGAATCAGCGCCAGCGGCTCGGCGCTGGCGCCGAACACGTCGTAGCGCATCGCACCGACCGCGGCCAGCGCCACCAGGATGTAGATCAGGGTGCAGCCGATCATCGAACCGACGATGCCGATCGCCAGGTCGCGCTTGGGGTTCTTGGTTTCCTCGGCGGCGGTGGAGATCGCATCGAAGCCGTAGAAGGCGAAGAAGATGATCGCCGCCGCGGCCATCACCCCGTGCGCGACGCCGTCGGCGCCGACCGTCTTGGGGAAGCCGTAGGGCATGAACGGGTGCAGGTTGGCGCTCTGGAACGCCGGCAGCGCCACCGCCACGAAGATGCCCAGGGCGATCAGCTTCAGCACCACCAGCACCGCGTTGAGCGTGGCGCTCTCTTTGGTGCCGGCCATCAGCAGGCCGGCCACGGCGAAGGTGATCAACACCGCGGGCAGGTTGACGATGCCACCGGCGTGCGGCCCGGCGGTCAGCGCCGCCGGCAGGCTCATGTCGAACCCGGTCTGCGCGCTGGCCCAGTGCAGGAAGCCGACGAAATAACCCGACCAGCCCACCGCCACCGTGCTGACCACCAGCGAGTACTCCAGGATCAGGCTCCAGCCCACCACCCAGGCGATGGCCTCGCCCAGCGCGACGTAGCTGTAGGTGTAGGCGCTGCCGGCGGCCGGCATCATCGTCGCCATCTCCGCGTAGGCCAGCGCCGCGCAGGCGCAGATCGCCCCGGCTACCGCGAACGACACCAGCACCGCCGGCCCGGCCAGTTGCGCGCCGACGCCGATCAAGGTGTAGATGCCGGTGCCGACGATCGCGCCGATGCCCAGCGCCACCAGATGCGGCCAGCTCAGCGAGGGCACCAGCCGGCGGCCGGCCTCGTGGACGGTGACCAGGTCGAGCGACTTGCGCCGGAACAGGAACGACATGCGGGCCTCGGGTGCGGAAGTGACAAGCCCGGCAGTGTCGCCGAATGCGGTGCAGCAAAGCTATGCCTGTGGCGCGGTATGGCTCGGCGCTTGTGCTGGTCGATGCGAAGCGCGTGTCCGGCTTTATCGCGCGGAGACCGCTGTATCTCTCTGTCGCGTAGGAGCGGCTTCAGCCGCGACGGGCGTTGCCGATGACGCCTGTCGCGGCTGAAGCCGCTCCTACCGAATACCTGTGCATCAGCGTGTTCTATCGACCCAGCCGCTCCGCCAGCCGCACCAGCTCCGCCAGCGAGCCGACCTCCAGCTTGCGCATCGCATTGCCGCGGCGCACCTTCACCGTGATCTCGCTGAGCTGCAGCCGCGCCGCCACCTGCTTGTTGAGCAGGCCCTGCACCACCAGTTCCACCACCTCGCGTTCGCCGGCGCTGAGCCGCGCCCAGCGTGCCTGCAGCTCGGCCTGCACGGCTTCGGCGGCGCGGCGCGCGCGGTCGCGGGCGATGCCCTGGCCGATCGCATCGAGCAGGTCCTGGTCGCGGAATGGCTTGGTCAGGAACTCGATCGCGCCGTTCTTCATCGCCTCCACGCTCATCGGGATATCGCCATGGCCGGTGATGAAGATGGTCGGAAGCGCCAACCCGGCCTCGTGCATGGTGCGGTGGAAGTCCATGCCGCTCTGTCCGGGCATGCGGATGTCCAGCACCAGGCAGCTCGGCGCGTCGACGCATGTGTGCGCCAGGAAGTCGCGGGTCGAGGCGAAGGCATGCACCTGCAGGTCCACGGAGGCGAACAGGTCTTCCAGCGCGGCGCGGATCGAGGCGTCGTCGTCGATCAGGTACACCACCGGGCGGGCGCTCGCGTCGGTGGTCATGGCCGCACTCCGTTGGCGGTGGGCAGGCACACGTGGAACACCGCGCCGCACGGTCGCCCCGGTTCGGCCCAGATGCGGCCGCCGCCGGCCTCGACGATGCTGCGGCTGATGCTCAGGCCGATGCCGATGCCGCCCTGTTTGGTGGTCCAGAACGCATCAAACAGGTGCGCCTGCGCTTGTGCGGTCAGGCCTTCGCCGCTGTCGGCCACGCTCAGCCGCACCGAACGTGCGTCCTCGCGTTCGGTGACGATGCGCAGCGTGCGCAGTGCTGGCGGCGTGGCGGCCATCGCCTCGATCGCATTGAGCAGCAGGTTGCCGATCACCTGCTGGATCTGCACCGGGTCGGCCGACACCGGCGGCAGCAGCGCCGACAGTTCGGTGTGCACGCTGACCGCGCTGCGCTCCAGTTCGCCCTGCGACAGCGCCAGCACTTCGTTGACCGCGGCGTTGAGATCGAAGGCGCGCTGCTGCGGCGCCTCGCCGCGGGTCAGGCTGCGCACCCGTGCGATCACCTCGCCGGCGCGCTCGGCGTCGGCGAGGATGCGCGCCAGCGCCGCGCGCGCCTTGTCCAGGTTCGGCGGCTGCTGGTCGAGCCAGCGCTGGCAGGCATTGCCGCTGGTGACGATGGCCGCCAGCGGCTGGTTGACCTCGTGCGCGATCGAGGCGGTGAGGCTGCCCAGGCTGCGCACCCGCGCCAGCCGCAGCAATTGCGCCTGCGCCGCGTGCGCGGCGGCCTTGGCGCGCTCCATGCGCACCGCGATGGAGGCGGTGACCGCCACCACCACGATGCTGATCGCCGAGTTGATCACGCCGACGTGGTAGGCGCCGGCGTGGGTGAGATGGAAGCTGAGCACGACCAGCACCACGCAGATGCCGGCCAGTACGCCGAGTCCGACCGGTGCCAGCAGCCGCACCGCGCCGAGGATCGCCACGGTGTAGAACAGCGCCGCCGCCACCGCGTAGTCGGTGACCGTGTCGGCGACGAAGATCGCGCCCAGCGCAAGGCACAGCGCGGCCAGGCCGAGCAGGCGGCGGTGCGGCGGCAGCGGCTTGAACCAGGCGATCATCGGCGGCGTGGCATGGAAGTGACGAGGTTGGGCATGGCTGGCTCAGGCTTCGGCGCCGGCGTTCCAGAACGCCTGTTGTACACCCGGTTCGCCCTCCAGGCGCTGCACAACTTCATCCAGTTCCTCGGCGCGCACCGCGGTGGCATACAGCGTCGCGGCGATCTCCACGTCCCGCTGCCCGAACGGATGCTGCTCGACCTCGCGCGCCGGGTAGTGCGCCTCCTCCAGCAGTTCGATCAGCCGCTCGCGCACCTCGCCGTGCACCTCGCGCGCGCAGATCGCATAGAACATGTAGGTGGCTTCCAGCGAGGATTCCTTCAGCGGATGCCGGTTGATGCGGTTCACCATCGGCCGCAGCAGGGTATTGCTGAGCAACACGAACATCGCCGCCAGTACCGCCTCGGCGACCAGCCCGGCGCCGGCACAGGCGCCGACCGCGCCCGATCCCCACAGCGTGGCCGCGGTGTTGAGCCCGGTGACGTTGGCGCCTTCCTTCATGATCGCGCCGGCGCCGAGAAAGCCGATGCCCGAGACCACGTAGGCCACCACCTGCACCGCGCCCTGGGTGCCGCCGTGGATCTCGAACAGGCGGTCGCCGAGCGAGACGAAGATCGCCGCGCCGACCGCGACCAGGGTGTTGGTGCGCAGCCCGGCGGTGCGCTGGCGCACCTGGCGCTCGAAGCCGATGATCGCGCCGAGCACGAAGGCGGCGGTGAGGCTCACCAGGGTGTCGAGCAGCGAGCCGAGATTGAACAGGCGCAGGGCTTCCATCAGGGCGCGTTCCAGTGGGCGAGGGGAGCGCGCATGGCGGCTCCGGGGAAGGGAGTGGGCAGGGACGGGGGCCGATGATGCCGCGGCGAGATGGCAGCTCGCATCGTGGCGACGGACAGATGCGACTCAGCGCACCCCGGGCCGCCACGCCAGCGCGGCAGGCAGCCAGTGCGCCGCCGGGGCACTCACCCCGGCCTCGTGCAGGCGCCGCTGCGCCGCATGCGGCAGCCGCGCGCGGACCCGGATGCGGTCGGCGACGGACAGCAGCGACAGTGCATCGGCCATCACCCGCGGTGACTGCGCGGACAGCGCCAGCGCGAAGGCGCGCGCGCCGTGGGCGGCGAGCAGATGGCGCAGCGCCTCGGTGCGGCGCATGGCGACCGCGGCGCGCAGCGCGCGCTGCAGGCAGCGCTGCAGGCGGAAACGACGGGAAAACAGCGAGAACACGAACATGACGACCTCCTTGCGGCGCGTGGCCGGCAAGGACGTCGCAGCGTGCGGGCAGCGGGCGTCTTCCGGCTCAGCGCCGGGCAGCGACCAGGCGAGGGGAGCGGTGGGGGAATGCGGCGCTGACGCCGCGTCGATGCGGATCGGGGTCCATGCTCGCCTCCGGTGTCAGGGGGAACGGATCGCGCGGAGCGCGACGGTCTGGCGCGGTCGGATGCCGCGGTGCCGCTCACTGGCCGGGCCAGGAGCGGGTGGCGCAAAGCTTGGCATGCGGCTCAGGTGTGCACCAGCCTGCATGAGGCCATGGCGGCGATACCAAGGTATATCCGCTCTCCTCCGCGTGCCGGCGCGTGGCGCAGCGATTGAGACGCGGCCGGCTACACTGGCCGCATGCAGAACGATGCCCATTTCCTGATCCTCGCCGGCCTGTTGTGCGCCGTCATCGCCCTGTTGCTGGCCGTGTTGCTGCGGCGGGGCAACCACACCGCGCTGGAGGCGGCCCTGCGCGAGGAGCAGCGCAGCGGCCGCGGCGAACTGCGCGAGCAGCTCGACAGCCTGGCCCGCCAGCAGGACGCGCGCAGCGAAGGCTTCGCCCGCCACCTGGCCGACTTGTCCACTCGCACCGATCAGCGGCTGGACCTACTGCGCGAAGCGCTGACCGAGGACGCGCGGCGCGGCCGGGTCGAGGCCGGCGCCGCGCAGCAGCGCATGGCCGAGCTGCTGAGCCAGCGCCTGGTCGAGATCCGCGGCCAGCTCGACGCCTTCGGCCAGCAGCAGGACGCACGCATGGCCCAGTTCGGCCAGCAGCAGGCCGAACTGATCGCGCGCATCGACGCGCAGCTGGGCGCGCTGCGCGAGGCCTTGCTCGAGGACGCGCGCAAGGGCCGCCAGGAAGGCGCGGACGCGCAGCAGCGCTTCGCCGACACACTCGGCCAGCGCCTGGGCGACCTGGTCCAGCGCAACGAGCAGCGGATGGGCGAGATGCGCGCCACCCTGGAGGAGCGGCTGAAGGAACTGCAGGCCGACAACGCGGCCAAGCTCGAACAGATGCGCGGCACTGTCGACGAGAAGCTGCAGACCACCCTCAACACGCGCCTGGATGCCTCGTTCAAGCTGGTCTCCGAACGGCTCGAGCAGGTCCAGCGCGGCCTGGGCGAGATGCAGCAGCTGGCCACCGGCGTCGGCGACCTCAAGCGCGTGCTGAGCAACGTCAAGAACCGCGGCGGCTGGGGCGAGGTGCAGCTGGAGAACATCCTCGAGCAGACCCTGACCCAGGAGCAGTATGCGCGTGGCGTGCGGGTGCGCCCGGAGCGCAACGAGATGGTCGATTTCGCCGTGCGCCTGCCCGGCCGCGGCCACGAGGACACGCCGGTGTGGCTGCCGATCGACGCCAAGTTCCCGCGCGAGGACTACGAGCGCCTGCTCGACGCGCAGGAGCAGGGCGATCCGGAACTGGTGCAGGCGACGGGGGTGCAACTGGAGCGCGCGATCCGGGTGCAGGCCAAGTCGATCGGCGACAAGTACATCGCCCCGCCGCACACCACCGACTTCGCGGTGATGTTCCTGCCCACCGAGGGCCTGTATGCCGAGACCCTGCGCCGCCCCGGCCTGGCCGACCTGCTGCAGCGCGAGCACCGCATCGTCGTTGCCGGGCCGACCACCATTACCGCCCTGCTCAACAGCCTGCAGATGGGCTTCCGCACGCTCGCCATCGAGAAGCGCTCCAGCGAGGTGTGGGGCGTGCTGGCGGCGGTCAAGAGCGAGTTCGGCAAGTTCGCCGGCATCCTGGAAAAGGCCGAGAAGCAGATCAGCACCGTCGGCAAGAGCCTGGGCGAGGCCAGCCGCAAGACCCGCACCATCGAACGCCGCCTGCGCGGCGTCGAGACCCTGGCCGATGCGCAGGCCGCGCCGCTGCTTGAACTGTCGCTGCCGCTGGACGATGCCGAGGCGGACGAGGCTGCGGGCGACGAGTCCGGCTGAGGGCACGCGGCTGAGAGGCGTCGTCACGTGAACGTCGATGGAGTGTGTGGTGCGCCGATGTGGGACACCTGGTCAGCGGACAGTCGCCTGTCGCGGCGCTGAGTGAGGGGTCCCGGGCTTCCGCTGCGCCGTAGCCGCAACGACTATGCTGACGCTTCTTTTCGACCGAGGTAATGCCCATGTCCGAGTCGCTGACCGCCATTCCGCTGACCCGCATCGATGGCCAGCCGGCCACCCTGGCCGAGTTCGCGGACAAGGTGTTGCTGATCGTCAACGTCGCTTCCAAGTGCGGCCTCACTGCGCAGTACGCGGGCCTGGAAGCGCTGTACCGCGAGAAGCAGGCTGCGGGGCTGGAAGTGCTGGGCTTCCCGGCCAACGACTTCAAGGGGCAGGAGCCGGGCAGCGAGGCGGAGATCCAGCAGTTCTGCCAGCTCACCTACGATGTGACCTTCCCGATGTTCTCCAAGATCGCGGTCACCGGCGAGGACACGCATCCGCTGTACCGCGCGCTGATCGCCGCGCAGCCGCAGACCGAGGGCGAGGGTCCGATGCGCGAGAAGCTGGCCGGCTACGGCATCGAGCCGAATCCGGCGCCGGGCGTGCTGTGGAACTTCGAGAAGTTCCTGATCGGCCGCGACGGCCAGGTCCGCGCGCGCTTCGCTCCGGACGTCACCGCGGAGGATCCGCGCCTGCGCGCGGCGATCGACGCGGCGCTGGGGTAACGGTGCGCTGCGCTTGAGACCATCAGGCGGTGCCAGGCAGAGTTGAAGGTACTGTTGTGGCGTCTAGCTAGTTGGTGACTGAGCCGGAGAGGTTGCCGACGTGGTTGTTTTCCAGCGTCGCTTGTCGCGGCTGAAGCCGCTCCTACTCAAGGCGTGCAGCATCGACGTGGTTGCCGTTGCCGTTGCCGTTGCCGTTGCCGTTGCCGTTGCCGTTGCCGTCGCCGTCGCCATCGCCGTTGCTGTTGCTGTTGCCTCGGCTGTTGCTTGGCTTTGGCTGTTGCTCTGGCTTTTGATTTACCGGGTTCCCTTCCGAAGCGGCGGCCAGCGCGGGGAAAAACCCGAAGGGCGGCGTACATGGATGTACGCCGTCCGCGGCAGGGGCAGGATGCCCCTTCCGCGGATACCCGTGCTGGACGCGGACCCGGAGCGCGTAGCGCGGAGGGCGCGAGGCAGGGCGCGCTTTCTTTTGGTTACCTTTTCTTTGCGCGAGCAAAGAAGCGCTTCTCAGCAGCCGAAGGCTGATCAAAGTAACTCGCCCGCAAGGGCGAAAGCCTTTAGAGTTTTTGCTGTTGCTACTGCTGTTGATTGAAGTTGGTCTATCGGACGAGAAGATCTGTAGATACCGTCTTACCCCCTAGCAGGCAAGGCCCCTTTTCGGATCGAACGCCGTGCCCGACTTGAGAACCCCGTAGGCCAGGTGCAGGAGCTTGCGCATGGCGGCGCACACGATCTGCTTGCCGGCTTTGCCGCGTTCGCTCAGCCGCTGTTTCAGCGTCCGGATGATCGGGTTGTGGGTCATGGCCACCAGGGCCGGCATGAACAGGCCCGCGCGCAGACGGGGCGAGCCGGTGCGCGAGATGCAGACGTGGCCTTTGCGCTCGCCCGACTCCTGCAGGCACGGATTCAGGCCCGCGAAGGCGGTCACCGCCGAGGCATCGGCGAAGCGCCTCACATCGCCAAGCTCGGCCAGCATCAAGGCCGCGCTGGTGTCGGCAATCCCCTGGATGCTCACCAGCAGCTCGCGCTGCCCACGCAAGGTCGGATCCTGGTCGATATGGTCATCGATGGCCTGCTCGATCTGGGCGATGTGGTGTTGCAGATCGGCCAGATGGACCTGGATCGAGTCCTTTACCTGGGCCGGAGCGACCTCCAGCCGGTTGCGCTCCATCTGCAGCATCTGTTGCAGGTCCTGGCGCCGGCGCACCAGCGCTTTGAGCTGCTTGAGCGCCGGCGGATCAGGGTGCCAACGGCGCAACTGCTCGCGGTGACGCAGGGCATAGCTGGCGATCAGCTTGGCATCGCTGCGATCGGTCTTGACCCGGCTGAGCTGGCTGCGTGCGTACGCGGCCGTCTGCGCCGGGTTGAGCACGCACACCCGATAGCCGCGTGCGTGGAGGAACTCGGCCAGCGCCTGGTGGTAGGTGCCGGTGGCCTCCATGGCGATCCAGCTATCGGGCTGCGCATGCGTCTGCAGCCATGCCTGCAGGGCCTGGAAGCCCTTGGCATCGTTGGACAACTTGGCCTTGGTACGGTGCTTGCCATTGGTCAGATCGATGGCCACATCGAAACTGCGTTTGGCGACGTCGATGCCGATGACGGGAGACATACGCGATTCCTCCATCGTGTCAGGGTCATGATCGGCGCTGGGCCCGGTCCTGCCTTGTCGATGCGAGTTCACGCCCGGGGGCGGACTCTGGATACCGTTCGGACACACAAGGGCCAGCATGTGGAGGGCGGAGCCGATCTACGATGCAAGCTCGAAGCTTTAGGAGCGACTGGACCTCCCACACCTCCTCCGATGATCAGTCGGAAGACATGACGCCTGTCTAGGGGCGACATGTCCAGATACAAGGAGCGGCTTCAGCCGCGACAGCGAGAGTCCGTTCTGTCTGTCGCGGCTTGAAGCCGCTCCTACGATTCAGCGGCCGCCACCGTGGCAGCAAGTGCAAGAGCAAAGCTTTCGCCTTGCGGCGAGTCACTTTTCTTTGCTTGTGCAAAGAAAAGTAACCAAAAGAAAGCACACCCCGCAGCGCGCCTTCCGCGCTGCGCGCTCCAGGTTCGCAGCCACAACGGGGATTCGCGGAAGGGGCATCCTGCCCCTGCCGCGAACGGCGTACATCCATGTACGCCGCCCTTCGGGTTTTTCCCCGCCGTGGCTGCCGCGCCGAGGGGACCCCGGTAAATCAATAGCAACAGCAACCGCAGGAGCAACAGCAAAGCCGGCTGCACCCTGTAGTTCGCCACTACACTGGATCACGTACTGCAAACCGTGCACTCATTCCCGCACATCGTGCGGCACCCACAGACGACACCAGCAAAATCCTCAGACACAAAAAACCCGGCCGAAGCCGGGCTTTTCGTCGGTGCGTCGTGCGCCGGACTAGCGACCGCCGCGCCACTCCGGGACCGGCATCGCATCCACCGGCACCGTCGGATTGGTCTCTTCTTCGCGCAGATAGGCCGGCAGATCGTCGTCCTGCCGCTTGTGCCCGCGCATGTCGCTCTCGATCTGATAGTTGCGGCGCTGCAGCCACGCATCGCGGGTCAGCTGGTACTCGTCCGGCGCCTGGTCGCGCATGCTGTCCAGCGACAGCAACTGCGCCCGCGTGTCGACCAACTGCAGGCCCTGCAGGCCGATGCGCACCCGGTCCTCCTCGATCTGCTGCAGTGGCGACAGCGGCGCGTCGCCGACCAGGCCGAACGCATCGCGTACCGTGCGCGGACCGAACAGCGGCAGTTCCAGGTAGCGCGAACGGCGCCAGCCCCACACGCCCAGGGTCTGACCGAAGTCCTCGCTGCGGCGCGGCAGGTTGGCGTCGGTGGCCGGGTCGAAGATGCCGCCGATGCCCAGCGTGCTGTTGATCAGGAACCGGCTCAGCGTCTGCCCCGCCTGCAGCGGCCGACCCTGCAGCAACTGGTTGACCATCGTCAGCGGCGAACTGAGGTTGTCGAAGAAGTTGGTCACGCCCAACCGCACCGGCCGCGGCACCACGTTGACGTAGGCCCGCGCCAGCGGTCGCGCCACGCCGCGATCGACCACGTTGTTGAAGGCATGCACCTTGCGGTTGAACTTCTCCCACGGGTCGTAGCTCTGCGGTGCGGGCACGCCCGCGGGCAGCGTCGGATCGGCGACCGGGTTGTACGGGTCGCTGCCGTACAGCGCGGCGTAGTCGTCCTCGGCCGAGGTCGGCGTGCCGTTGGCCGACGCAGTGCCCGTCGCGCTTGCCGGCGCCGTCACCGCTGGCGCACTCGATGCTGCCTGGGCGCTGGCGTCCATGCCGCTCGTGCCGTCGGCGGTGGCCGCCATGGCATTCGCATCGGTGGGCGCGACGCTGTCGCTGGCGGCCGGTGCCGACTGCGCCACGGGCGGCGGAGGCGGGGGCGGCGTGCGCTTGGGCGCGCCGGCGCAGGCGCCCAGGGCGGCGGCCAGGGTAAGGGAAGTGAGGATGCGCAGCACGTTCATGTGTCAGCTCGCCGCAGGGGGAGAGTGGAAATCCAGGGTCGAGGCCAGCCGGTAGGCGGCGCTCAGGTCGGTCAGGCCGGCCGGGGCGCCGTGGATGGCGACCTCGGCCTGGCCCTGGGCGCGCAGGCGCGCGGCAAGTTCGGCGAGCAGCGCCAGGCCGGCGCTGTCCACCCGCGACACCGCCCGCAGGTCCAGCGCGCGTGCGCCCGGCAGCGCGCGCAGCGCCGCCGGCCACAGCGCGGTGGCCGCGGCACGGTCGAGCACGCCGCTCAGGGCGAGCGTGTCGCCGTCGCGGCGCAGCTGCGGCGCATCACTCGCCACTGTTGCCCGCCGGCGCCGCCTGCAGCGTGCCGTTGCGCAGCTCGGCCGCGACCTCGGCGATCGACTTGTTGCGCAGCGGGGTGTCGAACTGGTTGCGGAAGGTCTGCACGTAGGACACGCCCTCGACCATCACGTCGAAGATCTTCCAGCCCGCGCCGGTGTTGCGCAGCAGGTAGTCCACCGGCACCGGGTCGCCGCCGCTGCGCAGCAGCTCGGTGGAGACCTTGACGCCGCGGCCGCCCGGCAGCGGGGTTTCCGACTTCACCCGCACCTGCGGCTTGCCTTCGAAGGTCAGCAGCGAGGTGCCGTAGCGCTGCATCAGGTTGTCGGCCATCGCGTCGCCGAAAAGCTTGACGTCGGCATCGGAGGCGCCGCGGCCGTGCACGCCCAACACCAGGCGGGCGGCGTAGTCGCGGTCGAAGGACTTGTTCATCTCGCTGTCGATGAACTGGCGCAGTGCGGTCGGGTTGCTCTTGAACTCGCTGCGGCGCTGTTCCAGCGTGGTCAGGATGCGCGTGCTGTTCTCCAGCACCACCTTGCTGGCCGAACCGGCCTGGGTGGCGGCGGCGGCCGGCGCGGCGGCCTGGGCCAGGGCGGCGGAGGGCGCGGCCACGGCCAGCGCGGCGGCGAGAGCGGCGGAAAGCAGTTTGATCGTCATGGCTTGGGTTCCGTTGCGGGCGTGGTGGGGTCGGCCGAGGGTGCGGCAGCGGGTGTTGCGTTCTTGTCGCCGCCGCCGAACATGTACTTGCCGACCAGCTGGATCAGGTCCACCGCCGGCTGGGTGAAGGCGATTTCCTGGCCGGGCTTGAGCGTGTCGGGGTCGCCGCCGGGCTGCAGGCCGACATAGCTCTCGCCGAGCAGGCCGCTGGTCAGGATCGCCGCCGAGGTGTCGGCCGGCAGGTCCTTGTACTTGTCGTCGATGGACAGGGTCACCACCGAGTCGAACTTGGTCGGGTCCAGGTCGATCTTGGCGACCTGGCCGATGATGACGCCGCCGATCTTCACCGGCGCCTGCGCACGCAGCTGGCCGATCTGCGAGAAGCGCGCGACCAGGTCGTAGCGGTGGCCGCCGAAGCCCCACTGGCGGTTGGTGGAAGCCAGCGCCAGCACCAGCAGCGAGGCCAGGCCCAGCAGCAGGAAGGCGCCGACGGCGAACTCGAGACGGGGACCACGGAGAGCCATAACGTGTCTACCTTGTTGATTCAGCGTGGCCGCGGCGCCAGTGCCGCGACCGGGATGTTGCCGCGGGACCTGCCGTCGTCGGCCGGCCCCGCGTTGGCGCCGCTCAGCGGAACAGCAGCGCCGACATGACGAAATTGAACATCAGCACCAGCAGCGAGGCATTGACCACGGCGCGGGTGGTGGCTACCGAGGTGCCCTCGATGGTCGGCTCGGCATGGAAGCCGACATAGGCCGCGACCAGCGCCGCCGTGCCGCCGAACACCGCCGACTTCAGCATCGCCACGCCGAAGTCGTCCCAGAAATCCACGCTGCTCGACAGCGCCGACCAGAACGTGCCGCGGTCCAGGCCGAGCGCGCCCACGGCCTCGAAATAGCTGGCGCTGATCGCCAGCGAGCAGAAGATGCCGGTCAGCAGCGGCACGGTCAGCACCGCCGCCCAGAAGCGCGGCGCCACCGCCTTGGCCACCGGGTCGATCGCCATCAGCTCCAGCGCCTTGATCTGGTCGGTGGCGCGCATCAGGCCCAGTTCGGCGGCGATGGAGCTGCCGGCGCGGCCGATGAACAGCAGCGCGGTCAGCACCGGCGCCAGCTCGCGGTACAGCGACAGCCCGAGCAGGGTCGACAGCGCATCGGAGGCGCCGTAGGTCTGCAGCGTGCGGTAGCCCTGCAGCGTCAACACCAGGCCGACGAAGGCGCCGCCCACGGCGATGATCGGCAGCGAGCGCGCGCCGACCTTGTAGATCTCGCGGATCAGCTCGGCCAGCAGGTCCCGGGTCGGCAGCGAGCCGCGCAGCACGGTCAGGAAGAACAGCCCGGCGCGGCCCAGGGAACGGATCGGGGCAACGATGGCCATCAGGCGGCGCTCCGCGCGCGCTGCGGCGCATCGAACGGGATCGGGCCATCGGGACGGCCGTGCAGGAACTGCTGCAGCAACGGATCGGTGCTGGCCTGCAATTCCTGCGGGGTGCCGGCGAAGACCACGCCGCCGTTGGCGATGGCCACGGCCTGGTCGCAGATCGGCAGGGTCTCGTGGACGTGGTGGCTGACGATGATGCTGGTCAGGCCCAGGGTGTGGTTGAGGCGCTGGATCAGGCTCATGATCACGCCGGAGGCGATCGGATCCAGGCCGGTCAGCGGTTCGTCGTAGATCATCAGCGGCGGATCCAGGGCCAGCGCCCGCGCCAGCGCCACGCGCCGCGCCATGCCGCCGGACAACTCGCGCGGCCAGGCATCGGCGGCGGCCAGCAGGCCCACCGCGTGAAGCTTCAGCGCCACCAACCGCTGCAGCACCGGCTCGGGCAGGCGGGTGTGGGCGCGCAACGGCAGCGCCACGTTCTCGGCCACGCTCAGGTCGGTGAGCAGGCCGTTGCCCTGCAGCAGCACGCCGATGCTCTTGCGCGTCTCGCGCAGCGCGCGGCTGCCGCGCGGCAGCGGCTTGCCGAACACTTCCAGCGTGCCCGCGGCGGGCACCAGTTCGCCGGTCAGGGCGGCCAGCAGCGTGGACTTGCCACTGCCGGATGGCCCGAGCACGGCGGTGATGCTGCCGCGCGGCACGCTCAGCGAGACGTCGCGCAGGATCGCGCGGCCGCCGCGGTCAATGCGCACGCCCGACAACTGCACCAGATTGGATTCGGAAGACGCCATTGCGGCCTTTAACGAAAATACAACATAGGATCGATCCGTTCGGCTGAACTTAACCGAACTGGCCCGTGCAGTATTGTGGCACCGCGCGGGCCGGTGTGCGCGCCCGCTTCGCCCTGTTCATGCAACAGCGTGTCATGCCGCCGCGTCGGTGTTCGGCCCGGTGGCGCGCTGGGTGCGCCGCCGCCGCACGTCGGGTGTGGACAAATGCCGGCACAGCGCTTGTGCGCGTCGTCACGGCACGCGACGATGCCGGCAGGGCGCCCGTGCCGAACCACACCTGGAGTCAAGGATGGAGTTGTTGAGCTTGGAACACTTCGCCGGAAGCGTGAACGAGACGTTCTCGGCGCAGTTGAACGAAGGTGAGGTCGCGTTCGTGCTGGTCGAGGCGCGGCCGCTGCCGACGCCGCCCGCGGCACGGCGTGCGCCGTTCTCGCTGCTGTTCCGCAACGGCTCGTCGTTCCTGTTTCCGCAGCAGACCTACCAGATGCGTCATCCACGCCTGGGCGAGATCGGGATCTTCCTTGTGCCGGTGGCGCGCGAACGCGACGGCTTCCTGTATCAGGCGGTGTTCAACTGACGCGCGCGTTCGGTCGTGCGCCGGGGCCATCCCAGCGCATGGCCAGATGGGTCTGGCCGGCCTCGCCGGCGACGAAGCCCAGCCGCGCGTAAAGCCGCTGCGCTGCGGGATTGGCATGCAGCACATGCAGTGTCAGTGCGCGCCCATCCGCATGCGCGAGCGCCTGTGCCTGTGCGATCAGCGCGCCGCCGATGCCTTGGCCGCGACAGTCCGGCAGCAGGCTGATATCGACCAGGACGTGCGGATCCGCGCTGCGGTCCAGATACAGCCGCCCAAGGCGTGCGTGCGCGTCTTCCACGATCAGGAAGTCCGCGCCGGGAAAGTGCTGCAGATAGTGCGCATGCTGCAAGGCGAACTGCTGATCGAGAAAGGCGCGCTTGGTTTGTTCCGGCCACGGCACCGCGGCCAGTTCGGCGCGGCGCGTGCTGGCGTACAGATCGCGCAGCCAGTCCAGGTCTGCCGACCGCGCCGGCCGCAGGCCGATGCCGCGTGCCTGCAGCGCAGCGGGCGCCGCCCACCCGGCGTCCCGTTGCGGAAAGCCGGGCGAGGCGACGATCGACATCACGCCTGCCTCAATTGAAGACCGGGTAGTTGCCCTGCAACGCGATGCAGAAGTTCACCGCCAGATACGGCTGCCGGTTCTCGTGCGCCTGGCCGATGCCGGTGGGCATCAACATGGTCGGGGAGAACTGCGTGTTCGGCGCGACGGCCAGGAACGGACGCTCGTTGGTGAGGTTCAGCGACGACAGGGCGGCACCGCTGACCGGCATACCGGTCTTCTTGGTCGGATCGGGCTGCGAAAACGCGTTGACGCCATGTTGGTGCATCGGAATCTGCGTGCTCTGCAGGCTCACCGACGCCGAGCCGAAGTTGCTGCCCAGCGTGTGCGGCGTCAGGCCAGGCCCCGCGCCCTGCTGGCAACCGGCGCGCGTGGCGAAATTCGGCAGTTGGAACGTGGTGGTGCCATTGCCGCCGTAGGCCACGCCGAGCAGGGAGTACAGCACGGTGTTCTGCGTGACCGGCAGGGTGGCGCCGTTGCACAACGCCCAGCCGTACGGGTTGTAGTCGAAGCCGAACAGCTGGATTTCGCCGATATAGGGTTCGGTCATGAGCGGAGTCCTCCGATGAAGCGGATGCGTGCCGCAGCCAGATCGGCGCGGCGCAGGGGGTCAGGCCTGTTGCGGGAAGATGCCGGTGGTGGCGATGCAGTACTGCACCGTCAGCGTCGGCATGACGTTGTCGTGCGGTTGGTTGCCGCCGGCAAACGTCGTGCTTTGCGGGGACATCGCGACCATGGTGGCGCCGGTGGTGTCGCTGGCATAGAACACGCTGCCGTTGACCGCGCCCGGCAGCAGCCCGGCCGGCGCCGACGCGGTCGCTGCGGCGGTGGTGGCCTGGGCGGTGTGTGTATGCGTCGGCATCTGCAGCTCCGTCAATGTCACCGTCTCGGTGCCTGCACGCTGGGCGAGCGGATAGTTGCTCAGGCCCGGTCCCTGGCCCTGGTGGATCGGCAGGCGACCGCGCAGATCCGGCACGGCGAAGGTGCTGGTGCCATTGCCGCCATAGGCGGTGCCGAGCAGCACATACAACGGTTCGTATTCGGAGATCTGCAGCAGCGAGCCGTCGCACGCCTGCCAGCCCTGGGGCGTACGGCCGAAGCCGAACATGCGGATTTCGCCGATGAAAGGAGTACCCATGAGATGCTTCCTGGTCGATGAGGCGCCACGCGCGCCGCTGCATGCGGTGAGCTTGGGTGCGGATGCGCCTAGCTGCGCGAAGGGAAGATGCCGGACAGCGCGATGCAGAAATTGATCGTGGTGTACGGCTGCACGTTCGGATGCGCCTGGCCGCCGCCGCTGTTGGCGATGGTGGACTGCGACAACGGCACCGTCGTGCCCGGCGCGGCATACAGCGCGTGCGCTGTTCCCGGACCGGGACTGACGATGTTGTTCGCGAACAAGCGACTGGCGGGCGTGCGGTTGTCGCCGTTGACGCTGCTGCAATCCAGCAGATGGAGATGCTGGGGCAGGTTGTCGCCCACCAGCGTCACCGTCTCCGCGCCGGCGACCTGGCCCATCGGCACCGCAGGCGGCTGCCACGCCGGGTCGGCCGATGGACCATAGCCCACCGGCGTGCGCCCACGCATGTCCGGCAAGCCGAAGGTGGTCTTGCCATCGCCGCCGAAGCGGGTGCTGAGCAGACTGAACAGGGCCTGGTTCTGATTGATCGGCAGCAATTGCCCGTTGCACTGCGCAAAATACTTTGGCGCAAACGCGAAACCGGTCAGCATGATCTGACCGATGAAGAACTCGCTCATGCGGATCTCCCCCCGGAGTGGATAGCGCCAGACCTCGTGTCTGGCACCAGACTACTTAATCACGACTTCGGCGACTTGCAAGCGACGATTTCGCTGAACCAGACAGACGTGACGCATTTGTTGCTTTACGCCGCGTCGGATTTGCTGTTCCAATGGCGGCGCGACGCGCATGGCCGATGCTTGCTGGGCCGATGTTCCGCGAAGTCCGAGGCACCAGGATGGCTGCCAGCGCCCATGGGGTGGCGCGTTTTGGGGGAATCGAAATATGTCTACAAAATACTCCGCATCGAGCGGTGTGCGACTGATGTTGCGTTTGCTGATGGCGCTGCTGTTGATGGCGACGGCGCAGGTCTGTCTGGCTGCCGGGCCCTACTGCACGACACCGCAGACCGCGACCGTGAACCAGGGCCAATCGGTGACGTTCGACGTCAGCAGTTGCGACGGCCCGAACAACTTCGGCATGAGTGATGGCGCGCAACCGTCGCACGGCAACTACGTGCTTACCGGCCAGCTCGACGCCGCCGGCACGGAGCGAGTGACCTATACCAACAACGGCGATGGCGCGAGCTCGGACTCGTTCTACCTGCTGGACGAGGACAACAACCAGATCGTCTTCAACATCACCATCAACCCCTCGCGCACCGCCAGCATCACGGTCTCCCCGTCCAGCGCCAACGAGGACAGCGGCACGCCCTTCGTCTACACGGTGACGCTGAGCTCGACCAATAGTTCGGCGACCACGGTGAACCTGACCCGCAGCGGCACGGCCACCAGCGGGACCGACTACACCGGCGCGGTCACCAGCGTCGTGGTGCCGGCCAACGCGACGTCCGCAAGCTTCAGCGTCACCCCGGTCGCCGACACCACGGTGGAGCCGGACGAGACGGTGATCTTCCAGGTGGCCAACGGTACCGGCTACTCGATCGGCAACCCGTCCAGCGCCACCGCCACCATCGTCAACGACGACTATCCCTCGGCGAGCATCGCGGTGTCGCCGGCCAGCGTCGCCGAAGATGGCAGCGCCAACCTCGTCTACACCGTCACCCTGAGCCAGGCGTCGCCGTCGGCGCTGTCGATCGGCTTCAGCGTGGGCGGCACCGCGACCTCGGGGACCGACTACGCCGCGGTCAATTCGCCGCTGGTGATTGCGGCCGGCCAGACCAGCGGCACCATCACCGTCGATCCCACGCCCGACACCACGGTGGAACCGGACGAGACCGTGGTGATCAGCCTCAACGCGGGCAGCGGTTACACCGTCGGTTCGCCGTCCAGCGCCACCGGCACCATCCTCAACGACGACCAGCCGGCGCTGTCGGTCAACGACGTGTCGCAGAACGAAGGCAATTCCGGCAACACCGGGTTCACCTTCACCGTCTCGCTCAGCCAGCCGGCCGGCAGCGGCGGGGTCAGCTTCGACATCGCCACTGCCAACGGCACCGCGACCGCCGGCACCGACTACATCTCCTCCAGCGTGAACGGGCTGACCATTCCGGCGGGCAGCAGCAGTGCCACCTTCACCGTGCAGGTGATCGGCGACACGCTCAACGAGCCGAACGAAACCTTCTTCGTCAACGTCACGAATGTCAGTGGCGCCACCGTCGCCGACGGGCAGGGCCAGGGCACCATCGTCAACGACGATGCGGTGCCGGCGCTCTCGATCGGCGACGTCAGCGTCACCGAAGGCAACAGCGGCGTCACCACGGCCACATTCCCGGTCACCCTCAGCGCCGCCAGCGGCCAGACGGTCACGGTCAACTACGCGACCGCCGACGGCAGCGCCAACGCCGGCAGCGACTATGTCGCCCGCTCCGGCACGCTGACCTTCTCGCCCGGCACCACCACGCAGAGCGTGGCGGTGACCATCAACGGCGATACCACGGTCGAGCCGGATGAAACGTTCACGGTGACGCTGTCCGGCGCCAGCAACGCCACCATCGCCCGCGCCACCGCGACCGGCACGATCCTCAACGACGATGCGGTGGTGACGATCTCGCCGACGTCGCTGCCGGCGGCCACCGCCGGCACCAGCTACAGCCAGACCCTGAGCGCCAGTGGCGGGACCGCGCCGTATGGCTTCGCGATCACCACCGGCACGTTGCCGGTGGGGATGCTGCTGAGTTCCGCCGGCGTGCTGTCCGGCACGCCCAGCGGCACCGGCAATTTCAATTTCACCGTGTCCGCGACCGACAGCGGCGCGTCGCCCATCAGCGGTAGCCGTGCCTACACGTTGACGGTGGCGTCGCCGACCCTGACGCTGCCGGCGACAACACTGCCCAACGGCACCGCCAGCCAGGCCTACAGCGCATCGATCAACCAGGCCAGTGGCGGCATCGCGCCGTACACCTACGCGGTCACTGCCGGTGCCTTGCCGGCGGGCGTGACCGTCAACAGCGCGAGCGGCGCGCTCAGCGGCACGCCCACCGTGACCGGCAATTTCAGCTTCACCCTGACCGCGACCGACAGCACCTCCGGAACCCCTGGCCAGGCGTCGCGCAGCTATACGCTGGCGATCGTCGCGCCGACCTTGACCGTCGCTCCGTCCACGCTGCCGTCCGGAACCGCGGGTGCTGCTTACAGCCAGACGCTGAGCACCAGCGGCGGGACGGCGCCCTACACTTACGCGCTCAGCTCCGGAGCCCTGCCTGCGGGCCTGAGTTTGAGCAGCGCCGGTGTCCTCTCCGGAACCCCGACCGTGGCCGGCAGCTTCACCTTCGTCGTCGGCGTTACCGACGCCGGCAATTTCGGTGGCTCGCACGCCTACACCCTGTCCATCGCCTCGCCGACCCTGGCCATCACCCCGCCGACGTTGCCGGCAGCGGCGATCAACGCCAGCTACAGTCAGGCGCTGAGCACCAGCGGTGGCACTGCGCCGTACAGCTACACGCTCAATGCCGGTAGTTTGCCGAGCGGGATGAGCCTGAGTGCCGGCGGTGTGTTGTCCGGCACGCCGACCACGGCCGGCAATTTCGCGTTCACCGTGCGCGTCACCGACGCCAACGCCTTCACTGCGGCGCAGGCGTTCACCCTGACGGTTGCGTCGCCGACGCTGACGCTGTCGCCGCCGGCACTGCCGGCCGGTACTGCGGGCAGCGCCTACAGCCAGGCACTCAGCGCCACCGGTGGGACCGCGCCCTACAGCTACAGCCTCGCCACCGGTGCATTGCCGGCAGGGTTGAGCCTGAGTGCGGCCGGCGTACTGTCCGGCACCCCGACCCAGGCGGGCAGTTTCGTCTTCACCGCCACGGTCACCGACAGCACCGCCGGCGTCCCCGGCCAGGCCAGCCGCAGCTACACCCTGAGCATCGCCGCACCGACCCTGACTCCGGGTCAGCCGACCTTGCCGGCCGGCACCGCGGGCACTGCCTACAACCAGACCCTGAGCACCAGCGGCGGCACTGCGCCGTACAGCTACAGCGTGGTCAGTGGCGCCTTGCCGACCGGGTTGAGCCTGACCACGGCGGGTGTGCTGTCCGGCACGCCGAGCGCGGCCGGCAGTTTCGCCTTCAGCATCAAGGTGAGCGACGCCAATGGCTTCTCGGCGACGCAGGCCTACACCCTGACCATCGCCTCGGCGGTGCCGGCACCGGTGGCAGCGAACGACACCGGCGCCACCCTCGTGGATACCGCGCTGACCCTGGCGGTCACCGGCAACGACACCGGCAGCATCGACAGCATCGCCATCGCCACGGCGCCCAGCCACGGCACCGCCACGGTCGATGGCGTGCGCCTGGTGTACACGCCGGCGCCGGGCTACGTGGGCGTGGACAGCGTGCACTACACCGCCGTCGGCGCCGGCGGCAGTTCGGCCCCGGCCGTGGTCACCATCACCGTCAACGCCCGCCCCATCGCGGTGTCGGTGACGGTGCCGGCGGTGACCGGGCAGGCGCAGACCCTGGACGTCACCCGCGACGCCACCGGCGGGCCGTTCGTGGCCGCTGCCGTGGTCGCGGTGCTGCCGGCCAACGCCGGTACCGCGACGATCACCCGCGCAGCCGCTAAGGCGGCTGGCGTGCCGACTGCGGCCGCGGACGACGGCCCGGGCTTCATGCTGACCTTCGTGCCGAACCCGGCCTTCTCCGGCAACGCCACGGTGCGCTTCACCCTGTCCAACGCCTATGCGACCTCGGAAGAGGCGAACATCGTGTTCGTGATCGCGCCGCGCCCGGATCCGACCCAGGATGCGCAGGTGCGTGGCCTGATCGACGCGCAGGCCGAGTCGACCCGGCGCTTCGCCAAGGCGCAGATCGACAACTTCCAGCGCCGCCTGGAAGCGACCCACCGTGGTGCGCGCGGCTTCGACAACGGCGTGAGCTTCCAGGCCACCTCGCAGTGCCGCCAGCGCGACCGCACGCTGCAGAGCGACCGCAACCTCGACGCGCAGGCGTGCGACCCGGCCAACCGCGACCTGCGCGACGACGCCGTGGACGGCGGTGCCGACACCGTGTCGGCGGCACCACGCGATGCCAACGCGGCAGGCGACCTCGGCCTGTGGGTGGGCGGTGCGATCCGCTCCGGCAGCCTGGACAAGCAATCGCAGCGCGCCGGCGTGGATTTCCAGACCGATGGCCTGAGCCTGGGCGCCGATTACCGCGTCTCCTCGGCCTTTGCGCTGGGCGCGGGCGTGGGCTTCGGCCGCGACGACAGCGACGTCGGCCGCGACGGCAGCCACAGCAAGTCCACCGCGTACACGCTGGCGCTGTATGCCAGCTATCACCCGGGCCAGACGCTGTTCTTCGACACCCTGGTCGGCTATCAGCTGCTGTCCTACGACCTGCGCCGCTACGTCACCGACAACGGCGCGCTGGCCGAAGGCGATCGCAGCGGCCACCAGTGGATCGCGTCGCTGTCGGCCGGTGCCGACCTGCAGCGCGGCGACTGGCAGATCACCCCGTATGCGCGGGTGGATGCCGCGCGCGCCACGCTCGACGCCTACAGCGAAGCGGCGATGGCGCCGTATGCGCTGCGCTACGAGGACATGGACGTGGCCACCACCACCGGCAACCTCGGCCTGCGCCTGGAATGGCGCCGGCAGA
This sequence comes from Xanthomonas sacchari, assembly GCF_040529065.1. Lineage (NCBI taxonomy): Bacteria > Pseudomonadati > Pseudomonadota > Gammaproteobacteria > Lysobacterales > Lysobacteraceae > Xanthomonas > Xanthomonas sacchari. Next base: position 22,802 of record NZ_CP132343.1, on the reverse strand, counting down.
TGACTTGGGGCCGGCTGACCCCGCAGTTCCGGCTCGAGTACCAGCACGACTTCCAGGGCCGTGGCGATGCCGCGCTGGGGTATGCCGACATCATCGGCGGCACCCTGTATCGCACCGGGCAGAGCGTGTACGACCGCAACCGGCTGATGCTGGGCGTGGGCGTGGTGTTCAGCACCGACCAGGGCCTGTCCACACGCGTGGAGTACCGCGGCGTGACCGACGGCGACAGCGGCAGCGACCAGACCTGGATGTTCAACGTCGAGAAGAAGTACTGACGTTTGAGCCCCTCTTCCGCCGGGAGAGGGGTTAGGGTGAGGGTCCGGCGCGCAGCGACGCGCGATGTCTGGGTGCGCGAGGCTGCGCACGTACCCTCATCCGCCCCTGCGGGGCACCTTCTCCCGAGGGGAGAAGGGAGAAGCCGAAGCCCCTCTCCCCCGGGAGAGGGGTTGGGGTGAGGGTCCGACGCGAAGCGACGCGCGATGTTTGGGTGCACGAGGCTGCGCACGTACCCTCATCCGGCCCTGCGGGCCACCTTCCCCCAAAAAGGGGGCCGTGGTCCCGAGGGGAGAAGGGAATAGCTAGCCCCTCTCCCACCGGGAGAGGGGTTGGGGTGAGGGTACGACGCGAAGCGACCCGCGATGTTTGGGCACACGAAGCTGCGCCCGAAAGCACCACCTGCCCGCATCCGGCACAATGCCCGGCACATGCCTGCCCCGTCCGCGCCCGATTTCCGGCTGTATCCGTCCAACGCGCTGGATACCCTGGCCGCCCTGCTCGCCGAAGAACTGCGCCGGCCGCCGCCGGGGCAGCCCTTGCTGGCGCCGGAGGTGGTGCTGATCCCGCAGGTGGCGATGCGGCGTTGGCTGCAATCCACCCTGGCCGCGGTGCACGGGGTGGCGGCGAACCTGGAATTCCTGACCCCCGGCGAATTCGTCGCGCGCGCGCTGGAGCGCAATCTCGGTGCGGCGGCCGATGACCTGGACATGGCGACCATGCACTGGCGCCTGTACGCGGCGCTGCAGGGCGACCTGGGCAGCGACGCGGCGCTGGCGCCGCTGGCCGGCTATCTGGCCGACGGCGATGCGCTCAAGCCGTGGAGCCTGGCCGGCGAGCTGAGCAACGTGTTCGAGAAGTACCAGGCCTGGCGCCGCGACTGGCTGCTGCGCTGGGAAAGTGGCGCCGACCCGAACGATCCACAGGCGCGGCTGTGGCGGCGCATCGCCAGCGGCCGCGCCTATCGCGCGCGGCGCATCGGCCAATACCTGGACCGCTACGCGCGTCCCGATGGCCCATTACCGCAGGGCCTGCCGCGGCGCCTGTTCGCCTTCGCCGTGCTCAACATCTCCCCCGACGTGCTGCGCGTGCTGGCCACGCAGGCGCGCGCCGGCACGCTGCACTTCTACCTGCCGACCCCGGCGCAGGGATACTGGGGCGATCTGCAGACGCTGTGGCAGCGCCGCCGCGAGGGTGGGGCGGTGGACCTGTTCTCCGACCACGTGCAGGAGAACCCGCTGCTGCAGGCCTGGGGCGCGGCCGGGCGCGATTTCATGGCGCTGATCGGCGACTACGAGGTGGTGCATCCGCTGGCCGAGATCGCGGTCTATGCCGATCCGCTGGAGTCGGGCCGGCGCGCGCTGGCCGATGGCGGCCTCGGCGACAGCCTGCTGCGGCGCATGCAGAGCGATCTGTTCCATCGCCGTGCGCCGGCGCGGCCGGCGCCGCTGGCCGCGGTGGATCCGCACGATCCCAGCCTGCAGGTGCACGCCTGCCACACCCGCCTGCGCGAACTGCAGGTGCTGCACGACCAACTGCGTGCGCTGCTGGACGACCCGCGCTTCGAGCCGCCGCTGCAGCCGCGCGAGATCGCGGTGCTGTCGCCGGACATCGACCCCTACGTGCCGTACCTGGACGCGGTGTTCGGCGGCCACGCCGGCGACGACGCCTTGCCCTATGCGCTGGCCGACGCCAGCCCGCTGGCCAGCGAGCCCCTGGCCGAAGTGTTCCTGGCGCTGCTCGGCCTGCCGATCGCGCGCTTCGGCCTGCACGAGATCCTGGATCTGCTCGCCAGCGCGCCGATCGCCGAGGCCGCTGGCCTGGACGAGGCCGGGCTGGAGCGTCTGCGCGCCTGGCTGCACGCCGCCGGCGCGCGCTGGGGCCTGGACGCGGCGCACCGGCAACGCCACCAGGCGCCGGCCGACGACGCCTACACCTGGCGCTTCGCCCTGGACCGCCTGCTGCTCGGCCACGCCAGCGGCGCCGAGGACGACATCGACGGCGTGGCGCCGTGGCCGCAGCTGGAAGGCAGCGCGCTGGCGGCGCTGGACACGCTGCTGCGCCTGCTGCGCGTGCTCGATCGCCACCAGGCCGCGCTGGCCGAGCCGATGCCGCCGGCGCAGTGGCGCGAAGTGCTGCTGGGCCTGCTCGAGGCGCTGCTGCCGCAGAGTCCGTCGGCACCGCGGCAGCAGCGCGCGCTGGAGCGGTTGCGCGCGCTGATCGACCAGTTCGCGCGCGATGCCTCCCGCGCCGACTACACCGAGGCGGTACCGGCCGAGGTGGTGCGTGCGCACTTCGCCGCGGTGCTGGGCGAATCGGACACGCGCGCGCCGCTGCTCACCGGCGGCATCAGCTTCGGCCGCATGGTGCCAATGCGGCTGCTGCCGTTCCGGGTCATCTGCCTGCTGGGCATGAACGATGGCGACTTCCCGCGCCGCGATCCGGCCGCCGGGCTCAACCGCCTCACCGCCGAACTGGGCACCACGCGCCGCCGCCACGGCGACCGCTCGACGCGCGAGGACGATCGCTTCCTGTTCCTGCAGCTGTTCGCCTCGGCGCAGGAGGTGTTCTACCTCAGCTACCTGGGCGCCGACGCGCGCGACGGCAGCGTGCGCGAACCCTCGCCGCTGGTCGGCGAACTGCTGGCCTGTGCCGCCCAGTACCACGCCGACCCGGCCGCGGCCGCGGCACTGGTGGTGCGGCATCCGTTGCAGCCGTTCGCCGCCGCCGCGTTCGGCGCCACCGGTGCCGAGGATGCCGACCCGCGCCGTTTCAGCTACCGACGGCAGTGGCGGCCGGCGGTGGACAGCCTGGTCGGCCAGCGCCAGCCGCTGGCGCCGTGGATCGACGCGCTGCCGGCCGTGGCCGACGACGCGCTGCCGGCGCAACTCTCCATCGACGACCTGCGCCGGCTGCTGGTCGATCCGGCCGGGCAGTTCCTGCGTCAGCGCCTGGGCCTGCGCCTGCCCGATCCGGCGCAGGCTGACAGCGACCTGGAACCGCTGCTGGCGCCCAGCCGCGGGCTCGATCAGTACGGCCTGCAGCAGCAGGTGTTCGAGGCGGTGCTGCGCGAGGACACCGAGGCCCTGTACGAACGCCTGCGCGCCCGCGCGTTGCTGCCGTCCGGGCCGCTGGGCCGGCGCCAGCTCGACGAGCGCGTGCGCCAGTTGCGCCCGTACGCCGAGGCGTTCCGGCAGTGGCGTGGCGGCGACGACGCGCCGCTGGCGCCGCGGCTGCAGGTGGACCTCGACGGCACCGCGCTGCACGGCCGCCTGCCGGGTTGGTATGCGTCTGGCGTGGCGCGCGTGCAGGTGGGCGCCTTGAGCGGGCGCAGCGCGATCCGCCACGGGCTGGAATGGTTGCTGCTGCGCGCCGCCGGAGAACGCGCGCCCTACGTGCGTTTCTTCGACCACGACGACAGCCTCGGCCCGCATCCGATGGACCGCGAGCCGCTGCCCGCCGCCCAGGCGCAGCAAGCGCTGGGCGAACTGCTGCAGCTGTACCAGCATGGCCGGCAGGCGCCGCTGGCGTTCGCGCCGTACAGCAGTTGGAAGTACTACCAGGCCGCGCGCGCCGGCGATCTCGACAAGGCGATCAAGGACGCTGCCGCGCAATGGCAGGCCAGCTTCGGCTGGAGCGAGGCGGACAGCCCCGAACTGCGCCTGGTCGGCCGCGGCCGCGACCCGTTCGCCGATGCGCAGCGCTTCGCCGAGTTCGCCGCCACCAGCCAGCGCGTGTTCGGCCTGCTCGAACAGGGCGACGCCGGCCCCGCACTCGATCCCGAGCGGCTGAGCGAGAGCTGGCAGCGCTGGCGCGGCACCCAGGAAGACGCCGAATGAGCGCCGCACCCGACCGCGACCCCTATCTGCAGTTGCCGCTGCACGGCGTGCGCCTGATCGAGGCCAGCGCCGGCACCGGCAAGACCTTCACCCTGGCCACCTTGTTCACCCGCCTGGTGGTCGAACGCGGCTTGCGCCTGGGCCAACTCCTCGCCGTTACCTTCACCGAGGCCGCCACCCAGGAACTGCGCCGGCGTATCCGCGAGCGCCTGGCGCTGGCGGCGACGCTGGTACCGGACGCCAATGGAAGCCTCGTAGGAGCGGCTTCAGCCGCGACCGATATCGCGACCGCCCCATCGCGCCCAACCCCGCAACAAGACCCCCCGGACGTCGCCCTCACCCGCGCCATCCTCACCGCGCACCTGGCCGCCAGCACCGAAACTCCCACCGCCCTGCGCCGCCACCTGCAGCAGGCTGCCGAGGACATCGACCTCGCCGCCATCTTCACCATCCACGGCTTCTGCGCGCGCGTGCTACGCGAGCACGCGCTGGAGAGCGGCCAGGCCTTCGCCGCGCCGCAACTGCTCACCGACGACCGCGAACTGCTGCGCGACGTCGCCGCCGACCTGTGGCGGCAACGCGCCGCCGATCCGGCGATGGCCGAGGACCTGGTGGCGCTGTGGCCGGGCGGACCGGACGGCATGGCCACCGATCTGCGCGAACTGGTGCGGCATCCGACCTTGCTGCCGGCCGCGCCGGCTCTTGCACCCGATCCATCGGCCGTATGTGACTCGGCCGCACGTGAGTTGGTCGTCGCACTGAGCGCGCACGGGGACCAGGCTTACGACGCCATCGCTTCCGCTTTTGACAACAAGGTATTCGACGGACGTCGTGCGCGTCGCCCAAGTTTCGACAAGGCATTCGAGCAACTGTGGAAAGGCCGTGCAGAAGCGAATTGGGTGTTCGATGAACGTAGCCATCTCGACAAACTTTTGCCGTCGCGCTTACGGGAGTTCTGCAAGGACGGAATGCAGGATCGCGTGCCGTCCTCACCGTTGTTTACGTCATTGGATGCGTGGCAACAGGCTGATGCACAGGTTCGTCGTTGGCGAGAAAAACGTCGCATCCGCCTGCTGCACGCATTGCGCGCCGACGCGGCGGAGCGGCTGGCCTATCTCAAGCGCCAGCGCCGCGTGCAGACCTACGACGACCTGGTCGAGGGCGTGGCGCGCGCGCTGGAAGGCCCGCACGGCGCCGCCTTGGCGCAGCGGCTGCGCGCGCAGTACGCGGTGGCCCTGGTGGACGAATTCCAGGACACCGACGATCGCCAGTGGACGATCTTCCGCAAGGTGTTCGCCCCGGACACGGCCAATCCCGCTGCGGCGCAGGACGGCGCGGCGATCGCGCCATCGCTGTCCACAGCGGACGACACGCCGCCGCTGCTCGCCTTGATCGGCGATCCCAAGCAGGCCATCTACGGCTTCCGCGGCGGCGACGTGCGCACCTACCTGGCCGCCGCCGCGGACGCCGAACGCGCGCCGCCGCTGGCGCACAACTTCCGCTCGCGCCCCGCGCTGCTGGCGGCGATCGACGCGCTGTACACGCAGGCCGGCTACGCCGATGCGTTTCTCACCGACGGCATCGCCTTCCACCCGGTGCAGCCGGGCAGCAAGCGCGTCGATGCCGACCTGCAGCGCAATGGCGCACCGGCCCCGGCGCTGACCGTGTGGCGCGCGCCGGAACCACCGCCGCCACCGGCCACCGCCAAGGGGCCAGGCAAGTCCAAGCCGTGGAGCGCCGGCCGCGCCCGCGAGCTGTGCACCGCCGCCTGCGTCGCGGCGATCCGCGGCTGGCTGGCCGATGCGCGCGACGGAAACGCCACGTTGCTCGGCCGCCCCGTGCAGGCCGGCGACATCGCCGTGCTGGTGCGCAGCCACGGCGAGGCCACGCGCATCCAACAGGCGCTGGCCGCGGCTGGCATTCCTGCGGTCGCCGCCGGCCGTCGCAGCCTGTTCGCCACCGAGGAGGCGCTGGAACTGCTGGCGCTGCTGCAGGCGCTGCTCGATCCCGGCGACGACGGTCGCCTGCGCGCCGCACTCGCCACCGTGCTGATCGGCGAGGACGCCGCCGCCATCGCCGCGCTCGACCACGACGGCGAGCGCCACCGCCGCTGGCAGCAACAGGCACTGGACTGGCGCGAGCGCTGGCAGCGCGGCGGCCCGCTGGCCCTGATCGGCGACCTCGGTGCCGCGCACGGGCAACGCCTGCTGGCGCTGGTCGACGGCGAGCGCCGCCTCACCAATTACCTGCAACTGGCCGAACTGCTGCAGGAAGCCGACACCCGCGCGCTCGGCCCGCATGGCCTGGTCGACTGGCTGGCGCGGCGCATCGCCAATGCCGACGACAGCGACGAAGCGCAGCAACTGCGGTTGGAATCGGATGCGCGCCGCGTACAGATCGTTACCCTGCACAAGAGCAAGGGCCTGGAGTATCCGCTGGTGTTCCTGCCGTATGTCGGCATAGGTCGGAAATCGCCCGAACAAAAGCCGGGAAAGCGCGTGGTGATTCACCGGGACGGCAAGCGTTGTTTGCACTGGCCGCCCGATCAGCCCGATTCCACCGAATGGAAAGCGGTGTTGGACGAATGGAGGGAAGCGCAAGACGCCGAGGACGCACGCCTGCTCTACGTCGGCCTGACCCGCGCCGAACATGCGCTGTGGATCGCCACCGGCGCGTTTCCGCAGCACGAGCGGACGCCGCTGGCGCCGATGCTGCGTGACCTCGACGCCTTGCAGGCCGCCGCTGCTCCCGGTGCCATCACCATCGACAGCACCCCGCCGCCGGCGCAGTTGCCGCGCCTGCCGCCCGAGCCGGCGCCGCCGGTGCCGCCGGCGCGCGTGCCGCAGCGGCGCGTGCTGCCGGAGTGGTGGGTGTACAGCTTCACCCAGCTCGCCAATGCCGACGCCGGCAGCGACCCGATGGCCAGCGCCACCGTGCCCAGCAGCGGCGGCAGCGACGAACCCGCCGCCAGCGAGCCGGTCAGCGCCGCGGTGGAGGTGGACATGGTCGACCGCCGCTTCGTCGGCAACCGTTTCGGCGTGGCCATGCACGACGTGTTCGAGCGCTGCGACTTCGCCGCATGGCGTAGCTGGCAGCCAGGCCAGCCGGCGCCGGCCGGGCAGGCCACCGCCATCGTCGAAGCCCTGCAGCGCGGCGGCTATGCTGAGGACGAGCTGGAAGACGGCACCGCCATGCTCACCGCCTTGGTCGGCAACACCCTCACCGTGGCGCTGCCGGAGGGCACCTGCCTGGCCGCGGTGCCGGAGGAGCAGCGGCGCAACGAAATGGAATTCCACTTCGCCATGCGCCCGACGCGCGTGGACGCGTTGCTGGCGCTGCTACACCGCTTCGGCGTGGCCGGCGAGCGCCAGGCGTTCGGCACGCGACAACGCCTGGAGGGGCTGATGACCGGCCTGATCGACCTCACGTACCAGCACAACGGCCGTTGGTACGTGCTCGACTACAAGTCCAACCGCCTGCCGGCCTACGACCCCGACACGCTGGCGCGGGCGATGGCGCACAGCGAATACACCTTGCAGGCGCTGATCTACACCGTGGCCCTGCACCGCTGGCTGCGCTTCCGCCTGGGCGGTGCCTACGACTACGCCCGCGACTTCGGCGGCGTGCGCTACCTGTTCTGCCGCGGCCTGGATGCCGCACGCGACCCGTCGCCAGGCGTGCACGCCTGGCGCTTCGACCCAGACCTGATCGAAGGCGTCGACGCCCTCTTCGCCGGCGCCCCAGCCGAGCCCCTCTCCCCCCGGGAGAGGGGTTGGGGTGAGGGTCCGTCCGCCCACGGAGTCACCCCGTGAGCCAACCCACCTACCTCATGCCCGCCCGCCACCGCACTGTCGCCCCGCGCACGCTTAAGCCCCTCTTTCCCCGGCGACCGCAGGAAGTCCCCGTGGGAGAGAGGGGTTGGGGTGAGGGTCCGCCCGCTCACGGAGCCCCCACCCCGTGAGCCAACCCACCCACCTCTTATCCACCCTCTACCGCACCGGCACCCTGCGCACGCTGGACCACGCCTTCGCGCACAGCCTGAGCCGCCTCGACCCGGACACCCCCGACCCGGTCCTGGCCGGCGCCGCCCTGGCCTCGCTGGCGGTGGCCAGCGGCCACGCCGGCCTCGACCCGGCACGCGCCAGCCTCCTGCTCGACACCCGCGACGGCGTCGCCCCCGCGCTGCCCACCGCAGACGACTGGACTCGCGCCCTGGCCGCCTCGCGCTGGGTCGCACAACCCGCCGCCGAAGACCCGGCCAGCCCCGACTGCCCACTCGTACTCGAACACGGCCTGCTCTACCTGCGCCGCTACCGCGAGTACGAGCGACGCCTGGCCCTGGGCCTGCGCCGCCTCGCCGCGCAGCCGCTGCCGCACAGCGACCTCGCCGCCCTCGCGCCCCTGTTCGCCCAGCTCTTCCCTCTCCCCCCGGGAGAGGGTGCCCGCAGGGCGGGTGAGGGTACGACCGCCAGCGATCCCCAATCCGATCGCCAAGCCCAAGCCGCCGCCCTCGCCCTGCGCCGCGCCCTGCTGCTGGTCACCGGCGGTCCCGGCACCGGCAAGACCACCACCATCGCCCGCCTGCTGCTGCTGCGCATCGCCCAGGCCCGCGGCGCCGGCCTGCCGCCGCCGCGCATCGCCCTGGCCGCGCCCACCGGCCGCGCCGCCGAGCGCATGGCCGAGAGCCTGCGCGCCGCGGTGGCGCGCGCACTCGTCGACGGCGTCGACCCCACCCTGGCCGACGCCCTGCCGGCCGGCGCCAGCACCCTGCATCGCCTGCTCGGCGTCATCCCCGACCAGCCTCGCTTCCGCCACGACGCCGACAACCCGCTGCCGTTCGACCTGATCGTGATCGACGAAGCCTCCATGGTCGACCTGCCGCTGATGTGCAAGCTGGTCGACGCCGTGGCCGACGGCGCGCAACTGATCCTGCTCGGCGACGCCGACCAGTTGCCCTCGGTGGAGGCCGGCGATGTGCTCGCCGCGATCCTGCAGGCCGCCGGCCCCGGCGACGCGCTGCAGCCCGACGACGCCCAGGCGCTGCAGCCGCTGCTCGGCCACAGCGCGGTCGCGCACGACCACGGCGGCTTGGCCGGGCACCGCGTGCACCTGCTGCGCGGCTACCGCCAGGCCCAGGACTTCGCCCTGGCGCCGCTGGCCGACGCGGTGCGCAGCGGCGATGCCGACGGCGCCCTGCGCCTGCTGCGCGACGGCCAGCTCGCCGGCGTGCACTTCCATGACGGCGTCGACGACGCGCTTGCTGCCGGCGGCGACGCCCTGCTCGCGCACTGGCGCGCGCTCGGCGACACCGACGATCCGGCGCAGGCCCTGCGCGCCGCCGCGCGCCTGCGCCTGCTCACCGCTGTGCGCGCCGGCCCGCAGGGCGCGCGCGGGCTCAACGCGCGCATCGAACAACTGCTGGCCGAGACCGCCAGCGGCGCACGCCGCCTCGGCGCCGCCTCGCCCTGGTTCAACGGCCGCCTGCTGCTGATCACCGAGAACAGCTACCGCCACGGCCTGTTCAACGGCGATGTCGGCATTTGCTTGCGCGACGCGCAAGGCACCCTGGTCGCCTGGTTCGACGGCGCCGGCGACGGCCAGGCCCGCGGCTTCCACCCGGCCGCGCTGCCCGCGCACGAGAGCGCCTTCGCCATGACCGTGCACAAGGCCCAGGGCAGCGAGTTCGACGAAGTCTGGCTGCAGTTGCCGGCGCGCGACGCCCGCGTGCTCAGCCGCGAACTGGTCTACACCGGCATTACCCGCGCCCGCCGCGCGCTGCACATCGCCGCCAGCGAACCAGTGCTGCGCGCCGCCCTGGCCCGGCACGCGGCGCGCATCTCGGGGCTGGCGTGGCGGTTGGGTGGGGAGCGCATCGCGGCGTCGTCGGAAGCGGCCTCGCCGGCCGCAGCGCCGATACAGGGGTCGCTGTTCTAGCCATCGGTGCGCCATGCGATGATCCGGCCACCTTCTCGTGTCCGGCCCGCATGCTCAGGATCGTCTTCGCGCTCGTCGCCTTGCTTGCGTCATTCGCTGGCGTTGCCGGCGAGGCGACCCAGGCACCCGCCAGTGCCCGTCCGGTCGCCGTCCTGCTCATCACCGATCCGTGGGCGATGGTCATTGGCGCGGACACACCGTGGTTCGCGCTCTACGACGATGGCCGCGTCATCTTCGTCGAGAAGACCAACGCGGGCGCGTACACCCACATGACCGCACGTTTGAGCCCGGCGCAGTTGGACGACGTCGAGGCCACGCTGCGTGGCTTCATCGCGGAACCGGTTCCGAAGAAGATCGACCTGCGACCCAATTGGACAGATCAACCCACGTCGCATCTGTTCCTGGATGTGGACGGACGCAAGCTCGTGACCGAGGTGCACGGCCTTGGCCATGCCACCGCGGGCGTCGCCTTGCGCCTCGCAGGCGAGAAGCAGCCCGACGTGTTGCCGGCCAACATCGCCGGCCTGCATCGGTATCTCGCCGACTTCCACGTGGCGAGCGCCACCAAGTGGATCCCCGATCGACTGGAGGTCATGTTCTGGGATTACAGCTATGCGCCCGACGCCTCCATCGTCTGGCCGGCCAGTTGGCCAGACCTGGAGGATCCCACCACGCTGAAGCGTGGCGATGACTATTCGATCTTCCTGCCGGGCACGCAAGAGTCGGCACTGATCGCCTTCCTCGCACGTCGCAAGAAGAAGGGCGCGATCGCACTTGGCGGCAGGAAATGGGCGGTGGACTACCGGCCCGTGTTCCCGCAGTGGCGGGACGCGTTTCGCGAACCATAGCGGTAGCCACCAGGCGGCCGGATCGTGCTGGCCGCCACGGGCTCCCAGGCAGGCTAGATGGCCATGACCCCGCCATCGACGAACAGTTCGTGCCCGGCGATGAAAGTGGATGCGTCCGAGGCCAGGAACAACACCGCCTCCGCAATCTCTTCCGCGTCGCCCAGCCGCCCGAACGGGATCATCTGCTTGAACGCCGCTTCGGCATCTGCATTCGCTTCCAGGTAGGTCTGCATGGCCGGTGTGTGGACCATGCCGGGCGACACCACGTTCACCCGGATGCCGCGGTGCTTGAGATCGGTGGTCCAGGTACGCGCGAAGGAGCGGATCGCTGCCTTCGTCGCGCTGTACACCGAGAGTGCGCCGATGCCCTTGCTGCCGGCCACCGAGCCGGCCAGGATCACCGCGCCGCCGGTGGTCATCAGCGGCAGCGCCTTCTGCACGGTGAAGACCGTGCCCTTGATGTTGGTCGCCAGCAGGCGCTCCAGGTGCGCGATGTCGATCTCGCCCAGCGCCGCCGACTCGGAAACGCCCGCGTTGGCGAAGACGACGTCCAGCCGGCCATGGTCCTGCTGGATGCGCGCATAGAGCCGATCCATGTCCTCGGGAACGCCGACATCGCCCTGCACGCCCACTGTGCCACCACCGATCTCCGCCACGGCGGCGTCCAGCCGGTCCTGCCGCCGCCCCGTGATGTAGACCTGCGCACCTTCCTTCGAAAACGCCTTCGCCGTCACCAGTCCGATGCCGTCCGTGCCACCGGTGATCGCGACCACCTTCCCCTCGAATCGCTTGTCCATCTCGCTTCCCTTGATAAGTGGAGGATTGCTCCACTTACTATACGGAGGTAGCCTCCGTTTCCACAAGCCACATCGGAAATACCCCGTTGACCGCCGACACTCCCCTGCGCGCCGATGCCCAGCGAAACCGCGAGCGCCTGCTCGCCGCGGCCGAGGAGGTGTTCCTGGAGCGCGGTGCTGAAGCGTCGATGGAAGACGTCGCCAAGCGCGCCGGCGTGGGCATCGGCACGCTCTATCGGCGCTTCCCCACGCGCGAGTCCTTGTTTGCCGCGGCCTACAGCGGCCGCTTCCTGTCGCTGGCCGCGACCAGCCACGCGCGCGCCAGCACGCTCGATGCGTTGGCCGCGTTGCGTGCGTATCTCGAGGACCTGGCGCTGCACACCAGCGTCTATCGCGGGCTGGCCGCCTCGCTCGGCGCGGTGCTGCAGAGCGGCACGCCCGGGTGCGAAGCCGTCAGCAAGGAAGGGCAGCAGCTGTTGCGGCGCGCGCAGAAGAGCGGCGTCGTCCGGCGCGACGTCTCGTTCGACGATCTGGTCGTCGTCGCCACCGCGACCTCGCTGGCCACCGAGCAACTCGGCTCGCCGAAAACGCGGATCGCGCATCTGATCGGGTTGTTCGTCGACGGCATTGCGGCGCATACACCGCGCGCGTAGCAAGTGGATTCCGCGGGCGCAGGCAGGTGCTGCTGCCAGTGCGATGCGAAAGGCCCATCCGCAATCCGGCAAGACCTCAACTATCCGTACTCGCGTGTGGCAGACACCGCACCGAGTCGAAGCGAGACCACGCTGCGCGTCGCGCCGGTGCGGCACGCAGCAGGGATCTCATAGTGGGCGTAGCGTCATCCGAGACGACGCACACCGGTGACGTTACTTGGCGGGAACCCGCTGGTACTCGTCGCTGCCGGTGTTGAGGTGCCCATCGGCCTCGTCGATGGCGAAGTTCACCGTCTCGCCGTCGTTGGTCACCTGCAGCACGCCGTCCTTGTAGATGGCCGGGTAGCTCTCGGTCTTGGGCTTGCGGGTGAAGAAGCGCGGGGTGGTGTTGCGCACCATGAACGACTCCCCGTTGCGCTCGATGTCGATCGTGTCGTCCTTCGACTCCACGTTGACCCAGTGGCCGACGAACTTCTCGCCCTCCACCCGGGCGCAACCGGTCACCAGCATCGCCGCGGCCAGCGCCGCCCCCATCCACTTCGTCATGTCCCCGCCTCCGGTGTTGGAATCGAGGCGAGGATGCGATGGGTTGGATGTATGGGAGGTCAAGAATCGGAGAGGGGCGGTTTCCGACGGCGCACTCGCTCCCTTGTCTTGCCGGCGCGCCAGAGAGAAGGCGGCAGGCAGGGCGCCCAGCCTGCAGCAGGGGGACGAGGAGGCGCGTGACCCTGGATGTGACGCCGACGCTATGACAGCATGCGCAACTAAACGCATCCAGTAGCCAGGCGGGGGGCATGGCGATGCAACACAACACAGGGCATCGTGGCCGCTGGCGAGACACAGTGGCGCTTCATCGCGCTGTCGGGCGCCCATGGGGTGACGCGTGAGTCCTGGGCAACGCGCCGCGCTGGAGCGGCTCGGCGTAGCGCTGGACGCGGATGAAGTCAGCATCAAGCGTGCCTACGCCCGCCTGTTGAAGCAGCATCGGCCGGATACCGATCCGGCGGGGTTCCAGGTGCTGTACGAGGCCTACCAACAGGCCCTGGCGTGGTGCCGTCGATCCAGTGGCGCGAAACCGCGCGACGCTGGCGTGGCGACCGACGAACCAGCGGCGCTGGAACAGGCACCACCGCCCCGCAAGCCGCTGGGCGACATGCCGCGGCCACCGGCAATAGCGCGCACGCAGGAGCCGCGTGAGATGCCACAGCCGGTGTCGCTACCACGCCGTCAGCCGCCCTGCGATCCGCAAGCGGTGGCGCGCGAGATCGTCGCCCATGCCATCGAGGGCACGGCACCGGCCCTGCAACATTGGCTTGAGCAACATCCGGTGATGTGGTCGTTGCAGGACAAGATGCGCGTGGGCCAGGCGCTGTTCGGGGTGTTGGACCAGGAATCCCGACCCATCGAGGCCGCCCGCTTCGAAATACTGCAGCGTTTCTTCGAGTGGGATACGCTCGGCGGCGACGTGGATCCGATGCGCCTGGAAGATGCGCGTCATGACGCCAACCATGCCTGGGAACTGCGCCCCGATTCGCTGGAGGTGTTGGCCGATACCTTGAGTGCGCAGGGCCAGGCCGAGGTCCCGGCCTGGCGGCTGCGTAAGGACCTCGCCCAGCTCGCGCCTCCGTTCGCATGGCGCAGCGCGCTGTTCAATGCCATGCCCATCGGTGAGGCGGACCGCATGCGCGACCTGTTGGACACTCTGCAGCGCGTGCCGGACGGCACATCGGTGCCGCCCATCGGTGAGCGCAACCGGGTGTTCTGGCAGGCCGCCGCCGATCCGACCCGGCTCAGCCTGGACCGTGTCCTGGTCTACGCCGCGCGCTGTCTGCTGGTCACCGCGATTCTTTCGCTGTTCGTCGTGCCGATCGTGGCCCTTCGCAATGCCTCCACCGTGTGGGATGTGCTGCGACAAGCCGCGGTGGCATGGATGAGCCTGAGCGCCATCGTCGTCGCCTGTGCGGTCGCCGTCGAGTTCTGTCATTGGCAGGCACTGCCGGAAACGGCGGTCCGGCGTTGGCGCTGGGCGCATCTGCTGTGCATTCCTGTGCTGTCGGCATTGACCCTGCTGCTAGCCGACAGGGTCTGGTGGCCGATCCCCTGGGCACTGGCCATCGCCTTGCTGATCGTCGCGTGCGTCCGCGGCTTCCAGCGGCACTACCTGAATCCATTCCACCAGCCCGTGTGGCGCGTGGCGCCGGTATTGCTGCTGGTGTGCTTCGTCGCGCTCACTTCGCGGGTGATCGAGATTCCCCTGGCGGCAGCCATGGGGTACTGGCTGCTGGATGCGGCGCGGCAGATGGTTCGGCAGCGCAGGCGAACCCGGTGAGTGCTGGATTCACACGGCATATGGGCAGTCAACGCTTGCCTTCTATCCGCTGTACATCAAGTCTGAGAGACTTTTGAAGTGCTTCGCTGCCGATCAAGCTGTCTAGATCTCTCGCGACGCCAGCCTCGGCTTCTGCAGCTCGCAAACTCGGCAACGCTACCGTTGCCCGCTTTCCCATCGCGCCAAGAATCCGTGCCGCTCTGAACAGCTTTGGGTAGTCGCTCTTCAGCAGTTCCGCGATGTCCAATATCGCGCGCTCATCGATCTTGGTCGACAAATCGGTTTCGTCCATCTCATAAATCACTCCGAAGTAATAGTCCAGCCTATCGATGCACGACCTGTCTAAACTGCCAGTTTTCTCGCAAAAATCCGCAGAATCGGACAATAGGCGCGACAAATCGGGACGGTCGCTTCTTTCGGAGGCGCCAGCGACCCCCGAAACGAGCAAGGCAAGCAGGGCGAGATGGACTTTCGTTGCCTTCATGGCTAGCTCAAGAAAAAGTGTAGTTGGCATGCTAGCGTTTTCATCCCCAGAGCGGACTAGCCGAGGGAGCCGGACATGCGGGTCGATCCGATACGCGAGGGTGTCGAACTGCGCCGACGCAGGCCTGTGACGCGCGTGGCGTGGGCATTGTTGTGGCTCGCGCTGGCCGCGGTTTCGGCCGAGTTCGTCCGCCACGTTTACTTGAAGTATGCGGCGCTAGATTCACCTGCATACGCCATGTTCATGACCCGCCGCGGGTGGCTGTGGTGCCATCTCGGTGGCGGGGCGGTTGGCCTGTTGCTTGGGGCGCTGCAGTTCGCGACGCAGCGGTTGCGGCGTTGGCCGCGGCTGCATCGTTGGGTGGGGCGGGTGTATTTCGCAGGGATGGTGGTGGCGATGGTCGGGGCAGTCGGCCTGATCGCGACCTCGCCGGCGCCACCGTCGATCCGGGTGGCGTTCGCGGCGACGGCGCTGGCGTGGCTGGTGACCGGATCGGTGGGGCTGGTGGCGATCTGGCGCGGGCAGGTGCTGCGGCATCAGCGCTGGATGGTCCGCGCTTATCTGGCGACGCTGGCGCCGGTGGTGTTCCGGGTGTCATTGCCGTCGACGATCGGCCTGGGCATGACGCTGTCGCCGGGCTTGATCGCGCTGCTGCTGTGGGCGAGTTGGGTGGTGCCGTTGTCGGTGTATGGCGTGGGCCGGGCGATCGCCGATGTGCGGGATCGTCGCAAGCAGGTGCCGATGTTGCCGCGTGGCGCCGGTCTCGGCGCGGGGTGATGGCCGGGCGTGCGTGACGATGCGCGGGCCTGCGACTCAGGTGCCGGCATTGCCTCGCCGATCTGCGGTCATGCGGATGTCTGAGTCGGTTGTGGCCACAGCGTCGGCGTCTCCGCCGCGGCGTCGCGACGCACAACGCGCCGTCATCGCCGCCGCCAACCTCGCCGTGAGACGCTGGCACGTGCGCCGCTCGCATCACATAGAAAAACGCCGCCACGCCTGCGCCCAGGCGTGGCAGCCAGCGGGACGGACGATCGCAGGCGCCGGGGGAGGAGTGCGCCTGCGTTGTCGTCCGCCGCGACCTCAGCGAAGCGTGTCGAACAGTTGCTGGCGCACGGCGATAGTGCAGGCCTCTTGGGTGAAAAGATGCTCCAGCGCGCTGTTGTCGCTGGGCTTGCCAGTGCCCAGGTCGAGCACGGTCGCCTGGTGGCTGCCGCGCGCCTTGAACGCGGCGATGGCGGTGGTGGCGTTCTTCAGCGGCACGGTGGCGTCGTTGTCCGAGCCGCACAGCAGGGTCGGGGTGCGCGGCGCCCAGTCGAGCAGGTCGTTGCGCTCCAGGTCACGCAGGAACGGGTCGTTGGCGTTGCTGGCGAAGTCCTTGTAGAAGCCGGGCTGGAAGTACTGGCGGATCTTATCCACGCCCGGCAGGGTGTCGCCGAGCACCAGGTCGGTCAGGCTCTGGTTGCCGGGGAACAACTTCTCCACCTGCTTGGCCCACGGATCCTGGAACACCTGCGACGGATCCAGATAAATGTTCTTGTAGGTGTGCTGCATGCCGACGATGGCGTAGCTGGCCAGCACGATGCCGAAGGTGTTTTCGCCTACAGCGTTGCGGCCGCTCCAGCTGTCGCGGAAGGTCTGGCTGAGCGCGTACGGGCCGGAGATCGGCGCGCTGGCGACCAGGTTGAACTCGTTGGACAGGTGCGCCTCGATCTCGCGCTGGGTGGCCATGGCGGCATGCCCGCCCTGCGAGTAGCCGGTCAGCATGACCTTGCCCGACAGCGGGGTGTTGAGCCGCTGCAGCACCTGGCGCGCGGCGCGCATCGCATCGATGGTGGAACTGGCCTCGGACGCGGCGTGCAGGTAGGGGTGGAACGCGTAGGTGGACTGGCCGATGCCGAGGTAGTCGCTGCTCACCACCACGTAGCCCTGGGTGGCGAGGTGGGTGACCATGGTGTCGTCGCCCTTGGCGTCGCGGATCTCCTTGGCCTGCTCGGCGCGGCGCTGAGACTCGGTGCCCTGGCTGTAGCTCACCAGCGGGAACGGACCGGGGCATTGGCTGCCGCCCGGCACCAGCAGCGCGGCCGAGGCGGTGGTGGGTTCGCCCTCGACGCCGATGGTGGCGTAGGTGAACTCGGCCACGCGCACGTCGCACTTGGCCTGGTCGGGAGATTGGTCGTTGGCCAGCAGCGTGCCGATCGCCTGGCGGGTATAGCTGGTCAGGACATTGCTGTTGAGCACGGTGCCGCGCGCCGGCGCCGCCGTGGCGGCGATGGGCAACGACGCGCCCGCGATGCCAATGAGGGAAAGTGCGCGCAGCGCCAGCCGATTCCGCTGTGTGGCCATGGAAACATCCTCGTGTCGAATCCCGGTCGCCCGGGGGTGGGGGAGGGCGCAGACGCTACTATGTCGTCTGCATTATTTTTGCGACACAACGAGGTAATGTTTATCCACGGTATTGATTCGCGTGGCATTCGCTCGCAGGAATCGACATGTGGTGCAGGAAAATCCGGTCACATGTCGAGGCGATGGCGTGCGATGCGCCACAGTGACGTTGAGGAAATGATGAAACATCCGCTGGTTTTCGCGCGAATTCGGCCGAATGCGGATGTTGTGCGCAAGCGAGGTCGGTGTGGCCACAATTGTCTACGATTCGCGCACACGGTGTTTCAGAATTTAATAATCTTGGTTTTAACTATAATCGGAAACTGGCGCGAGATAATCGGGGATATTGTCGCGCGACGTGCGGTGTCGAGAAGGGCTTGGACGGCGGCAGGACACGAGCAGGACAGTTCGCTGGCTCTGTACGACATGGCGCAACACGGCTGCTTTCGCGATAGCGAGATCGATCGCTGCGCCGGCAGCACGGCCGGCGCGCTGCGGCGATATGCGGCCGTCATGCGGCACAAAAAAAGCCGGCGGGCCCATTGGGCCGCACCGGCTTCATCGCCGGCCCGTGCACGCACGGACCAGCTGCAGGGCCTCAACGTACCTGATACAGCACGGTAGCGCCGGGCTTGGGTTCGAACGCGGGCACCGTCTGCTGCTTCAGCGCGGTCCCCTTGGCGTCCCACACCAGGGTTTCGGACGGGTATTCGTCCTTGCGGGTCATCGCGTCGATCTGCTTGACGATCACGCTGGAGCCGGCGGCGACCTCGGGGTTCCAGGCGAACACGCCGAGCCTGCCGTAGAACACGGCCGGGGCGGTGGCGTCCAGGCGCCGGTCGGGGCACATCACCAGGCCGCGGTCGAGCATCACCCGCAGCGCGCCCACCGGCACGGCCTTCACCGTGGGGGACGTGCGCTCGGTGCTGTGACCGGGGCAGACGTTGGCCGAGCGGGTCAGCATGTCCTCGACCACCTGCCGGTCGGACTGGGCCAGCGCGGGCAGGGCGACGGCGGCGAGGGCGAGCGTTGCGAGGGGGGATTTCCAGGGCATGTCGAGACTCCTTCAATGGAGGAAAGACGCCGAACCGGGCGGTCCATGCAAAGCAGGGACAGGCGGCCACGGCAGCGCGGGCAGACTCTAGCAACCGCGCCTGCGACGAATGCAAAGCGGGCGTGAGGGCGCGGGGTGGTGGCTGCTTCGAGCGCGGGGCGCTGTGCAGGCTTCGCTTCGCATCGCCAAGGTCGCGGTTGAAATCGCCCCTACAGACCGCGCATCGCTTGGTGTCTGGTTCAAGCTAGCGCTGGCGGCAGTGCTGAAGACGGGTAGCTCGTTGTGGGAGGGACTTCATGGCACCTCTAACAACGACCAGGCCCATTGGTAGGAGCGGCTTCAGCCGCGACGGGCTTTACCGGGAATGCCCGTCGCGGCTGAAGCCGCTCCTACAATCGAGACAAGACATCATGCCGAGCCGTGGCAATAACGCATTATTGAAGGTGTCCTTCAGTCCCGACGGCAGTGATGTCGGCTACGCCCGAGGCTTCAGGCGTCGCGGCTGAGGCCGCTCCTAGGGGCAAGCTGCTTGTTCGCGATGTCAGTGCTGCCGGGACTGCTGACAGGTGGTCGCTCCTTGTGGGAGGGACTTCAGTCCCGACTGCAGTGAAATTGGACGCATCAATCGCCCACTCACAGCAACTCAGCGATACGGTCCCGGTCCGCGCCAGACCAGTTCGCCCTGGTGGTAGACCTGCAGCATGGTGATGACCTGGCGGGCATCGCCGATGTCCTTCAATTCCGGCGAGTCCGGCGGCAGGGCGCGGCACTTGCCGGAGCCGCGGGTGAGCGCGATCTCCAGTGGGCAGACCATGCGGTACTGAGTGCCGGGCAGCAGGATGAACATCTCTTTCATGCCCTGTTGCTGCCAGGTGCGCAGCTGGCTCTCGCTGCCCAGGTCGTAATAGACCAGGTAGCCGCCGACTTCGAGGCTGGGCTGGGCCGCGTCCATGTCGTGGCGGTTGCCGCGGCTGCCGGGGCCGGCGGCCAGGCCGCTGTTGTCCGGCGCGGTGTCGGTGTCGAGCGCGCCGGGCGGGCGCCCGGTCCAGGTCTGCGGGCGCCGCTCGGTCGGCGGCGGCGGATTGCTGTCGGCGGTCTGCGCCGGGCTCGGCGCCGGAGCGTCTGCGGGTGGGGTGGGTGCCGGCGGTGCCGGACGCGGCTGTGGCATCGGGGCGGGCGCGGGCGTGTCCGCCGCTTTCGGCGTGTCGGTGCGATCGGGCGGCGGCACCGGGTCGTCGGACTGCGCGACCAGGGTGGATTGCACGGTGGTGGTGGCCCGCGTGCGCTTGGGTGCGGCGGACGCCGGCGGCGGGCTGGGCTTGGGCGGAAGCGGCTTCACCGGCTTGTCGCTGTCGCCGAGGAAGTCCACGCGGATCCGGCTGCCGCCGGCAGCGCCCTGCGGGGTGGACATGGTGGGCTTGGCCGCGTACAGCAGGGCGAGCGCCATCAGCACATGCAGCAGCGCGCTGAGCAGCCAGGCGATCCAGCGCTGCCAGCGTTCGCTGCGGGTCTCGGCCGCGGCGCGCGCGCGGTGCGACGCGCGGCTCATGCCGTCGCGGCGGCGTCGGGGAGGCCAGCCTTCATGCGGTTCCGGGGAGGGGGCGAACGTGGGAGGCCGCCATCGTACCGCTTGCGCCGGCGCCGGCCATGGCAACCGATGCGATGGCCGGCATCGCCCGACACCTGGCGTTCACGCGCTGGGGGCGGCCAACCGCGCGTCGCCACCTGGGCGGACGGCGCGGCCGCCCGCGCGTGGTCAGACGTAGGCGCCGACCTTGAACACTTCCACCGCCTGGGTGAGCTGCGCCGACTGCTCCTCCAGCGAGCGCGCCGCGGTGCTGGCTTCTTCCACCAGCGCCACGTTCTGCTGGGTGGTCTCGTCCATGCGCGCGATGGTCTGGTTGACCTGGGCGATGCCGTTGGCCTGTTCGTGCGAGGCGGCGGAGATCTGGCCCATCAGGTCGGTGACGTGCTGCACGCTGGCCACCACCTGGTCCATGGTGGCGCCGGCCTGGTGCACCAGCGTGGCGCCGTGGGCCACGCGCTGCACCGAGTCGTCGATCAGGGTCTTGATCTCCTTGGCCGCGCCGGCCGAACGGTGCGCGAGCGTGCCGACCTCCGCGGCCACCACCGCGAAGCCCTTGCCCTGCTCGCCAGCGCGGGCGGCTTCCACCGCGGCGTTGAGGGCGAGGATGTTGGTCTGGAAGGCGATGCCGTCGATCACCGCGATGATGTCGGCGATGCGCCGGGAGGCGGCCTGGATGCCGTCCATGGTCGCCACCACCTGGCCGACCACGTCGCGCCCTTCGCTGGCCACGCCGGCCGCGCCCAGCGCCAGCTGGTTGGCGCGCTGGGCGTGCACGGCGTTCTGCTTCACGGTGGAGGTCAGTTCCTCCATCGAGGCGGCGGTCTCTTCGAGGCTGGCCGCCTGCTGCTCGCTGCGCTTGGCCAGCTCCTGGTTGCCGCTGGCGATGTCCTCGGCGGCGAAGCCGATGCTGTTGGTGGTGCGCTGGATGTGCGCGACGATATCGGTGAGGCGGTGCACGGTGCTGTTGGCATCGTCGCGCATGGCGGCGAACACGCCATGGAAGTTGCCGCGCATGCGCACGGTGAGGTCGCCGTCGGCGATGCAGCGCAGCAGATCAGAGAACTTGGCCAGGTTGGCGTCGGCGGTGGCCATCATGGTGTCGAGGTTCTCGACCATGGTGCGGAAGGCGTGCTCGAACTGCTCCGGCTGGCCGCGGTGGGCGAAGTTGCCGGCGCAGGCGGCTTCGGCCAGGGTGTGGATCTGCAGGTTGATCGCGTGCAGGTTCTGCTTGACCTGCCGCATCGCCGCGGTGATCGCGGCCTTCTCGCCGGGGTACTGGGCGATGTCCTGGCTGAGGTCGCCGATGGCGTAGCGGCCCATCACCTCGGTCATGCGCAGCTGGGTCTGCACGTGCGCATCGACCAGCGCATTGGTGTCGGCGACCATGCGCCCGTACTCGCCGGGGAAGCGCTGCACGTCCATGCGGTAGCTGATGGCGCCGGCGTCGTGGCGCGCGGCCATCTCGCGCTGTGCGGAAATCACATCGTGCAGGCGCCGCTGCATCTGCTGCATGGCGCGCAGCAACTGCCCGGCTTCGTCGTGGGTGGTGGCGGTGTCCGGGCTGCTCAGGTCGCCGGCACCGATACGCTCGGCCAGGCCCAGCGCCTGCCGCAGCGGGCGGACCACGCGGCGGGTGAGCAGCAGGGCGATCAGCGTGCCCAGCAGCAGCGCCAGCACGGTGCAGCCGACCATCAGCAGGGCGAAGCCGCGCGCGGTGGCCATCGCCTCCTTGGCGGCCTGGCGGTTCTTGGCTTCCTGCAGGTCGATGAAGGCGTTGATGCTGGCCAGCCAGTCGACGAACGCCGGGCGCGCCTGCTGCAGCAGCAGCGCCTGCGCCTGCACGGTGTCGCCGGCATCGCGCAGCTGCCGCACCTGCGCGATCAGCGGCATGGTGCGCGCCTCGATGCCCTGGATGCGCTGCAGGATTGCCTTTTCCTGGGCGTCGGTGGAGGCGGCGAGCAGGGCGTCGAGCGGCTGCGCGGCGCGCGCATAGTCGCCGGCCAGCTTGTCGATGGTCTGTTCGGTCGCCTGGCGGCTGGCCGCATCGTCCAGCAGCACCACGTCGCGCAGGGCGATGGCGCGGTCGTGCACGCTGCCGCGGAAGTTGATCGCGTAGCGCTGCTTGACGCTGTTGACTTCGTTGATCGCGGTGAGCCGCCGGTCGATGCTGTGCACGCGCTGGATGCCGACCACGGTGAGCAGGACCATCAGCACGATGATGGTGAGGAAGCCGAGCGCGAGGCGCTGGCCGATGCGCAGATGCGAAAGAACGTGCATGGGATCGGGGGAGTGGGGGAAGGAAGAGGGATCGACGGTGGGTGACGGCGGACGGGCAGGCAGGTTGCCTGCGCCCGTGTGACGCACGCATCGCGCTGGTCCCGGGGCCGGCGCATGAATAGCGGCGATGCCGGGTCGAACTGAAGGGAGGGTGGCTGGGTGTCCGCGGCCCGGTGCGGGGAACGTGACGCTGTGCCTGTCTGCGGCGCCGACGGTGGCGGCCCGCGTCGGGCAGCGCGCTGCGTTCGCTGCCCGGCAGGACCGGGGTCGCGCCGCGCCACCGCCGCGCGCAGGTGCAGCATGGCCAGGCCCATGCCCGGTGCTATGGTCCGCGCATGACCGGC